>NZ_CP034346.1:954062-1560625 GCF_003991425.1 Paenibacillus lutimineralis
GCAGTGAATCTATAATATCTTATAAAACCAAGCGGATAAGTTAGTTTTGATTAGGATATCGAAACGGACGAATCCAGACAAAGGAGAGGTTGAGGATGGCTGCTGTACATACCTTCAAGGCGACTGCGCATTTGCAGGAAGGAGTTCGGGTGAAGACCACTGCCCGCAATTTTGAGCTTACGATTGATGAGCCCAAAAGTTTGGGAGGAACGGATACAGGGATGAATCCAGTTGAAGCCTTGCTGGCATCGCTTGGAGCGTGCCAATCGATCGTAGCCAGAGTGTACGCGCCTAAATTCGGCGTAAAGCTGGACGATTTTCAGGTAGAGGTTGAGGGCGATCTTGATCTGGATGGATTCTTTGACCGTGCTCCAGTCCGGCCAGGATATTCCGATATCCGTTATACGTTCCGAATCAAGACCGATTCGCCGAAGGAGAAGGTTGACGAGTTCGTGCGTTTCCTAGAGAGTAAATGCCCAGTCGGAGATACGATCGCAAACCCGGTCAACCTGACATTGAAGAGCATTATTATCGATTCGTAATGTTTGTCTACTAAATGATAGAAATAAATGCTATAGCCTCATATGCCAGATTATAAGCCACCGACATCCGGGGCTTTTTTCTGTTGAGCGCTATATTTTAGGGAAAAAATAGGAGGATTTTGTTGGAATCGAGTATAATGGGACTTGAAATCATCCCTTTTTTTGTTACAATGATGGGAAGATACTCCTATATTGAGATGATTAACATCCAAGTCTTGTCATTAGGAACACCCCATATACATGTTTTGCCCCATTACTGGCGTACTACATCATGTATGCTATTTACGCCTCAAATACTTTGAACCCAAAGTTTAATAAGAGATATACTCGACATTTCATTACAAGAAGAGACTGGCATTTGGCTTTTTGTGCATATACAGGTACATGTTTGTTATTACAATATTGTTTAGAAATTGTTCAGTTTGAACTGCTATAATACTTTTTAGCTGTGATCATGAAGGTTCCTCTAAGTCGCATAATATCCCCCAGACACAGTGATGATAGCCATCTTACTTTATTTTTGTGTACAAAATTGAAAACTATCAAAAAAATATGAAAATAATTGAAAATGATAGAAATGTAGTGAAAACAAGAAATGCGTCGTCTTAGTTTCTATTTTTTGTCGATTTTTCATTATTATAGAGTCCTTAAAAATGATCATATTCGCTTTTATATTCTATAGGTTCTAAGGAGTGGGAGAAATGAACGATAAATGCATATCGGTAGTAGTCCCTGCTTACAATGAGGAAGAGGTCATTCGGCAGTGCTACGATTCATTAACCGACGTAATGATCGACACAGGCTACGATTATGAGCTTGTCTTTGTAAACGATGGGAGCAAGGATCGTACGCTGGGCATCCTTGACGAATTGGCTAGAATGGATGTACATGTACGGATCGTTAATTTTGCAAGAAATTTCGGTCACCAGGCAGCAGTAACTGCGGGAATCAATTCGTCAAGAGGGGATTGCGTTGTTATTATCGATGCCGATTTACAGGACCCTCCTGAGGTGATCCATCAGATGCTGGAGAAATGGGAAGAAGGCTATGAAGTAGTGTATGGAAAACGTAGGAAGCGCAAAGGGGAAACCTTGTTTAAGCTTGCTTCGGCAACGCTGTTCTACCGCTTTCTCCAGCGGATGTCGGATACACACATCCCTCGTGATACAGGAGATTTCCGCTTGATCGACCGCAAGGTGGTTCATGTGTTCAATCGAATGACAGAGCGGAACAAGTTTATTCGCGGGATTATCAGTTGGATCGGATTCAACCAAACCTTTGTCGAGTATGACCGGAATGAACGTATGGCGGGCACTACGAAATATCCGCTGCGGAAGATGCTTGCCTTTGCTTCCGACGGAATATTCTCATTTTCGTCCAAGCCGCTTAAGCTGATCACTCGAATGGGGATGCTGACAGTTCTGCTGGCCTTAATCGTACTCGTATACTCCTTGTGTGCGAAGCTGTTCGATCTTCCTGAAGTGGAGAAGGGCTGGACGTCCATTATGATGGCTATTACACTGTTCAGTGGCGTTCAAATGCTATCGCTTGGTGTGATAGGCGAATATATTGCCCGAATTTATGATGAGAGCAAGAGCAGACCTCAATATATTGTAAGAGAGACTGTACACTATCCTCGTGAAGAGACGCAGTCAAATGAGTCTTATCAATATTATCCACCATCAGAGCTGATCTCCAAATAACGATCAGGAAAGTTGTGGTGCAGGCTTGAACAGGAGAATAACGTTGAAGAAATTGGGGACATGCATCATCAGTTCAATTGTATTGCTCAGCATGCTTACGGCCTGTGGCAATATGCCGCTGCAGCAAGGGCAGACAGAGCCTATGGAACGTACGCAGCCAGAGCGTCTGCCAATGGATGCGGCCTATAAGGAGAGAGTGAAGTTGTACCGTGAGCGCACCGAGCATTTCGTCTTAAGCGAGCTATATGGCCCTGACGGTGTATACACGAACTATCTGGATTCCAATGAGGCGGATACAGCCGCCAGCGGGCATGAGGTGCTGAGCGAATCAGCCGGCTTAATGATGCGATACTATGTACTAATGGATCGTAAGGCAGATTTTCAAGCGGAGTGGGAACGGGCCAAACGTGTATTTGAACTTCCATCGGGCTTTAGTTATCGATATAGTCCCAAACAGGGCGAGAAATACACGATTAATGCCGCTGTTGATGATCTCCGGATCATTCGGGCCTTGTATGAAGCAGGCGAGCGGTTTGCCCCAGAATATACGGAGTTGGCCGACAAATACTCGAAGCTGTTCTACCGCTATAATATTAAGGACAACAAACTGTATGATTTCTACGATGAAAAATACAAGGTCAACAATAATTTTGTAACTCTATGCTATATCGATCTGCAGACACTACAGAGGCTGCCGATATCTGCTGAACAAAAGAAGGCTTTGACTCAAAATATGCAGACGATCCTTGAGAATGGATATTTATCGGATTCGTTCCCTTTCTACGAGACAAGATACGAGTATGATACAGAGTCTTATCAATCGGAAGGGATTAACACCGTTGAGTCGCTGTTAACCATCCTGTCATTGGCTGAGGCTGGCCTGGAGCGTTCCGAGAGCATTGCTTATTTGAAGAATCAGGTGAGCAGCGGAGCATTGTACGGTCAATATGACCAACAAGGCAAGCCGCAGAATCAGATCCAATCGACCGCGATTTATGCGATAACGGCTATGATCGGCTCTGTAGTGGGTGACGGAGAATTGTACAGGGACAGTATTAAGCTGATGGAGAAATATCAGGTTCAGGATAAGACAAGCCCGCTCTATGGCGGCTTCGGTGATACGGGGACGAAGCAGGCTTATTCATTTGATAATTTAATGGCATTGCTCGCTTATGCCCACCAGAACCGGGTGTTTGCGGATATGAAGGCAGGTGAGTAACTTGGCAAAGGCTCCTTGGTTACAAAAGTTCGGCTACAGGATGACGGTCCTTAGCCGATATATATCCCCGTCTCTGCTGGCAACTTCACTGGTACTGATCATTACGGTCTTTGTACTATTTGTGCCACCGTACATCGGGATGGCAGACAACGGCGACTACTTCCGGATTTTATACAGTAATGGACTGTATTTTAATCATCCTGACTACGACAGTTTATACTTCGGCTATTTTAATAAGGAATTTGGAATCTTCCAATACTTCAACGAGAATACAGAGATGTATACCTCCTCACAGTCCCTTCTTATCCGTGTATCTATTTGGATCAATCAATTGTTTAACTCGCAGGTGTTTGATATTCGGGTTCAAGCTGTGTTACTAACGATCATGTACATGGGAGCTGTCTATCTGTTCGTTGAGGCCTTAACTTGGAAAATGAAACGCAAGTACGGATATATCGTAGCCGTCTTGGCCGTGTTTTTATTTGCAGATACCGCATATACGGCTTTTTTTAACTCGTTTTTTGGAGAAAGTTTAGTTTGGACTATGCTGATCTACTTATTTGCTTCAGGATTACTGTTATTCCGTAACAGATACAATGATTATGCAATGATGGCTGTTTTTTTCATAAGTGGTCTATTGTTAACGACGAGTAAGCAGCAAAATGCCCCTGTAGGCATCATTATCGCCCTGGTAGGAATCATCTTGATTTTCATACGCAAACAGCGGACCTTTCGGGCGTTGATGGCTTCATCGCTTGCGATACTGATGATTGCGGGTATTGCCACCTATGTACTGATCCCGAAGGAATTTGTTAATGTCAACAAGTATCATGCCATGACCCGTGGTGTCCTGTTGCAATCCGAAGATCCTGAGGCAACGCTCAAGTCATTTGGCATTAACAAACAGTACGCGGTTCTAAATGGCACCATACATTATGAGCCATATACGACCGTTGATGTGAACTCCCAGATTCTAGAGGATAGCTTCTACAATCACTATGGATTTGTATCGATTCTTGGATACTATGTTACACATCTAGATCAAGCGGGGAGAATGATGAATCTAGCTGCCAAAAGCGCATTCACAATCCGTCCGGCAGCGATGGGTAATTATGAGAAGTCTGTAGGGAAGCCCTTTGGCGCGCAAACAAGTTTCTTTTCCGAATATAGCAAGCTGAAAAAAGCACTGGCTCCCAAAACCTTTGGATTTATCGTAATTTGGATAATGATCATCATCGGATTATATGCACCGCACTTCGTTGCTGCGTTTAAGGCAAGGCATATGCGCAGCATGGTGAGGCTTCCTTTGTTTCTTATGATGATCCTCATGGGGTTATCAGGAATCTTCGTGTCGATCATCGGCGCAGGGGATGCGGATTTATCAAAGCATGAGTTTCTATTTACAGCATCGTTTGATTTGGTAACCTTTGCTGCAATAGCCGATGCGATATGCCGAAATCTGTGGCAGAACAAGCCGACGGCGGATGAAGACCCGTCATGATTAGTCCTGATACGAGAGAAGAGGCAAAAGAAAGGAGGGACAATTCATTGAGGCAGAAACATCGTTTGCATATCGGGCTGCTGGTGCTGCTTGTTTCAGGTCTAATTTTAAGTCTAACCCATCCGGCAACGGTTCAAGCGGCTAACTCTTCATCTTTTGATTCAGTACTGATTGTGTATGATAGCCTGGGAAGAGGTACCAAGGATGAGGGTAATATAGAAGCTTTAAAACGCCTTCTCGCTGCATTTCGGGTTGAGGTTACGGTAGAGTCGATTGATTCGTATACCGCGGGGTCGTTAAGTAACTATTCCAAGCTTATCGAAGTACACAACCGCTCTGATTTTACGGAGGAAGATAGCAATTATTTAACAGATTTACGCTCCTACCAAGGAGATGTTCTCTACATAGGAGGGATACCGAGAGATAAGCTGGTTCAGTCGTTAGGGCTTCGGGCTCAAGCCGTGGAGAAGGTGGCAGATTTCTCGATTGGGCCATTCGTTGAAAAATCGATCCGTCTCGGGACTGTATATGATACAGAGCAGCCTGGGGTAGAGCGGTACGGAGCTTTAAAGCTCAAGGACGCTAGCTATCCTTACGGGATACGGAATGGGTCGTATGCCTATGTTCCTTTCATAGAAAAAGATACGCTTAGCGAGATTGCATTATCTTACGTACTTAAGGATTGGCTGCGGCAGAAACAAGAAAGCCACTATTATCTTGTGTTCAAGGAAATCTATCCATTCTCGGACTTGCGACTGCTGGAACGAATGTCGGATGAATTGTATGAAGCGGGCATCCCGTTCATCGTAAGTGTGCATCCGGTATTCAGCAATACGGATTATCCTGCTATGAAGCGGTATATCAACACTTTGAAATATGTCCAATCCCGCAACGGGACAGTTTTGGTAGAATCACCGTTTGTCGCTACAATTCGGGATGATGGCCGTGACTTAAACCGTCAGATGGAGCATTTCATCGATGTATTAGCTGAAGAGGGGATTGTGCCACTTGGAATGGGAACGGAGATGTTCTGGACGTATGATGACTATTTTGCATCGGAAGGAATGGCCTTTTTTGACTCCGTCGTTCTGTTCCCAGACACGCGTTCGATCCATAAGGCAGAGCGGAATCATTCTGAAGCGTTCTCGTCCTCGCTCTACAGCGTAGATCGGGCTTACCTGCAACGTTATCTGTCCGATGACCGTCCGATAGATCCCCTTCCGATGGACACTGCATTCACTTATAACTTTGTGCAGAATGAAGCGGAGCTAGATAACCTGCTTGACAGTCTTCGAAACAGTTGGATTACCTTTGAAGACTACAAGAAGGGAGTCCACAAGGTAAAGACCGGGAGCAATGAGCTAGGGTCAGAACGTGGTTCACTTGTTCTAAACGGAGTAAGCTTAGGTATTCAGGCGAGCCATGTCGAGACAAGCTCTGACTATGAATATAAGCAGCATGAGCAGAAGAGCTTTGAGACCTGGTTTACCGTTCAAAATAAATTTTTTATCGTCGTAATCTTCATTACCTTGATTTTATTTTCCGGTTTTCTAATTATTGGATATCGTATGTATAAACGGAAATTTTATAAGTAAGGAGGCAGTTATGACTGCTGTAGACATCTTGATGCTGATCGCTGTCATCAGTATATGGTCACTGCTCCTCGTCAATGTGGTACTTATTATTGCCGGTTACCTGTATTACATTGCCAATGAGAAACAAGAGGTGCCGCCGCTACCCGAGGAGGTTCCCTTCGTCTCACTCATGGTTCCGGCTCATAACGAGGGCAAAGTGATTACGCAGACGGTAGAGGCGCTGCTTGCCCTGGATTACCCGCAGGACCGCTATGAGATTATTGTCATTAACGACAACTCAAGCGACAATAGCAGCGAGCTGCTTGCGAAGCTGCAGGCCAAGTATAATGAACGCAATTTGATTGTTATTAACACAGATAACATAACTGGAGGCAAAGGAAAATCCAACGCTCTGAATATTGGCTTCAAACAGAGCAGAGGAGAGTATATCGCTATTTATGATGCCGATAATACCCCGGAGAAGACGGCTCTACGCTATCTTGTTGGGGAAATTACGAATGATAACACATTGGGAGCAGTAATCGGCAAGTTCCGTACTCGTAATCGAAATGCCAGCCTGCTTACGCGCTTCATCAATATTGAGACGCTATCCTTCCAATGGATGGCACAGGCCGGTCGCTGGAAGTTGTTCAAGCTGTGCACCATCCCGGGGACAAATTTCATTATGCGCCGGGAAATCATTGAGCACATCGGTGGCTGGGACGTCAAGGCGATTGCAGAGGATACAGAAATCAGCTTCCGCATCTACATGATGGGCTACCGCATCAAGTTTCAGCCCAAGTCAGTAACCTGGGAGCAAGAGCCGCAGACGTTGAAGGTATGGTTTAAGCAGCGGACAAGATGGGCTAAAGGCAATATATATGTCATTGTTAAAAACTTGCCGTTGTTGTTCGACCGATCAGCGAGACGGATTCACTTTGATCTTCTGTATTTCTTATCCATCTATTTTTTATTACTGACCTCGCTTATTATGTCTGACGCATTGCTCATTTTACATGCACTAGGGCTAGTCAATACGACGATTGCCGGGCTCAGCTCATTCCTGTGGCTGCTGGCCGTCATTTTATTTGTGACAGGCACCTTCGTTACGGTCATTACAGAAAAGGGAGAAATGAGATTATCTAACCTGTGGATCATTATGCTGATGTACATTTCTTATTGTCAGCTATGGATGGTTGTAGCCGCCAATGGTTTATATAACTACTTCAAAGATTTAATCTTCAAAAGAGAAGTTAAGTGGTACAAAACTGAACGATATTAAGACAAGGGGGAGAAACGTGAACTCAAGATCAATGATCTCCGGATTTCTATGCATTTTGTTATTCGTCATTTCCTGTGGTCAGGTATATGCCGAGCCGGTCCCAGGGGGCAACCGGCTTACCTATGAGACGCCTATAACTTCGTCTAACCTTTCTTTATCCGGAGTTACTGCAGCACGTAATATGTATATCCAGCTTGAGGAGTACTGGAATGTCGACACCTTAACGCTTAATCTGGATTATCAGGCAACTCAGCTAACAAGAAGAGAAGAGTCCAGTGTGACTCTGAAGATGAACGGCACTAAATTTTATTCATTCCGTCCTGTTGTAGATGAGCAGAAAAGGCAGACCTTAGCCGTATCGGTTCCCAAGGATTTGCTGGTACCAGGCGGCAATACACTCTCAATCGAAGGTTATATTCTGACCAATCTACCTGAGGGTATGTGCCTTACTTCCGAGAAGAGGGACAATTGGCTTGAGCTCTACAAGTCATCTTATGCCTCCGTTACGTATACAAAGGATAATATTGGAGGGAGCATCCGGAACTTTAATCAGCAATTTGTCGGACTGGACTCTTTAAAAGGAAACCTAAGCGCGCTTGGCGTACCAAGCGATAGCGAACCAGTGGAGCTGGAAGCTGCGGTATATGCTCTTTCCGGTTTTGCCAAGGGCAGCCATTCAGGGGAAGATACCACTCCGATGCTACCTCTCGATGATTCTACGTTTGATGGGCGGGAGAATGTTGTTATCGTCTCCTTATATAACCATCTGCCGGTTAAATGGAAGCAGGCCTTAGGAGCGGCAAACGTCAGCGACAAAGCGCTGATTCGATTGGTGAATGCCGGCGGACAGACCGCTCTGATTGTAACCTCAGAAGATCCTAGTATGCTTACCAAAGCAGGCCGTTTGATCGGTAATCAGATCCTGATGGGTCAACTGACTGGACCGGAGAAATGGGTGGATGCAAGTACGAATGTGGATACACCAGCAATCAATGTGAGCCGGGATGTAACGCTGACAGAGACCGGGGACAAGCTGACTGGGATGATGCATCAAGAGAAGAGCTATTTTGTGTCGCTACCGGCAAATCGCTTCATTGCCGACTCGAGTAAAATTAGCCTCGGTTTCCGTTATTCGGAAAATCTGGATTTTGATCGTTCGCTGGTCACGATCCTGATTAACGACACGCCAATCGGCAGCAAGAAGCTGACGAAGGAGGCGTCGGGCCAGGATCAGCTTACGCTGACGATTCCGAAGAATCTTGAGGTTTCGGGTAACTTCACAGTCACTGCAGCCTTTGACCTGGAGCTGATCAGCGCAGGCTGTATCGATCTTTCGGATCAAATGCCATGGGCATACATTACCAAGGATTCTATGCTTCAGCTAAATACCCAGGATCGTATGGACTTAATGTTCAACAATTATCCGAATCCGTTCCTAAGAGATGCAAGCTTCAACAAGATCGCAGTTCTGCTGCCTGAGAAGATGGACTCTTATAGCTATCTTACACTTGGCAACTTGTTTCATTTGCTAGGCAAGTATGCGGAAGCTAACACAGGCGAGGTAACCTTCTATAGAAACGGGGCACAATCCGAGCTGGAGCAACATAATCTCATTTCCATCGGTTCTTATAAGAACAATGCCTGGCTGCAAAAGAATAACGACAAGTTGTTCTTCCGATATGGCCCGGATGGAGAAGGAATCCAATCCAACGAGAAAATGAGCATAGACGTAGATTACGGCAAGCGGATAGGAACGCTGCAAATGATGGAGTCTCCTTATTCGAGTGGCTATGGTTGGCTGGCGGTAACAGGTGCAAGTTCCAAATATGATTACTTAGCATCCGAGCTGTTAGCGACAGACAGTGGAAAATGGAAAATTTATGGAGATGCCGTGGTTACGGATGTAGATGGTAATATCAAGCCCTTCCGCTTCAAGAAGCAAGCTGAGCAGTCAGAACAGGGCTTAGTAGCTCAGATTACCGAACGAGGGGATGTCATGGGCTTCATCGTTGCCGCTGGACTCACCTTCCTCCTAGTAGCCGTATCGTTTGTTCTCTTGATTCGTAAGCATAGAAAGAGAGCGGGGGGAGAATAATGAGACGCTATCAGAGCAGTTTATTATCGGATGCGGCTTTTCTGCTGCTGTTTGTAGTCTGCTTCATCCATGTCGTGTTCACGGCGGGGGACCCGGATCGTTACTTAATCAACATGATTCTGTTGAATATATCGTTCCTGATTGCTGTACTGACTTACTTCACCAGTATCACTATCGGGCTCATTCTAAACATCGTGTTCATCTTCGGATATGGTACCTATACCATTTATCAAACTGTGATTGTCGGCGAGCCGCTCCAGAGCTATCATTACTATTGGTTGGTGATGATGCCTGTTCTGACGGTGGTTATCGCGCTGCTGACGAATGCCAATCGGCGTCTCCAGCAGGAGAAGGAGCAGCTTCAAGCTAAGAATGCCTCATTAGCAACATTAGATGAGCGTACCAATTTGAAGAATACCCGCTCTTTCCAGAGTGATGCCGCTGTGTTCATGGCACTATCCAAACGTTATCAAATCCCATTAACTTTGGTCGTCATGACGGTCAAGCACTGGGATGAGTTGAGCCGGATGGTCAGCGAGTCTCAGATTACCGATATGGTCTATGATATATCTCGAATGAGCGAGACGAGCATTCGCATGAATGATTCTCTGTATATGCTCAATGCCGATCATCCTACTTGGGGACTTATACTGTTCACGGATGAGGATGGGGCCAAGATAGTGGTGCAGCGACTGAAGGAGAAGGTGGAATCGTTCAACAATATCGAGTTCTCGAACAAGTATAAGCTTGATATGAAGCTGACGATCGGGGCGATTCAGTACTCCGAAGAAGTCGAGACTCCGCTTGATTTTATCGCGAAGGCGCGGCAAAAGATGGAGTATGACGTATAGATGAAATTCTATATCGCAAGAAAACCAACCTTTAAATCACGGTCGCTCATCCTTGAATAGCCTCGTTTGAGGTTTTCTTATCAAAAGTGGACTTTTTAAACTACCTTGTAATTATTTATGGAAGGAGATCCCTATGAAGTCTAGTGCGATGCGTGATTCACTGCGTTCCTTTATCATCTTTGGCCTTGTGGGGATCGTGAATACCGGTGTAGACATTGGTGTGTTTGCGCTGTTAACCTGGTGGCAGCTGCCTTGGCTTGCAGCTCAGGTCATTGCTTATGGATGCGGGGTAATGAACAGCTTCTTGATGAACCGGAAGTGGACATTTAGGCAGCAGGGCGCATTCACCAAGGGACTGCTACGCTTCATCTTGCTGAATCTGCTGACGCTTGGAGTTACTTCCGCCTGTATGATGTTCCTGCATGAGCAGCTTGGCGTCTTGCTATGGGTAAGCAAGGGAGCGGCTACGGTTCTCGGAGTAGTTCTGAACTTTATCGGCAGCCGCTGGTGGGTATTCCGTGCAGAGCCGCGCTCTCTGGAGGAAGTCATGGTCCGGGAGCAAACCGGGGGAGAGATTTAGCTAAAAGAATATGAAAATAGGGCGTTCCTGCAGATCGAATGATCTGTGAGAGGACGCCTTTTTTTCTTTTTATAAGGTCAATAAGTTTATTTCAGGCAGGGATACTATCCATATTTTAGGCGGCCACGATATAATGAAGCTACATAAGGAGAAGAGGAGAGGGAGAGGAATGGCCCGTATTGTCGTAGCGGACGATGACGCACATATTCGCGAGTTGATTGGTGTTTATTTGCAGAATGAAGGATTCGAAGTGAAAGAAGCGGGAGATGGCGAGACTGCGCTGAAAGCAGTGCAGACTACTCAGGCAGATCTTGTTATTCTTGATATTATGATGCCCGGTATGGACGGGTGGGAGTTATGCAGTAAATTGCGTGCGGAGTACCCTGATTTGCCGCTGCTGATGATTTCTGCTAAAGGGGAGCCTGCTCATAAAGTAAGAGGGTTCCGGCTCGGAACTGATGATTATATGACCAAGCCGTTTGATGCACTGGAGTTAGTCATGCGGGTCAAGGCGCTGTTGAAGCGTTACCGGATATCGTCTACCCAGACAATTCGGCTTGGTAAGTTGCAATTGAACCGGCAGGCTTACAAGGTGATCCGTGACGATGAGTCGATTAACCTGCCGCTGAAGGAGTTCGAACTGCTGTACAAGCTAGCTAGCTTCCCCGGGCAAATCTTTACAAGAGATCAGCTGATTGAACAAATATGGGGCCATGGCTATGAGGGGGATGAACGTACGGTCGACGTCCATATCAAGCGGGTACGTGAACGGTTTGCAGATGATGTAGATCAATTCCGGATCGAGACTGTACGCGGTCTTGGATATCGGCTTGAGGTGAGCGGATGATGCGTTCTTTGTATGTTCGTGTTGTCTTCACTTTCCTTCTGGCGGTTATCATCGGCCTAACGGTCGCTTATATTAGCACCTGGATGATCTTTCAGAAACAGCTTGCGGCGGAGATCCATGAGGAGACAATGTCTGTCTCCAACGATCTTATTGATATTTATGTTCAGACTGCGAATCAGGGCATGGAGCCGCTCCGCAGTTATGTTCATGCGCTGCGCGACTATTCGATCCGCATTATTGGCCACGGCGGAGACGTGCTAGTGCTTAACGCCAAACATACAAAGTCCGAAATTACCGTAACAACGGAGGAAGCAGAACGGGTACTTGGCGGGGAAACAGTCGTAACGACGGAAGAACGAGCGGAGGTTATCGGTCGCCCTTTTGAACTGAATGGAGATGCTTATGCTCTGTTCGTTATGCCGGTGGACAATAATGGCTTCTCTCTGGCAAAGATCCTGACGACATTTCTCCTCATTATGTTCGTTGTTGGAAGTATTATCTTCTTGATTGCTTCCCGTTATCTGGTTAGGCCGATTCGCCAAATGACCAATGCTACAGAACAAATGGCTAGCGGAGATTTCGGGGTAGAACTGAACCTGGGCCGTAAGGATGAATTAGGTGCGCTGGCGCGAAGCTTCGATCTTATGGCCCAGGAGCTGAAGCAAATCGAGCAAATGCGCCAGGACTTCGTCTCCAACGTATCCCATGAGATCCAATCACCGCTAACTTCGATTACCGGCTTTGCCAAAGCGCTGCGAGACGGTGTTGTCTCTAGCGAGAACCAGACCCGATATCTAGGCATTATCGCAGATGAGAGTGAACGGCTCTCGCGATTAAGCAGTAATTTACTGCAACTGGCTTCTTTGGAGTCGGAGCACCATCCGTTCGACCCGGTGCTGTATGCACTCGATGAGCAGCTCCGGAAAGTTGTCGTATCCTTGGAGCCGCAGTGGTCTAGCAAGCACATCAACTTCGAGCTGGATCTACCTGCCGTTCAAATTGACGCTGATCCAGATCAATTAAACCAAGTATGGTTGAACTTGCTGGGCAATGCTATTAAATTCACACCCGAGGATGGCAAAGTAAGCATTGGTTTGAGTTCTGATGCGAACGAGATTGAAGTCACAGTAGCGGATTCGGGAATAGGAATCTCCCCAGAGGATGCGAAGTATATTTTCGAGCGATTCTACAAAGCGGATCGTTCACGCCATCGGACCTGTCAGGGCAGTGGGCTTGGCCTAGCGATCGTCAGGAAGATCGTTGAGCTGCATAATGGGCGGATCTTCATCGCGGGCAGCTCTCCTGGCGGGGGGACCGTTATTAAGGTAATCCTGCCCATGGGTGATCGAAATGTCAGTACTGCCTAGCCAATTTCATAGACAAAACTAAGTCTCTGAACGGAATTTTCCGTAGGGGGACTTTTTTTATTTCTGTTCATATCCCGTTCATACAAGGTTCATGGTCCGTTCATAACCCAAGGATAAGATAGGTTCGAATTCATATTACGTAATAGGAGAGTTTAAGATGAGACTGTATGAAGTGCTTCTTCTTTTATTAAGTGCAGGTTTATTGGTACTGATCATGTTCTTCAGGTACAGCAAGCGTATGCCGTTGTTCCTCGTTAGTGTGACAGGAACTCTCGTGCTGATCATTCATTTAGCGTTCGAAGGGTTCAGAGTTCAGCTTCTGTTCCCTTATTGCATGATACTCGTCTCCCTCGTTGTATCGGTCTACGGATTACTCCGTAAGAAGGCTGCACGAAAGTTCTCACGCTTTATATCGGTTCCACTTTTCTCAATCACAGTATTATCCCTGATCTTAACTGCAGGTGTGATGTACCTATTCCCTGTGTTTCAATTGCCGGAACCTACGGGCAAGCTTGAAGTAGGGACGCAAACGTTCCATTTCATCGATACAGGCAGAGAGGAGCTGTTCGGTGAGACTGTGGGGAGCCCTAGAGAGCTAATGGTCCAGGTATGGTATCCGGCGCAAAATACAAGTGGAAGACCGGTGCCATTTATCCCGGAAAGTGCAAAAGTGTTGAAGGAAGAGCCGATGTCTCATACGATTGGAATTCCGCGGATTTTCATGAATTACTTGAAGTATATCCCGAGCCATTCTTATGATAACGCTGAGGTTTCTAATTCTAGCCCAACGTACCCCCTGATTGTCCTAAATCATGGCTTTGGTTCCTCGAAAATCTATCAGACCTCTCAGGCAGAAAATCTGGCAAGCCATGGATATATCGTTGCTTCCATCGATCACACGTACAGTACGTTCGCTACCGTATTTCCCGATGGGCGAACAACGGCGATGAGAACCGATGATGAACAGGTCGGCGACAAGGAGTACCGCGATACGGTGGGCAAGATGTGGACGGACGACATCTCATTTACCCTGGACCAACTTGAACAGATCAATGCTGGTTATATTTCGAGCGGACTGAAGGGGAGAATGAATCTGGATCGAGTCGGTGCATTTGGCCACTCCTTTGGTGGTGCCGCCTCTTATGATTCGGCCAATGATCCGAGAATTAAGGTAGGGATCGATCTGGATGGGGCGCTGTACCGTTATGACCAAGCCCCGGTGACGAAGCCATTTCTGTTCATGTTCTCTGAGAGAACCTTCGATCTTTACAATAAGGTGAGGGAACATTATGTGTATACGGATGAAGAGCTGGAAGCGATGGGAGCGACCCGAGAACAGTTCGAGGAGGCGGTCACAGAGGTCGATACCCAAGTTGGACATTTTAAATATGTCGCTCAGCATGGAGGGCAAATTCTATATGTCGAGAATACGGAGCATTACAATTTTGCCGATTTGCAGTTCATCACTCCGCTCCTGCGCCAATTCCAGCTCGCCGGCAAGATTAAACCTGTGAGATCCACTGCCCTAGTGAATGCATATGTGCTTGATTTCTTTGACAAATACTTGATGGACAAAAACGGGAGCTTGCTTAAAGGGCCGAGCAGCGAGTATCCCGAAGTAAAGTTTGTGACATCGCTGTTTGCCGAGGAAGAACAGGATACGAACAAATAGTAATTATTGTTTTAATAAAAGGGGAAACCGCGCAAATGACTTCATTTGTGAGGATAGCCCCTTTTTGCTTTTCAAAGCTGGGGACAACTTATATAATGATCGATAATCAGTATCCGAAGTTGGAAGTTTATTCTTGTAGATGAGGAGGAGATGAGAAATGACGAGGAACGCTTTGTCGACCCGAACAGCTGATAGTATTCCCTGGCAGCGACTAACAACCGCTTATGGAAGAGGTACGGATATTCCTGGTCTTATAGAGACGGGACAGTACGAGGAATTGGCAAATCTGATTGAGCATCAGAGCACCTTATGGCAAACAACTCCATGGGTACTGCTCATTCTTCTAAATCAGCTTGCAGAGAAACAGCCAGAGCAGATCACATTGGAGGAGATTGAACTTTATTTAGCTGTCGCTTCCGCTATCTTAGTCGATCATATGGATCCGCAGAATACGATTGCGACGATGGAAGAATTGCTGTCCGAAGAATACTTATGGCCGGAGGACGAAGAGGATGATGAAATGGAATGGGAAGAAGAGGAGCCCCCCGGTTATGAGAAGCGTCCTTTCTTCAGTTACTATTATTTCAGTTATCTTCTACTTAGAGAGGCAATTCCAGTCTTCACCAGAATCATGAACAACAATGATCAGCAGGCTGCTTCCATTCGGGAATTGCTATCTATGCTCGACCCGGAAGGTGGCAGTTACTAACTCAAGAAGTCTTGAAAGTAGATCACAGTCTCAGGATCTCCTCTGAAGAAGTGGAGCGAGAATTCATTCAAAATAACTCTAAAATAGAACAAGCCGGAGCATGGATAGGTCATGTTCTCTGGCTTGTTGTCTATGTGTATGAACCGGGGCAGAAGAAGTATGTGTTATGCGGCAAGCTGGACTGTCAGTATTGTGTGAAGGCAAGGCGTGAAAAAAATTACCTTCCATTACTTGAGTCAAATTGTTATACTTTCAAAATGTGTGTAATATATTGTCAATACTTCGAGGGGGAAAAACTTTGAATCGAAATGTAATCTATTTCTTTCTATGCACTCTGATTTCTATCGCCTTACTTACTGGTTGTTCGTCAAATTCTACCGTCAAAACCAAATCCAATCCACAAACAGGAACACAGTCACAACTAGAATCGCAAACAGAAGCGCAATCGCAAGATGAATACAGTCCCGACTGGGGGGATTTGAAAGAATTGGAGTCACTTCGCTTTAACGATTCCGAGACCGTTCCGATCAATGTTAACGACTATATGCAGAAATCTTTCAACAACTATGAGCAATTGGATATCCCCTTGGGAAATGAAAAGGTTCCTTTAACCATTCAACAATTGTTTGCAACATATGAAGCCGGATTCAGCATAAATAATTATTATGGAACAGATCTCAATTATTTGTATGTGAACAATGGACTAGCAACCGATTATAACCCTTTTGATGATCCTAAATATACCAAACTCAATCTGAACAATGGAGTCACCGCGTATTACGATAATTCTACAATCGATAAGGAAAATTTTAAAATCGAATGGAAGACGCCGGAAAAAACGATCACCGCACTGAATTCATTTCGAGCGGACGATAAGGAACGTTTGAGTAATATGACGGACATCGCTAATACATTAGGCTCTCACAAGTTGGAACTCCGTTTTCCATTAAGTGACACTTCATTCCCTGCAGCTATGTTGAAAGATGCGAACTTAAATATCACCTTTTATCTCTATCATAATCGTTCCGTGATGGAATACATATTGCATTTCAGTCTTAACGATGGGGCAAAACCCTCATTCTATGCTTCCGAGCAGAATTTTTTTAAATTAAAAATGAACGCGATAGGAAAAGTTAAACTGCAAAACGGAGAATATGCCTTAGTATCGGATCAAGAAATTGAAGAATCTAACGGCAAGCAATATAATGTCGTTTGGTCGAAGGATGGCATCTATTACAGAGTAGTCGGTGAATCTCAGGAAATTGCGATTAAAATTGCGAATTTAGTGAAGTAGAACTAATATCGTAAGCCTTTGATTCTTATAGATTCTCTTAAGATCCTGGCTGGTGATACTTTCTGTAATCGGTAGGCGAAGCGATTCCAGTCTTCATCAAAATTATGAATGACAATGATCAGTAGGCTGCTGCCATTCGGGAGTTGTTATCTAGGCTCGACCCGGAAGATAGCAGTGATTAGTACTCGCATTCATTATCAAAAGATCATGAAATTTACTCCATAGAAGGACAAACCAAGTTTTCTAGCAACACTCTGAGATGCCATATTGTCCGTAAATGTACTGTATAACGGGAGTCTCCCAATCTGTCGTACCGCTGTAGCCCATCCAGCAACGACTGCGGCAGCATAACCTCTTCCGCGATACGGCTCCAGCGTTTCTAGACCAGCTTCATGGGCCAGTGAAGTGATACGTACGCTGCGGCAGATCGAGACGACCTGGTTATCGCGTACAAATGCTACGCAAGGTTGCGCATAGTCGATCTCAGAGACAAGCCATTCGAAATCTTTGGGTAACCATTCCATGATATTGGATCGGGTGAGGCTGATTACCTGCATGGATGGCGAAGCAACTTGAGGAATAAGATAGCATGGACCCGTGGAGATTCTCTCACCTTGCAGAAGGTTCATATAGGCTTTCAAATGCTTCGGCTTCGTCTGAAAATCCTGAACGCTGGGCTCATCAGCACATAGCTCCTGCAATTGTGCAATGAGCTTCTCAGGCACATCATGCCGAAAACGGCAAATCGCCGTCCCGTCTGTCGTTCTTCCCAAGAAAAAACGCGGGGCAGAGGCCTCTCCAGGCCAAGGCTCATTGACTGAGCGAAGCCGCATATTCTGATCATGCGTAAAGAGCGCCTCAACATGAAGCTCCATCAGATCATGAGCGTGCGGCTGTTTTTCTTTCCAATTCATCATACTTGCATCTCTCCGTTCTTTGCGGTGGTGATTTATAGTGGATACCGTTTATCTGTCTGTTAAAATTAGGCTTTCAGCTTTCCAATGTAACTCCCATATATTGCAGGTTTGATTGCCTAAAATGGTACTCGTTGTATCTATCTCAGGGTAGTAGGCAAACATAGCCGCTACCCCTGCATTGGAACCATCCTTGTACATTCGTATGAGCTTTCCTGAAAGATCATAGGTAAAATGAAAACCATATCCGTTGATGATCTTGCCCCATTCGAACTCCCTTGCGATTGTCGATTGCGGTTTCATGATTTCCTGGGTCAATTCGGTAGAGAGCAGTTCTCCATTAGCTAGCGCCCGCATAAATAAATCAAGATCCCCCACAGTCGTAAAGGCTCCTCCGTCAGAGGTACCTATCGGCGGAAATGAATAAATGTTTTTTCTCCACTCCAGCTTGTTATTCTCGTTATAGGTAGCATCATAGCCTTCTGCCACTGGAACGTTACTATCGTCTTTTGAAATGAAAAAGGTGCTATTCATTCCGCATGAACGAAAGATGTTATGTGTAACAAACTCCCGATAGCGCAACTCATTATACATATAGTTCTCCCCATAGAAATAGTTGCCTTGATTTTACCATATATGGGTGGGTTGATTTGGTAAAGTTAACTATAGTAGTTTCTAACACCTAAGGTTAGCGCAAACTTTAAATTTTCGCTTTAAGTTTCGCCCCGTGGTGGCTACAATAACATAAATAGAGCAAAGAAATGAAGGAGTGCGAGACTTATGAATATACAGGAAATGAGGGAGCATCGGCAGTATCCAGACAATATCGGCCAGGAAAAGAGCCGTGCGACCTTCGAACGCGATTATTCGCGGTTGATTCATTCGCCGACCTTCCGTCGTCTGCAGGGCAAGTCGCAGGTATTTGGAGCGGGAACTGGTGATTATTACCGGACTCGGCTCACACATTCGCTGGAAGTAGCGCAAATTGCCCGGGAAGCCGCGCGCAGCTTGCTTCGCTCCTATCCGGATGTTGCCGCGGATCGAGCCGGCCATCCCGGACTGATCATTGATCCGGAGGTCGTCGAGTGTGCGGCGATCTGCCATGATTTCGGGCACCCCCCCTTCGGGCACAAAGGCGAAGAGGTGCTGGACAATATATTGGAGAAGCTGGTGGAAGAGAAGATCAGACAGGCCTTGAAGAACACCAACCCAAGCCCCGAGGAAGAACAAAGGGTTCGGGAAGCTGTAAGGCGGAAGTATGAGCATTTTGAAGGTAATGCCCACAATTTCCGGCTGATGATGTTCCTGGAGAAGCGGGAAAATATCGATGGACTCAACTTGTCTGACGCGGTATTGCTGGGGACGAACAAATATCCTTACTCTGGCACCGTTAATAAAAAGGGCCTCTACCTGCACGAGTGGGAGTATATTTCCTACATCCGTGATCGTTGGGGGATTCCAGAAGGTAAAAAAACGTTTGAAGCGCAGCTGATGGATTTATGCGACGATATCGCCTATTCAGCACATGATCTTGAGGACGGCATCAAAGCGGGGAAAATTGAGGTGCACGAGCATTTTCTCAAGGATTCCCACATTCAGCGGCTGATTGTCGAGAAGATTATGACGCTGGAGGATCTCTTCTGGGATGGCTGGGTTCCGGAAAAAGTCCAGGTTAAGGTCGAGGAGGTACTGGATTCGTTCCTGAGAGTCTGGAATGAGAAAATGCCGATTTGTGGTCATGATTATTCCCGTACACGCCGCGAGGTGAAGGCATATTGGGTCAGTCTGTTCGTCTCCAGCCTTGGCGTGGTCTCTGATGGGAATTGGCAGAAGGTGACGTTCGTCAAGGAGGGACGGGAGGATGAGGATATGCTGCGTACAGTAAGCGTGCTGAAAAGCTTCGCTTGGGTAACGATGATTCGTGATTTGCGCGTACAGCGACTACAGAAGCGTAGCGCTTGGGTTATCAAGCGGTTATGGGACGCTTTCGTCGATCCGGAGACGTCCAAGTCGATCATCCCTGGCGACTGGCTGCGTCGCTTTGACCGCGATCAGGCAAGAGAGAAGCCGATATGGACTTGGGAGCATATGATCATCGACTACATCGCAGGTATGACAGACGCTTACGCGGAGAAGATCTATAATGAGCTGTACGGACTGAAGGTAGGTACGATTTACGATATGGATTAATCAAAGAAGAGGCAGGCTTATAAGCCTGCCTCTTCTTTGATTATTTCTAACGAAACCTGGTATCGCTATTTGCGCTCAAAATGGTTGTTGAAGATTACGATCTGTAGTTTCGTTAGATTTGAATCACCACTGTTTTTGGGAAAATAGCGATCTGTAGTTTCGTTAGAGATCTAAACACGGTGGTTCTTACGTTAAAGGGGCGGGTTTGCGTGGCATTTGCGGCACACTGGATAGTATGATTCGTTGCCGCCGATTTGAATTTGCTCGCCGGTATAGACGGGTTTACCGTTCTCTACCCGCAAATTCATCGTTGCTTTGCGCGCACAGAACCAGCAGATCGTCTTCATTTCTTCAATCTTATCCGCGTAGATAAGCAGTTGGCGGCTGCCCTCAAACAGGTGATTCTGGAAATCATTCTTCAGCCCGAACGCCATTACCGGAATATCCAGCTCGTCAACGATCCGGACTAATTGTTTGATACTGTCCTCACTCAGGAATTGGCATTCATCCACCAACACGCAGTAGAGCCGAGGGGTATGACCTTTGACGATTCCGAATATGTCCGTATCCTTGTTCATCGGAATGGCTTGTCGGCGCAGCCCGATCCGAGAGAAGACGAAGCCGACCTCATCCCGATCATCGACAACAGGAGTAAAAATAAGTACGGGTTTGTTCTGTTCCTCGTAGTTATGGGCCACCTTCAAAATCTCAATCGATTTGCCGCTATTCATTGCCCCATATTTGAAAAATAATTGTGCCAATCTATGTCGCCCTTTCTCTAGTTCTTATCAATAACCATGATTATTCTATCACATATTGATAGGCTGAATGAATGCCTAATGAGAGAGCAATATTTCAAATATCACCTTGTGATATAAATAGACATGAATTCGATATAAGGAGATGAAGAAATGGGTAAATTAGAAGATAAAATTGCTTTAGTGACTGGTGCAAGCCGGGGGATAGGTCGTGGCATAGCCTTACGTCTGGCACAGGAGGGCGCATTAGTCGCGGTACACTATGGAACAAGACAAAATGAAGCAGAAGAAGTAGTTTATAGGATCAAGCAAGGTGGAGGAGCTGCATTCGCAGTTGGCGCTGACTTAAGAACTCTTGACGGTATTTATGATTTATATGCGTCATTGGATGAGGCCCTACGGGAACGTACAGGCGATAATCGGCTTGATATCCTAGTAAATAACGCTGGAATCGGTCAAATTTTAACCTTAGAAGAGGCTACAGAAGAATCTTATGATCAAGTCATGAACATGAATGTCAAAGCGCCGTTTTTTGTTACCCAACAAGTGTTGCCGCGTCTGAAAGATGGAGGGCGTATTATCAATATATCATCATTTGTCACACGTGTAGCCTCTCCAAGCGTCTTCACGTACAGTATGTCGAAGGGAGCGATTGATGTACTTACGCGCACCTTGGCTCAGCAACTGGGGAGACGCAATATTACAGTGAATGCTATTCAGCCTGGCATTATTAATACAGAGATGAATGCTGGAACGCTGCAAAATCCGAATGGACAGAAATATGCAGCTGGTCTCTCTACCTTCAATAGGTGGGGTGAGCCTGAAGATGTTGCGGATATTGCTGCCTTTCTTGCTTCATCGGACAGCCGTTGGGTAACAGGTCAGTTCATTGATGCAAGCGGCGGATCTCATCTGTAATTACGGGGGCCCCAAAGAGAGCTGCAACAGTCTGCCCGTCAGCGACCTGTTGCAGCTCTCTATCTTACGTTCAACGTGGACTTCCCGTATCATCATCACTTTTCGGCATTAGCCAGTATTTCTCCAGCCTCCAGCTTCGACATGTTGTCATAGTTATAAGTCTTTCCACGATCAGCCGCCAACTTCTGAATGGCAGACAACTGCGTCATTGTTGCTGGCTGCGCCTGAATGAGTTCCATCATATTGTCATGCGCAATCTTCTTTGCCAGCTCTGGGTCGTCCAGCAGATACAGGATCCGATACATCGCGTCGATGGCCTGTTCCTCGCTCTCAATGCCATAGCCAGAGTCTGTGCTGAGCATGAAGCGATCCGGATACTTCTTCATAATCGGTATAAAGTTCTCGGGATGTCCTCCTCCTTCGGGATTATAGACGGAGAACCCGGCGAAAAAGTCAGCATACAGATTCGAATGCTTCCCAAGCAATCGATCGATCTCCTCTGGTGAGCTGTAGGCGTTCATATGACCGAAGATAAAAGTCGTGTTCGGATGGGCCTCCAGTGCTTCCTCTAGCTTGAGAACTGGATATCCGTTAGGCGGATCAATGTGGAGCAGGATTGGCGCTTTATAAGTCGCAATGAGTTCATAGATGTCAGGTAGGAACCCATCCATAGGATCCGAGGCCTTCCAGGCGACACGGGATACGACGGGGGAGAAGGTCGAGGCAGCGGCAATCTCGCCAAGGCCGAAATAACCTTGCTCCAGATTGTCATGAATGACGTCCAGACAGCCTTGGTCATGCAGATCGAAGCCTGAGAAGAAGGGGAGGAATTGTTCGGGAGAGCTCTGATAGGCTAACCAGGCGGCTGCATCTGTACCAATCGCGCTGGGCTCGGATACATCGCCGAAGAGAACGACTTTGCTGATATGATTTTTCTTCCAGACATCGAGCATTGAGGAATAACGCGAACCGGAGGCGTTATGATTATGTACATCGATTAATCCCAGTGGTTCGAAAGCATCGACAAGTTGCTCTAGTGTTGGAGTGTCCCCGGCTTGCTTTAGCTTCGCCACGCGATCTGTTATCTCATTCACGGAATTGGCTGAGGCGGTATCTGCCCTCTCAAATGGCCAATAGCTTTTGCTGTTCAACCAAACAATGGTGATGACGACGATGCAGCATACTGCCAATAGAGCTAGACTCGCCTGTTTTGGATTCAGACTCTTTCTCATTATGAATCCTTCCTCTCTCCATTTTAGGGAACGTTTTCTAAATTGAATATAATATACTTTGACTTTCTATCATTTGTAAATTAATAAAATAGGTGCGTTTCTTACCCAAAGCAGATGGATGCTACGGCTGGGTTAAATTTGTTTTTCTAAAGACTTCAATATCTCAGATGTCAGTAATTTGTGATTTTCATATTCGTTTTTGTTTTGATATTGAACCTTCCACACAAAAGTGTCGATGAAACTATAAATCAACTTATAAGCGTCAAGTTTAAGTTGTCTGTTAGGTTCATCAATATTTTCTCCATAACCTTTCAGGAATGAATCGTTAATCATCCAAGGATTTGCAAATTCGAAATCAGTATCTCCAAAAATTGCCCTATCTGCATCAATAATAGCGGCTAGTTCATAATTTGAATTATTGTTGTTTGAATGGACAAGTACATTCCCAGCCCATAAATCTGCATGTATGAGTCTAGGGGTAGTAACACTCGTGAAAATATTTCTAATGTTTTCAAAAACATGACTAATTCGGTTCACTATGTCACGATCTAATACCCCAAAGAAAAGGCTCTTTTCACCGATCTCTGTTATATGTGATACTAAGAATTGATCCCAATGATCATGCCCCTTACCCCTAAGGATATCTGAAACCCTTCCGAATTGTGGACCAACAATCTTATGAATCTCTGAAGTCCATTTGCCAGCCTGACCGTATATATCACATTTTGCTTCATTGGGTATGGATTCGTCCGAAAGAGGAGTGCTGTCGATATACTCGGTTATCATGTAATCCCGGGGGATAAATCTTTTTGAAAAATCAGCTGCTAATACGACAGGACAAGGGATTTGATTTTTGGATAACAAATCATAAACATAACATTCGGCTTCCATTAGGTTTTGTTCGTAATTTAAGAGATACTCCCGATTCACAGGTCCTACCCTCAAAATTAATTTACGTTGCAAAGAATTCAGATCTAGTTTGTAAGTTGTATTAAAGAGACCGCTATTTAACAAAGAGATTTCAATATGCTCGGAATTGCCGAAATGTAAACTCACGAGTTCGTGGATCTCTTCTACGGATAGTTCACTAAATATCCTGGATTGTGATTGCAGAATAAACTCCTCCTAAAATTCCACTATTACCTTGCCCTTTAACCTAATTAAGCAATATGTAGATACTTTGTCAATCCCTCATAGATAAACCAATCGCTCCAGCTTCTTATCCCCTGACGACCCCCTATGTTTGAACGTTTCCAAAATAAAAAAATGGTCAACCGAACGGATCGCCAACAAAAGGCCAAGTGAAGCAAGGTAACACCCTGAGGGTGGGATCTCATGTATGTCCCGTTAATCTGTAATTTGCCATTTGCATTAATCACAATGAATTGCCCAATCTTTCTCTGCTTACCCAGAATATATTGAAGGTATCAATTAAAGGAGTTGATATCTTGGTACGTATTCTTGATAAAGCTGCCGTTCAGCCGCGCAGCAGATTTAATTTAACAAACTCAGTTATTATCCGACGTTCGCCAGCAAGATCTCGTCTTGCAACAATCACTTTACTTATTCCAAAGAATTCTCAACCTAATCGGGTAGATTTGGTAGCAACTGTGGGTGTTCGAGGTGTCACTGGCATTGCGCAAATACTCTTTAGAATCTTCCGCGATGGAAAAGAAATTTTCAACACACAACAAGGTATCGAATCTGCTGGTTCTGAGCAAAATTATGCAGTTACGTTCCAGGCGGAAGATAGAAATGTAAGATCGGGTAACCATGTTTACACCGTCACAGCAGAGAATCGTACTGCAAATACAAGAGCTGATGTTGTCGGGCCTATATCGTTTAGTGGGCTTGCCGTTAAAACGAGAACCTAAAAGTCACCACTTGTTTGTAAAGCGTTGAACGAAACAAGGGCTGTGACAGCCTGCCCCTCGGCAATCTGTCACAGCCCTTAAACCCGTGTACTGGTGCAACAACAATACTAATATTTAGCGTGCAAATAAAACCAATTAACGGTTCCATAGTTGCCTTCGAATTGGGCTTGTACAACTACAGGATTAGCGTAAGGATTCACATAAGATGCAGAGCAGCAATCAAGAACGGGACCATTGATCCAAGCGCTTCCGCTGGAGTCAAGCGTGACGGTGATGGTTGAACCGTAGACAGGCTCGCGCTGCCCCAAAGGGCCTTTGTACATCAAAGTGACGGTCACTTGGGTATTGGGTTGTCCCGAAAGAGACACTTCGTAGGCATATTTAGAGTGACCTGGCTGCCCATATCTCGTCTCTTGTGATTCCGTAGTATACGCGGCAGAGGCCGGACTGGAGAAGGCTAACATCGCAATGAGGACTAAGAATACTACTTTTTTCATTATTCTCACCTCCCCTCTGTGAAGGTTAATCGTAAAGAAATCAGCACACTCCCTGATGAGAAAAAATAGTGAATCGAATATATTATATAAAAAAATACAAAAATAGGGAATGAAAATTTTCCGGGAACTGCAGCCCAAAAAGGGCTGCAACAGATTACATGCACACCACCTGTCACAGCCCCCAAGCCCGCGTCCAACGCGGCCTTTCAGCTCTTATTCATCACCCGTCTCAATCGGATTCTCATTATAAGAGATCCAATCGCTCCAGCTTCCCGCATACAATTTTACTTTCTCATAGCCTGCTTCCTTCAGGCCAATGAAATTCGGACAAGCCGAGACGCCTGAACCGCAGTACACGATAATTTCCTTATCAGCGGGAAACTCTTTATAGTGCTCCGCTAGTTGATCGGCAGCAATCCATTTTCCGTCCTGTTCCACAAGCAGCTTCCAGAACTTATTCTTCGCTCCTGGAATATGACCGGCCGCTTTATCCATCGTCTCCTCTAACCCTTGATAACGGCGCGGATCGCGTGAATCAATGACGATTACCTCGTTATTACCAGCTACGCTACGTACCTCATCTATACTGGCAAGTATTTCGGGATGCAGGCTATATGTGTAGCTAGCTGGCACGCGGATCGGCTGATCAGCGGTCACCGGATAATTGGCATTCTTCCAAGCCGTGAAGCCCTCGTTCATAACATAGGCCTGCTTATGTCCTAAATAGCTCAGCAGCCACCACAATCGGGAGGCGTACATTCCGCCTTGGTCGTCATAGGCGATAATCCGCGTTTCAGGCGTAATGCCGATTTTGGCCAGAGTCTTGCTTAGTTGTTCCGGATCGGGTAGCGGATGGCGACCGCCATGCTCGCTTATTGGGGAGGAGAGATCTTGTTCAAGATCCAGGTAGACAGCGCCGGGAATATGTTCCTCTTCATAGGCTTTCCGTCCTGCGTCAGGCTTTCCCAATTCAAAGCGGCAATCCACGATCGTTATATCGGGCTCGTACATCCGTGCCAACACCCAAGGTTTGCTTACTATAATGTTCATAATAGAAAACACCGCCTTCTAGAAATAATGAATAAAGCCAGTATACACCGTTTGCAGTGGAGAAAAAATAACCAGCCTGCATACGCAGTTAGCAATACGAAGTATGCTGTACATAATAAATCCGAGGCGGTATGATTAGGGACGCAGAGTGTTAGAATTTTATCCAGATTTAATCGCGATAAACGATGCGAATATTTAGATGGCAGTATGTCTCTTCGGTATAATGTTGGTTGGGACAACTCTTGATGCAGCGAAGTGAGTCCGATTTGACATGAAGCTTTTCATCGCAGTTCGGACAGCGGTCCTGAAATAAAGACCTGAGTTTGCTAAGCATGTCAACACCTCCGTCTACATTTATCCCATTGAATTACTTGGTTTTATTTATTATAGCGCATCGTGATTCATTCGTATATCGTGTGTGCAAAATATTATGAGCAGCTTAGGAGGTATACATACGTGGATACAGCAGGATATTTCATTATGTTTCTGATTGGCCTAATAGGTTCATTTTTTTCTGGCTTGCTAGGTATTGGAGGGGCGATTATTAACTATCCACTGCTGCTGTACATTCCTGATCTACTTCATGTAGGTAACTTTACCCCAAAAGAAGTGTCGGAAATCAGCATGTTTCAGGTATTCTTTTCGTCTTTGGCAGGTGTCTTAGCATACAAGAAGCAGAGCAAGAATGAAAAACCGTTAATGCATAAAGGGCTAATCAGCAATATGGGGATTAGTATCCTGATTGGCAGCTTGGCAGGCAGCGTTAGCTCTAAGTATTTGCCTAGCGAGACGATTAACATTATATATGGAGTGCTGGCTGTGATCGCGGCTATCATGATGATGGTTCCAAATCGGGGGAGCAGGGAAGATACGGACCTCCGGGCAATTTCCTATAACCATGTTACGGCATCGGTTGCGGCTCTTCTGGTCGGGATCGTATCCGGGATTGTAGGAGCAGGCGGTTCGTTCATCTTGATCCCCATCATGCTGACCGTATTGAAGCTCCCTACCCGTGTTACGGTGGCATCTTCACTTGCCATTGTATTTATTTCGGCAATTGGCGGTGTAACAGGTAAACTCATTGGCGGAGGGATTCCGCTGCTGCCCACGATGTTTACGATATTCGGCAGTGTTATTGGAGCTCCGATCGGCACTCGGGTTAGCCGTTACTTGAACGTGAAGTACCTTCGGGTTGCGTTAGCCGTGCTAATCGCTGCAACCGCCATAAAAATCTGGTGGGGCATTATTGCGTGAATAAAGTAATGTAAGAGGAATGCTGGACAGACAGCTGCATAAAATCAATTGCTGGGACCAGGACGTATCGCTATAATGTGGTGTGTTGACATGTAAAATATACATATTTTTGGATCGAGGGACGCTAAAATGTACTCCAGGGTTAAATCATCTGTATCATATGAAGTACTCTATATAATCGGTATCATAGCGATATCGTTCTCCTCTATTTTTGTGCGCTGGTCTACCGCCGAGGTATCTATTATTGCGATGTACAGATTGTATCTTACAAATTTGCTTATGCTTCCTCTACTATGGAAGTATCGTAAAGAAATGCTTCAGCTGACTTCCAAACAATGGCTCTTGTTGATCTCATCGGGACTCATGCTGGGACTGCATTTTCTGTTGTGGATGGGCTCCTTGCAACTGACAACCGTAGCCAGCTCAACGGTGATTCTAACTTTGGAACCGATTATCGTTATGTTCGGATCATTCTTTCTGTTCGGTGCCCGGATCAACCGGGCTATGCTGATTGGTCTCGGTCTCGCTCTCATTGGCTCAATTGCTATCGGCATTGGAGATTTTCAGCTATCGGAGGAGGCAATTCGCGGGGATATTCTATCTCTTCTAGGGACAGTCGCGGTAGCGGCACATATGCTGATCGGCAAGCACTTACTTAAGAACTTGAGCGCTTATGTGTATAATTTCTGGGTTTTTGCGATCGCGGCAACTTTTCTGGCAGGGTATAACCTAGTTCGTCATATTCCGTTTACAGGCTATGTGCCGAGAGAATGGGGCATTTTCCTTTTGCTGGCTGTAGTACCGACTCTATTCGGCCATTATCTGTTCAACTGGCTGATGAAGTATATTAGTGCGGCTGCTGTATCCATGGCTGTATTGGGGGAGCCGGTCTTTGCGTCTTTGCTGGCCTGGCTGCTGCTAAAGGAGGCGCTCAGCTCTCTACAATTATGGGCTGGAGCCATTATATTATGTGGTGTGGCGATCTTTATCCGCTATGGCAAAGACGCACCTTCGGATCAAGTAAGCCATGAGAGTGCCATTCAAGGATAATATTTCGTCGTTGACCTTCCAGTCTCACCCTTAAATCGCTCTAGGCATATGATAGGGTGAGTTAGAAAAAGCCCTTATTTTTTTATGAATTACCTCTTCTTTAATTCAAAAAACTCGCATTCTTGACGCGAATGATACGTGAGATCACTAACGCTGGTCTGAGTTATAACCTTATCCTCGGTAAAGCGGACGATAATTGCTCCGCTCTCAACCATATGACTATTGTGAAATACGCGAATCCGCAGCTGACGGTCCAGCGCATCCTGAAAATCTTGATCAGTGGTAAGGCGTCTATTTATCGGCATAATGTCCGTTCTCCTTCTTCTCTCCTGAATGAATACTCTTGTCTGTAACACTTGAAATAGCATAGCAATCAGAACAGGCTGTTGTCCAGCCCAGGGTATTTAGAATGTCCTTCCATACTAAATGTAATGAGCCCAGTCCATTCTATAGGTCATTTCCATACAATATAGCAGTCTAGAACCGCTATAGGGAGATGATGTTATGGTGAAGCATAGGGGCAGGCACCGGCAGCCTGTTCTCGCCCCAACAGGAGCAGCTTTACAGCGAATTGCATGTCAGATGCTGCCCTTCTACAAAGCTATAGCCTGTAATCGAAAATATGCTGCAGCCTGGAGCAGGGCCGTTGTCTCGGCTGATCTTGATGCGATGATCAAGCTATTGTGCAAAGTATCTCCTGTGTTGGGTAGACATGGACTAGGAACCAATGCGATAGGATATTTCATTTCATTTGCGATTCACAAATCAAGCTATTTGAATGGTGTAACGATTCCGCCAGGAACGGTGCGATTCAAGTTCGAGACCGCCGCCCATCGGGCCATGACACGGGCAATCTTGCCTCTTTATCGTAGGCTGGCTTGTCAGCGTTCCTTCGCGGATCGACTTGCCCGGGCCATTCGTTGTCATAATAAATCGCTGGCAATTGCACTTATCCGCAGCACTATAAGGTCTTCGGCATTGAAGGCAGTCCATATCGATCATACTGGCTTTGGCTTGAGTTCCAAATTCCCTTTCAGTAAACATGTGTATCAGAATCTATTATTTCTTGAATTCGAGAAGTAAATAACGACCGGAATAGTGGGTCAGGACGACTTATCCGGAATCACAAACGGAAGACTCCTATACTGAGATAGGAGTCTTCCGTTTGTGATTGGGAATAAGCTCGAAATCACCGTAAGTCCAAACCAAGCTCGTCATTCGATCATAATTAATAGTAATTTTTCCGAAAATAAGAAGATTTATAGAAGAAGACAGGAGGGAGAGGTATATGTCAGTCATTAGTCCGTATCCACATCTATTTATTATTAAAGAGGAAATGAGAATTTATATTCAGGCAGGATGAGATGATATAATGGGGGGAGGAAGGGAGTGCATCTTTTACAATATGAAAACTTTGGTATTAGCGGAGAAGCCGTCTGTTGCGCGTGAGATCGCGCGGGTGATGGGAAGCCGTGAGAAGCATAAGAGTCATTTTGAAGGAAGTAAATATGTAGTTACCTGGGCGCTTGGCCACTTGGTTGGACTTGCTGAGCCTGAGGATTATGATAAAAAATTTGCCAACTGGTCGTTGGAGGACCTGCCGATTCTCCCTGACAAAATGAAGTTGAAGGTGCTCAAAGAGACCAACCATCAGTATAAGGCTGTTCAGCAGCTAATGCGCAGGCAGGATATAGGGGAACTGATCATCGCTACCGATGCAGCGCGTGAGGGAGAGCTGCTGGCTAGATGGATCATGGATATGGCGAAATGGAGCAAGCCGTTCAAGCGGTTGTGGATCTCGTCGCAGACGGATAAGGCGATCAAGGAAGGGTTCGCGTCATTGAAGCCGGGAAGTCAGTTCGAACGACTGTATCAATCAGCTCGCTGCCGTGCAGAGGCAGACTGGATGGTCGGCTTGAACGTTACGAGAGCCTTGACCTGTAAATTTGGATCGCCCTTATCAGCTGGGCGTGTTCAGACCCCTTCGCTCGGGATGATTATGCAGCGTGAGAACGAGATTCTCAAGTTCCGTTCCGAGGAATACAGCATTCTGCGCGCCGATCTAGGCAATTTTGAAGCGACTTGGCGTGGAAGTAATGGCGACTCTCGTATTTTCGAGAATGATAAAGTGCAGGATCTGCAAAATAAACTAAGCGGACGCACTGGTAAAATCATCAAGCTGAAAAAGACGGAGAAGCATGTCCCACACCCACTCGCTTATGATCTGACGGAACTGCAGCGGGATGCGAACCGCATGCTCGGATTTTCGGCGAAGCAAACATCGAATGTATTGCAGCGCTTGTATGAGCAGCATAAGCTAGTCACCTATCCGCGTACAGATTCACGCTATTTGTCCTCGGACATGGCCGATACGTTAAAAGAAAGACTGACCAGTGTAGCCATTGGTCCTTATGCGGCGATAGCTCGGCCTCTGCTCCGCAAACCGCTGCCTTTGTCGAAGCGAATTGTTGACGATAGCAAGGTTACGGATCACCATGCGATTATTCCAACGGAGCAGACCGTACTGCTAAACGCACTTAGCTCTGAGGAACGCAGATTGTATGATCTGATCGTACGCAGGTTCATCAGTTTATTCTATCCACCTGCCCGCTATGACAATGTTGCCGTAGAGCTTGACGTTGCTGGAGAAACCTTGCATGCCAAGGGTATTACGATGAAGGAGAGCGGCTGGCGAGCTGCTTATGATGAATCGCTTCTTGATGGAGATGAAGACGATGATGATCTGGAGAGCGGAGCATCACTTCCGGAATTGAAGGAAGGGGAAACTGTAACCGTTAAGCGCTGCATAATTCAGAGCGGACGTACTCAGCCGCCGAAGCGTTATACCGAGGCGGCCCTCCTGACGCAAATGGAGAAGCATGGCCTTGGCACGCCAGCGACACGCGCTGATATTATCGAGAAGTTGGTGAATTCGGATACGATAGAGCGGCAGGGAAATTTGCTGCATCCAACTGGCAAGGGTAAACAATTGATTGAGTTAGCTCCAGCGGATCTACGCAGTCCTGACCTGACGGCCCGTTGGGAAGCGGAGCTCGAGCGGATCGCTCGCGGACAAGGTAAACCGGGACCGTTCCTGGGCGGTATCCGCGATATGGCGCAGAGCCTGGTGAAGGGCGTCAAGAATAGTGAGGCATCTTATAAGCCACATAATGTCTCGAACAGTCATTGTCCAGATTGCGGGACAAGATTGTTGGAGAAGAAGACGAAGCGGGGCCTACTCTTAATCTGCCCGAATGAAGATTGCGGCTATAAACGCTCCGGAGAGAAGAGATTGTCCAATCGCCGTTGCCCGCAATGTCATAAGAAGATGGAGCTTAAGGAAGGCAAGGCTGGTCTATATGTGCAGTGTCTCTCCTGTGGAATAACTGAAGTTATGAATAAGGATTCGAAGCATATCAATAAGCGGGAACAGCAGAAGCTGGTCAAGCAATATGCGAAGCAGGAGCCTGCCGGCAATAATCTGGGTGATCTCCTCAAGGCTGCAATGGAGAAGAAGAATCAGTAATTATGATGCATAAATCATGTGCCATCCCGGGATGCTATGCCTGGAGGTGGTATGCAAATGCCGCATAATAAAGCGCAGAAAATCAAAAATCAGCAGAACAAATCAAGTATTATGGAAGCCGCCGATGAGCTTCAGCCTAAGAAGCAGGCGGGCAAGCCATCCAGCTTGAACAAGATTCCGAAGCAGGAATCATAGCTGCTGCACTGAAGCTCCCCACGAGGGGAGCTTTTTAATTGCTGTGATTGGCGTTATAATATTATTAGATAGAGTTACCTCTATCTCGAATTCGAAGGGAGCAATCGGCATGAGAATGGGCCTAGTAATCTGGCTAATTTTTATTAATTTAGTGGCCTATCTGGTCATGTCCGACGATAAGCGGCGCGCAAGGCAGAGGAAGGAAAGAATCCCCGAGAAGACGCTGTTCCTGCTGGCCTTCATCGGCGGGGCCTTAGGCGTATTGATCGCCATGAATACGAAACGCCATAAGACCAAGCACATGAGCTTCCGGATCGGGATCCCGCTGTTACTCCTTTTGAACGCGGTGTTGTATGGTTATTTTCTAACCTGATTTATGATTGGCGCATCAAATTCTATCGTACTATTGGCTAGTTGACGGTTAATCGTATTAATACTTAGATGAGAGAGGTGCTTGTCATGTTATTCTCCAAAATAGTAGCAGCATACGATGGATCCAAAGCGGGTACCAAAGCGTTAGACAAAGCGATTGAATTGGCAAAATTAAATCCGGATGCAACGCTTGAAGTGCTCCATGTATTTGATTTTCCACGGTTCTATGTAGCGGATGGCTTTGCCCCAGTGCCTGCTTCCGTGAATGAGGAGTTCTATGAACTTGCGGAGAAGACGGTGGAGGAAGCTAAGAAGCGCCTTGAAGAGGCAGGGGTTAATGCTACCGTTCAATTGATACAGGGTGCGCCAGCGGAAGTCATACTTGATTATACGAAGAAGAATCATAACGATCTGATCGTAATCGGCAGCCGCGGTCTTGGCGGCATACGCGAGTTCGTGCTTGGCAGCGTCAGCCACAATGTTGTACAGCATGCCAGAATCCCGGTTCTGGTCGTAAAATAAAGAATAAAGCTTAGGATAAGGGCTAGCTCTTAGTGAGGAAGATTGCTAAGAGTTGGCCCTTGTTTGCGTAAAATGCGGCCATTGCTTTAGAAGATAGCAAGTAGTGACAATTAAAAAATCAATTCGAGTGCTGTCCTGTCCGTAAGTCTGTATATTTTCTAACGGAAATCTGGGACCCTATTTGGCAAAATTAGCGAGAAAATTGGTCTAATTATGGTCGATTAACGTCCCTCAGTTCCGTTAGAATTGAAAACGGGGCTGTTTTCGCAATATAGAGGCCTCTATTTCCGTTAGAGCAGAACCGACTCTCGCAATCTAGTAATCCGTCTCGATCATTTCGACGAATAGGGGAGGGTTTCATCTATCTATGTCGAAATAATAGAGCAAGACTAACGATGTTGGGAGAGAATTTATTTTGCCTCGTTTTAAAATGTGGAGAGTTGCTGTATGTGTCGTTCTTTTACTAGGAAGTGCTAATGGTCTCTATGCATCAGGTCAGGCTCATGCGGCCAAAGGGAACGCTGCTGAGGTCAAGACTGTGAAGAAGCAAAGTACCAAGCCAAGTGATAATTCTAAGAAGATTGAATATGCCAGAAGTACGGTTGAACGTTTGAATGTACGTACAGAGCCAAACTTGAAGGCAGCAGTTATCCAGATGATCGGCAAGCAGGGTACATATCAGGTGCTGGATAAGCAGGGGAAATGGATCAAGATTAAGCTGGCGAAGTCTGATGGATGGGTACACACTGATTATATCGAGTATGTGAAAGATGGGAACAAAGGAACTGTTAAGGACGAGACTAAAGTCGTTAAGAATGAGACAAAAGCCGCCAAGGACGAGACAAAAGCCGCCAAGAATGAGACAAAAGCCGTCAAGGACGAGACTAAGGTCGTTAAGCAGGAGCAGGACAAGTTCCAGAGCGGTCAAGAGGAGAAGCCTCAGACCGTGGAGCAGAACAAACCTGATCAAGCGGCGGACGGAGAGTCCGATGCTGGGGATAAGAGTGCTTCCGTCGTTAAAATTGTTGATGTGACGAATTTGCGTGTCGGACCGGGCATGGACTTCGAGATCGTTGGCAAGGCTCAGCCCGGCGAATCTTATACAATCGTAGAGAGTGATGGAGAATGGTTCAAGGTTGCAATGCAGGATGGCAGCACGGCCTATATCGCTGGCTGGGTTGTACAGATTGGTTCTGCCAACGATGCACAGGATACTGCAGGACAATCCAATGCTGAAGTGAATTATGAGAATCAAGTATTCATTTATTCCTCTCATAATCGGGAATCCTGGCGAAGTGTTGCCCGTAATGTGAAGGGCTCTTCGGTAGATGATCGTGATATTAATATTGCGATGGTCGGTAGATATCTAGGTGATGTGTTACAGGAGAAGGGTGTACCGACGTTCGTTAATAACATCGATATAGCGAGGCGGTTGGAGGAGCAAAGACTCAGCTATTCCAAATCATATGAGGAATCGCGCAGGGCGATTAATACAGCGCTGAAGACGAATCCTTCATTGACTTATTTCCTCGATATCCATCGTGACAGCGATGTACCGAAACAGACGACGACAACCTCGATTAACGGGGAGTCCTATGCGCGCATTTTATTCGTGATTGGAACGAATCATAGCAACCATGCGAAGAATAAGCAGTTCGCTGATGAGCTGAATGAGCTATTGAAGCAGAATTACCCTGGCATATCCCGGGGCGTGCTGCTCAAGAGTGCGAAGCAAGGCAATGGTGAATACAATCAATCGGTATCGACGGGCAGTCTGTTGATCGAGATTGGGGGAGCCAACAATACGTTCCAGGAGAGCCAGCGTGCCGCAGAAGCTTTGGCGGATGTGTTTGCACAGTACTATCATTCCAATAAATAATTATATTTTTTATATCAGATAAGCAGAGACCGTCCTGTACTGCAGTTTAATACGGAGGACGGTCTCTTGTTGTAAATACATAATTTATGTAAATTTACGATGATATAGAGTTTTAAGATTAGGTTAACAAGGAGTACATTGGTTAAAAACGAACATTATTATACAGTGTTTTTATATTGTTCGTGTTTTAGTTGACATATGATAGGAGGGATTGTTAAACTAGACATAGAGAGCAGGTAATTTGCTCATAGAATGTTCATATCATAAGCTTTGTTGAACAAGCTTTTTTCTAATAAATTTTGTGGAATAATTGCTCGTATAACCTTGGGAATATGGCCCGGGAGTCTCTACCCGATTACCTTAAATAGTCGGACTACGAGTGAATACGTCATTAGGATAGGTCATACCATTCTCCTTACGGATCATTGGAACAACGACATGCGGATGCTGCGAGTTTGGCTTAAGTGAAGGCCAGCATGCATGGGTTAATGAAGATTGGACGAAGCCCGGATGGGGAGTCGTCCACGGTGTGGCGCAGCCTGAGACGAAGATAGCCGCATTAATCATTCATGAAGCCGATCGTTCTGTTCCCGTTGGTTGCAAAAGGGCGAGGCGCGTATTCACTTTTGGTCCGGATTTCTGGAAATACTTTGTTATTTCTCGGAGTTTCCAGGACTTTTTTTGTTTCTTCTACCTTCTACATCAACGAAATGACACAACGTTATTTTCACAGCCTTTTAATCATTAATTCACTTCAATAGCAATACTCAGTTTCGTAATTATACTTTTACTTAAGAAAGTAGGTTGAAGAATGTCAGCACAGGTTGCAGTGATCATGGGCAGCAAATCGGATTGGGACACGATGTCTCATGCTTGCGTCATTCTTGAGGAGCTTGGGATTCCGTATGAGAAGAAGGTTGTCTCCGCTCATCGTACTCCGGACTTGATGTTTGAATTCGCAGAGCAGGCAGCAGAGCGCGGTATTAAGGTTATTATTGCTGGTGCAGGCGGTGCGGCTCACTTGCCAGGCATGGTTGCCGCGAAGACGACCCTTCCTGTCATTGGCGTTCCGGTCAAATCCGCTGCGCTTAACGGACTTGATTCACTGTTGTCCATCGTACAAATGCCTGGTGGCATTCCTGTAGCAACGGTTGCGATCGGCAAGGCGGGAGCTACCAATGCTGGCCTGCTGGCTGCGCAAATCCTTGGCGCGTTTGATCCTGAGTTAGCGCAGCGTCTGGAGCTGCGTCGTACAGCATTACGTGATGCGGTCATTGAGACAAGCGATGATCTGGTGTTGGAGGAACAACAATAATGGATAAAATGATCTCGGAGCGTAAGGCTGTCACAGGACTTGAGACGGTACGGATTATTCGGCCAGGCGCGACCATCGGCGTCCTTGGCGGAGGTCAGCTTGGAAGGATGATGGCGCTCGCCGGAAGTAATCTGGGCTATCGCTTCATCGCGCTTGATCCGACACCTGCTGCGCCATGTGGTCAGGTTGCCGAGCAGATCGTAGCTGCTTACAGCGACAAGGAAGCGGCGAAGTTACTTGCTGAACGATCGGATGTCATTACTTATGAATTTGAGAATGTCGATGCAGAGGTGGCAGCCCTGCTTGAGGAGCAATCCTATGTGCCGCAAGGAAGTCGCCTACTGTACACCACGCAGCATCGTCTGCGGGAGAAGAAGGCGGTGGAAGCTGCGGGCGTACGCGTGGCCCCCTACGCGGAGATCGGCAGTGAAGATGAACTGAGGGCGGCTATAGCAAGGCTCGGATTACCGAGTGTTCTGAAGACGGCGACCGGAGGCTATGACGGCAAAGGGCAGTGGGTAATCCGTTCGGAAGAGGAAATTGCATTGGCCTATAAGGAGTTAAGTAAGGCTGGTACGGAACTCATACTGGAGCAATTCATCTCCTTTGAGAAGGAATTGTCCGTCATTGCTGCACGCAGTCCACGTGGGGAGATCAAGACATTTCCTGTTGCCGAGAACATTCACGTCGATAATATCCTGCATGCATCGATTATTCCAGCTCGGGTAGCCGAGTCAATCCAGCGTGATGCGGAGCGGCTTGCCGCTCGTATCGCCGAATCGATGGGTGCGGTCGGATTACTTGCCGTGGAGATGTTCCTGACGAAGGACGGCGAGCTGTTCGTTAACGAACTTGCCCCGCGACCTCATAATTCTGGACATTACACGATGGAAGCCTGCAATACCTCGCAGTTCGAGCAGCATGTCCGGGCGATATGCAATCTTCCGCTCGGCGATCCTTCGCTGCGAACACCTGTCGTAATGGTGAACATACTTGGAGAGCATATAGATAAGGTTGTACAGGCGATGACAACGGATCAGTGGCATAGGGATCTGTCGAACTCCGAAGACCAGGATGGACAGGAACAGCCAGACGAGCAGTTGGCTTCGGGGAGCCAGCCTGGATTTGCCGTCATTCCGAAAGTACACTTATATGGAAAGAGCGGTTCGGTACCTAAACGGAAGATGGGGCATATCAATTTGCTCTGTGAAGAGGTATCGGACGGACTCGATTGGATAAAGAAAACCAAAATATGGAGGAATCAACATTCATGATTGAACGTTATAGTCGACCGGAAATGAGAGCGATCTGGACGGAGGAAAATAAATTCAAGGCATGGCTGGAGGTTGAGCTGTGCGCTTGTGAAGCTTGGTCGGAGCTAGGGATTATTCCTAAGGAAGATGTTGACCTGCTGCGGAAGAACGCTTCGTTTGATATGGACCGGATCTATGAAATTGAACAGGAGACGCGTCATGACGTTATTGCTTTTACACGGGCTGTATCTGAGACATTAGGTGCAGAGCGTAAATGGGTTCATTATGGTCTGACCTCGACCGACGTCGTTGACACAGCTCTTGGTTATTTGCTGAAGCAGGCTAATGAAATCCTAGAACGGGATATTATCAATTTTATTGAAATTTTGCGTGATAAGGCGCTGGCCTATAAAGATACCCCGATGATGGGGCGGACGCATGGGGTACATGCCGAACCGACTACCTTCGGATTAAAAATGGCGCTCTGGCACGAAGAGATGAAGCGCAACCTGGATCGTTTCCGCCACGCGGCAGACAATGTGCAATACGGTAAAATCTCCGGAGCTGTCGGAACGTACGCCAATATCGATCCTACGGTTGAACAATTCGTCTGCAAGAAGCTCGGCACGAAGGCAGCTCCAATCTCGACACAGACACTGCAACGCGACCGTCATGCTGAATATATGGCGACGCTGGCTCTAATCGCTACTTCGCTCGACAAGTTCGCTACCGAGATCCGCGCATTGCAGAAGAGTGAATTCCGTGAGGTGGAGGAAGCCTTCGCCAAAGGGCAAAAGGGCTCCTCAGCGATGCCACATAAGCGCAATCCGATCGGTTGCGAGAATATTTCTGGTTTGTCTCGTGTCATCCGTGGTCATATGATCTCTGCTTATGAGAATGTGACACTTTGGCATGAGCGCGACATTTCGCATTCCTCAGTCGAGCGGGTCATTCTCCCGGATGCAACGATGCTGCTCAATTACATGTTGAATCGCTTCGGTAATATCGTGAAGAATCTAACGGTATTCCCTGAGAATATGAAGCGCAATATGGAGCGCACTTACGGCGTGCCGTTCTCTGGCCGCGTGATGACGAAGCTTATTGATAAAGGCTTCAGCCGTGAACAAGCTTATGATACAGTGCAGCCTCGGGCGATGCAGGCTTGGGAGACGCAACGTCATTTCCGTGACATTATCGAAGAGACGCCGGAGATTACAGCGGTGTTAAGCAAAGAAGAAATTGAGGATGCGTTCAATCCAGCTTGGCATTTGAAGCATGTGGATACCATCTTCCACAAGCTCGGATTGATCGAAGGATAAGAGGAGTTCATCGCCTCTTATGAGGCTTAAACGGCAGCGCCGCTTGGCTATAATTGTTGAATTAAGGGCAGGCGGCGCGCGCCACTAAGGAGGAAAGTGATTATGTCAGCAAGAGCCATTTCTACGGCAGAGGGTATCGTGAACGCCCCGCTGCTGTACAAAGGTAAGGTCCGCGAATTGTATGATCTTGGTGAACACTACTTAATCGTCGTGACCGACCGGATTTCCGCTTTTGACTACGTGCTTGAACCGGCCGTGCCTGATAAAGGCAATGTTCTGAATCGGCTAAGCGCCTTTTGGTTTGAGCAGACTGCAGAACTGATGGAGAATCATGTCGTGCATACCGATGTCGAATTGCTTGGCGATGTGATCAGCGAAGAGAATAAGGACGTTCTGCGTAAAAGAGTGATGGTTACCCGCAAGGCGCAGCGCATCGATATCGAATGTGTGGTGCGTGGTTATATCACCGGCGGAGGCTGGCGGCAATATCAGAAAAACGGTGAGATCAACGGCATTTCGCTTCCTGAAGGCTTGCGGATGAATGATCAATTACCGGAGCCGATCTTTACTCCTGCAGCCAAAAACGATGTTGGCCACGATGAGGATATCTCGTTCGAAGTGATGGCGGAGAAGGTCGGAGTCGATCTGGCTGAGCAACTACGCAACTGTAGTCTTGAACTGTATGCCTTCGCTCGTGATTTCTGTGAGAAGCGCGATATCATTCTTGCGGATTGCAAGCTTGAATTTGGCCTGATCGACGGCAAGCTGATTCTGATTGACGAGATATTCACTCCAGATGCATCTCGTTTCTGGGCCAAAGAGAAATATGCGCTGGGCGTAGATATTGACAGTATGGATAAAGAACCGGTACGCAATTATCTGGCCCATTCCGACTGGGATAAGAACAGTCAGCCTGATCCGCTGCCGACGCCTGTAGTCGATGAGACTTCACACCGCTATCGTGATATTTACTCTCGTATTTCCGGACAGCAGCTATAAAACTGCTATTTTCCGCAATGATATTCTAATAGACAGTTTTCTTGGCATTTACACTAGATTTTCTATCATCCTGTGTTTCAAGCTTTTGTATTCATAGAGTTGGAAAGTGTACTAATAGTGCGTGTTCAAAAAGCCCGGTTTTCAGCAACGAGAAGGTTGGATGAAGCTAGTTTTTGAACTACCTTATACCGCGGCAGCGCCGCAATACAAACCCTTAGGAGGAACATGAGAGATATGTTGAAAGCGAAGGTCTATGTCACCATTAAACAAAGCGTACTTGATCCGCAGGGAGTTGCCGTACAAGGCGCACTGCATTCAATGGGATTCAACGAAGTAGGAAGCGTTCGTATCGGTAAGTATATGGAGCTTCAACTCGACACAGATGACCGCTTCGAGGCCGAGGCTCGTATCAAGGCAATGTGTGAGAAGCTTTTGGCGAATACAGTCGTAGAAGACTACCGCTTTGAATTGGAGGGCTAATTCATGAAATTCGCAGTACTCGTATTTCCCGGTTCCAACTGTGACATCGACTGTTATAAAGCGGTGGAGGATACATTAGGCGAACCTGTTGATTATGTTTGGCATACAGCCACGGATTTATCCGCCTATGATTGTATCTTAGTTCCGGGCGGTTTCTCATATGGTGATTATCTTCGCTGCGGCGCAATTTCTCGCTTTGCTCCGGTTATGGCTGAGGTAGCCAAAGCGGCAGAGGCAGGCAAGTTTGTACTCGGCATTTGCAACGGATTTCAAATTTTGACGGAGGCAGGCCTGTTGCCAGGAACACTGCGCCGCAATATGTCACTGAAGTTCCGCTGTCATGACACGCTTCTGCGGGTTGAGAACAACAGCAATCCGTTCACGAGCGAATATGCACTTGGCGAGGAGATTAACATTCCGATCGCTCATGGGGAAGGCAACTATTACTGTGATGAGGCGACTCTTGCGCAACTGCAGGCGAACGGACAAATTATTTTCCGTTATGTTAATAATCCGAATGGGTCGCTTGACGATATCGCCGGTATTTCCAATGAACGCGGTAATGTGGTCGGCATGATGCCGCATCCGGAGCGTGCGGTTAGCAGTCTGCTTGGATCAGAGGATGGTAAGAAAATGTTCACATCGATTTTGAAGACTTGGAGGGATCAGCATGAGTCAGCAAGTGTCCGCTAAGGAACCGAATGCAGAGCAAATTGCAGAGCAGCAAATTTATAAACAGATGGGCGTTTCGGATAGCGAGTATGGGCTGATCTGCGGATTTCTCGGCCGTAAACCGAACTATACTGAGATTGGCGTATTCAGCGTCATGTGGTCTGAGCACTGCGCATACAAGAACTCCAAGCCGCTTCTGAGAAGATTTCCAACTAGCGGCCCGCGCGTATTGATGGGTCCAGGTGAAGGTGCAGGTATCGTCGATATCGGTGACAATCAGGCGGTTGTATTCAAAATTGAAAGTCATAACCACCCTTCAGCTGTAGAGCCTTATCAAGGTGCGGCTACCGGGGTGGGCGGCATTATTCGCGATATTTTCTCTATGGGTGCAAGACCGATTGCTTCTCTGAACTCTCTGCGTTTCGGCAAGCTGGAGAGCGACCGGGTTAAATATTTGTTCGAGCATGTGGTAGCTGGAATTGCTGGTTACGGCAACTGTATCGGTATTCCGACGGTTGGCGGCGAGGTTGTCTTCGACGAATCTTATGACGGCAATCCGCTTGTCAATGCGATGTGTGTCGGTCTAATCGATCATGATAAAATCCAGCGCGGTGTGGCGAAGGGGGTTGGTAACCCGGTGTTCTATGTGGGGCCGCCAACAGGTCGCGACGGTATCCATGGTGCGACCTTCGCATCCGAGGAACTGACTGAGGAGTCTGAAGCGAAGCGTACGGCTGTACAGGTTGGCGATCCATTCATGGAGAAGCTTGTGATGGAAGCTTGTCTGGAACTGATCGATACGGGCATCGTACTTGGTATTCAGGATATGGGCGCAGCGGGCCTTACCTGCTCCAGTGCGGAAATGGCTAGTAAAGCCGGCAACGGTCTGGAGCTATATCTGGACGAAGTTCCACAACGCGAGGAAGGCATGACGGCTTATGAAATGATGCTCTCGGAGTCGCAGGAACGGATGTTGTTCGTGGTAGAGCCAAAGGATGAAGCTCAGGCACGGGAGATTTTTGAACGTTGGGGCGTGATTTGCTCCAAGGTTGGTAAAGTAACAGATGATGGGCGCTTGAAACTGATTCATCATGGCGAAGTTGTTGGCGATATGCCGGTGACAGCACTCGTTGATGAATGTCCTATTTACAACAAGCCATCCAGCGTACCAGCTTACTATGAAGAGAATGCCAATATAGATACTTTAAGATATGAAGAAGTTCGTGATTTGAACGGTGCATTGGATAAAGTGTTATCTTCGCCTTCTGTATCCAGCAAGGCATGGGTTTACAACCAATACGACTACATGGTGCGTACAAGCACCGCGGTTCGTCCGGGTTCAGACGCCGCTGTCGTAACGGTGCATGGAACGCGCAAGGCACTGGCGATGACGACGGACTGTAACGGACGGTTCGTGTATCTTGATCCTGAGATCGGCGGCAAGATCGCAGTGAGTGAAGCAGCGCGTAATATCGTCTGCTCTGGCGCAGAGCCGCTGGCGATTACGGATAACCTGAACTTCGGCAGCCCGGAGAAGCCGGATATTTTCTGGCAGATGGAGAAATCGGTTGACGGGATGGCGGAAGCCTGCCGTGTACTGGATACTCCGGTAATCGGCGGTAATGTCAGTCTCTATAACGAGAATTCCAAAGGCGCGATCTATCCGACACCGGTTGTCGGCATGGTCGGTCTGGTACATGATACGGATCATATTACGACGCAAGGCTTCAAAAATGAGGGAGATGCAATTCTCCTGCTTGGTGACACTTATGGTGAACTGGGCGGCAGTGAGTTCCAGGCTGTTGTTCATGGCGTTACTGAAGGGCGTCCACCGCAGCTTGATTTGAACAAGGAAAAATCGCTTCTTAACGCGGTTCTTAAAGCAATTCAGAGCGGACTCGTTCAATCGGCGCATGACCTTTCTGAAGGCGGCCTTGCTGTCGCTCTGGCAGAATCCTGCATCAGCGGTGGCTTGGGAGCTCATGTTGAGCTGCCTACATCGGATTTGCGTGCGGACATCGCTTTGTTCAGTGAATCCCAATCACGTATCCTGCTCTCGGCTTCGCCAAATCATGCGGATGAACTTGTGCAGTTGATCGCGCAGCATGGAGTACCAGTGCGGGTAATTGGACGCGTGGAAGGCGGGGATCTTGTCGTTCATGCGAATGGTGCTGCTGTTGTGAATAGACCTGTACAAACACTGAAGCAGGTCTGGGAGGATGTTATTCCATGTCTGATGAAATAATGCCTTTCTGGACAGGTGATTATTACAACGAGGGCAGCGGGCGAGACGGCATATTCGATAAATTAAAAGAGGAATGCGGCGTATTCGGGGTGTTCGGTCATCCCGAGGCCGCTTCCCTATCTTATTACGGCCTGCATGCGTTGCAGCATCGTGGTGAAGAGAGCGCAGGGCTCTGCGTTACGAATGGAACGGAGTTCAATTATCACCGCGAGATGGGGCTGGTCAAGGAAGTGTTTGACCGTGACAAGCTGTCCTCCCTGCAGGGAGAGTGCTCGATCGGCCATGTCCGTTATTCGACAAGCGGAGATAGCCGCCTGACGAATGCCCAGCCGCTCATCTTCAAGTATCGCGACGGCGACCTTGCGGTTGCGACGAACGGCAATATCGTCAACGCTCCGAAGATCCGCCGTGAGTTAGAACAGTCCGGCTCGATCTTCCAGACGACAAGCGATACGGAAGTCATCGCTCATCTGATCGCCCGTTCCTCTAAGGACTTCGTGGAGGCGGCGAAGGATGCGCTTCGTCAGTTGGTCGGCGGATTCGCCTTCCTGTTGATGACGAATGACAAGCTGCTTGTTGCCAGCGATCCAAACGGTTTGCGGCCTATTTCGATGGCACGCCTTGGCGATGCTTATCTGTTCTCGTCCGAGACTTGTGCCTTTGAGGTTGTTGGGGCAGAGATCATTCGCGACATCCGCCCTGGCGAATTGCTGGTGTTGGATGCGAATGGCCTCCGCGAAGACCGTTATGCCGAACCGCAGCGTAAAGCTCTATGCGCGATGGAGTATATCTACTTCGCGCGCCCGGATAGCGATCTGAACGGTTCGAATCTGCATTCGGCCCGAAAGCGGATGGGCCAGGTAATGGCTCAGGAGTCTTTTGTCGATGCGGATGTTGTTACAGGTGTGCCGGATTCCAGCATTTCAGCGGCGATCGGCTATGCGGAGCAGACCGGGATTCCCTATGAGCTCGGCTTGATCAAGAACAAATATACGGGCCGGACCTTCATTCAGCCTAGTCAGGAGCTGCGTGAGCTCGGCGTAAAGATGAAGCTTAGCGCTGTACGCCGCGTTGTGGAGGGAAAACGTGTCGTTATGATCGATGACTCCATCGTGCGCGGAACTACATCTCGCCGTATTGTTAATTTGCTGCGTGAAGCAGGAGCAACAGAGGTGCATGTCCGCATTACCTCGCCACCATTCAAAAATCCTTGCTTCTATGGGATCGACACACCGGATCGCGGCGAGTTGATTGCCTCCTCCCGCTCCATCGAGGAGATTCGCCAGGAGATTAATGCTGATTCATTGGAATTTTTAAGCGCAGAAGGCTTGATTCAGGCTGTCGGCGGCGACAATAAAGATGACTATAAAGGCGGTATGTGTATGGCTTGCTTCGACAACGACTACCCTACACGCACCGACTTTAATGGTGAAGAGAAGTACGGCTGTACTAGTTAATATTCTAACGAAACGACAGATCGCTATTTTCTCTAAAAACGACGGTCGTTTAAAGCTAACGAAACACCATATCGCTATTTGGGCTAAAACCAGTCTTTAAGTCATTATTTCTGCTAAATAGCGATCCCCAGTTTCGTTACAATTCTCAGATGCCCTTATTGGCGTAAATAGCGATACCAGGTTTCGTTAGAAATCGAGCAGGTCATATGTGATGATCCATGTGATTAATGATGTGAAATATCATAAGTTCGAGTTCAAAAAGTACGGTTTTCAGCACCGAGAAGGTTGAATGAAGCTAGGGCGTGAGGAGCGGAGCGTACGTAGTTTGTACGTGAGCACCGGAAGGCCCGGCTGAATTCAAGATTCGATGTCGAATAAGCATTCAATGTTACTTCGTGTTAGATATAGAATTTATAAGTTATCAGCGTAGCTGATGAAATTCTATATCGCAAGAAAACCAACCTTTGATTCGCGGTCGCTCATCCTTGAATGGCCTCGTTAGAGGTTTTCTTATCAAAAGCGGACTTTTTGAACTACCTATAAGTTCGAGTTCAAAAAGTACGGTTTTCAGCACCGAGAAGGTTGAATGAAGCTAGGGAGTGAGGAGCGGAGCGTACGTAGTTGGTACGTGAGCACCGGAAGGCCCAGGTGAATTCAAGATTCGATGTCGAATAAGCTCTCAGTGTTACTACGTGATCAAAAGCGGACTTTTTGAACTACCTATAATCTACGTTAAGGAGAGTGTCCTGTCGTGTCAGAAGCATATAAGAACGCCGGGGTGGACATCGCGGCTGGCAATGAAGCGGTAGAACGGATGAAGAAGCACGTCAAACGGACGTTCCGTCCGGAGGTCATGACCGACCTGGGTGGGTTCGGTGCTTTATTCGGCTTGAACAAGGATAAGTATGAGGAGCCGGTGCTTGTATCGGGAACCGATGGCGTGGGAACGAAGTTGAAAATTGCCTTTGCGATGGACAAGCATGACACGATCGGTATCGATGCGGTGGCGATGTGCGTGAATGACATCGTTGTTCAAGGGGCGGAGCCGTTGTTTTTCCTCGATTATCTAGCCTGTGATAAGGTGGTTCCGGCCAGGATCGAAGCGATCGTTGCTGGAATTGCTGAAGGATGCCATGAATCCGGCTGTGCGCTGATCGGCGGAGAAACAGCCGAGATGCCAGGTATGTATGCAGAGGGTGAATATGATATCGCTGGTTTCACGGTAGGTGTTGTGGATAAGAGTAAGATTGTGAACGGTAGTCAGATTGCTTCTGGTGATGTCGTGATTGGTCTTGCTTCCAGCGGAGTTCATAGCAATGGCTTCTCGTTGGTACGCAAGCTGCTGTTGGAAGATGGGGGTTATAGCCTGCAGGATGAAGTGGCGGAGCTTGGCGGTGCGAAGCTAGGTGATGTGCTGCTAACGCCAACGAAACTGTATGTGAAGCCCGTCCTTGCTTTGCTAGAGAAGGTTCAGGTGAAGGGTATGGCTCATATTACCGGCGGCGGCTTTATCGAGAATATTCCGCGCGTATTGCCGGAAGGGGTTAATGTCGAGGTCGATTACGGCTCATGGCCGATTCAACCAATATTCTCCTTGCTTCAGCGGCAAGGCAATGTCAGCAATCGCGATATGTTCACGACATTTAATATGGGAATCGGCCTAGTGATTGTTGTGGTAGAAGATCAGGCGGAGGCTGCTCTTGCTGCACTTCGTAGTGCTGGAGAGAACCCGTATGCGATTGGGCGAGTGACTGAAGGTGACCGGGAAGTGACCTTTAAAGGAGTGGAAGTCTAATGGCTTCGACTTTCCGGATTGCCGTATTTGCTTCAGGGCAGGGAAGCAACTTCCAAACGCTGGTAGAGGCGACGCAGAACGGGAGGATTGACGCTGAGATCGTACTGCTGGTTTGTGACAAGGCAAAGGCGCCGGTTGTCGAACGAGCCAATAAGGCTGGCATTGACAGCTATGTGTTTGATCCGAAGGCTTATGCGAAGCGTGAAGATTATGAACTGGAAATCGCTGCTGAATTGGAGCGCAAGCAGGTCGATTTGGTGGTTCTTGCTGGTTATATGCGTCTACTGACGCCGGTATTGGTTGATCGATATACAGGGAGAATGATCAATATTCATCCATCGCTGTTGCCGGCTTTTCCAGGTAAGGATGCTATCGGACAAGCCTGGGAGTATGGTGTCAAAACGACCGGAATTACCGTCCATCTTGTAGATGGAGGCATGGATACTGGTGCTGTCATTGCCCAGAAAGCGGTTGAGATCAGGAACGAGGATAGCCTGGAATCTCTGGAAGAGAAAATTCACGCGGCTGAAAAGGAGTTGTACCCGGAGGTCGTCTCGTGGTTCGCAAAAGAACTGATTCATGTCGAAGGCCGTAAGGTTTCGGTTATGCAATAATAATTTGTTGTCATACAGAGGTCAACAGATCCATTAGAGCAGCAGGGCATCAATGCAATTTCGATATTTCCCGAGAAATATCGTGTCTATATTTCGCCATTAAAGAGGAGGAAGCAATTCGTGGGTATCAAAAGAGCGTTGGTAAGTGTGTCGGATAAGACAGGCATCGTAGATTTTTGCCGGGAGCTGTCTCAGCTCGGCGTAGAGATTATTTCGACAGGAGGAACGAAGAGTCTGTTGTCGAAGGAAGGGGTTCCTGTTATCGGCATTTCTGATGTTACAGGCTTCCCGGAAATTTTGGACGGGCGAGTTAAGACGCTGCATCCGACCGTTCACAGCGGCTTGTTGGCGATTCGGGACAGTGCAGAGCATCAGGCGCAAATGAAGGAGTTGGGACTCGACTATATCGATCTGGTCGTTGTAAATCTGTATCCGTTCCAGGAGACGATTGCTAAGCCTGGTGTTGCATATGAGGAAGCGATCGAGAATATCGATATCGGCGGTCCAACCATGCTGCGTTCTGCGGCCAAGAACCACGCCTTCGTCAGCGTTGTTGTTGATGCGAACGATTATAGCCAAGTGTTGGATGAGATTCGTGATGGCGGAGACACAACGCTTGAAACCCGTAAACAGCTCGCGGCAAAAGTATTCCGTCATACCGCAGCCTATGATGCTCTTATTTCCGACTATTTGTCCAACAAGCTAGGTGAACCGCTTCCGGAACGTCTTACCGTTACCTATGAGAAGATTCAGGACCTTCGTTATGGCGAAAATCCACATCAAAAAGCCGCTTTCTACCGTAAGCCGCTGGCTGCTGTCGATTCATTGACGAATGCGGAGCAACTGCACGGCAAGGAATTGTCCTATAACAATATCAATGATGCCAATGCTGCGCTGCAGATCGTAAAAGAATTCACGGAACCGGCTGTCGTAGCGGTGAAGCATATGAATCCTTGCGGCGTAGGGATCGGAGAGAGCATTTACGAAGCTTACCGTAAGGCTTATGATGCTGACCCAGTTTCTATCTTCGGTGGTATTGTGGCAGCAAATCGCATTATCGATGAAGATACAGCTAACTTGCTCAAGGATATTTTCCTGGAGATCGTCCTTGCACCAGGGTTTACAGATGAAGCGCTCGCCTTACTGACACAGAAGAAGAATATTCGCCTTCTGAAGATCAGCGGTCTGGAACTGGCAGCGGATCGTAAGAGCCAATACGTGGTTACTTCCATCGACGGCGGCATGATCGTGCAAGAGAGCGATATTCACTCTTTGACTGAGGCTGACTTGCAGGTTGTAACGGATCGTAAACCAACTGAGGAAGAGTTGAAGCAATTGCTGTTCGGCTGGAAGGTTGTTAAGCATGTTAAATCTAATGCGATTGTTCTGGCGAAGGACGACATGACAGTTGGCGTTGGTGCTGGACAAATGAATCGCGTAGGTTCTGCCAGAATTGCAATCGAGCAAGCGGGTGAGAAATCGAAGGGCAGCGTGCTTGCTTCCGATGCATTCTTCCCGTTGGGAGACACCTTGGAGGAAGCTGCCAAGGCCGGCATTACGGCGGTGATTCAACCAGGCGGATCGATCCGTGATGAGGAGTCGATTAAGGTAGCGAATGAGTATGGAATCGCTATGGTATTTACTGGAGTGAGACATTTTAAACACTAAGAGACCTGAAGACGGCAGACCGCTGCGGCGGCCTGTCGTTTTTTGCAAAAGGCCCAAATATAGACATTTGAACAGAACGGCTTGGGCCACAGTTGCAGTAGCGATTAAACAAATAAAAGGAGGAACCCGAATGGATATTCTAGTGATCGGCGGCGGTGGTCGTGAGCATGCGATTTGCTGGGCGTTGGCCAAGAGTCCTAAGGCAGACAAGATCTATTGCGCTCCGGGGAACGCTGGGATCGGACAAATTGCTGAGCTTGTGTCGATTCAGGTAGGAGAGTTTGAGCGCCTGGTCGCTTTTGCTGAGGAGATGAAGGTTGGCCTTGTCGTGGTCGGGCCCGATGACCCGTTGGCGGACGGGATTGTGGATGCATTCGAAGCGAAGCATATCCCAGTATTTGGACCACGCAAGAACGCGGCGCATATTGAAGGCAGCAAGACTTTCATGAAGGATTTGCTCCATAAATATAACATCCCCACTGCAGCCTATGAGAAATTCGACAACTATGAAGCGGCCTTGAGTTATTTGCATAGTCAGCCTGTGCCGATCGTCATCAAGGCGGACGGTCTGGCGGCGGGCAAAGGAGTAACCGTAGCCTTTACTCGTGAGGAAGCAGAGGACGCGTTACAGAGCATTATGGTCGATAAGGTGTTCGGCGAATCAGGCAGCCAAGTCGTCATTGAAGAGTTCCTGGCAGGTCAGGAAATGTCGATTCTCTCTTTTGTCGATGATGAGGTTGTACGTCCTATGGCGGCAGCGCAGGATCATAAGCAGGTCTATGACAATGACAAAGGCCCAAATACCGGCGGGATGGGCACGTATTCTCCGCTACCGCATATCGCAGACCGTATCATTGAAGAAGCGGTTGAGACGATCATTAAGCCTACAGCTAAAGCGATGGTAGCGGAAGGACGCCCGTTCCGTGGCATATTGTTCGCTGGTCTCATGATCACGCCGGATGGAAAGCCGAAGACGATTGAATTCAACGCGCGGTTCGGTGATCCCGAGACCCAGGTCGTTCTGCCTCGCTTGAAGAGCGATTTGCTGGAAATTTTCCTTGCTGCGGTGAATGGTACGCTGGATCAAGTGGAGATTGAATGGAGCGATGAGGCCGCAGTCTGTGTCGTGCTGGCTTCCGGTGGCTATCCTGCTTCCTATCCGAAGGGCCTGCCGATCCACGGTTTACAGGATGTTGAGCAGGAGCAGTCTCTAGTGTTCCACGCCGGAACAGCAAAAAATGCTGAAGGAGAATGGGTCACGAATGGCGGTCGCGTGCTTGGAGTCGTTGGATTAGGTAAGGATATTGCCGATGCTCGTGATAAGGCTTATGCTACTGCCAATCAGATTTCATTTGAAGGTAAGCATAACCGTAGCGATATTGCCATGAAGGCATTGCGATAAGAGATTTTAAAGTAGCTAATTGGAATAGATGATCTATAACCCGAAAGACGAACACTTAAAGAATAGTGGCCTCTTTCGGGTTTTTGTATTTAAATCTTTGGATGAAAATAAATATAATAACAATTGTGCCATGCATAGGAGTAGGTGATGTATTGAAATATGATTCCTACCATGTTTCTAATTATGGGGGTATAATGTTGGGAGCTGCGTATTTGCTGATCGGGCAGCGTTTTTTTGAAAAAAAGGGACTGGTTATAGCATGATAGAAATACGTACTTAATACTTGCATATGTTCATTGGTTATTTGAAATTCGGTGGGAAGAGGAGGAGCAAATATGAAGAGATGGAAAGTAGGCATTCTGCTGTTTGACGATGTGGAAGTGCTTGATTTTGCCGGGCCGTTTGAGGTGTTTGCTGTGACAACGGCAAAGCAGGATGATGGGGAGCTATACAGTCCTTTTGAAGTAACGACTATTTCAGAGGATGGTCAGATGATTACGGCCCGGAACGGTTTGAAGGTGCAGCCGGATTACAGCTTCGGAACAGCACCTGCCTATGATTTGTTGGTCATTCCAGGGGGCATGGGCACAAGAGGGCTCGTGCACAATAAAGTGGTTGTAGCTTGGATCGCCGAGCGGTTTGCAGAAGTGCAGTGGATGACCTCGGTCTGCACCGGGGCCTTCTTGCTCGCGGAAGCGGACTTGCTTGAGGGCAAGCGTGCTACGACGCATTGGGCGAGCATTGAAAGAATGCGCGATACTTACCCTACGGTCATAGTAGAGGAAGATGTCAAATTTGTCGATGAAGACCGAATTGTAACCTCGGCTGGAATATCAGCCGGAATTAACATGGCATTTCATATGGTTAGTCGTCTACTTGGTAAAGAGGTAGCAATGGAAACGGCACGGACGATGGAGTACGATATTGATCTGAATAGAGAATAATGACTAACCGCAAAAGTGACTCCCGAGTCCTTATTAAGGATTTAGGGATGTGCACTTTTTTAAAGATATCTCTTTGAGGCGTTGTAAGCAATTCATAATTCAATTTGCCTGTACATCTATGCAGTGATATATTCTCAGAATCCAATATCGCTTCTGGTAGGGATAATTCTCGTGCCTTTGACAAATGTTAAAGCAGAAAGTTCTACATTATTCCAACATTGTCGGGAGGCGACCTAACGGATGAGTAAAGAGAAAAAGGATATGCTTCCGGTATCGCGCGAGCAAGTGGAAGTTGAGGGTGTCTATACGGATGAACTTGGCCGTGAGGAGTACCTGCACAAGGGGGAGCAATTCCCTGCCGATCTGGTCCATGGGACGGTAGAATGGAAGCTGACTGAACTGGCCCAGATCAAGCATGCTGAAGGGCGGACAGACCCTGAGTCGGATACAGAGGAAGATTAGTTCAAAGAGGTTGTTCAAAAAGTCCGCTCCACTCCTCATGCCCTAGCTTTATTCAACCTTCTCGGTGCTGAAAAGCGCCCTTTTTGAACGCGCACTAAAAGCAGAAATGAGTCGAACGTCCCCGAGTTCATTTTTCGGAAGGGCGTTCGATTTGTTTTCACTACGAATGGATGAATTCAGTGCGGATGTTCCGTATAATGGATAACTGAGGAGAGGTATTAATCGGGAGGACAAGCGATGAGCGTTACGACAGGGATTCATCATATTACAGCTATTGTGGGGGATGTTCAGGAGAGCGTTGATTTCTACGCCGGTGTTCTAGGTCTAAGGCTCGTGAAGAGAACAGTTAATTATGAGGCCCCGGATCTATATCATCTATATTTTGGCAATGAGAATGGAGACCCTGGAACGATTATGTCTTTCTATCCGCTGGAGAGTGACCATCAGGGTATTCTTGGCGGTGGTCAGGTTGGCGTCATCGTGCTTGCGGTTCCACCGGGAAGCATGTTCTATTGGCGGCAGCGGTTGAAGGACTTTGGGATTACATATATGGATCTGGCTCGTTTTGAGGAGGAATACGTCCGGTTCGCCGATCCGTCCGGCCTACTGATCGATCTGGTTGAGAGCCGGGAAGGGCCGTTCAGCCTTTGGCAATTTGGTGGCATCCCGGAAGGCTATGCAATTAAGGGGCTGGCGGGTGCTTTATTATTCAGCTGCAACAGTGCGAAGACGGCGGAGGTCCTTCAGGAGGTTCTGGGCCTGGATTACATCGGCGAGGAGGAAGGACTGCTGCGTTTCAAGGCGGCCGATAGCCTTGGCAATGTGATCGATTTAAATTTGGAAAACTTACCAAGAGGCTGTAGCGGTGCTGGGACCGTTCACCATATGGCCTGGCGGACGAAGGACAAAGAAGAGCAGATGAAGTACCATGAACTGCTTGAAGTAAGCGGCATGGAACCGACGCCGGTCGTCGATCGCCAATATTATAAGTCCTTATTCTTCCGTGAGCCGGGGGGGATTCTGTTCCAGGTAGCTACGGATGGGCCAGGGTTTGATAATGACGAGCCTCCGGAATCCCTGGGTAATGAGCTAATGCTGCCGGATATGTATGAGGATCAGCGCGAGAGGATAGCGAAGCGCCTGAAGCCGTTCCAGGTCAGAGCAGTAAAGCCAGCGGGGAAATAGTGCTTGATCGATAAGCCGTTCGGGTGTAACTTTATAAAAACAATAAAAACGATCGAAGTAAAGTGAGGAGAAGAGGATGAACCAAACGGAACGGCAACCAGTTGGGATGGAGGATATCGTACGCGCTCATCATGTGTTGAAAGAGGTTGTAAAACGTACACCGTTGCAATTAGATGCGGCGCTGTCTGCCAAATATGAGTGCAATGTCTACTTAAAACGTGAGGATTTACAGGTTGTCCGCTCCTTTAAAATCCGCGGGGCTTACAATATGATCCGTAGTCTGAGCCAGGAGGAGTTGGCTAAAGGGATCGTATGTGCCAGTGCAGGCAATCATGCGCAGGGAGTCGCCTTCTCATGCAATGCGCTGGGAATCCAGGGTAAAATATATATGCCAAGCACGACGCCAAATCAAAAAGTGAAGCAAGTGAAGCGCTTTGGCGGTTCTGCGGTAGAAATCGTACTGACTGGTGACACCTATGATGATGCATATGAAGAAGCGATGAAGGCGTGCCGGGAAGGCGGGATGACGTTCATTCATCCTTTTGATGACCCGAAGATTGTAGCCGGCAACGGAACGATCGGAATGGAAATCATGGAGGGCCTTGACGCGCCGGCGGATTATATCTTCGTCACGATTGGTGGCGGAGGGCTGGTCTCCGGAGTGGGTACGTATATCAAGACCGTCAGTCCGGTGACGAAGGTGATCGGTGTAGAACCAGCCGGGGCTGCATCGATGTCAGAGGCGCTGAAGCAGCAGCAGGTCGTAACTCTGGAGGCGATTGATAAGTTCGTCGACGGGGCCGCTGTGAAGCGGGTCGGGGATTTGAACTACGCCATTTGTGCAGAGCTTCTTGATGATATTGTTAAAGTCCCTGAAGGCAAGGCTTGTACGACCATTCTCGAGCTATATAATGACAGTGCGATTGTGGTAGAGCCGGCCGGAGCTTTGCCTGTATCGGCACTTGATATGTACCGGGATCAAATCCGCGGCAAGACGGTAGTCTGCATCATTAGTGGCGGCAACAACGACATCGACCGGATGCAGGAGATGAAGGAGCGTTCGCTCATTTATGAAGGCTTGAAGCATTACTTCCTGATCAATTTCCCACAACGCGCCGGAGCGCTGCGTGAGTTCCTAGAGGACGTGCTTGGACCGAATGACGATATCGCCCGGTTTGAATATACGAAGAAGCATAACAAGGAGAATGGCCCGGCCTTGGTTGGAATCGAGCTAAGCGACCAGGCGGATTATGGGCCGTTGATCGAACGGATGCAGTCGAAGAATATTGCCTATACCGAGCTGAATCGCGACTTGAATTTGTTTAACCTGCTGATTTGAGCGGACGATGAGGAATCCCTCTGCGGATAAGAGTGGACGAATATAGTAATATTACAGAAAATTGAACAGCGATGCATACTTGAGCAGTCTGCGGCATTTCATGCCTTGGGCTGCTCTTTTTCTATGTCCATACGAGTCTTAAGGGTAAATAGGTGCGGGAATTGGGTAGGGCAGAGAAATGGGCAAATAAGCTATTATAATTTAAAACAACAGCCACATTAGAGCACAAGAGGAGGAATGTCTGGTGTCTTATATAGTGAATCCGATCTTGAGGGGATTTAATCCCGATCCGTCGGTCATCCGGGTTGGCGTGGATTATTACATTGCAACCTCAACGTTCGAATGGTTCCCGGGCGTACAGATTCATCATTCCCGGGATTTGCAGAACTGGAGGCTAATCGGTCATCCGTTAAATCGAACGAGCCAATTGAATATGACGGGAAATCCGGACTCAGGTGGCGTCTGGGCGCCTTGCCTTAGCTACCATGAAGGAACATATTATCTTATTTATACTGATGTTAAGAGTCATATGGGGCCGTTCAAGGACACGCATAATTATATGGTTACCGCGAGTGATATACGAGGTCCATGGAGTGAACCGATTTATCTGAACAGCAGTGGCTTCGACCCTTCGATGTTTCATGAAGAGGACGGAACCAAGTGGATTATTAATATGGTATGGGATCATCGTAAGGGGAAAAATCATTTCGGTGGCATCGTCATTCAGCAATATTCGGAGACAGAGAAGTGCCTTGTCGGTCCAATCCATAACATCTTCAGGGGGACTCCGCTCGGTTTGACCGAGGGTCCTCATATTTATAAAGCTAATGGCTATTATCACCTGATGACGGCGGAAGGGGGAACGAGATATGGACATGCCATTACGATGGCACGCTCGACTTCGCTCCTTGGTCCCTATGAGGCTGATCCAGCGGGACCTATGCTAACCTCAGCTGACCGTCCTAAGGCAGACCTGCAGCGTGCAGGCCATGGCTGTCTGGTGGAGACACAATCCAGAGAACTGTATCTTGTTCATCTGTGCGGGCGTCCGTTGAAGCCGTCGATGTGCTGTACATTGGGCAGGGAGACAGCGATTCAGAGATGTATATGGAACGAAGCGGGCTGGTTAACCCTGGCCTCGGGAGAACATGAGCCTGAAGTGAAGGTAAAGGCCCCGTCTTTACCGGAATATAAATTTGAGCTTGAGCCGGAGATAGAGCATTTTGATGGTGATCAGATCAGCATTCATTTCAATAGTTTGCGCGAGCCATTGGCTGAAGATTGGGCGTCTCTTAGTGAACGTCCTGGATTTCTGCGTCTAAGAGGGCGGGAATCACTGTCTTCCCATCATCGACAGAGCTTGATCGCTTGCCGCCAGCAGTCATTCCTGGTTGAAGCCGAGACGGTTGTTGAATTTGCGCCAGATAGCTATCAGCAACTGGCTGGACTGATCTATTACTATAATTCGAGGAACTATTATTATCTGTGGATCAGTTGGGATGAGGAGCTCGGGAAATGTGTGGGGATTATGTCCAGCGACCGCGGGTTATATAATGAGCCGTTGAAATCGCCAGTGTCTATCGAAGGTTGGGAACGCTGTTATTTAAAAGCGATGATCCGCAGGGAAAGGCTGCAGTTCCTCTATTCCCAGGATGGGCAGGAATGGCTGCCAATTGGCGAGGAACTAGATGCGACGAAGCTCTCGGATGAGAATGCAGAATTGATTAGAGACGGAGTTGCTCTTGACCAAGGCTTTACTGGGGCATTTCTCGGTATGTGTGCTCAAGATTTAAGCGGCCGTAGGCTGCATGCGGATTTTGATTATTTTACGTACCGTGAGCTGGACGAATAAAATAACAGAGGAGAGTTGAGAACGATGTCTATGATACCTGGAGTAATGGAAGCAGCTGTCTTGAATAAACCGATGGATATTGAATTGAAACAAGTACCTGTGCCTGGCATTAAGGAAGATGAGGCGCTCATTCGGGTGCATTGTATCGGTGTCTGCGGCTCGGATGTTCACTATTATGAGCACGGCAGAATCGGTCGTTATGTGGTGGAGAAGCCGATCATTCTAGGCCATGAGCTGGCCGGGGAAGTCGTACAGGTGGGAGCAGGAGTGACGAATGTATCTGTCGGCGATCGCGTTGCGGTAGAGCCTGGCGTAGCCTGCGGACGCTGTGAATACTGCAAGTCAGGCCGTTACAATCTATGCCCGGATGTGGTGTTCATGGCCACTCCGCCGGTGGATGGAGCGTGGGCCGAATATGTCGCGGTGCGCAGCGATTTCCTGTTTCAGCTTCCAGACGGGATAAGCTTCGAGCAAGGAGCCTTGCTGGAGCCGTTGTCGGTAGGCATGCATGCCATGATCCGCGGTAGAGTCAACCCCTCTGACCGCTTGCTAGTTACAGGGCTTGGCCCCATCGGCTTACTGGCGATCCAGGCGGCTAAAATATACGGAGTCACCGAAATTTATGCGACAGACATTGTGCCGTTCCGTCAAGACCTCGCGATAGAAATGGGGGCCACTGCGGTGATCAATCCAGCGAAGGAAGATCTGAAGGAACGGATTGCAGAATTAACCTCAGGGCGAGGAGTAACCGTGATCGTGGAGTCATCGGGGAATGGCCGGGCGATTCCCGATGCGCTGACTACTGTAAATCGCGGCGGCCGGGTTGTCCTGGTCGGGATGCCTGCGGCTAAGGAGATCCCGGTGGATATTAATACGATTATCGACGGTGAGATTGATGTGTATGGATTGTTCCGCTACGCTAATACATATCCGTCGGCAATTCAGGCTCTTGGCAGATCAGACATTGATGTAGAGCGGGTCATTACACATAAGTATGCGCTGAAGGATATTCAGGAAGCAGTGGAAGTCGCCCGGACGGAGAAAGAGACGAGTATCAAAGTGATGATTTATCCGCAACTTTAGTTCATAGGTTTTAGCTAGGCAACCCTCCACATGAATGGAGGGTTGTCTGCTAGAACCTTGTGCCTGTATATAGCTTTGAATCATTCCTAATTCATATTATTTTGTATTGGTTCCATTCACCCAATAATTAGCGGCTACCTTGTTCAGAAAATAAGCGTAACCCAATTGCCATTGCTCAAGCATATTTCTATGAAAATCGTCAACGATGAAAAACTCGGTTTGATTTAGAAAATCTTGCGATGTGGAGGGATGCCCCATTTTTTCTAAAATGGATAAATGCTCTTTTACACGTTCGAAGACTTCCGGATCATTAGCGGGGAAACCTTCTCGTAAGTAGCGGATCATATCTTCATTAAACGACTGTGCTTCCATCGCAGAGTCATTCATTGATTCTACATCAACCGTTTGATACGACAAGTCAAAACCATATTCTTGTTTCAAATGCTCATTTTGGTCCTTTAAGGCTTCCTTCCATTCTTCTTCGGTTTCAAACCCTTTAAACATATTCTCCATATCTACATCTACCCCTTCTTTAGCGCTTTTGATGGAGGAATTGATCGTCTTGATCAGTCCTTTAAACCGTTCGACCTTTTGCTCCAGTAAAATTCTTTGTTGAATCAACGTATTCTCCCTGTCGATTTCACAATCCAGCAATTGCTTAATTTCCTTGAGTGGCAAATCCAGTTCTTTGTAAAAAAGAATTTGCTGTAATCGTTCTAAATTTTTTTTTCCGTATAAACGATAACCGGCTTCCGTTGTTGCTCCGGAATCAGAAGTCCTATTTTATGATAATGGTGTAATGTCTTTACTGTTGTATAAGCTAACTTTGCAACTTCATGAACGGTATACATTTCTTCCTCCTCATCATGTTTGTATAAATCATAGTATCATTGTCCCCTCCTTCTTTTCTTATAAAAGGAACTATAATCTATCCTCTTGGAGGAGAGTCAATTCGTTATTTTCAGCTTTTTTTGTAAATTTCAAGAATGGGCTTTACAATATCTCGTTACTAGTGTACTATTCAACTATAACACTAATACAAATAAGGAGTGGCCGTAATGAATAAAGCGGTAAACCAGGTTGGAACAGGGCCTGCGAACGGAACAGGTCAGGTTGTCCTTCAAGTGAATGGAGTAACCAAGCAGATTGGACATAAGAAAATAGTCGATCGGCTGTCATTTAATATACATCAGGGTGAGATCGTTGGATTGCTTGGACCGAATGGAGCGGGTAAGACAACCACGATCCGTATGATAGTCGGATTAATCGGTATGAGCGAAGGTGATGTGCTGATTAAGGGGGAGAGCGTGAAGCGACATTTCGCCAAGGCGATTGCCCATGTTGGCGGTATTATTGAGAACCCGGAATTTTATCCATATATGACAGGCTACGATAATCTGAAGCAATATCAGCGTATGGCCAAAGGCATTACGGAGGAGAGAATCGCCGAAGTTGTGAGACTAGTCGGGCTTCAGGATGCAATGAAGAAGAGAGTGAAGGCTTATTCGCTTGGAATGCGTCAGCGTCTCGGCATAGCTCAAGCTCTTCTGCATAATCCATCTATTCTGATTCTGGATGAGCCGACGAACGGTCTGGACCCTGCGGGAATTAGAGAAATGCGCGACTACCTCAAAAAAATTGCCCGTGAGGAAGGCATCGCCATACTCGTCTCCAGCCATCTGTTATCGGAGATGGAATTGATGTGCAGCCGGGTTGTCGTCATTCAGGAAGGCAAGCTGGTTACTGTTAGAACGCTAGGCGATTCGTCCGCTGTAAAGGAAGAGGAACAAATTCAAGTCATGCTGCGTGTCAATGATGCAGAGCAGGCGAAGTTAAGACTCGTACGCATGGAGGAACTACGTGTGGTCGGGATCGATACGGATCGGAATCAAGTTACGATTGCTGTACACGACAGAGATATCCCGAACGTAATCGATGTCTTGCGGAACGAAGGGGTTTCACTGTATCGGATTGAGGAAATGAAGGAATCGCTGGAAGATGAGTTCTTGAAATGGACAGGAGGAAGTCAAAGTGCATAAATTGGTCTTTAATGAATGGTTGAAATTGTTCAAGAAAAGAAGCTTCTTCATTGCTTACTTGGTTATTGCAGTTTTTGTCATCGGCGCCGCCTATTTTATGGCCAAATTGTTGGGAGACGAGGCTTTCAATGCACGGGATTTCGTCTTAATGGCTATGTCGCCTAACGGATTTGGTACCCTGCTCCTCTTCCTGGTCGTTGTGGGAACGGCGGGGGTTGTCTCCAAAGAGTATGGTCAGGGAACGATTAAGCTGTTACTGATCCGTGCCCAGAGCCGAGGCAAGATTTTACTCTCTAAATATATTAGCATCGTCTTGTATATTTTGTCGCTGATGCTCACGATGTTCGTTATCTCCTTCATCACAGGTACGATTGCCTTCGGGGCAGGGGCTCCGAGCGTAAGCTGGAATGATATCGCTCAGACGGCGCTCTACACCTTGGTCTACACCGTCATTTATGCAACAATTACGTTTATGTTAGGCGTACTCACCCGATCTACTGGAATAACGGTCGGGCTCACCATGTTCTTGATGATGCTTGAGGGTCTGATTGTCGGCCTACTTGCGAAATATTCCTTTACGAAGTATTTGATCTTTGCGAATACCGATTTGTCCAAATATGTGGACGGCGGTTCACCGCTGCCGGGGATGACGATGAGCTTCTCCGTAATCGTTATTGCGGTATATATGGCATTGTTTCTTATGGTAAGTTTTGTTACCTTTAAAAAACGAGATGTTGCATAGGTCAGAGTGGCCTGGGAACATGACGGATGAAAGGAGCCAACGGATCGTGAGTATAGAATTTGATAACAATCTACCGATCTATTTGCAGATCATGAATTTTATCAAGAAAGAGATTGTCACTGGAAAGTTGAAGGCCGGGGATAAGATCCCATCGGTTCGTGAGCTTGCGGCCGAGCTGCAAATCAATCCGAATACGGTACAACGAACATTTCAGGAACTGGAGCGTGAGGAAGTCGTGGAGACAAGACGCGGGCTAGGAAGATATGTGACGAGCGAGGAAGCGAAGATTATGACGATCAAGAAGGAAATGGCCGGGGACCTGCTGGATAATTTCATTAACGGAATGCAGGAACTGGGCTTCTCGAATAAGGATATTGCAACTATTGTTGCGGAAGCAGTTGAAATAAAGAGTGAATAGAGAGAGGAGAGAGAACATGGATAATCTGTTACAATTCCAGGGCGTATCTAAATCTTACGGATCAAGAAAAGCTTTGAACGATGTATCCTTCAGTATCGGTCCCGGTAAAATTATCGGCTTGCTGGGTACGAACGGAAGTGGTAAAAGTACACTGATGAAGATAACGGCTGGACTACTGCCGGTATACTCCGGAAGCGTAACGGTAGCCGGCCAGCCGCTTGATCTGAATACGAAATCAATCGTCTCATTCATGCCGGATCGTCCTTTGACGGAATCCTGGATGAAGGTCAGGGATGCGATTACGTTCTATAGTGATTTCTATTCAGACTTCGATATGGCAAAAGCACTGCAAATGCTCGATTTCATGAATTTAAATCCGCAGGACCGGATCAGTTCTTTATCCAAAGGGATGAATGAACGACTGCAATTAACATTGGCCCTGTCCAGAAATGCCAAGCTTTATTTGCTGGATGAACCGATTGGCGGAGTGGACCCGGTAGCCAGAACGAAAATTCTTGATGCAATTGTCGAGTTCTATAGCGAAGACAGCAGCTTGATCATATCGACGCATCTGGTGAAGGACATTGAACGGATCTTTGATGAAGTGATCTTCATCAAGAATGGGGATCTTGTACTACATGAGGAAGTGGAGGAGCTGCGACTCAAGCATGGCAAGAGCGTGGACGATATGTTCAAGGAGGTGTTCGCCGAATGATGAGACTGCTTAAGTACGATTGGAAGAAGAATTCAACGATGCTGCTAAGTACAGCTGTTATTTTGATCCTTGCTGAAGCAGGATTCACAACGGCTAGCTATACCCGGGGATGGGAAGAGGGAATCACCATTGGACTCAGCATTATGCTGTATGTCTTCGTTTCTATGCTAGCAATGATCATGACTTATAGAACCTTCTTTAGCAATGCCAAGTCATATAGCCGCCGATTGCTCCCTGTCCGTACGGTATGGAGTGTTCTTTCCCCAATGGTTCTGGGATTGTTGGTACTGATTGGGCTAGGTATTCTCATTTGTATCCATATTGGAGTCTTCAGTTTGATCTATGGGGTTCCTAATCTTAAGGATATTTCTACGGAAGTAACTCCCCAGCTCTTGAAGGTAACAGCGATATTTGTATTCCAGGTGTTCTGGGCCTATCTCTTCTCCTATATGGCTATAGCTCTATCCATAGCGATCGCATTAATGTTCCAACGAGGTAGAGTATGGATCGGGATTCTGAGCTTCATTGTTATACAGAATGTAATCAGCTGGATTATATCCAAGCTGTTCCAAGTGAACTTCGGAGGTATTCCATTCCTCAACGTCAATGTTCAAACTGATCTGATGGTCGGTGGTCAGGTGATCTTCCCAGATGACATTATGCTCATTAATTGGGGAGAAACCTTGCTAGAAGCAGCCTTCATCATCTTGATGCTGTATGCAACCGTCCTGCTGCTGAACCGCAGAGTAGAAGCTTAATCGCAGCAAGATATTGATAGCCTAGCAATACAATGAAATAATCCCTTTCAAGGAGTCTCAACTGAGCCTATTGGCGCATATAGAGACTCCGTGAGAGGGATTTTTATTTTTCCTGAGAGGCAGTATACGCTCTCGACAGGCAAGCCAGCGTTTGTCGCGAATCTGATGCAGTGGAGCCTCGCTGAAGTGAACCCGGAAGGCGTTGCCGATCCGATAATATCTTATAGATTTGCGGTTCATAGAACCGAAGAGAGATTTGCCAAGAGGAGCGAACTATGTCAGTATAGTACGATAGTTGTTTTTTTGCTGGAGTTACATGGACAACTGACAATTATGAATGGAGGACATGAAGCTATGCCTTTCCCAAATTGCCCGAAATGTAATTCTGAGTACACGTATGAGGATAGAGACTTGCTTGTCTGCCCGGAATGTAGCCACGAGTGGTCTGCTGAATCATCCAGTGTTGAGAATGAAGATGCGAGAGTCGTGACGGATGCCCACGGCAATGTTCTAAGCGATGGCGATTCTATTACTGTAATCAAGGATTTGAAAGTAAAAGGAAGCTCATCGGTCATCAAAATCGGTACAAAGGTGAAAAATATCCGTCTGATCGAGGGCGATCATGATATCGACTGCAAAATTGACGGCTTCGGCGCGATGAAATTGAAGTCGGAATTTGTTAAGAAGATCTAGCAAGAGCATGAAAAAATACAGTCCGCGTCTCCTAGGAGATCGGGCTGTATTTTTGTTTAGTAACGGTATATACTCATCCGGTTGCCATCGGAATCGAAATACCTCCAATTTGTGATATTGAAGTAAGATTCGTTACAAAGGTGTGTTATTTATTTGCTGCGTCGTGCGAAGATGAAGATTTGACCAAGCAGACCGATGATAAAGATGATCAAGCTCTGCCAAGGGGTAACAACGAAGGATGGCATAATCTGGTTGAGCAGCAGGCCTACAGCAACGACGGCCAGGGCGATAATAATATAAATGCCGAAGGCTCTCATATCGAAAAATTTACGCGGCTGCATCGGGTCTGAAGATGGTGCGGCTTTCTTGGCGCCATCATCCTCTTGCCCTGGCCCGAGAAACCGGGTAATCGATTCGATAAATACGATGGCCAGTCCGGCGATTAACACCAGGATTCCGCTGTTAATGGTTGTATTGGCTAGTTCACCTCCGAACCATTTGCCGAAGAAGCCGGTAATCATAAAGATGAAGAATACCCAGGTGATCGTAACCCATGGGATCATAATGTAATATTTGATCTTCTCTCTTAAAGTCCGAGGCCTGCGCATTTTGACATCGTCGATGAGCTGTGCGCAGTAAGCAGTGGCGCTTGCTCCGAATAATTGGTCGGCATTAGCACCTTTACGTTCGTGCTTGCTGATCTTCTGCGCCAGGTAGAGCAGTAGCTCTTCTTTCTTGGCATCGCTGATCTCTTCCTCTTTGCGGATATACTTGCTCATTTCCTGAAAATAAGCTGCATTCTCTTGGTTCATTTGCTGGCTGAGTTGTTCAACTCTAGCAGCTTTCTCTTGAGTGTTCAATCAAGACCCTCCAACTATGCTGATATTGTTCAATAGTATACGGTACTCTTGGATCGAATCGCAAGGATAGCGATGTAAATGTACAGGAGAAGCCCGATAAATCAGATGAAAATATGAATCGTACAGAAACGGGATTGAAATGTACTAACTATTAAATTTGAGTATAAATTTATATTGAATAAATTATTAAATAATATATAATGTACTCATTATTAAATATAAGTACAGTTGGAGGTTGGGGGACATGGACGCGATTTCGGTATCTGGTCTATCGAAGTACTACGGCAAGAAGATCGGTGTAGAAAATGTCGGCTTTACCGTGTCAAAGGGGGAGAAGTTCGGGTTTATCGGTCCCAATGGTGCTGGTAAGTCTACGACAATTCGTATGCTGATGCAGCTTTTGCATCCTTCCGGTGGAGAAATCTCTCTCTTGGGCAAGATACTTGGCAAAGAGAACCCGGATATACGCGGCAGAATCGGTTACCTGCCTTCTGAGGTACAGTATGACAGTGATATGAACGGTCATCAGGTGCTAAAATTTGCTGCCCGGGCTTACGGCATGAATCTCCAGGATACAATGGGGCTGGAGATGGCGGAACGACTGCAGCTCGATCTGAGCCGTAAGGTTCGCGATTATTCCCTTGGGAACCGTAAGAAGCTGGGTATTGTGCAATGTCTTCAACATCGGCCGGAGCTGGCCGTACTCGATGAGCCAACATCGGGTCTGGATCCGCTCATTCAACATGAATTCTTCAACCTCTTGAGCGAATTGAATAAAGAAGGTATGACCGTATTCTTCTCTACGCATGTTCTGTCTGAGGTAGAGAGGTTCTGTGATCGGGTAGCTTTTATTCGGGAAGGTAAGCTGCTTAGAGTATCCCGGGTGGATGAGATTGCAGAGCGACTGCTGCGCAAATTTACAGTAATATTCCGGGACCAGGGGAACCTCATTGATAAGCTGGCATTGTACCAATTGGATCCGAATGCCGAATATCAGCACGGTGAGCATACCTTCCAGGTATCAGGCCCAATCGAGCCTGTACTGAGGATGTTGGCCGATGCCGGAGTGAATGATCTGCGTGTAGAGCGGCCATCTCTGGAAGAGATATTTATGAAGGATTATTCGGAGCATACGGAGGGAGAGCAATGAGAGGCATGATTGGAAATTTGGTCAGGAATGAATGGTGGGTAAATCGTCGCAATTTCGTGATCGCTCTTTTCATCATCGTCGGCTTTCAGGTGCTATTCACCGGTGTGTCGGATATTTATCTGCAAAATGATGATATCGTCAAATTAATGGAGACCATTCCGTCTGCCATGCTGGAAGCCTTCGGTATGCATCCGGAGCAGATGACCAGCTTTGAGGGCTGGATGAGCAGCGAGCCGCTTCTGTTCTATCAGATGCTGTTCGGCGGATTTGCTGCTGTGTGGGGGAGTCAGACGATCGCACGTGAGCGGGGAAATAAGACACAGGATTTCTTGTTCACGCTACCCTATACACGTACGCAAATCTTTCTGTCCCGAGTTCTGGCGCATTTGGTGCAGATGTTCGTCGTATTTCTCATTGTTATGGGCTCCGTCTATTTATTTGGCTCCCTATTTAGCACAGTCGGTAATCCAGAAGCAGTTCTTGTCATGATGCTGTCCGGCCTGCTGGTGGCCCTGGCCTTTGCTGGAATTGGATATCTGTTCACAACGTTGGTCCGCACAGAGCGGGCGGCCATGTCGATCAGTATCGGTATCGTGATGGTATCCTTCCTGCTGAAGATGCTATCTGGGTTAAGTGAATCCATCTCCTGGTTGTCGAAATGGAGTTTATTTAATACTTTTGATAGTCTCAGAATGGCAAGCGAATCGTACCTTTCCTGGACAGGGGTAGCTGTCTGCTTATTGGTTTATTTTCTTGGAATTGTGATTGCTGCATTTTTGCTCCGTCGGCAGGATATTTAGTTTATAATATATAGAATGTGATATTGAACAAAGGGGGCGTACTGTCCGTGGCTAACGGAAAAAAAGAGCAAATCATACGGACGGCGCGCAGGCTGTTTTATGAGCAGGGGATCTCCACTACGAGTATGGATCAAATTGCCGAGGCTGTACCTGTATCAAAAATGACCATTTACAAATATTTCGGCAGCAAGGATGGCTTGATCGAGCAGGTAGTTACGGCGATCAATGAAGAGACCCATGCGGATTTTGCGCAAATGATGGAGCAATCCAATGATGCGATTGAACTTATGCACCATCTGCTTCGTTATCAGAAAATGAATGACTATTCTGCCGAATTTATCAATGATCTGGTCAATGTATATCCGGAATATACACAGCAAATGATTGAATATAATGAGCAGAAGAACATGCCGCTGTTCGAGGAGATGGTGTTCCGTGGTCAGCAGAACGGGCAAATTCGTAAGGATATCTCACCGCATTTGCTGGTGCTGTACCTGTCTTCAATGAAGGAATTCATGGCAAAGCCCGGCCGGCTGGAGCCATTTACGAATATGAACGTACTGGCGGATCAATTCATATCGCTGCTGATTCATGGCATTTCTAATACTCCGTTTACGACAGAACCGCCAAAAGAATAGGATGAACTTTTTTACACTCGAGTTGATTTATGCTGTACAGGGCACCGCTTTGAAGCGGTGTTCTTTTTTGTATTTTTCGTGAACATCGCATAAAAAGGTACACATCAAGACGAAACTACATCATCACGGAAATTTGTTAAACAGGAGGAAAGTATCCATGGAGAACGAAGCGGAATTAACACGCCGTTACTTGCTCAACAGTCATTCACGGGGCAGTCTGGAGGAAGTCGTAAGCGAGAATGAACAATTGGAGCTGGCGGATGGCCGGGAACAGGCGATCCAGATCTCCGAGGATATCCCTCCAACACTGTTTGAAGAAGAACAATCAGGAAAAGAGAAGATCGCACATTATCTCAGACAATACTATAGCTGATAATTGACACCTTGTTATTCACGATGATAATATAAAACCAATAATTCATATTAAAATTATCGGAATTATATTTATCGCAGTAACGGGGAGGAATAGAGATGGAACGGCAAATCATCATACAGCATGGAACTGAGGAAATTGCGGCGAGTGTTCACTACCCGGTCTTGGTTAAAGCAGAAGGGCGATGCAAGAACCGTATGCCCTTGGTTATTATTTGCCATGGCTTCGTAGGCAGCCGGATTGGCGTTGACCGTTTGTTTGTGAAGACGGCACGGGAGCTGGCGCAAGCGGGATCTATGGTCGTCCGCTTCGATTATATCGGCTGTGGGGAGAGCAGTGGGGACTATGGCCGCGAGAGCGTAGATTCCATGATCGCGCAGACGAGAGACGTGCTTGATTATTCGCTGGGACTTGGCGACATTGATCCGGAACGGGTGACGTTGATTGGACATAGTCTGGGCGGGATGATTGCTTTGCTGACAGCTGCTCGTGATCGGCGCGTGAAGAATCTGGTGCTGTGGTCTGCCGTAGGCTACCCATTCAATGATATCGTCAAGATTACTAGCCGCAAGCTGTATGATGAAGCGATAACGCGAGGCAAAGTCGACTATTTGGGCTATGGTCTTACGCCGCAGTTCTTCGAATCGCTCGCCGCTTACCAGCCTTTCCAAGAGGCGAAAAAATTCGCTGGCGATGTACTCGTCATTCACGGTACCTCTGATGATGCGATACCAGTCGATTATGCCTTCTTGTACCAGAAGGTGTTCTGGATGCGATCTGAAGGGCGCTGCGATAAGGAGATTATATTCCAGGCGGATCATACGTATTCGAGTGGTGGGCATCAGCAGCAGGTGATTCATAAGACGAGAGATTGGCTCGGCGGGCTTGAGAACGCTCATCGTGAGTGGCAAGACTGGACAATCTAATTTCCTAATTTACTTCGTGATCAAAGGTGTAAGTGGGAACTAGTAAATACCGACATATAGGGATACAATGAAGATGTAACCATTCTGGTGCCCTGGAGGTATGTATGATGACTCAGCCTGCAATGTTTCTCGCGCACGGGTCCCCTACACTCGCGATTGAAGACAACAACTATACCCAATTTCTGAAGCAATTGATACAGCAATTGCCGCGTAGACCCAGGGCAGTCGTTGTGTTCTCAGCCCACTTCGATTCACCTGTTCAGGCTGTAAGCAATGATGATGTTCATGAGACGATGCATGATTTCTATGGATTCCCGGAGGAAATGTACGGCATAGATTACCCTGCTCCCGGAGACCGGGAACTCAGTAAGCAGATCGGAGACCTGTTCGCCGACAATAATCTCCCGTATGAGATGTCCTCGGGAAGAGGGCTGGACCATGGAGTCTGGGTGTTCCTTCGTACGCTGTTCCCTAAGGCAGATGTGCCTGTAGTGGAGCTGTCGGTGGATTCCAGACGTTCTCCTGCAGAGCAATATGCGATTGGCAAAATGTTGACCCAACTACGTCAGGAGAATGTGCTTGTCATTGGCAGCGGTGGTCTAGTGCATAATTTACGGCTGCTGGATTCCGGAGCCTCCTCGCCCGCTGATTGGGCGGTAGAATTTGATGAATGGATTGGCCAGCAGCTGCAGGACTGGAATCTGCGGATGTTGTTCGATTATGAGCGGCGGGCTCCGCATGTGCGGAAGGCGGTTCCTGTCTACGCAAATGAGCATTTCGCCCCCTTGTTGTATGCGATGGGAGCTGCGGATGACGAGCGTAGAGCGGTGAAGCTGTTCCAGGATTACCAATATGGCAGTATAAGTCTGAACTGCTGGGTATTCGGTGGAACGGTATCGAAATGATCGGATGATACGCTATTGAGTTAATATATAAAATATTTATGCGAGTAAAATCGCCACAAAGACTGCCGGAATGATCCATGGATCATTCCGGCAGTCTTTTTTTGTCTTTTCTAGGCGAGTCGGTTCAAAGTATAATAGAGGGAACTAGAGCTAATAGAAGAAAATAATGGAGGAATTATGAAATCTTATCTATCCAGAATTAGTCTATCCCTGCTGTTAGCGGCATGCTTGCTGCTTGTTCCCGCATGTGGGAAAGGGAGCAACCATGCATTGAATGAAACGGATCAACCCATTCCAAACGAAGATGTTCAGGAACCACCGGTGGAAGAACTGGAACAACAAGCGCTATACAAATCTCCCTTTACGGGAATGCCGCTTGATGAACCGACTACGCAAAGACCACTCGCTATCATGGTGAACAATGCTCCCCAAGCAAGACCTCAGTCCGGACTAGGAGGAGCGGATATCGTGTATGAGGTTCTGGCGGAGGGAGGAGTTACCCGGCTGGTCGCAATATATCAAAGCGGCGGTGATGTGGCCAAGATCGGCCCGATCCGCAGCATACGTCCTTATTTGATTGAGCTCGGCGAGAGCTATCATGGCATAACGGTTCATGCTGGTGCCAGCAATGATGCCTTTGCTATTTTGCAACGTCAGCATAAGGATGATTTGGACGAGATTACAAATGCTGGCCCTTATTTCTGGCGGGATAAATCGCGGAAAGCACCACATAATTTATATTCCAATTTAGAGAAGCTACTCGAAGGCGCTGAGAAACGGAAATACTCGATCCAAGATAGTGAGATTCCGACCTACACTTTCCGCGATTCAAATGATCCGGGAGAAGGTGATCCAGCAACATCCGTAGAGATTAAGTTCCAGCTTGAAAAATATAGGGTATCTTACGTGTATGATGCGGAGAGCAAGTTGTACAAACGCTATATTAACGGTGAGCCGCATAAGGATCTGGACACCGGGGAACAGCTGACCTGCTCGAATGTGGTCATTCTTGGTACAGACCATAAGGTACTTGATGATATCGGCCGTCTCAGCATTAATCTGGAGATGGGCGGGGAGGCGATCCTGCTTCAGAATGGCAAAGTTATTCGTGGCACCTGGATTCGTAAAGCGGATGACGTGATCCGTATCATTAAGGATAATGTCGAGGTTCCATTTTATCCTGGCAAAACATATTTCAATATCGTCCCTAACAAGCCCGATTTCGAGAGTCATATTAAGCTTGAATAGTGATGGTTGTGACAAGGCTTTATTGTCTCAATATGGATGTTCCTCTGGATGAATATGGGGCTTTAAGGATAGAGCTGGGAACACTGGGGGAAAAATAAGTTATATAGGTGAAATGTTTTCGACAAAATGATCTATACTATCCCAAGTTATGATAATATATTGTGGGTTAGTAATAGGAGTGTTAGGGGCATAAACAAACGTAAAGAGAAGAGAGGATACCAAATGCGAGTTAAGAAGAAGGATATCTTTTTCCAGACGTTGGAGAACATGGCGGATACGATTGTACAATCGGCCGATTATTTCGCCCAGCAGGTTGCGGAATTTAAAGACGTAGATCAATTCGCGAAGAAAATGAAGGAGCTCGAGTCGCAGTGCGATAATTACACGCACACGATTATCGTGGAACTGAACAAGACGTTCATTACTCCGATCGAGCGTGATGATATCATGGAACTTACGACAACGCTGGATGATGTAATGGATGGTCTGGAGGCTACGACTTCACGCTTCTTCATGTATCATTTACATGAGCCGGACGAGCATATTACACGCTTTGCCGAGATTTTGCGTAACTCTGCATATGAAATTCAAAAGGCAATTCATCTGCTCTCGCAGAAAAAATTGCTCGCTATACGAGAATACACAATTCGATTGAACGATCTGGAGAATCAGGGTGATGAACTGCTTCGGATTTGTATCAAAGAGTTGTTTGCTAAAGTAACAGACCCAATCACTCTGATTAAGAAGAAGGAAATTTACGAGCGACTCGAGACCACGACAGATGCGTGTGAGCATGTTGCCAATACGCTTGAATCCATAATTATGCGCAATTCATAAGATTAAGCTACTTATTTGAAATTCGGGAGGTTGGAATTGCGCGGATTCTGTAAAGTGAATACTCCATCTGTGCAATAATAAAAAACCATGGATACGAGTCTAATAATTATTTTTGTTGTTATCATACTGGCGTTAGGCTTCGACTTTATTAACGGCTTCCATGATACAGCCAATGCGATTGCAACATCGGTCTCTACCCGGGCCTTGAAACCGCGGACGGCGATTTTGATGGCTGCCGGAATGAACTTCCTCGGAGCCTTGTTGTTTACCGGCGTTGCGAAGACGATCGGGGGGAGTGTGGCGGACCCTTCCACACTAGATAATGGTCTGGAAGTATTAATTGCTACTCTACTTGCTGCTATTATCTGGAACTTGATCACATGGTGGTTCGGTATACCGTCTTCTTCCTCACATGCCCTTATCGGTGCATTGGCTGGTGCGGTATATGTTGGAGCAGGACCGGATAAGTTGAACTGGGGCGGTTTTACCAAGATCGTTGAGGCATTGATTATTTCTCCATTCCTTGCGTTTGGGATCGGCTTTATTGTGATGAAGATTCTGAAATGGATCTTTGCCAAACGAAGCCCGCATACGGTCAACAAAGGATTCCGTTCCATGCAGGTGCTGACAGCTGCGATTCAGAGCTTCTCTCACGGTACGAATGATGCCCAGAAAGCGATGGGAATCATCACTTTCGCATTGGTGACGGCCAATTTCCAGGATCATATGGAAGTGCCGCTATGGGTTAAGATTGCTGCTGCATCCGCGATGGCTCTCGGTACATCTCTTGGGGGCTGGAAGATTATTAAGACGATGGGTACAAAAATATTCAAAATCGAACCGATTAACGGTTTTGCAGCGGATCTCTCATCGGCCTCAGTTATTTTTGGGGCGACGTTGATTCAATTGCCAGTCAGCACTACGCATGCTATTACGTCATCCATTCTTGGCGTTGGCGCTGCGAAACGGTTCTCTGGGGTTAGCTGGGGGCTAGCCGGTAGGATTGTTATCGCTTGGGTAATTACGATTCCAATCGTAGCTGTACTTGCAGGTTTGATCTATGTTGTATTGTTCTAAAAGATAAAGCGAATAACAATGACGCCAATCTGCTGCAGGATTGGCTTTCTTTGTATTCTAGTGAATGGTGTGGGAGGTTATGGACTATGATTCGTGTGATGGGGATTACGCATGATCATCAGGTAAGAACGGATATTGCGTTGGAAGACATTCATAACAGACACAATTTTTTGTGGAGCTGGGTTGATTTCAGCGAACCAACAGATGAGGAAGCAGAGCTCTTGGGTTCCTTCTTCCAATTCCACCCACTAGCCATTGAGGATTGTATACTGCATATCATGCAGCGTCCCAAAATTGACTTCTACGAGGATCATGATTTTCTTGTTCTGCATGCGTTGGACCCGGACACGCTGGAGCTGATTGAGGTGAATCTGTTCATTGGCGAGAACTATTTGGTATCCTTTCATTACCGAGAGCTTCAGGAGATCGATATGGCCTGGGAGAGCATTCAGAAGCGGGCGCTGAACCGAAAGATGTGGGAGCGTGGCCCTTTTACCGCTGCTTATCTGGTCATCGACAATCTGGTCGATCAATATTTCCCTTGCGTCTATGCAGTGGAAGATGAACTGGACGAGCTTGAGAAGCTGGGCAGTCGAGAGTCGATCGAGCAACTGATGAATCAAGTATTCGATCTACGAAGCAGGCTGCTCAAGCTGCGCCGGACGATCGTACCGATGCGCGATCTAATGTATCATATCCTCAATTCGAAGCATATTCAGTCGCAGAAGGAGGCAGGAGCGTACTTCTCAGATATCTATGATCATCTGCTGAAGCTGTCGGAAATGGTCGAATCCAATCGTGAGATGACGGCGGATCTCCGCGACTCCTATCTCTCATTGAACTCCAACCGGATGAATGGCATTATGAAGACCCTGACCGTGATCACCAGTGTATTTATGCCGCTGACGCTCATCGCCGGCATTTATGGCATGAACTTCGCGAACATGCCTGAGCTGCACTGGCGCTATGGCTATTTTGGCATACTCGGCCTGATGGGTGTGCTCAGCATTTGGATGATACTCAGCTTCATGCGGCGAGGCTGGTTCAAATGACAGCGGAAGCTCTGCTCCTCAGTCCCTAGCTTCATCCCACCTTCTCTGTGCTGAAAACTAGATTTTCGGACATCATTTATAGCCCCATCTCAAAGACGGTCATTTCCCAATTTCGACGGGAAGTAACCGTTTTTTTTGCTGCGCTGGACGGGCATTCAATTATTTTTTGCCTTATTAGATAGATGTCCACTATTCAAAAGCTTCTCTGGCATACGATGACATCATATACAACTGCATCATTAAGGAGGAGGACCAGTTGAAGATTCGTAAGGCGATCATACCGGCAGCAGGTTACGGAACGCGGCTTCTTCCAGCAACCAAAGCAATGCCCAAGGAAATGCTTCCGATTATTGATAAACCAACGATTCAATTCATTATCGAGGAAGCGGCGGCGGCCGGAATCGAGGAGATTCTGGTTGTCACTGGTAAAGGGAAGAAGGTCATCGAGGATCATTTTGATTCTGCACATGAGCTCGAATACTTCCTGGAACAGAAGGGAAAGTTCGAAGAGCTTCGCAAGGTGAGGGAATTTACTGGTCTGGCAGACATTCATTATATCCGCCAATCTGATCGTAAAGGGCTGGGCCACGCGATTCATGTGGGTAGAAAGTTTATTGGGGGAGAGCCTTTTGCTGTTCTGCTTGGAGATACCTTCTTCGAGTCAGAGCCTCCAGCACTGGGGCAGTTGATCAAGGGCTTCGACAGATTCCAGACATCCATTCTGGGAGTTCAGACGGTACCAGAAGAGAAAGTATCCAAATATGGGATTGTGGATGCCAAGCCATTGATTGATGCTTTCGCCTATGTCAATCAATTAGTCGAGAAGCCCCAGGCGGGTACGGTCCCTTCGCGTCTGGCTATGGTAGGGCGTTATATTCTTACACCATCCATCTTTGATATTCTGGAGAATCAGCCACCAGGCGTAGGAGGTGAAATCCAGCTCACCGACGCGTTGAACAGGCTCCTGACCAGGGAAGCCGTCTATACTTGCGAGATCAACGGCCGCTGGCATGATGTTGGAGACCCGCTTGGCTATCTTAAGGCCATTCTCGCGATTACAGGGCACCGTGGAAATCTGAAGAATGATCTTCAAGAAGAAGTAAACAGACTGCTGCAAGTTGACAAGGATATCCCTAGTTCCGAACAATAACGATCTACGTTTAATCAGTAGGAACGCAGACTCCAAGAGGCCGTGAGAATAAAAGGTGCGGCAGTCGTGAGCTACGTTGTTTTCTAAAAACCAGGGAGAGGTGTTAATTGTAAATGGTTGAACTGGCCTTAGCATTTACAGATAAGGATGGAAGTTATGCAGAACATGCCGCTGTCGTTCTTACATCGGTCTTCCGCAATACAAGTTCACAAGTTAACGTTCATATTCTTCATGACGAGTCGTTAACCAGAGAGAACATGCTAAGAATTAAACAGCTGGTTACACATTATAATCATACTGTTAAATTCTACTCTATCGTCTTGGCTCGTGACTTGGCCGAAGTTGTCGGGGGGGCCCAATCGGTTAATACATGGACTTGGGGAAGCATGTACCGTCTGCTTCTGCCTTCTCTGCTTGATGTCAGCAAAGTTATTTACCTGGACTGCGATGTGCTGGTAAATCTGGATATTCAAGAATTGTGGAATATCGATTTGAATGGTTGCTATCTGGCCGCGGCCCGAGATCAAGGCGCCGTAGGAATTACTGACAATCTCTCACCCTTAGGATTAAATCCGGATACTTACTTCAATTCGGGCGTTATCATATTTGAACTTAACAATATTCGTCAAAACTCGGAGTGGTATGTGAAGATGCAGGATTTCCTGCGGCAATATCCTAGCACAACCCTACCTGACCAGGATGTACTCAATCACATTTATGGTGACAATTATTTGCAACTTGGTGAAGAATTTAACGCCTTTAGCATCAGTAATACGGATCTAGACTTCAATCATAAAATTGTGCACTTTGCTGGCGAGACGAAGTGGTGGGACCCCGTGTCTCCAGGCTTCGCCCTGTATCAGGAATATCTTAATTTGACACCGTGGAGATTGCCTGAGTCACATTTCGGCCCGGTTGGTCCTATATTGCCTGAGCATGGGACAGAGTTGGATGAGCGGTCGTTCACGTTTCGATTGGATCATGGTGAGCCATCGATGCGGGAGGAGTCTATACATGCCGGGAACCAGCATCCAGTGCAGCCTGTGCACTCCATGAAGAAGGCGCGGATGAAGCGATCGAAGAGACTGAAGAAGTTCAAGAAATTGACGAGGCTGAAATCATCGAAGAGACCTGTAAAACGGGCCGGATTCACCCGAAACCTCAAGCCTTCTTTACGTCGTATACATCGGATAACATCGGTGCAGCGGAGATCCCGATTGAAGCGTAAGAGAAGAGTGTGGAGTTCCTATCCGGGTAAAGTTATGCCTTCGAGAACGAGTCGGCAAGTCGTTGTACGTCGGCAAAAAAAGGTTACCAGAACTGCCTAGAAGACGGTACGCTACGGACCAAGAACGATCTCATAGATCAAGGATCTCAGATTCCGTGATGAAGCGGACTGGGATCTTTGTTGTATATAACGTACGAATATGAAAAAAACAGCTGCCGAGGCTTCTCGACAGCTCTACAGTCCCAAATATAATGATGTGCGGGGTTTTAGGATTAGCGTCGACGTTTGGATTTTCCGCTGCGAGTACGGGAAGAGGAGCGTTTACTGCCTTTTCTACTCTTCCTGCCGCTTCCTTTGCTGCGGCGAGGTTTGTATTCGTTCAGATTGTCGTCGTTGTTACCGCCCTTTCCCTTGGCTCCAGGAAGCAGGCTAGTGAACATCTTGGCCATCGGCGCAAACTGCTGAACCGTCTGCATAATCCTCTGTACCTTGCCCATTGTGGCGACGATTCCATCGATTCCACCCATACGGTCGATCATGCCTTTCAGATCGCCCAGATTCGGGATAGAGAATCCGCCTCCAGCCTTGGCTGCCGTATTTGGAGCAGCGGGTAGTGGATCGGCCGGTTGTGAATAAGGAACAAGCGCGGAAGCCTCGATGATCTCGGTAGGATTGGAATCGAACGGCGTAATCCCTGGATAATTGTGCGAGTAGGGATACGAAGGGGGCGTCGCACTTCGCCGTGGAGGAGTGTAATGCGGCATCATATCACTTTCCTTTACAAGTATTGTGTCAGGAGGTGGGTAGCGGCACTTGTCGCTTCTCCTTCCTGGTTATGCATATAAACCGTTAGTGTGACTAAGATAGTTCTTTAGTAAATAGGCATTTGCAATAATACAATGTATGTATCTACCCAGATTTTCGTCTGGACGAATGCCCCGGTTTTGTGGGCATTTGCGGAAAATGGGCGTTCTTTCTGTGATGCGTGAAATCGTTAATGCTTGAAAAAGATGACCTTACTCGGGTACAATGGTGGTGTGGTACAGTAACGGTAGGGGATGATGATTCAGTGCAACTTAAGAAGTTGAATGATAAGACAATCGATCAATTGTTTGAAGCGATACTTTCTTTGGAGAATGTTGAGGAATGCTACGTCTTCTTTGATGATCTTTGTACAGTTAACGAAATACAATCGCTCTCCCAGCGTCTGGAGGTAGCGAGAATGCTTGGCAAGGGTTCTACATATAATCAGATCGAAGCTGAGACTGGAGCTAGTACGGCAACAATTTCACGTGTTAAGCGCTGTCTTAATTATGGTAATGATGGGTATAAAATGGCGCTTGAGCGCATCAACCTGTAATTGTGAAGACAGGGCCAGGGATATCACAGGATTGGACAGTCGGTCAGGGGGCATGTGACATGAAGAGTTTTCTGGGGAAGCCCGGGGTACTTGTTATTAGTCACGGGTCCCCTGATTTGGACTGGGTAGCCTTCGTCGACGAAGCGGTTGCAGGTGCGGTGGTAGAACTACAGGGAAATATCCCAATCGTATCCTCCTTTCTGGAGATTGTGGAAGGGCGGCTGATCCAAGACGGAATCGATCAGTTGGAAGCCTGGGGAGTGACAGATATTATCGTCATTCCGTTATTCGTCTCGTCGGGCAGTACTCATATCGATGAGATTTCATATGCACTTGGCATGAAGAGCACGCCGGAGAAGGAAACGGATTTAGAGCCTTTTTCTTTATCCGCTCGCGTGTTTTTTGGCGATCCGATCGATGACGATCCGATCGTGGCAGAGATCGTCTGGGATAAGGTGAAGGAGCTGTCGACCAGGCCGGAGCGGGAAGTGCTGCTTCTCGTTGGCCATGGCAGTCGGCATGAGGGCTTCCGACAGCGCTGGGAGCGGGGGATCGCAGGACTATCCGCGCGTGTTGGTCGTCTCGGCGGTTTGGCTCATGCCGATTATGCGCTTCTAAGTCCGGATAGCTTACGCAGTAAAGTAAGCTATTGGCAGGAGGAGCGGGGCTATGAGGTGATCGTTGCTCCGCTATTTTTAAGTAAGGGCTACTTCACCGGTACAGTGATTCCATCTCGTCTAGAGGGACTATCTTATCGCTACCTGGGGGAGGCTTTATTGCCACATTCCAGGTTGTCCCGCTGGATATATCATCAGATATTGAATATAATGGGATCATTGAAATTATGATAAACAGGTGGCGTTCAAGTAATGAAAAAAGCTAGGCTTATCTATAATCCTACTTCCGGAAGGGAAGAAATGCGGAGATTGCTTCCGTCTATTCTGGATCGGTTGGACCAGGCCGGTATAGAGACTTCTTGTCATGCGACGACTGGAGACGGAGATGCTACGCGTGAGGCCGCTGAATCCGTGCAGCGTGGCTATGACATTCTAATTGCTGCCGGTGGCGATGGGACGCTGAACGAGGTCGTGAACGGGATGGCAGGGTATGATGATTTGCCGCCATTAGGTATTTTTCCGCTTGGAACGACCAATGACTTCGCGCGGGCAATGAAGATTCCAAAGCGCTGGGAAGATTTCTGTGATCTGGTCATTGAGAATAAGACGAGACCGATTGATATCGGTAAGGTGAACGGACGACATTTTATAAATATTGCAGGTGGCGGCTCACTAACGGAATTAACCTATGAGGTTCCAAGCCGTTTGAAGACGATGATCGGTCAATTGGCTTACTACATGAAGGGAATCGAGAAAATGATCAACCTCTCGCCTACGGAGCTGGTTATCCGTGCTGAAGGGATCGGCGAGGTAGAGGGCGAGTTCATGATGTTCCTGATCGCGAACAGCAACTCGGTTGGCGGCTTCGAGCGGCTGGCGCCAGACGCCAGAATCGATGACGGCCTACTAGACGTCATTGCCGTGAAGAAATGTAATCTGGCGGAGTTTATCCGCTTGGTTACAATGGCACTGCGCGGCGATCATTTCAATGATCCTCGGATCATGTACTTCAAGACAGAACGGATGGAGGTTACCTCCCCAGGGCATGTCCTGCTCAACCTGGATGGTGAACTCGGCGGCGAACTCCCAGGCGTTTTCGAGATTTTGCCGCGGCATTTGCATATTTTTGCGCATGAGTAGAAGGAGTTTAAGTGTGTGGTTCACGGATATGACCGTTAGCTAACCGTTTGAATCTCTAACGAAACTACAGATCGCTATTTCCGCATTAATAGCGGCAACTTTAATCTAACGAAACTCTGGATCGTTATTTGGGAGAAATACGGGCTTTAAGCCCCTATTTTGTGCGAATAGCGATATCCAGTTTCGTTAAAATTTGCGGAAGCTTTTTTTGGTCCAAATAACGATACCTAGTTTCGTTAGAAACTGGAATCAAGGTTCCCCTGCCTTGTTGGCGGGGGTTTTGCATGAAAAGAGAATGTACATCGTACATGAAATAGACTTATTTAACGTGGAAAGAAGTGAAGCGGTAGCCATGAAGAAACAGCGGGATCGGGCAAGAGGTATGAAGGCGAATGCAGGTAAGGCAGAAGCAATAGCCGGATTGCCAGTTGTCAAGAATGACGAGGTAATTATCGACATCATCGGGATGAACCATGACGGCGAAGGTGTAGGCCGTGCTGAAGGCTACACCTTGTTCGTTGCAGGAGCGCTCCCGGGTGAACAAGCGCGGGTTAAGGTGCTGAAGACGAAGAAGCAGTACGGTTACGCCAAGCTGCTTGAGCTGCTTCAGACTAGTCCGCAGCGTGTAACAGCGCCTTGCCCGATCTATCATCAATGCGGCGGCTGCCAGCTTCAACATTTGGGCTATTCTGGTCAATTGGAGTGGAAACGCCAGCATGTTGTGGACGCGCTGGAGCGGATTGGGAAGCTGACGGTGGCGAAGGAAGACGATTCAACTGCTATTAGAGTACTGCCGACTTTAGGAATGTCCGAACCGTGGCGCTATCGTAACAAAGCCCAGGTACCCGTTGGCGTGACAGATGGAGCGTTGGTCGGAGGATTTTATGCTCGCGGTAGTCACCGTATCATCGACATGGAGACCTGTCTGATCCAGCATGAGAACAATGACGATGTAGTCGCTAAGGTGAAGGAGATCGCCCGTCGTCTTGGCATCTCTGCTTACGATGAAGAATCCGGACAAGGATTGCTTCGTCATGTTGTCGTGAAAGTTGGCTTCAAGACGGGGGAAATGATGCTCGTCCTCGTAACGAATGGGGACAAGATTCCACGGGCCCAGGAATGGATCGAAGCAATCCGTCATGAGATTCCGGCGGTCGTAAGTATCTGCCAGAACGTGAATAAGAGACAGACGAACGTTATCTTTGGCGATGTAACCCGCGTCTTGTGGGGACGTGAGACGATCTACGATTACATTGGGGACGTGAAGTTTGCCATCTCGGCGCGTTCTTTTTATCAAGTGAACCCTGTGCAAACAGAGGTTCTGTACGGGAAAACCGTAGAGTATGCTGGACTCACTGGCAAGGAAACAGTAATCGACGCATATTGCGGAATCGGCACCATTTCCTTGTTCCTGGCTCAACATGCCGCTAAAGTGTATGGTGTCGAAATTGTACCAGAAGCGATTGAGGATGCTCGTCGCAACGCTAAGCTGAACGGCATGGATAACGTAACCTTTGAGGTCGGCGCCTCTGAGGATGTCATTCCGTCCTGGAAGGAGCAAGACATCGAAGCCGACATCATCGTCGTCGACCCGCCGCGTAAAGGCTGTGACCCTCGCCTGCTAGAGACGATCCTCGAAATGAAGCCAGAGCGGGTGGTATATGTGAGCTGCAACCCTTCTACGTTAGCACGGGATTTGCGGGTACTAGAGGACGGCGGCTATCGCACTGTTGAGGTGCAGCCGGTGGATATGTTCCCGCATACGGTGCATGTGGAGTGTTGCTCACTGTTGGTTAGGAATGACTAATAGTTGAGGTGTATTGGCGGGAAACTGACGAAGTGGGTTAATAGCCCGCTTCTTTTTTATAGCGAAGTAACGTATCGAGTGAAGTATTTAGAGAATATGTGCGTTTCTCTTGATTTTTCCCTTTTCATGTAACCAACTATCCGTTTCTTACACTCTGCTGTGAATGTAAGTTTCTGTTTTGGCACAGTAGAACCGTCCTAATCGAGTTGGTTCATTCTACTAGCCCTTATTTTTTCCGTTTAACTAAGTATAACTGATCCATTGTAAAGACCAGTAGAAACGATGGTAATTATATTCGAACAAGTACCCCTTCATTGATAAATTACACAAAACTCCTATTTTATTTGCGCGAAAATTTCATGAGACTTCTTGTACGTACATAAATAGAATATGTCGTTTACAAATAATTCCTCGGGACGTAATATAGTATAGAAGAACTATATTACTTTGACCGGGTGTGGTGAAATGGAAGTAGCTCCTGAACGGATTGCAGATCTTGCTGAAAGAATGTTTTCTTTCCAGCAATCAGACCTTCAAATGGTGGCTTATTATGTTGGTATTCCATCAAGTGAATATATAGGAAATGGTTCGACTATTAAAGATAATGCTATTAGGTTGGCTGAGGTAGCCGCCCGTAAAGGGCTGGCTACTTTTGAACAACTTGAAAGACGTTTAAGACGGGAATACAATCATCAGTCTGAGTTAAAACCACTGCATAAAAGATCTATTGTAGATTTTGGTAAACTACTTGATGGGTTATTAGTCAGTGTTAGCAGTATGGAATTTAGCATGTCTCAAATAAAAAAAGGTAAACCACCTGTAAAGCTTGTAAAAAAGTTGCGAAATGCAAAGATAGAGGGAACATTATTTACTTATGCGGTTCGATGTAGGAATGATATTGCATACATAAGAAGAGAAGCTGAGAAGATTGGATATCAAGGGTACAGCAACCTGCAACTAAGATTACAGTCGATATTTGTGAATGTAATTATGAAAAGAATGCCATGCCCTCCAAACACAGCAGAAGATCATTACCATTACTTTGTTGATTTCTTATATGAAAACTGTGTACCAGATAGTTATCAAGAGTTAGAGTATTTGGACGATATGCTCGCAGGAATAATATTTGATACAGTAGCTCATTGTGTAATAGGGTGGGATAAAGATGATACCAAGCAGGTTGTTCTCAATTAATGCTCAAGAAGAATTAAACGCAATCTATCTTTTAGCTTTGTTAAAGGATTTTGATAATAAATGTGATATTCAGACCCTTGTCTATGCATTATACCTATTAAAGAATGGCGATTATTCCAGTGATAATATGTTTCCTGATGAGTTCATCGCAAGTGCTGTTAATAGAAATATTAATAACTTTCCCTTAATCAATAATTCCTTCAAAAAGGGTATTGCGTTTCTGCTTCAACATAAACTGATTAAATCCCAAAACTTTAATAATACATTGATCTATTGTCTGAATAAAGAAAATGCTGTTGGTCTAAAAATTCCTGAAAGAGTTGATAAAAAGGCAAAAAAAGTAGTTTGTGAAATTAATCAACATGATCAAGCTAAGTTGAAGATATTGTTTAGAAAGCAGGAGCATCCGTATGAGTAAACAGTTACTTTTCATTCATCGAGTTCTGCTCGATCCACCAATTTATCAAGAAGATACGACTTTTCGTCATGGATTAAACGTAATATGGGCAGAGTCTACTGATAAAGGTTCTGCAAATAGTGTTGGGAAAACCACGCTTAAAAATCTAATTGATTATGGATTAGGTAAAACAGAATTTATATCGGAAGAGAAATATCAACAAATCCCATCATTACAAAATCGCTGTCTAGTTTTAATGTTCGGTTGTTACGAGGAAAAGTATACCTTGAGAAGAATGCTACCTAAAATAGATCACTGTGTAGTGTATCGTGAGTGGAGTATGGAGGAACGAGAAACTGATATTGAGTTTATTGGTGACATCTCAGGTTATTTGGCATGGTTAGAAAATAAATTATGGAATGGGCGCAACCGTCCCTCTAATGATTTAAAGATCTCTTTTCGTCAAGTAATGCCATTAATGGCTCGTGATCAGATATCAGGCTTTTCTGCTCTGGAAAAATCATTTAAATCAGAAAAAAAGAAAGTTACGCAAGACCGCTTAACCTTTCTTCTAGGCTTCATAACCCAAGAGCGTATTAAAGCGCGTGAGGAACAGGAAACAGCAACCACCCTTGTTGAAGAAAATAAGGCTACTCCCAAAATACTAGAAAAGTTTTTATCAACACAAGAGATAGCCGAGGAAGAAATAAAATGGAAACTATCGTCATTACGTGGTGAATTGGCTGAAAAGGTTTCTGAACGCAGGGCAAAGGAAACAAATATTAAAAAAATTCAAGAGACCGAACTAACTCGCTTAACCGAAGACCTTATAAAAATACGAAATCAATATGAAGATATTGAAGGTAACCTATTAATAACTGAATCACGTATTGATCAATATACAAAAGCTCAAAAAGAAGCCATATTAGAAATAGAAGAACTTGAAGTTCTCATTGAAGCTAGAGAATCTTTTAAGTTATTAAATACATATAACTGCCCCCACTGTCACAAAGAGTTACCGAAAGAAATGATTAACCAAGTATTGCATGATTGCGGAGCATTAAATAATTCTGAACAGAAGGAAATCAGCCCAGATTTAAATGCTATAGAAGAAAGGAAATTGGTACTAAGTTTTGAAATCGAGGATTTAATGGACGCAGTTGAAGGTTTATCTGAAAGATTGGGAGTATTAAGAAGGAATAAAAAAGAAGTAGGAACTAAGCTTATTAATGCACACAATAAAATTACTGAGATGGAAAAACAGCAACAAAACGATTTGCTGCAAATGAATAACTCTATAAATGAGCTTGAAAATCAAATTGATCATTTAGTAAAGACGGAGTCGCTTTATAAAAGAAAGGAAGAATTATTAAAACAATTAAGGGCTTATCGTAAGCAAAAGCGAGAAGCTGATGCTAAAGTGAAAGAGATCAATGAAAGTGAAAAAGAGATGAAAATAACTTTATCTTCTTATTTTCATGAAATTGTATCCTTTCTTTATAACAATCAGCGTAAGGGGAAATTAGATCCAGAAACATTAAAGCCGCAGATACTACATATAAATGGCGATATGAAAGATGACGGCGCGGCAGCAATCACTGTGGCAACTATCGCATTTGATCTTGCACTCTTGAAATATAGCTTGGAATTCTGCACTTCAGAGCATTTATTGTTATTGGTACATGATTCTCCTGCACAATATGAAATTGATCTATCTAATATTTACGCTAAAGTTTTTGATTGGGTAATCAAGCTGGAGAAACAGGAAATGAAAAATTATGGAGAAATCAGATTTCAATATATTATCACATCGTTATATATACCTGAAAATGTAAAAGAAAACAGTCATGGGTATATACGAAAAAAATTATATGGAGGTACTGACGATGGCAAGTTATTCGGAATCACTTATTGAAAAAACACACGAAAAGAAAATTGAAATAATTGAAACAATGGCAACTCGTTATGATTTTGCAGGTATAAGGCTTGTAGGGCAGGCTTCTGGAATAAATATAGCCTACTTTGTTGGGGAGAAAATGACTACCTTTGAAATGGTGGAATCATTGTTTCAGGTTGCTGAAAGAAAAGGTAAACTTATGCAACTGGTAGAGCAATTAATAGAACCGGAGCGCAATGCAGCAAACGATATACGGAATCTTTTGGGGGTACAAGACAAACCAAGATTAGAGAGCATTGATACTTTTACTTCCTCGAATAACATTACTAAGAAGGTGTTTCTTAGCCACTCAAGTAATGATAAGCCATTTGTGCGGAAATTGAGCGATAAATTGCACAAGGATGGTTTTCAAAGCTGGGTTGATGAAGTTGAAATAAAGGTAGGATTTTCTATAAGTAATTCTATCGAAAGCGGAATTTTAACAAGTGGTTATTTTGTTATTGTTCTTACTCCAGATGCTGTTTCTTCCGAATGGGTGCGCCGCGAGCTAGATATTGCAACTCTTAGAGAAATTAGACAAAAGGATATTTTTGTATTACCTATCTTGCTAAAAGATTGCACAATACCGTCAATGATTGCCACTAAAAAGTATGCGAACTTTAAAGACTCCTTCGATCATGGGTATAGTGAGCTATTAGAAGCTCTAAAATAATATCGGATAATAGGAAAAACCGTAGTTTGATAAAATAATTATCAGCCAATTCTGCCACATCAGGATTGTTAATTATATGCAACCTGCACATGAGGAGACGGTAATATTGATGAAATGGAGGGGCGTGCCTAAATAGGTTACGCCCCTCATTTGCTTATTAGATAATATATTTAAGTAGACTATCAAAATTTTAAGAATTATTATAACTATTCTAGGAATTGCTACAAGGAGAAGAAACCTATAGAAAGGGGTTAATTTATGTGGAAAAAAATGTTTAGAAGTAAATCGAGTATCGATTATAGAAAAAGATTCTTATGTCCAGAATGCGAATGTAACTCTTTATATATAATTCATGACAGTGCATGTGAATGTGAGAATGGTTGTGACGATAGCTTGATAAATATAAATGCTATCTTTAGAGAAGATAATTTTGATGGCTTTTTCTCATCAGATTATATTAGAGAACATTTTTGGATTGACGATAATCAATTGAATGATATGTTAAGCGGAATTATTAAAGATAATAGATATAAATTATTGTCTGATAACGAAAAGCAAAAAATTACAGACTTTTTATTTAAGAGAACAAGTCAAATTGAAGAAAAGCTAGATGATTTAGTTGTTAATTATTTGAATGAAAATAGCCTAAAAGCTGTGCCCCCGGAGATGACTGTTTTTGGGTATCTAATTAACCTCTTAGAAGATATGCACTTTTTCATAAATCTTTGCTGTAAGGACCTAGCATTATTCAATTGTGGTATTATATTTGCACCTATACAGTTCTACTCAGGTAGATTCTTTTATAATAACGCCATTGAACATATTTTTCAGGCAAACGAAAGATTATATGTTATTTTAGGTATACTTTATAACTATAATTTTGATTATGATTTATCTCGCAATAAGTCTTATAAAATAGAAAACTATATTAAAAGCAATACTGAATATAAGAAATCCGATGTGAAAAAAATTCTTGAAAGTCTTAAGAGTAACCAAATGTACGACACAATAAAGTCCATGAGACAAATCAACACACATGATTTATCATATTTCTCTAAAACAATTGAAGACCAAATTAGAAAAGATGCAGTGAAAGCACTGGAGTTCTGGGATAGGGATGGGGATGAAGTAGATTCTGAATTATATTTGCCGCAAATAAGAAACCTTATATTCTGTTTGGAAAAGCATTATGATTTGCTTGATCTGTTGATTTTAAAAATAGGACAAGAAACAAACATAGGTGAATTAAATTCTTTTCCAATGATCGGAAAATTTATGGAGAAGAAATTACAGTCAACTTTAAAGCAATATAACGTTCAAGATATAGAGAAATTAGAAGAATATAAATTAAGGCTGTTTTACAAACTTTCTAATTATGGAGACGTGTTAATTGGTGATATATTTTTTAGATTGAATGAAGTAGTACGTTGCATTTTTGATTATTGTAATATAGAAAATCAGTTTTTTTATCAAATGTGGATTAGTAAGGCAAATCTAAACTTAAATGACTTGATAGACAAGCAATATTTACTTTATAGTGCTCTCTCGAGAATCTACTCCTGCTATGATAAAATATCTCGATATTTAGCAAATCATTATCCTGAATACTCAGATATTAAGTACTTTCAAGATTTTGAAAAAATATCAACAAAGTCTTCAATGGTTAACATAATTAAAGAGGTATTGAACGATAAGCAATATAAACTGCTTAATGAACTGAGGAACGACATCTATCACAATTTACGTGCAGGTGCATTACATGGTGATGAGGGATTAAAATACTATAATAATTATTTGTTCATTATTGTATTTGAGAATACCAAAAAAATATTTGATTTAATCGAATATCTTAGTATTAAAAGTAACCATAAAGTTGGTAGAAACGAACCGTGTCCGTGTGGGAGTAGATTAAAATATAAAAAATGTTGCGGATAGAAAAACAGGAATTTCTCTCACGTTATTTGTTCAATCTCTTTCACTCTGCGGTCACGGAGATTTATTAGGTGTCAGATGATAATTAATCGATACTGAAAACTTCGCGAATACTATCACATCTTTTAGTTGTCTATTATACGCAACCCACACATGTGGAGTCGGTGGCGTTATTGATAAAAAATAATACAGAATGTTGACCCCCTTATAACTACTGGGCTTTAATTGTAGAACAGTATTAGAAATATCGGAGTACAGAGGACTAAAAAGTGCATTGATGTAAAATTGATGTAAAAATTGATCGGAGAACAACCTAAAATAACATAAAGATGACGCCAGGAATTGTTGATCCTTGCGTCATCTTTGTTGTCAGGATGTTTTATTTTTTAGGCTCTTTTCTAAAGTATTCTTGCTTTAAATGGATGCGTCTTTACCCAATCAAAACCCACCGATAAGGGTGTACGATGATATTGTTATCCCCATGACAAGTTGGTAAAGTATGTAGTATCATTAATGTAAGCGATTTCAGTAACGGAGGGAGATATCATCAAACCGGTGTATAGAGCGACATATGTACGTTTTTTTATTTGGAGCAGCATTATGCTCTCCATTCTCATTATACCGTTCTCCCTATTTTTTGCAGATCGGTTTTCTCATTATGCGTATGAGCAGGCGGGAGAATTCAACCAGGAAAAGATCGGCCAAACCGTGGAACGGACGCAATATATGTTAATGAAGCTAAAGCTATATAGCCTGAACATCTATGAAGACCAGAGTATTCAAAATTGGATGTATGCCCAAACCGACGATGAACTGGTCGATGCTGAGGCCCTCCGGGTGTTAACCAAATACTTAGCGAACGAACCGTTTATCGATAGGGCTTATTTGATCAATACCAGACTGGAAAAAGGGATATCCTCCACCATCGGCCTAGCTCGCTTCCCGGAGTTCCCGGATAATGAAATCCTGCTGTATTTGGACGCGAACCGGCCTGAATTTCTACGGTATTTTGACCACCGGACTGGAGATGATTCCTATCTTGCGCTTATCGTTCCTTCAACGCCCGCCCGTAAGGAGTATTACGGTTATCTGGTTGTGCTTTTGGATAAAAAGAAGCTGCAAAAACTCTTTTTGACCGATCATGCCGAAACCGGCAATGGACTGATGATCTTGGATGATTCCGGCAGTTTGATCTTGGGTGATTCGAGCGGGCTGGATTTGGAAAAGTTGAACAATACGCGAAAAAGTACGGACAGCGGTTCCTATGAATTGGTCGATAACGGGGTCAAATGGTTTGTCAATTACACCGCCATGCCTCCACAGAATTGGATGATGTATTCCTTTACCGATTTGAAAAACTTTCAAAGAAAAGCGCAATCGTTCCAGTGGGCGATTGTCATGTGTTCCTTGCTCCTGCTTGCTGTGCTATTCTTGGCGGCATTCTGGCATTCAAAACGGTTCTTCGGTCCGCTGCGACGGCTGGCGGATCAGCTGCAGCGTAAAGTCGGTCTGCAAGCCAAGAACGAATACGGTGTTATCGAGCAGGGAGTTGAGCTTCTCCGTAATCATTTTTCACTCATTAAAGCGGAATATTTACGGCAATGGATTTTACAAGGGAGGCTCTATCAAAGCACCCGGGAAGCGATCTCGCGCGAATCCGAGCTGCTTGCCTTCGATCTCATACGGCTTGTTGTGATAAAAATCGACTCCTACAGTACATTTTCGGAAAAGTACGATTTCAGTTCCCGCAGGCTGATGAAATACGCAATGGGCAACATTGCTGAAGAGCTTCTCCGCGAACCGGGCAGGGTCATTGAATTTGTTGACTTTGGAGGGGACCATATCGTCGTTCTCGTTGGAGAGGCAAACCCGGACGGCGATTTAATCGGCGCTTTGCAGACTGTCAGGAGGGAAGTTGAGAAAAGCACCGGCCTCAACATAACGATAGCGGCGAGCGACGCCCGGCACGTGCACGACGATCTGCGCAAAGTGTACGATGAAATTTCCGATCTGACGATGTTTAAATTTATTAGCGGTGACGACAAAATCTATACCTCGCAAGATTACGAGAGTTATTTGCAGACGCAACGCACCCTTTTGGATGACACCCTGACCGAGCATTTGATCCAATCGGTACGAAGCGGTAATGAGGAGAGAATGCTAAGTATGTTGGAGGAACTGTTTCTCCAGCTGCAGACGATGAAATATTCGGAATGCAAATTTCAGCTGAATCTCCTGTTTTTCACCATCGTCAAATCGTTCAATAAGCTGACATCCATCCAGAGCGTTGAGAGCATTGAAAACCATTTGAAACACTTTTCCACGTTAAGCGAGGTTAGCGATTGGCTGAAAGAAGAGCTTCTGAGGATCATAAACCTGCTTACGAGCAGGAAGGGATTCAGCCGGAAAGATAAAGTCGTTGAAGAGATGGTAGAGTACGTGCACTATCATATTCATGATCCGATGCTTTCAGTCGATGAGATTGCCGAACATGTCTCCTTGTCCAAAAAATACGTGCGTCAATTGTTTGACGAGGTGCGGGGCGTTTCGATATCGAACTATATCTTGAACACGCGTATTGACAAAGTGAAGGAGCTGCTGAGGAACACGGACCTGCCTATCACGGATATTTTCGAACAATCGGGATTCCAGACGAAAAGCCACTTCTTCACGGCGTTTAAGAAAGCGATGGGCATGACCCCAAATCAATACAGACTCAGTTCAAATGAAGCGAATGCATAATCGGAAAGCCGTCTCCGTCCGGGGGCGGTTTTCGGGTTTTTACGAACCGACCGGCAAAATCAGAACCCGCAAATTCGCCCTTTGAGAACCGGATTCGGACTATGAGAACTAGGCGGTTCGCCGGTTCCGGTGTTACAGTGACCGTGTAGAAATGGCTGCGGGTACTGAGATTCCGTAGGTCCATTATTACAACATTTAAGGAAAGGAGGGACAAACCAATGAAATGGCAACGGAGATTCGGGCGGGGAGTGGTGGCTGAGTTTTCAAAAAATCGCTACTTGTATTTGTTAGCGCTTCCGGGCACATTGTTTCTTATCGTGTTTGCGTATATTCCGATGTCCGCGCATCTGCTCGCGTTTAAAGACTTCCGGCTATCGGACGGGTTGTGGGGAAGCAAATGGGTTGGATTTGACAACTTCAGATACTTTTTCTCCGGAAACGACTGGCTTCGCGTAACTTACAATACGCTCTTCCTGAACGGGTTGTTCCTAGTGTTCGGGCTTGGCTTCGCGGTCATGCTTGCTATCTTTTTAAGCGAGGTTATAAGTCCGTTGTTTAAGCGGGTTGCGCAATCATTTGTTTTTTTGCCTTACTTCATCTCATGGATTGTTATAAGCATGATGACGCAAGCCTTATTCAGCACATCGGAAGGGATTATTAACAAGACGCTAAATTCATTAGGATTTGAAGGGGTCGAGTGGTATTTGACTCCAAGTGTCTGGCCAGCTATTCTGACGATCATCTATATATGGAAGTTCGCGGGTTACAATTCGATCATCTTCCTGGCAGGGATAACGGGGATCTCCCCGGAATACTACGAAAGCGCCAAACTTGAAGGTGCAACTCGTTTTCAGCAGATGATCTACATCACTTTGCCGCTGCTCCGTCCCATTATCCTGTTAATGCTGTTGCTCGGTGTTGGCCGCATCTTTTACGGTGATTTCGGTATGATTTACGCAATTGTGGGTGATATCGGAGTTCTCTATCCGACGACGGACGTCATCGATACCTTTGCATATCGCGCTTTACGGCAGTTGGGCAACTTCAGCACTTCTTCGGCCGTTGTTCTTTATCAATCCGTCATGGGACTAATCACCGTAGTTATCTTTAATGCAATTGCCAAGAGAATCGACACAGACTCCAGATTATTCTAAGGTGTGGTTGAATTGCGGGAACGCGCATTTGTTGTCATGATGTACACCGTTTTGGTGATATTTGCTCTTGTTTGCTTTCTTCCGTTTTGGCTTGTCATTATTAACTCATTCGCAACCGAGACTAGCATCCAGACGCAAGGCTATCAGTTTTTTCCTCGTGGCTTCAGTCTGAGTGCATATGAATATTTGTTCTCGGGGAAGCAATTGTTTAGTAGTTACAAAGTGACGTTGTTCGTAACAACCGTCGGAACGTTATTAGCCGTCCTCATCACGGCAACGTATGCTTATACTTTGTCTCATCCTAGAGTTAAATATCGAAATATTCTTTCGTTTCTGACTTACTTTACGATGCTGTTCGGAGCCGGCTTAGTCGGGTTTTACATGCTTATAGCAAATTGGCTGGGTTTGAAGGATTCGATTTGGGCGCTTATTTTGCCTTACCTGCTGAATCCGTTTTATGCTTTCATCCTAGTCTCGTTTTTTCGCACACTACCTTTCGAAATGAATGAAGCGGCTACGGTGGACGGCGCTAATGATCTGGTTATTTTCTTCCGCATCATCTGGCCGATTTCAACTCCTATTATCGCTACGGTCAGCTTGTTTTACGCGCTTAGTTATTGGAACGATTGGTGGTTGTCGCTGCTGTTCGTTGACAATTACAAACTGCATCCGCTGCAAATGATGATTCGCCAGTTGATGTCCAATCTGAATGCAAAGGCGTATGTGGCTGGAAGTGGAACCAATTACAACATCGTTGTACCTACCTTTGGAATGCAGCTCGCGATTGTATGCGTGACGATCGGCCCGATTTTGTTTGTTTATCCGTTCATTCAAAAATATTTTGTCAAAGGCATTACGATTGGAGCTATAAAAGGGTAGTTGCCCGACTATTATTTGATCAGATGGGGGAAAGAGTATGAAGCGTTTTGTTATGCTCTCTATGGTATTTGTATTGGCATTATCCATCTTCGCAGGATGCGCAAAATCGGGTGACGGCGGGAAAGCATCGCAGGAGCCGACAACTTCGTCCCAACTGGCGGATTCGACGCAGCCGACAGCTGACAAGCTGCCGCAAGTGACGCTCAAAATCATGATTCCCGGGGATCGTCCGCCCGATATGGACCTGATCATTGCCGAAGCGGAGAAACGGATGAAAGATACGATAAATGTCAAGCTAGACATCGTTTTTGTACCGTGGTCGGATCTTGCACAAAAAACACAGGTGACGCTGGGATCCGGCGAAAACATCGACTTGATCTTTGACGCGCCTTGGCTGCATATCAACCAAATGATTTCCAACGGCTACTACGAACCGCTGGACGACCTGCTGGCCCAATACGGGAAGACCGTACTGGAGAAACGGCCGCAACAAATGTGGGACGCTAACAAATACGGCGGCAAAATCATGGCTGTCCCGCTCGGTGTAAGCTACATGTCCGGGAACTCGTACATGATTCGCAAAGATATCCGCGAGAAGCTGGGGATCGAGCCGATCAAAACGTATGACGACATGATCAAGTTCGCTTATGCGGTCAAGGAGAAAGAAAAAGGGCTGGTGCCGATGACGGCCGCAGGTTCCACGGCCCAACAGCAGTATTCGCTTGTTAATTTCCGGTCGTTGAATGATTATCAAACCCATATAAGAGCAACACATGCTCTTGGCAACTCCCTCACGCTCTATTACAAAGACAATGATGGTAAAGTGTACAACTTGTTCGAAGATAAAGATCAAGTTTTGACTTGGTTGAATGATGCCCGTAAATATTATACAGACGGGTTGATTTACAAAGATATTCTTTCGGCCAAAGATTTCCACCAGTTGTTCAAGAGCGGCAAAGCGGCCATTACGCCTAACGGCTCCTTCGGACTTGGTGATGACTTCATCAATTCGTTGAAGCAAAATGCTCCGGGCGCGGAAGTAGAGATGGTAACCTTCTTTGACAGTACAAAGGGCGCCAACTACGCCAATTTTAAACAATGGAACTTCCTTGCCGTTCCGAAAGTAAGTAAGAATAAGGAACGCGCGGTTATGTTCATGAACTGGGCGAACGAGAAGGATAACTACGACCTGCTTTCCTATGGCATCAAAGGCAAGCATTGGGAAGAAGTTGGGCAAGACAAAATGAAACTTTTGGACACCACCAATTATTGGGGATTCGGCTATGTATGGGTTTGGAACCCGGTTGATGAGCGTTCCGAGGCTGACGGCGACCCTACTACCCATGCGCTGGATATGATTTTGCGGGATGCGGACAGCTTCACGACGGATATTCTGACCGGTTTCGAATTTGACACTTCAGCCATTCAGAATGACATCAGCCAGTACAACACGATCGAGGCAAAATACTATCCCGCCATGTTCAACGGTGTGGTTGACCCGGCCACTACAATGAAGAAATTCGAAGGTGAGGCAGGTCCCGCACTGAAGAAAATCCAAAACGAGCTGCAAAAACAGATCGATGCCTTCCTAGCTATGAAGAAATAAATCGCTTTTGGTCCAGTCCGATTTGTAAGCGGTTGTGAACAAGAGTCCGAAGTCGGAGGCAAATGATGGAGCTATCCCAAAAGGTCTATCAAATAGGCTAGAGGGATAGCTCTTGTTTGGCTCACCCATACCGTTACGAGATAGACTTTTTTGGTTATACCATAACGAATTGCTTCAAAGCAGGTCCCGAACTTGCGGAAGCAGGAGGTTACGTATGAGTAAGATTACATGGGATAATAAATCTTATCTGCTGGGCGGAGAAAGGAAATTTCTGGTATCTGGAGAATTTCACTATTTTCGCGTCCCGAAGGAGGATTGGGAAAAACGATTGATTCTGCTTAAAGAAGCTGGGGGGAATTGTGTTGCCACTTACGTTCCCTGGATTTTACATGAACCGGTAGAAGGGGATATCCGGTTTGGAGATATTCCGCAAAGAGATTTGGAGGATTTCCTTCAGCTGTGCAAAAAGCTGGATCTGCTGGTTGTCTGCAGACCAGGGCCTTATCAATATTCCGAACTGAAGTATGACGGGCTTCCGGGATGGTTGTGTGAGAACTATCAGGAAATTCTTGCCCGTGATATTCATGGTAACATATTCCGCGGTTCGTCTGTTAGCTATCTTCATCCTGTATTTTTAGAAAAAGTAAAAAAGTGGTTTGATGTGGTTAATCCTATTCTTGCAAAGTACATGGTTGCCAAAGAAGGCCCGGTCGCCATGGTACAAATTGATAATGAACTGATGGGAATCCACGAGTGGTATGGCGGATTTGATTACAATCGGGACACGATGGGTTTTGGCACTGAAAGCGGGCGCTATCCCGTTTTTCTTAAAAACAGGTACTCAAATGTCGAAAGCCTGAATTTGGCCTATGGTACCTCTTACGGACAATTCAATGAGGTTTATCCGTTGAAGGACGGGAACGCGAAGAAAAGCAATGAAACGCGAAGAATAAAGGATTATCAGGATTTTTACTTCCAAACGATATCCGAATATATTTATCTTCTTTACAAATGGATGAGAGAGGCGGGCATAGACTGCCAGATCGTTCATAATTCGGCGAACCCGTATATGAATTCGTATTTTCTTGAAGCAGTCAAGCTGATGGGCAAGGATTTCTTATTGGGCTCGGACCATTATTATAATCTAAACCAGGACTGGAATCAGAACAATCCCACCCCTCAATATGCCATCAATGTCTATTATTCGAATGAAATGCTTAGGCTGATGGGTTACCCTCCAACCATTTTTGAACTTCCGGGGGGGAGCTTATCTGATTGGCCGCCCATCACGAAAGAAGATTTACTGTGCTGTTACATGACCAACATGGCGCTCGGAATGAAAGGATCGAATTATTATATCTTTACCGGCGGACCGAATCCGGAAGGGGCATCCCATCACGGAGATTTGTATGACTACAATGCTTCAATCGGCGCATTAGGTGATATCCGGCCTACTTACGAATCACAAATGATATTCGGAAAGTTTCTGGAGGAAAACGCATGGTTAGCCGGCTCTGATCATATGGCTGATTTCCATATCGGACTTGATTGGGAGCAAAGCAGAAGCAGTCATTACTGGAACGGCAAGAGAGGCATGGGCTTCAGCAATTCTGATGCATGGAAATTTCTGCGCAAGGGTTTGATGACGACTGCGTTCTGCGCTTCCTATTCATGCAATCTATCGGATTTATCTAATCCGATTGTAATGGAGGAGCTGGACAAACCTTTGGTCGTTGCAACTTCTGCCTGTATGTCGGAAATGATTCAAAACAATCTCGTGGAATTTGTTAAGCGAGGTGGCAAGCTTATTCTTTCACCAGTTATCCCGCAGTTGGATGAGAATTTCAACCCATGTACCATTCTTAGTGATTACCTTATGGCAGGTGGAAGCGGGCGGTTTGAAAAAACCTCTCCTGTTATCTCTGTCGGGGATGTACACAATATCCTGATGACCGGCTCTCTGTGGGTCAATGAATCAAGACCGTCCGAAGCGCAGGGTATTGCTTTTGAAGAGACCAGCGGTACAGAAATCGGTTGGAAGGCCGATTTCGTCGGAGGTGGAAAAGTCATATGGCTAGGCTTTCAATGGAGCCACGCCAAACATGAGCATTCTGATATGCTCCGATGCTTACTTGCGAAACTCGAATGTGACAAATCCATGATCCGGTGCAGCAATCCCAATGTTTGGACTTCGATTAGAAGCAATGGCGAAAAACATATGCTTTTTGTTATGAATTTGCTCTCGGCCAAAATGACAGCAAACATAGAAGTAAGTCGTAAGGGAAAAGATGATATTCGATTGGCTGATATAGTGCTGAACCCTATGGAAGTTAAGTATTTTGAAATCGAAGGGGAAATCGAACTGTAGAGCTGGAAGTAGCTCAGGTGACGCCTCCGCGAGCTTACATTCAATGACATATAGCTGATTGCTGTAGTACGCCTGTCCTTGACCGGCGAAATTGCCAAGCCGCCCTTCGGTCTCCGGAGGTGCGGCCTTCAGCGCTTGCAGATAAATAATCTTCTCCACCGATTCGATGTTGGCCAGACTATTCATGGGTTTCAAGTTTTTGTGAAGCTTGATAATAACATCAATGACCTTTCAAACGGCGATATTCTGTAGGGGAATAGCCGTACCATTTGCGAAACTGCAGCCAGAAGGATAGCGGGGAATGGACTTCAAGTTGAAGCTTTAAAGGAGATCGCAAACTCTTCCCGAGTTAACCAGGTAGCAAGAGAGAAAGCCGAATCACTGCTTCGTTCTATGCAATAGATCAGGGGAGATCAATGATCTCATTGAGCCGTCGTATTTTTTCACCATTTTTATGACATAAGAATCAATAAGGAGTATGGTGCTCATGGACAAGCAGCCGGATTAAGAAGTGGTCTAGCGACCTCAATTGGTTATTTAACTATTCATCAGCAAAAGGTATGGGGAGAGTTGATTCTTTTGGTTGTAAATATGAAGAAGAGTTAAATGTACGTATGATTCTCGGACACCAGAAGAAACAGCTGGGCTCGCCACACTGGCAGCGATAGGATCAAGGATTGATGTAAAATTGATGTAAAATTGATGTAAAACATCAACAAAAACAATCGGAATGAAGCCTACCATAACAGAAGCTGATTAATGAAAAGCCTGCCAAATGAAGGTTTCAGCGGAGTGTTACAGATCACAACTCAGGATAATATGTTCCCGCATACGGTACATGTAGAGTCGGTTGCTTTGTTAGTGTAAAATGACAAGTAAAATGGAGATCTATTGAAGAAAATAGTAAAGAGGGGGCGAGGTTTTTGATATGACAGATAATTTTTGGCGTGATTTACCACGACCTTTTTTTATACTAGCGCCTATGGAAGATGTGACGGATGTTGTTTTTCGCCATGTCGTAAGTGAAGCAGCCAGACCGGATGTGTTTTTTACGGAGTTTGCGAATACAGAGAGTTATTGTCACCCGGAGGGGAATCATAGTGTGCGCGGGCGTTTGACTTTTACAGAGGATGAACAGCCCATTGTAGCTCATATCTGGGGAGATAAGCCGGAATACTTTCGTCAAATGAGCATCGGTATGGCGAAAGAAGGTTTCAAAGGCATCGATATTAATATGGGGTGTCCTGTAGCGAACGTAGCAGAGAATGGGAAGGGAAGCGGCCTGATCTGCCGTCCAGAAATTGCAGCGGATATCATCCAGGCCGCAAAAGCTGGGGGACTGCCCGTTAGTGTAAAAACAAGGTTAGGTTTTAGTGCCTTAGACGAATGGCGCGACTGGTTAACTCATATTTTGAAACAAGACATTGTTAATCTGTCCATTCATCTGCGGACAAGAGAGGAAATGAGCAAAGTAGATGCTCATTGGGAACTGATTCCGGAGATTAAGAAGCTTCGTGATGAGGTGGCACCAGATACACTTCTGACCATTAACGGGGATATTCCTGACCGTCAGACCGGCTTGCAGCTCGCTGAGCAATACGGTGTGGATGGTATTATGATTGGGCGCGGTATTTTTCATAATCCATTTGCTTTTGAGAAGGAACCGAAGGATCACAGTAGTAGGGAATTGCTTGATTTGCTACGGCTGCACCTGGATCTCCATGATCAATATTCAGCACAGGAGCCACGTTCATTCAAACCACTTCCTCGATTCTTTAAAATATATGTTCGAGGATTTCGAGGGGCAAGTGAATTAAGAAATAACTTAATGAATGCAAAGTCAACAAATGAAGTGCGTACGTTGCTCAATGAATTTGGAGACCAGGAGCATGATGAGTCGGAGGAATTCGGGAACTAAGTTGCCAGGTTTGGAGAAATAATGGACAATTGCGGTATTTGAAAACAAAGTTGTTTAAAGAGAAATGGAAAATAGAGCTTCCTAGAAGTAGATTATTCTACTTTTAGAGAAGCTCCTTTTTTTAAAAATTCTCGACGCTTTTATGTCATATGACAAATTGATGACAACTGACACTATTCAATAGGAGAAATGGTCTGATAATCTTTAAAATAAGGCTTTATATGCCTCCAATCCGCTAATGTGCTTAAAAATCCAATCTGGTACCGTAGTAGGATTCCGCACCATTGGGCAGATGACCTTGCTGTAAACAAAAATTTCGGAAAATGGAGGAGAAATGTACATATGAAACGAAAACGCAGTATAAACAAATCTGTGCTGACGTTCTGTCTAGTGGTTATGCTCATTTTGCAAGCAGTAACATTTTCTGCATATGCGGAGAGCGCGCCGGTCGATCCTGAGCCGGTAATAATCAGCGAGGCCGACTCGCCTACCGCGACAGAACTGCCGGTAACTGAATCCCTCCAGCTGATACCTGCGTACAGCATCACAATGATGTCTAACAGCAACGCTTCCGAAAACGGCTGGATTAATCTGGCTGGGAATGTAGAAGGGGCAATTGAATGGCAGGTGAACATCGATGCCATGGACGACATTTCGCTGCCGCTCGCAGGTTTGAAGTTTTACGACGCGCTCGATTCAGTTGAGATAGGCACTTATGTGGAAGGATCCTTCAAGGTAAACGGTGTGGCGGCAACGCCAGATAGCGACACCACGAATGTGCTGGCCTACACCTTTCCTTCAGGCTTCGGCGACAAGGCGACGATTACCTTCAAGACGTGGATTCCTAAAGCGAAATATTACCGTGAGTATAATGTCGGTGAGAGTGGGTGGCAGACAGTCACAAATGCTGCGGAGCTGAGGGACGCATCGGATAATAAGCTACTTTCCTCGAATTCATGGCGCGTCGCCATAAAGCTCGACTGGATTCAGAAGTACGGCACGCTGGACAAAGGGGCGAATCCTGCAGACCCACTTACTATTACATGGACGATTGACGTCAATAAGAATTATAACAAACAAGGCCTTAAGGACTTTACCATCACCGATGCCCTGCAGGCCGGACTTACTTTCAAATCTGCCGCCTATCAACTATGGGACAGCGGTACAAGGGACTGGTCCGTAACAAAAACGCCGATTACCCCCGACGCAAACAATGTGTACGCTTTTGGAGAGGTAAACGGCCCAATCCGGCTGGTCATTTTATCTGAAGTTTCTGGGAGTACAACCAGCTTTACCAATAAGGCCATCACCCATTGGAAGCTGGATGTTATACTGAACAGGACAATGGCAATGCTACCGTGTGGGACACTGCCACCGTTACCAATCAATCGCCTCCTGTTATCCAAGCATTCCAAATCAACAACGGGGACGCATTTACTTCCTCACGCAATGTCATTCTGAATGTGGTCATCGGCCAAGATGAAGCAAGTGCGCCTGTACAGGTCGGTATTTCGAATAATGAAAACGGTCCATTTGATACTTGGTATGATGTCCAAAGCCCTATCCCTTGGTCGCTGTCTGCTATGGATGGATACAAAACCGTATATGCACTGTTCCGTGGTGCAGCAGGTAATATGACGGATAAAAAATCCGATAGTATCATACTCGATACCACTCCTCCTGTAGTATCAGGAGTTGTGAATGGCGGGAAGTATGAAGGCGATGTAACCCCGACGTTTATGGATGCAACGCCAACGACGGCCATATTGAATGGATTCCCCTTTACTAGCGGTACGACGATTACCCAGGAGGGTCACTATATATTAATCGTCACAGATGCAGCCGGTAACTTGACCACTATCCAGTTTGCCATCGATAAAACACCGTTTGCAGGAACGGTTCAAATCAATCGAGGTTCGGGCTATACCAACGACACCAACGTAACGTTGAATTTGACCGTGTCGGAATTGAGCGGTGTAAGAATGGCCTTCTCCAATGATGGCGTAACTTGGTCGCCATTGGAACCCTATTCAGCGACTAAGCAGTGGCATCTAAGCAGCGGTGAAGGCAACAAGACGGTGCATGTAAAGTTCTTGGATGATAAGGACAACGAGGACATTCAAACAGCCAACGTTGTTTTGGATCAAACGAAGCCTACTGGAACCTTCCAAATCAACAATGGAGCAGTATTCACCAAATCGAGAATCGTTGAACTGGATACGATCTACTCCGATAATCTTATTCCTGTAGAGATGAGTATTTCCTCTGACAATCTGATCTGGTCGTTTTGGGAAGCAGCACAAAGTAAACGGACGGTTACGCTTTCTGCAGGGGATGGTGTGAAAACCGTCTACATGAAATTGCGGGATTTGGCAGGAAATGAACAAGCCGTGGGCAGCGCTACAATCCATTTAGATACGATGCCACCTATTATTGATCTTCGCATCAACAACGGGGAATCGGTTACAACATCACGTCAGGTGATGTTACACATGTTTGCCAGCGATGCAAGCCTTCCTCTGGAGTATCGCCTAGCCAATGAAGACGAGAATTGGACGAGCTGGGGACCGATCCCTAGACCGAATTGGGAGCTGACAACAGGAGATGGGGTAAAAACCGTCAAGCTGGAGGTGCGTGATCCAGCGGGCAACGTCGCTGGAATTTCAAAAAACGATTACACTGAATTCAGCGGAACCGGTCGTTACTGGAGTGGTAGATGGAGGTATTTACAACAGCGATGTTGTGATTTCCTTCAACAAGGGAACTGCTACCCTGAATGGTGCACCCTTTGCCAATAACACGACTGTCTCGCAGGAAGGTCTTCATAAGCTGATCGTGACCTATATCGCTGGTATCGAGACTGTAGTCAATTTCACCATTGATAAAACGGCCCCTAGCGGCAGCTTCACGATTAACAATGGAGCAGCGACCACCAACTCTACGCGAGTCAACCTGTCCATCACGGCTACTGACAACCTGGGTCAAATCCAGATGCGGTTAGCCAATGAAAATGATGCTTGGAGTAACTGGCAGGCGTATACCCCAGCGCTTACCTGGACGTTGCCAAATGGAAACGATCCGAAAAGGGTATTGCTGGAGCTACGGGATGAAGCGGGCAATATCGGGATAGCTTCTGCTTCAATCACGCTCTTTATGGAAGCGCCAGTCGTTTCAGTACCTGACTCTCCTATTATAGAATCGCGGCCAACGCCAAAACCTCCAGAAAAGCCCGATCAACCGATTGAAGAGGAAAAGGATTCTGAGGAGCCAGGTGCAGAAGTCATAACATTTACCGATATCTTAGGGCACTGGGCGGAAAGTTACATTAAGAGAGCTGTTTCATTCGGTATAATTAACGGTAATACGGATGGAACGTTTAAACCGGATGCTGCCATAACTCGTGCAGAATTTACGGTCATGCTGATGAGAATGTTAAAGCCGGAAGGACAAGTGGCGGAACTTTCCTTCGTTGATGAGTCTATTATTGGTTCTTGGGCGAAAAAAGAAATTGCTTATGCGGTGAAAGCGAAGATTGTCTCCGGTTACTCGGATGGTTATTTTCGGCCCAATGCGGCAATTTCTCGTACTGAGATGATTGTCATGATTGCCGGAGCACTCGAGCTCCCTATTGATAAAGATGCTAAAACTACTGATTCTAACATTCCTCAGTGGGCCAAGGGAGCAGTAGAAGCTTTACGCAGGTCAGGCTTGCTGACAGAACTTAGCGGCAATCCGTTTATTCCTGACGCATCAGTTACCCGCGCAGAGGCTGTAAAAATGATCATAGAAGTGATGCAAACAGAAGTGCGCTGAGAAGACGGGGGCTTGTCGCCCCCGTCTTACTCGATTATATGCTGACTTTTTTGTGTTGACATTTCTTGCAAACTGTCAGTTTAGTACCGTTTTCCGTAAGAAGCGTGTAAAGTAATTTGATTCTTGTAGACTTACAAACAGGGCATGTTCCTCTACCTCTTGAAGGTAATTTCCATAGCGCTTTTCCTCTATAATTTTTTGACATATAATTAATCTCCTTCTATATATTTATCTGTGCTTTTAAGTTTATGTGGTTCATTTTTATAATAGACTTACTACTTCACCCAAAAGTACTGCTAGCAAAACTACTAAACAAAAATTGTTGTGCAAGTATGAAGATTGAATACTCCATTTGAAAACCAAGTTGTTTAAAAGGAAAAAATAGAGCTTCTTAGAAGTAGATTATTTCTACTTCTAGGAAGCTCCTTTTTTTAAACATCTCGACGCCTTAAATATCTTTAGTACGGAGGGTTTTAAATTCTTTTGGCGTGACGCCACTGTATTTCTTAAATACCGTTGAGAAATACTGCGCACTAGAAAATCCGAGTCTGGAGGATATTTCTGTGATCGAGAGTTCTGTATTAGATATGTAATTCATGGCTTTATCTACTTTAGCAATACATATGTAATCGTTTACAGAAGTATTTACGTATTTTTTGAAAATTTTCGATAGGTATCTTGTAGTTACGTTACAGTGCTGGGCTACATCATCTAGTGCGATATTGTTATCCATATTTTGATTAATGAAATGGATAGCTCGAATCGCGATGGGATTATTAATACTAAACACCTCACGAACACTCTGTTCGATCTCACGCGAGAGTAGAAACAGCATTTCGTAAATATAAATATTGGCCAAGGATACGTGATGTACTCCTGTTTCATTATTCATTTCTTCACAAATCCGCTCAACACATGAGAGAAGCTGCTCTGTAAATGTGTGAAAAGTATAAGCGCTATGTGCATCTGTCATATAATGCAAGAACTTTATGTTTTCATTGACTTTTGGGTCTGCAGCTATAAGGCTCTCCGGGGAAAAGTGAATTTGTAAAAAGACGGCTGCTTGATCCGACTTTACATGAAAAGAGTGAATCATGTGAGAGAAGATGACCATTAGCTCACCTTTGTGAACAGTAATCGATTCTCCGTTAATAATGATATCGCATTCTCCTTCTTTCATTAAACAGATCTCCATATTTTCATGGCAATGAGGTCCAAAAAAATACCCCGGCTTCAGCGTGCGTTCTAATGCATTATAGATCATGTTTTGTTCAAGCTCATGATATAAGAGTTCAACTGCCCTTTTCACAGCAATCACCCCCGATAGTATTCTAAAGCTGATCATGATTTCTATTTTTTCTCTTATTTTGCAATGTGGTCATACCCCTGTCAAGTAATTTAGTTCCGTATTTCAAACAGTTTATCCGTTTTAGGCTACTTATTGTAAGCTAATAAATGAACAAAGTTGATAAAATCAAAAATATAATTTGTTCTAATACGAACAAAGGTAATGTTATAGCAATTGATCTGCAGTCTATTTATAGAACAAAACGAATCGAATTTCATGGCAAGGTCAATTGTAAACGCTTACCTTTTTGTGTTAGATATTTTAGAAAAATAGCTCTTAGCAGGAGGAATGATTCGGTGCGGAAAAAAAGTAAAAAAAGACTATCCCAATTCATGATTTGGATAATGGTATTGTTGATTATTTCAAGTCAGTCGATGATACTTCCAGGAAGCACTACTTACGCTACAGAAGGGGAAGTTAATGGTTTGCCGATTGCGGCACAAGAAAAAACGATAGAACGTATTCCTCCGATAACGGTTGAAACCTACGTTGGTGAGCAACCAGCACTACCTTCGGTAATACAAGCAGTATATAGCGACACTACCACCACAGAGGTTACGGTTAGCTGGAATCCGATTGCGCCTTCGAACTATGCGCAGGTGGGAACCTTTAATGTAGAGGGAAGCGTAGAAGGAACGAGTATAAAAGCTGAAGCTGCAATCACGGTTATGGATAACCTTGGGGTAACAACTGAAAAGGTAGACATAGAGAGCTTTCTAGATGACCTTAAGAACAATGTCCCAGACGGCCAAGAGGCTGTATCGTATACGAATAATTATCAATCTATGGAACCGGAAGCTATGACTTTCATTAAAGGAAGTGGAATAGCTTCTGTAAATAATGGTTTAACAGTAGTGATAAGCAATTTGGATGGCAACAGAGCTATTGCAGCTTGGGATAAAGCTCCCTGGCTGTCAGCTGGAGTCATTGACGCAACTATGCGTTATACAAGCGCCAGTCAAAGTAATATTGGCTTTGTCCTGGGATCTAATGATAGCAAACAAGGCATGTCCATCCGCTATGATTCCGATAAAAACTGGGTTATCCAGAGTCCGGATGGTACAGGCAAGTGGGAAACATTCGAGGGACCAGAACTAAAAAAAGATACAGATTATCAAATTCAGATCGGCTTTCATGGAACAAAACTAGTGGTCAATGTGGACGGCGTGACTTACTACAATAAGGATACAGATTTAATGAGTTCGTCGACTGGGATTGGTCAGATTGGTCTTTATAAACGTTTTGAAACAGGGGAAGTCACCATCAAAGAGTTACGTATTGCAGGTGTAGGTTCGAAGGATAAACCTTCAAACATTATTAATTATTTTCAAGATTTTGAAGATCTCAATTATAACCCTAATTGGTCAGGGTTAAATGCCCAAGTCGTGAGCGATCTTACGGGCAATAGAGTTCTTTCTATAAAAAAAGGGTCAAGTGAACGAGGCGTGGATTTGGATTCGCCGCAGATTCAACAGGGTACACTTTCGTTAGATTTCAAATTGGTTAATCCAGATAAGCTGGGTAACGGACAAGGATTTGCTTTTGGCTTCAGAATGAATGATTCGGCAAGCATATTCAATGAGATCGGGGTTGACCCAAGCAGCTGGATACCGGAGTCTAATAGTGGTTGGGGAAGTAAGCTTGCGATTCCCTACCCGATTCAAGGCAGATGGAACAATCTTATGTTCAATTTTAAAGGAAAAACCATCACGGTATTTATGAATAAAAAGCAGATCGGCGATATTACTTTTGATCAATTTTCAGAAGCGGCAGGACGCTTCGGTCTTCGCATCAGAAGCACTGTAGAATTACAGATCGACAATGTGCAGTATACCAATCAGATCATTGAACCAAAGCAAATTGCTCAGTACAGCAATGATTTTCAAGATGGAATTACAGGTAACTGGAGCGATGCAACACCTGCCATTATTGCAGAAGGTAGCAACCGAATATTAAAACTTTCTAATATTAATGGAAAGACATTAAATATGGACGCACCGTCCCTACAAAGTGCAACATATTTGCTGGATGTTAAACCTGCAACCCAAAACATCGGATTTGTTATAGGCGACGATGCTCTTGTTAAATATGAAGGGACGAAATGGATTTTGAATAAAGGTGCCGACAGCATTGATTTTGTCGCATCCGATAGTAAAGATTACAGTCCTAAACCTTATATCTGGAATAAAGTAGGTCTCCAATATTCCGACTCGTCCGTAACCTTAAGTATCAACGGTGCTGAATTGCATGCAAGCTTACATGGAGGTCAGCAATTCGGAGAAGGGCGTTTCGGAGTGATGGCTCAAGATTCCATTTATATCGATAATATTCTCTTTACCGAAGAATTTCTCGAAATGAATACCTCCTCCTTACATGCCGACAAACTGAGCTATGAAGAGTATTACGAAGGCGATTCCATACTTAACTGGGAAGGGTTTAGTGGCACGCCGCAGATTTCCAATGGATATTTGCATGGTACACTTGATGCCGGAGTAACTGCTTTCAATAAGGATGTAAAACCGGTATCAAATGGAATATATCAAGTGAAAATGCAAGGAAATGGAGTAGCCGGTATTAAATTAGGCAATATAGCTATTTTTCAGGCAAGTCAGGGAAAATGGAACTATCAGCTGGATGGCAGTAACGATATCATGGAAATTGGCAACGCCAACGAAATGGCATCAGGCAAAGATTACACGCTGCGTGTACAAATGATTGAAAAGGAATTAAGTCTATATGTGAATGGAATTTTGGTTGGTAGTGCGCCAGTAGTTGGATTCACACCAGGGACATTTGGAATTTATAATTCTGGAAATCATGCCATTCAGGTTAAGGTAGACGCAATTACTGCAGAAGAGATCAGAGTGTATGAACCTGATTATACGACGCAGAACTGGGGTCCTCTTGATAGTAGTAAACCAGTGGTCCTCAATAACGGAGAAGGTCTAATCCAATTGAATATGCCAGGTGTTGCTCTAGCCGTGGATAAGGATAGCCCTAAATTAATTGATCAAAAGGTAGCCTTTGATTTTAAAACGAGTGCTTCCGCAGGATCAGACGGTGGCCGATATGGTTTTATACTAAGAGGGTCCGCTGCTGACAGTTATGTATCGGTTGTTCACGATATTAATGGAAAATGGAAGATAACCGCAAATGGGAATGAGGTATCCTTTCCGAACACATACCAGATGAATGCAGATACGTTCTATCACATCGACCTTCGTATGGTGGGGACTACGGTTAGTCTGAAAATTACGGATTCCAACGGCGTGACAACGGATATGGGTTCGGTATCTGAAGATGTAATGACCTTGCAACCAGGTTGGTTTGGACTTCGCTCTTGGTATGGAAGCAAGCAGATGACAGTGAGTCATTTAAAGATAGTAGAACTGGAGTCGCTGCCTAAGCTTCAGATTTCTTCAGAGACAGATACGATTATGAAAGATGGTTTGAAGGTTACGGTATATAAAGATTTCCCAGGCATCGTTGAATATCAAGTTGATGATCGCGTGCTACAGGCAAATGTGGAGCAAACGAATAGCTTGAAGATCAACAATATGGATTATGTGCCACGTACCGTGTCCCAAAAAGAGAGCGATAGCAAATATCTGTATACGATGACGATTGATGAGATCGGCGTTGTGATTGAAGGACATATCGAGGCAAAGGCAAATAATGTGGTTCGTTTTGAAATCGATAAAATAACCGAAAACTCAGATTTTGTAGTCCGGTCGATGCAAATGAACAATTCACTTATCCACGTGAATAGTGCTATGGCAGGCGCTACTTATGCATGGAATAAATCGGATGGAGCATGGCACGGACTTACGGAAGAACTAGTTGATAATATGTCCCAAATGAAGCAAAGCAGTACGATTGGAGTTACGATGGCCATGGTGAGTGGTAATGGCTTGGGAGCATCGGTAGAGAACAATGTAATCAGTGGTGGTAATAAATTAATCGTCACTACAGAGAAGAAACCACTAGTCAATAAAGTGACGGTGAAACCGGGCGTTTGGACTTATCGCCATATTCAAAGTAATGAAACCGAAGTTCTGCCTTGTTATGAAGTTGTTGTGACCGAAGACCGGAATAACGACGGAATAACGGATTGGCAGGATGCGGCTGTCGCTTACCGGACGGAGATTTACAAAGAGCCGTTTGGTGCGCAGGATATGAAGAACAATATGATGTACATTGCTTTCAACTTTGCAAGTCAAGCGAATGATCCGTTCTTGAATACTCTGGATACGGGCAAAATCCTGTACAATTATACAGATGGTTTTGGACAGATGATCCTTCATAAGGGCTATCAGGCGGAAGGGCATGATGATGATATTCCTTCCTACTCCAATATTGGCGTAAGACAAGGCGGGTTGGAGGAGTTCAATTATTTGATCGATGAGGGAGATAAGTATAACCTAAATATCGGTGTCCATCTCAATGCCACAGAGTACCATCTCGATGCCAACGAGCTGAATTATTCCGACTTAACTGGCGCTACAACAAATGGACCGAAGACGGATAAGTTGTCTAAAGGTTGGGATTGGATCGATACGTCTTACTATGTAGATCAGACAAAGGATGTCCTGAGCGGTAATCTGGAGAAGCGGTTCAAAGATCTATATAACCTTACTAAAGATCCTACCAACCCGAATGATCCTACATTAGATTTCTACTATATCGACGTTTATACCGGAAATGACTACAACGCCTATAAACTGTTGCAATACGCCAATAACCTTGGTCTAAAAGTAGGTACAGAATTTGCCGGTCCGCTAGAGCCGGGCGTGGATTTTGTTCACTGGGGTCCGGATTTAGGATATCCGAATAAAGGAAATAAGAGCATTCTTTCTAGAATGGTGAAGAACAATTTGGATATATTTGTTGGAAATGCGTTGTTTAAAGGACAAAAAATACCTGGTGTGACAACTTGGGGTGATTCCAAACCGGATTTACAGCAGGGGGTAACGGTATTCTACAATGAAGTATTACCGACTAAGTACATGCAACATTTCGGTGTTCTGAAATATGAACAAGATCAAATTACTTTTGATAATGATGTTATCTCTAAGAGAAATAAATCAACCGGCATGGTTGAGTTGTCCAAGAACGGAAAGTTGATTTCTTCTTGGAAAGATACTGGAACGACTACCGATGAATCAGTGCGTCATACAGGTGAGGCGAATTCTTTAATTCCATGGGTTTGGGATATGAAGACCAATAAAACATTGGGTGTTAACGAAGGAGCGAAGCTGTACCACTGGAACACAACGGGTAACACGACTACTTGGCAATTGACGGATGAATTTAAAGATGTGAAACAGTTTAATATGTACGAGTTGACCCAACAAGGTAAAGTACTAGTCGATACACTTGTTGCTCAGAATGGATCTCTTACGATTAGTAAGGCCAAGAAAAACACGTCTTATGTACTGTATCCCGCATCGGCTGATGCATTGACTTTGGTACCTAACGCAGGAAATTGGGGAGAAGGCAGTCTGATCAAGGATTTTGCCTTCAATTCAGAGCAGTTTAATGTTCCAGGATCATGGACAGTTGATGATGCGACCAACGTTGCAATCAAGACTGTACAAGGTGATACCGAATACGATATCAGCAAGGAAATGAATCGTTCGAATTGGAATAAATACGCAGAGGTTGGAAGCAAAGCTGGTGTATTGTCACAGGAGATTACCGGGCTGCAGCCTGGTCAGGATTACACCGTAGGGGTGTGGACCTTGACAGAGAAGGGAAGAAAATCATCACTTCAGGTTACGGTTAACGGTACAACCTATTCCAATGATGTGACAGGGAAGGATGGTACCCATAAATCCTCCTTCAAATATGTCGATACCAAATGGCAAAGAATGAATGTTGAATTTAAGGTTCCTGCAGGAGTTACTACCGCAACGGTTAAGCTTGTAGCTGATTCGGGAGCGGGTACAGTACAATTCGATGATGTCCGCATTTGGAAGCATACGACAGTTGAAAAGGACCCTACCAATAAGGGGTACGTTGTCTATGAGGATTTTGAAAATGTGTATGAAGGATGGGGACCGTTTGAGTATGGCGGCGGATCTAGACAAATTCATATTGCAAGCGACCAAAGCAATCCTCATGATAATAATCCAATCGTTCACGCATCCGAGAACAAAATGGGTCCAGTGATGACCTGGGTTCTGAATGGAGAAAATTCGTTGAAAGTTAATGAAACAGATGTTGGTCAATTAATAAAAACGAATGAATCCAGCGTAAAATTAAAACCGAATACAGAATATGAATTAGGTTTTATTTACACATTAGAAGCGTATGCTGGCTATGAGGTTTCTGTACAATCACGCTCCACAGGAGCTGTCGTGTTGAAGGAAACGCTTGATAAATTACCTAATCCGGGTAATAAGGCTGGTGAAGGTGTTGGTTATATCCGATTCCAGAAACATTTTACGACAGGTGATCAAGATGATTACCAAGTTATTTTCAAAATGGTATCCAAAGGTTCGGGCAATCCTACGTCTGATTACGCCTTTATACTGGATGATTTCTACATTAAAGCAAATGATGTTGATATTTCCAAAGAGCTTCTACAAAAAACGATTGACGATGCTCTTATGTTGAAAAGTTCGGATTATACATCTGAAACCTGGGCAAGTGTTGCTATAGCTTTGGATAAAGCCGAGAAGATTTTGAAGGATCCTGGCGCTTCGATCACTTCGTTAGATGAAGCACGAGTAGAACTTGAAAATGCGATAAAGGGTCTTATTTCAGTGGTAAACATTGTAGTCATTGAGGAGGTCAAGGTCGAAACGGAAGCCGGCTCAGCACCTGTACTGCCTGCAGATGTAACCGTGACCTTAAGTAATCAAACGACACAGAAGGTTTCAGTTGTATGGGAAGAAATTGATCCTACTAGTTACGCACAGGCGGGTACTTTCCAGGTGAGAGGTTCGGTTAGTGGGACTGACATTAAAGCGATTGCGACTGTAAATGTAAAGGCGAAGGACAGCACTAATCCGGGAACGAATCCAGGAACAGGATCAAACCCAGACACTGGATCAAGTCCAAGCACAGGCACGAAACCGGAGACCAATCCAAATCCAGGCACAGGAACAAATAATGGGTCTGATAAGGACAACGAATCTGGAACTAAGCCGGACATCGGCACCAACAAGCCTAAAGCATTCGTGGATACAGTTGGTCACTGGGCGAACAAGGAAATTGGAGCTCTTGCGAGCAAAGGCATCATTATGGGCATAACCGAGCAGAAATTCGCTCCGAATAGGACCATTAACCGTTCCGAAATCGCAGCTATGCTAACACGGGCACTTGGTCTTACGGTTGGTGGCACTACGTCATTTAAGGATGTTCCAGAAGACAAGTGGTATAGGGATGTTGTCATTGCCACGGCGGATGCAGGTTTGTTAAAGGGGTATGCAGGCAATATGTTTGAGCCTTTGAAACCTCTAAGCCGTCAAGAGATGGCCGTCATTATGGTTAGAGCTCTTGAATTGAAAGGGAAATTGCCAGACGCATCGGAAACTACGGAAATGGTACTTGCTCAATACAAAGATTCGGATCAGGCAGGAACTTGGTCCAAGCAGGCATTGGCTATTTGCATTGAGCTTGGACTCATGCAAGGAACCCCTGATCATAAACTCAATCCGAAAAGTAATCTGACCCGGGCGGAGGCAGCAGTTTTGTTTAGCAGATTATTAACGTTTCTGGACTAAGTAAATGCCCGCCAATGATTTTGTGGAATATCATTTCAAAGAAGCTAGGGGATCGAAATAGGGTCCCTTACATGGAAAACGAGCCTTGGATGCAAATCCAGGGCTCGTTTCATTGTATATAGCGATTTGATTCGCTTTGCGTTACAAACAGGACAAGTCCCTCTTCCTCTATAATACTGATGATGAAACAGCAGAGAATCTAGAGTTTTCTTTTAATAAAGCTTATTGGATAGATGAAGGATTAAAGCAATTTGAAAGTAAAGATAACTCATTGGATCATTACAAAAGAAAAGGGTTGGAAATTAGTTCTCCAACAGAATATTATTCAAGTAATACAAGAAGTTTATAATGAATCTTCTATTAAATTAGAGAATGCAAGACTAAGCGGGTTACTAAGGTATCTTATTTTGGAAGAATACGTAATGTAGACGGAGTGAATGTACGCTTTATAATCTGAAGGAACAACTTAGGAGTCGTTCCCTCGGATTATTTTGTTTATACAAAACGATACAGAGGCGTTTTGTGTATAGTGAGTTACGAAGTTATTTGATATTCTAAGTGTACGGAATGTATGACAGGTAAAGCGCCGGTACAGGCGCTTTTTTTGTGCCCATTTTTATGGAGTATCTCTGATGAGAGGAGGAATATTCATGGCATTTGACGGTTTACTAATGCATCAACTTGCCAAAGAAATCAAGACTAATCTACCGATGACAATCCATAAGATCTTTCAAATTTCTGATACGGAGATTCTCTTGGATGGACAATCAAACGAGCGTAAACTTAGGCTAATTATCAGCATTCATTCACAGAATAACCGTATAAATTTCACAGAAGAAAATTATTCGGAATCGAAACAGGAAAATGAATTTTTGATATTACTGGAAAAACATCTACGCGCTGGTGTCATTCAAAGCATGGAGCAGGTCGGTGTGGAACGAATATACTGCTTTCAAATCAGTGCCCGGGCAGTTCGCTTCTCGCTTTACATTGAACTACTAGGCAAAGATGCAAATATCATTCTTGTCGATGAAGCGAATAACATTATTGGTGCAATGAAAGAATCGCTCTGCAAAGCTAGTACGCGGACACTCTCACCTGAAGCCGCTTATCACCTTCCATTTGATTATAGCGGAAAACAGAATCCTTTTCGGCCGACTACCATCCATCAAGCAGAGTCACTTGTAACACAGTTTCATGGTTTTTCGCCTCTGTTAAGCCGTGAAATTCAATACCGCATGCAACAGGGGCAGTCATTTGGCGAAATTATGGATGAGCTAAATAGAAGCGACAAGCTTTATTTGTCGGAAACAGAGCAGGGTATCCAGTTTCATTGCATTCCGCTTACACACTTGGGGAGGAAATTGAGTTCTTATCCAATTATGGAAGGCGTAGATATTGCCTTGTATAAAATGCAAACTCGTCAGCAAACTGACAGTTTGCTCAAATTGGTGCGCAATGAATTAATTAAACGCGCCCGAAAACTTTCAAAATTGGAGCAAGCAGTTCTTGAAGTCGGGCATTTTGAGCAATATCGTACCTATGCGGATCTACTTTACACATACTATCATCTGCTTCCCCGTAACGTTGCTTCTGCCGATCTCAAGGATTTTATGACAGGAGAACTGCTTCATATTCCGTTAGACACCAAACTGAGTGCAAAACAAAATGCTCAGAAATACTATGAAAAATACCGCAAAGGAAAAATGGCTCATACCAAACTCAAGGAACAAATTATGCTTTGTAAAATGGAAAAAGATTATTTCTTTCGGCTTGAGTCCCGACTGGAACTGGCTGAAGGCATAGATGTATTAGAAATTCGTAGGGAGCTAGAAAAACTCGGCTATTTCAAAGCAAAGAAAAACCAATCAACGAAGAAAAGGCAGAACAGGAAGCCTAACATTATGACCTTTCAATTCTATAATGATATTAAAATCTTCGTAGGCAAGAACAGTATTCAGAATGATTACCTAACATTCCATTATGCCAAGAAAGAGGATTTATGGCTGCACGTGAAAAGTTACCACGGAGCACATGTTGTTATAAATACCGCAACACCTGATGAAGAAACGTTATATTATGGGGCCTTACTGGCTGCTTACTATTCACAAATCAAGGGCTCTGGTCCGGTCGAAGTAAATTATTGTCAAGTCAAGACTCTTAAAAAGCCCAAAGGCGCCCCAATGGGATTGGTGTTACTTGGAGCCCATAAAACAATTTATGTCAGGCCAAAGGAAGAAGTTATTCAAAAGCTCCTGACCGAAAATTTAGTTCAGAAGGCGTAAAATATTGCAAAAGGCCTGTCCTCTCATAGGACGGGCTTTTGTTTTGAGAGACATAGCAATTTTTGATATATGACGATGGCTTACGAATCGAAATTTACGGGCCAGCAACCAAATCCATGTATCACAAATCACAGTATCGGTAAATACATTAAGTTAAATCGAGATTTATGGATGAATGCGGGGGTGTGATCTATGCCTGGGATCATTAGGGTCTATGATACGGCGTTTACCTGGTTAGGCGAAATAGACAGCTATGAGAGTTTGCAATTCACCAGAAGGTATAATGCTGTAGGGGAATTCGAATTACACATTGCAATAAATAAACAGTATGCATCCGAGCTACAAAAAGACCGGTTTATTATGGTAGATAATGACGGCACACGGTCCGGATTGATTCAATCCAGGGAATCATTTTTGTCTGACAAAGGGATTGAAACTGTAGTCGTTAGAGGCAAGACACTGGGCTGCATTCTGGATAGACGACTTACGATTACAGGCAGCTACGACCGCGTTCGCGGTCCGGCAGAAACGGTAATGAAGCACTATGTAAATAACCATCTCGTAAACGGAACTTACGCATCAGGCACATATTCCAATCGTAAGATTCCGTTTTTTAGTATTGCCGCGGATCAAGGGCACGGAAAGGAAATTTCTTGGCAGTCCCGGTATGAATCAGTTCTAGTTGTAACCAATAATATTGCAACTTTTTGCGACATGGGTTGGCATGCCAAGTTGGATATACAACAAAAAAGGGTTGTATTTGACACCTATGAAGGGCGTAACTTGACAGATAAGCAGGGTGTATATCCTCCTGTTATATTTTCAACTGAATTTGATAACGTTAATGCTCTTAATTTCGTAGATTCGGATGGACAATATAAAAATGTCGGCTACGCATCAGGTAAGGGCGAAGAAGAAGATCAGGTGCTGCTATCTGTCGGGGACGCATCCGGATTTGAGCGCCGGGAAGTATTCATTGATGGGGCAAGTGCGGGGGATACTACGGAACTGACCAAGATCGGTGAACAAAAACTGGCCGAGTATAAACGTCTACAGACCTTTGAGGGAGTAGCCGTTGATACTGGCAGCTTTGTTTTTGAGAAGGATTGGTTTCTAGGCGACAGTGTTACGCTTAAAGATGCTAAATGGGGCGTGACAATGGTTACACGGATCACTGAGGTTAGAGAATTTTATGAAGGTGATTACCGACTAGAGGTGCGGTGGGGCGATGAGATTCCAACGATCACCTCGGTTGTTCAAAAGATCCAAGAGGAGATAAAACGGCCGCAAGAATCAACGGAAAGCGGCAGAATTAATGCAATTGTAGATCGTTTGGATAGTGGCGTTCTGTTACGAAACAATTATTTTAACACTGCTGTGGTTGATATTGTCCGAAATGGTGTTAAAGTCACTGAGTTTTGGCTGTTAATAAATGCGCGATATGACCATGCGACAAACCGCTTCAAGCGCATAAACGTAAATAACTTTTCCTTCGGTTGGCAATTTCAGGCCGATGGAACATATCCAGGGGAAGAGGGTAGCGGAGATTATATCAACCAAGGTATTAACCTCTGGAAGGCAAACGGAAAAAAAGCATATGGCGAAGGAGATCCTGCTCGCGATCAAACGGGTGAGGACATTGGAGCTTTGCAGCCTGACGGAACTTGGAGAGAATTCGGAATCATGTTGGGCTGGAACAATCATTTTATGAATGACTCTTATGGCGGGATGACTATCGGCGGCGCTGGTTTCGAGATCGATGGATCAGGTACTTCACCGTTTAATCGCATATCGCTAGGTAAATTTAGCGGTGGCAGTGCCGTTCCGAATCGTCCAGTCCAAGATTACGTCTTTACGTATAACGGCATATGCTGGAATACGCAACACGGTCTATGGAATAAAGACATCGACAATATTAGCGGCTTTTTCTTTGGTTTGAAGGCTCCAGTTAACTTTTACGATACGTCAGACGGAAGCTTTAATCCCTGGTCAAACCGGGCAGACATGGATAAGGCAGAATTTGTTGTGATGAAACTCCCCGGCAGCAAGCCCCACCACATCGAAAATTGGGAATATCTCATTAGAATTACAAGTGACGGAAAGGCCAAGATACACAACTATGATGTACCCCTGAGCAGAGCCATAACTGTGATACCTAATAAAAATAATGCTGCTGACGTGTTCTACCCCGATAGCACTTGGAACAAAGATAACAGCTATATCATAAGTATGAAAGGTGTTACCACAAATGGGGCGATCAAGCCAATAACAAACTATGACGCTACTTTCTTTGATTATGGGCTGTTTCTAGGTGTTCCGTCCGGATTTACCAAAGTGACGGTTTTATTAACTAGAATTTTATAAGGAAAAAGCGAATGAACATATCATTACGATGAGCGAACGAGTAGCGGTTAACCAGATATATTACAAAAAGCCGGGCCTCGAAGTTAAGGCGATCGGCTTTTTGCATGATAAGGGGCTTTTTTAAATGCGAGATGTGTTTACCTTTTTCTTCATCTGCGCATTCAACAAGAACGATGCTAGAATGGCAATCAATACCCCGATCGCGCCAACCCATGTGATTGGCGATAAGGAGAATTGGCCGATAACGATTCCGCCAATCCCGGCACCTGCCGCCATTGACAATTGCATCGTGGACTGGTTGAGACTTAGCATGATGCCTGAATAGTTGGGCTCGATTCGTACCAAATTATACTGCTGTGTAGGTCCGGTAGACCAGGCGGCGAACGACCAAAGCATGAGGATGGCTACAATCGGTAGCCATGAACTTGTGAAGATGACGGTAACCGTGAGTAAAATCAAGGCGGCGATATGCAGCAGCATCCCTCCGGTCAAAGTAGGGGTAACCCCCCATTTATCCGTACTGTAACCGCCAAATTTGGAACCGATCAAGCTGGCAATGCCAAACGCCAGCAAGACGCCGCTCAACACGTTTTCATGTAAACCCGCAACTGTAATAAGGTAGGGCGAAATATAAGTATAAGCGACCGAGTATCCGCCTAGCCAAAAGAATGTAATCGACAGTCCAAGAAATGTTCGTCGATTCTTGAGAAACCTCAATTGTTGGGATAGCGGTACGGGAGCATCGCCCTTCACACGCGGAAGGGTGAAATAAAGCACGATCATCGCCAGCACCCCCGCTAAGGCAAGGAGACCAAATACCGATCTCCACCTGTATTCGGCTGCCGCCATGCGCCCAAGCGGAACGCCAATAATCAATGACGCCGTAAAGCCCATGACGACATTGGCAATCGAACTGGCCTGCTTTCCTTTAGGTGCGATTTTGGCGGCGATATCGAGCGCTGTCACGACAACGGTTCCCGCTCCTAAAGCCATTAAGGCTCGTGCGGCAACAAAAAGTCCGTAACCCGGGAGCACGAACGCCAGCACATTGGCGATTACGAAAATTCCCATTGCGGCAACAAGTAACTTTTGCCGTTCGATCTTCGCCGTCAAAGCCATGGTCACTGGAGTACAAATGGCATAAATGAGAGAAAAAATAGTCACTAATTGACCGGCCGAAGTAATCGAAATATTCAGAGAGACAGAAATTTTGTCCAAAATGCCCGAAATGACATATTCGGATGTTCCAACCAAAAAACTGACGAGTGCTAATAAGTAAACTTTCCACGTGCTTGTCATCAATTTACTCCTCTTTTTCAAGTTCATGTTATAAAGCTCTAATAATTTTAACAAATTTACATAATGAAATATTTGCATTTATAGATGCGTTATCGAAAAATAAAAACTGAACTTTATGTAGCATTCAGTTCTGATATTGGGAACCTTGCCGTCTGCGCCGGAAATGGTGGGGGGAATATTCTACGGGTTGAGCTTTTTTGGGCGATAGGCGCCACCTGTATGGCACGATAGGCTTGAAGCGGGATGGCGGCGAGGACCTATTCGCCGACTCTGCGGCTTTGACGGCGTTACCGACGTCACAACCAAGCTCCGCGCAGATCAAGGATGCTCATTGGCCCTCTCGAAATTGCCAACCATATCCTTGATGACCGGTCATGCCGCCAGCCATCCTAAGATGGCTATTACTATTATTCGATCTCCCGCTTGAGCAAAGCTATCGCTTCACGAATTTTTTCCTCATCCCTTTTGTAATAGGTGTACTTGCCGATGCGCTCGGTCTTAAGTAGCCCCGTTCGATGAAGAATCATCAAGTACTGGGATGCAGTTGACTGTGTCATGTTCAATCTCTCGGTCACCTGGCAGACACATACCCCGATTTTTCTCATATCAATCCCTTCATGGGGCGTAAAATGATTCTCAGGTTCCTTCAACCATTGTAGAATTTGCAGACGAGACTCATTGGACAACGCTTTAAAAACTTCAATTGGCTCCATACGCATAATTATATCGCAAATCGTCGATGCGTCAAGTCTGCGAGGAAATTAGGGATATAGCTCACTGCCGAGGTGATGGAGCGGAAACAAACTCCCCCGAGCCTATTGGGGGATATTGATCGTTTTTTGTCGCTCGATTGAATCGGATTTCATTAATATTATAGAATGTATAATAAAGCTGATAATTCTGACCAGACATTTCATTTTATTGGTGGTGATCATATGGAGTTTTATTTTAAAACAATCGGAACAAAAGTACATCTTTATCGCGAAGCCGGCCTCTTTGATGATGATTTAGGCGAACTAAAGGAAACTTTCACTAAGAAATTAAAAACCAATAAAATTTTTGGAGAGAATTTTGAACTTGAAGATATTTCCGGAGTATTTTCAAAAGGCCAGCGATATTCGATTAAGAGCACAAAGGGCCTAAGTGGTGTTTTAGAGAAAAAAAAGTTTAGCAACCGATATACTTTGAAAGAGAAATAAATTATTTTTCAAATTTATAGCAATCCGTTACATCTATCCAGACAGTCAAACCTTGATTGGCTGGATTTTTGCTATATCGTGCCGAAAACGGGGAATAGGGTGAGGATAAATCAGCCCCTGTTTTCGTCCACGCGATTGAGCGGGCAAAATCGGCTTCGTTACATTGATGCAGTCCGGGGCTTCCGGAGGCCAGTTCCTTTTGGAATCCCCAACAATAATACGGCGATATGCTGCCCTTTCCCGGAGCATATCGTCGTTTGTTGTCAGCAGCCCGCGTCACTGTCTGCGTGAGTTCCTTGTAAACTGACCTAAATGGGACTCCGAATGCCACATTTTATTTGCGCCGAAGTAGTCGCTTCCTAACGATTCAGAATGGATGATTTTCGTACTCTTTATTGTCTAGTGGTTGTCTAGTTTTTGTATAGTTCGCTGAAATATAATGTGGGGTACGCTGCGTAAGCTTGGCGTATTATGTCGTTTTACAGCAAGAACAGGCGAGGAAAGTCGAAGGAAAGGAGGGAGTTACTAAGCATGATCAAATGGCCTGCATGCCACGGCGCTTACCTGGTCATCTAGAATTCCGCAAGATTTCGATGATGTAAAGGGCCGCTGGGATCAAGCAAATACATATATCTATTCGCTTGTTATATCGGGCAGATGATCTTGTAATCGACAAATACTTCGGGAATGGAGGAGATGTTGTAATGAAACAAAAACGCAGTATAGGCAAAGCTGTACTATCTTTCTGTCTGGCAATTATGCTTGTATTGCAGACGGTGGCGCTCTCTCCCGCTGCATACGCGGATAGTTCGCCAGGCGATTCCAGGACCGAAGCCGTTAGCGAATCTGGCTCGCCGAATGCGGATGAACCATCGGTAACAGAGGCGGTGTACGATGCGCCGAACAATTTCTTAATGATGGCGGCAGCCGCGACGGATAAAACGGCGGTGCTGGTGAACGCCAATCCGAGGTTCAATCTTACGGTGAAGCAGGGTGATTCTGCGACGGTGATTCCGGCAGGCGGCGAGATTAACGGCCGGGACAACTTTACCCTTGCGCTGGCTGATATCGCCGTGCCGACTCAGGGCGACTATCCCAATGCTCCGCCCGAAACAGTAATTCAGCAGGGGGATTATGCCATCCTGGACAAGGCGACCCACTTCCCTGATGTGAATTTGACACCTGCAGGTCCTATGCCGATCAATCAGGGTAGTCTGAAAATTGCTACCGTCCAGTTTTTTGCCGATTCCATCAAAATTACGTTTGATGGCGCAGGGGTATATGACGGCAGTAAAAACAGCGTCAAAATCGGCTTTTCCGCTAATGCCAAGGCGGCGGATCAGAGCCCTGGCGGCGGCGGGAACATGACCATTTTCGGAGATGAGTTCAAATTTACCAACTCTTCGTTAGTGCCGATGTACCGTATCTGGACGGACACTACAAGCAAGAACTACTACAGCTGGATCAGCGGTGATGCCTTTCGGGAAGGAGCCGTTGCATGGCGAGTCATCGTAGCTTCCAATGACAAGGATGACCCGACCATTCAGATGAAGCTGGACAAGTTAACCGTTGTCGATACTTTGAAGGATGCCGGGCCGTACGTGGCCGGTTCTTTCAAGCTTTACAAGGCGAAGACGACCGTGGACGCTAGCGGTAATATCAAACAGGTGACGGCGCCCGTTGAAGTGCCGGGTGCGGGAGAGCCGATTATTGATCCGGTCAACGGGACGCTAACCTATACGCTCCCTGATGGCTTCGGTGACAGCGCCGCGTATCTCGACTTCAAAACGTGGATTCCCAAGAGCAAATGGTACAATGAATTCGACGGTATTAACGGAGGCCTTGTAAATAGTACCAGCGCTTATGTGGCAGCTAACACCAGTGCAACGCTGTTTGCGGAAGATGGAACTACCCCGCTGGCGGGACCACACGGTGCAATGGCGGCGCTAACCCCCGACTGGATTCAGCAATCGGGCGCTGTAGGCCCGAAGGACTCGAACGGGAACCGCCTGATTACATGGACGATTACGGTGAACCAGAGAAACTATCACCGCAGCGATACTCCAGTAGCCGGGCTGAAGGAGGTCACCATCACTGACGTGCTGCCTGCGGGGACGGAATTCTTATCCGCCACCTATACGGTGAATGGCGTTGACAAAGGGACGATTACACCCGTAAACAATGTTTTCAGCATTGGGGATACGGACGGACCTGTTCAGTTGACCATTGTCTCCAAGGTGACTGACACCGGTAAAAGTGAATTTACCAACGTTCCACGCGCCAACTGGAAGCTGGCGAATCCGCAGGGCATCGACTGGAATAACGATGCAACCGGAACGGCTCCTAATGGCGTAACGGCTACCACTAAGGTGACCATTGGTGCACATGCCTTCGGAAAAGGGACCGAGACACACACAAACCTCGCATACCCACTGAACAGCGTCGCCGGCACCAATTGGGCGATTGGTCTGACGCTTCAGTACGACCTGGATAATCCAATCGTCTATGATTTGCTCGTTCACGGCGATTCTCTCGACGTGTTGAATGATGTGGATGATGTGGATCCCAAATTCAAGGTAACGTCGGAAACTTTAGCTGCTATTAAGAGCAAAATCGACACCAAGCAGCTTTGGCAAAAATACCGCGAGGGCTCGCTGAACGTGAGCAATGGGCTGATTGGTGAGGTCATTCACTTGACGGTGAATGGCGAGCGGGTAGCGGATCTTATCAAGGTGACCGGGTTTAAAGGAGGAGTGAAGGGGGATGTATCCTTCGAATCCGTCACGACCAACCCGGACAACCTGTTCCGTCAGGATATTAACGGCAGTTGGAGCAATTCGAGCAACCGCGGCTTGTTCTTCGATGGCGACAGCTATGAGGGGCTCGCCGATGCCACCGTCAAGAACCGGGTGCGGATGCTGAACAAGGAGATGTTGTACGCGAGTGCGGTTGATGAGGACGGTAACGCGCTAGGAAATATAGCCGCCGATTGGAACCGAGGATATAGCAATTGGGGCACCAGCACGTGGACGCGGCCAATAGTCGTCAATGATCCGAACTGGTATATGGACAACTCCCGTGAGGACAAATACATCCTGGCAGGCTATGACCGCAAGGATCAAACAGTCACTTTCCGGCTGGCGGTGAACATGCCGGGCTTCAAGACGGAGGAGATGGCCAAGGACGGCGGTGCCCGCGTTGCCAGCGACATTAAGCTGGTAGATACGCTGCCTGAAGGCTGGGAATTTGTGGATTATGCTCCGGGCGAAGCCTATCGACTTTATACAGGTGTTACGGGCTATAATACAAACTCTGAATTGGGAAGACAAAGTGGAGGTGGTTATGGCCAATACGCACAAGCAGCTGCGATCATTAAGCCGAACGATCCCAATCATGTGGTAAAATTTACCAAAGATGGCAATGTTGGCACCTTCACCTTCTCCAAGCTGGAGAGCCCCTACGTCATTCTGGTGAAGGCGCGTCCGACCAATGCCAAGATGGCGACCTACCAAATAGGTAATAATCCGATCGGCGAGAATGAGGCTGAATTCTCCATGAAATGGGGAGACAAGCCTTATAGCGCCACCGAAAAGCACAGAATCATTGTTCCTGTGCAGTCTCTGAGCAAGACGGTGAAAAAGCCGGTTTCCGGTGTGCAGGAATGGACGGTGAATTACACGCCTCCGTTCGAGATGAAGCAAGGCGTCTATTTGCTGGATACGCTTGCCAAGGGGCTTAAGCTACGCGAAGATGAAAAGGGTAATCTTTCCCTCGCACCTTCTGACATTGCTGTCTATTCCGGGGAGATGAAAGGGGATGGCACTTTGCTACGAGTCGGACAGCCGCTAAATCTTGCGGATCCGAATAGTGAAGTGAAGGTCACCTCAGGCACAGACAAGGCAACCGGGGGATCGACGCTCAGGTTTGACTTTGCCGACCCGAACAAGCTCTATCAGATCGTGTACCAGACCGAATCCCAGGGGATGCAGCCGGGAACGGCCGGGAACTCCATCAAGCTGATGGGCGACGATACACTTCCACCGATCGGAGCGCAGAGCAATATTACGCTGGACGCGAACGATGTGGCGGGAAGTGCCAATGAAAACGGCCTGCTCTTCCTCAAGAAGGTTGGTCCCGATGGCGAAACACCACTGAAGGACGTAAAGTTCGAGTTGTTCAACCCTAATGGTACACCGGCCGAGGATAAAGATGGCGAAGTCATGGGGGAAAAGATTACGGGTTCGGACGGCAAGACGAGTTTCATTATTCAGGTGCCGGGGGATTATTTGCTCAAGCAGACGTATATTGATCCCGACACTTACTTGCCTACGACTACGGTATACCGAGTACGTGTCATCGATGCGCCGGGCAAGCCTGTTCTCGTTGACGGACAGAAAGTGGATTCGAACAATCCGCTGACTGTGCCAACCCCTGTGTGGGAGACTGGCAATTTGAAGCTGGACACGGCGATAAAGGGGAATGGGGCAGACTCGGACAAGGACTTTGAATATACAATTACCTTCAGTAACGGCAAGTCTTATGACTATTCCGGCTCCGTCAACGGCAAGGTGGACAGTGGCGGAACAATTAAGCTGAAAGGTGGCCAGTCCATCACCATCAAGGATATCCCGGATGGCATCACATACTCTATCGTACAGAAGGATTCCACAGGCGAGGGCTACACTACCGATCCTGCGGATCGGACGCGTACCAGTAGCATCGTGGCGCATGAAACAGTCGAAGCGAAGTTCGTCAACGCCAAGTACCTCCCCGGTAAGCTGACTATCGGGCAAAAGGTAGCTGGCAACGGCGGGAACCCGAATAAGGATTTTGAGTTCACCATCACCTTCGAAGGCGCAGGTGCAAGCGGAGAGTATGACTATACGAAGTCGGACGGTACGAAGAGAACGATCAAGTCCGGCGGCACGATCATCCTTATGCATGGGGAGACCGCTGTTATCGATGGAATTCCTAAGGATACGAACTACACCGTCACCGAGACCAATTATACGGCCGAAGGCTACACGACGACTTGGCCGGACTGGCAAACGACTGGCGTCATTACCGATGGAGGCGACCAAAAAGAGGAGGTCGTCAACACGCGGATGGTGTACGGCGGCCTGCTAATCGGGGAGACGGTCGAAGGCAGCGGGGCGGACAAGAATAAGAAATTTGAGTTTACTGTCGAATTCCCGGATGCCGCTTCAGATGAGGCCTATACCTATACGAAGTCGGACGGCACGGAGGGAACGATTAAATCCAACGACAAGATTACCCTTAAGCATGGGGAAACTGTCGCCATTGAAGGCATTCCGAGCGGTGACAGATATATCCTCACCCAAACCGATTATTCGGGTGAGGATTACTCCGTCAACCCGGTGAATCGGAAGCATAGCGGCACGATCATAGAGAAGGAAATCACCGAGGCGCGATTCGTCAATGTGAGGTATCTCCCTGGCAATCTGACACTGACGGCAGATCCTGAGGTCGTTCCCGGCAACGGTACGACGCCTTCGCAGTTGACGGCAACGTTGACAGATTATAAAGGGGAACCGGTTGTGGGTGCGGAGATTGTCTTTACACTACCGGATAACTCGGAAGTAAAGGCAACGACCGATGCGCAAGGTAAGGCGATTATTCCTTACACACCACCGAAGCTGGAAACTACAACGACTGAGAATCACTTCATCACCGCCAAGGTGGACAGTCTGACGGAAGGAAAACTGACTGCCACCACGAAGGTAACCGCCGTACCAGCGGCTATCACCGGGGTACTGCGGGACAACACAACAGGCGAAGTGATTCCGAATGCGCCCCTTGTAATCACCAACGAGGCGACTGGCGAGAAGCACACGATCACGACCGATGACGTTGGCGCATACTTCTTCCCAGTACCGTATGGCGGCGACTATACGATCAGCTTCACGAAAAAGATCAAAGTAAATGGCCTTGATGAGTCGATCACTTTCACGCAAAAAGCAGAAGTTGACAGCGATGTAAAAGGTGGCGAACTGATTCCGGCTGAAATTACGGCTGTTGGAATTGTGCTCTTCAAGCAGTCCAATGGACAAAGTGCGTTCCTTAACCCTGCCTTTACCACCAAAGCGCGCATCTATTTGAAGGATGCCAAAGGGGACTATATTGAGGAGAACGGCAAGCCCAAAGCGTTCCCTCTGGAAGAGAACGGCACCTTCGCAGCGGGGGGCTTGATCACGGGAACGTATACGATGGAAGTGCGTTATGAAGTTGCACCGGGCAAAGAACTGACGCTCATTCGGGATGTAGCGCTGAACGTGGGAGCGGACGGTGAACTGAATATTTCCCAGGAGCTCATTGACCCGTATGGCATCATTACGGACGCAAAGACTGGAGCAGTCATCGAGGGAGCTAAAGTAACGCTGTATTATAAAGATGGCACGGAAGTAAAGTTACCTCCGATTCCTGGCTTTGCTCCGAACGATAATGCCAGCCCAAGCCAGAACAGTGACGTTAACGGAGCATATGCGTTTATGGTGTTCCCGGACACGGATTACTATCTGGTTGTAACGAAAGCCGGGTATGAGACGTATAAGAGCCCAATCATCTCGGTCGGAAGCGACATCGTACGCTATGATGTACAGTTGAAGCCAGTAAGTTCCGGCGGCGGAGAGACTGGACCCGTCAGCCCCGAACCTGGTAATCCTGGATCTGGCAACGGCAACAACGGAACCGACAACGGTAACAATGGAACCGGCAACGGTAACAATGGAACCGGCAACGGTAACAACGGAACCGGCAACGGTAACAATGGAACCGGCAACGGTAACAACGGAACCGGCAACGGTAACAATGGAACCGGCAACGGTAACAATGGAACCGGCAACAGTAACAATGGAACCGACAACGGCAACAACGGAACCGGCAACGGTAACAACGGAACCGGCAACGGTAACAACGGAACCGGCAACGGTAACAACGGAACCGGCAACGGTAACAACGGAACCGGCAACGGTAACAACGGAAACAACGGCAACAACGGAAACAACGGCAACAACAGCAACAATGGCAACAATGGAACCGGCAACGGCAACAACGAGCTGGACGATGCTCCGAAAACCGGAGACAACAGCGTATCGCCAATCTTCTATATGGCTTTAGCGCTGATGTCCTTGATGACGATCGGGTTCTGTCTACTCGGTAACAAGAAGAAAAGGCACATCCAGTGACTGGAAAGGCGGTAAGAAAATGAGCAAAACTAAAAAAATTCTTATCGCCGTTTCCTTCCTTGTGTTGGTATTTTCTCTCGTCAGTGTTGCGAGAACTCTCCTGCGGGATTATGCTGAGCAGAAGAAAATCGAAGAGCTGGCAATAGCTTGGGAGGAAGAGTCGGACAAAGGCGGAGGGGATGCATTCCCCTCCCTTTTGTTCAATAAGGGGAATGAGCCGGTCTTGCTTCCCGAATTTCGAGAGCTTTACGAGAGGAACTCCGACATCGTCGGTTGGCTAAAGATTGACGGCACCCGAATTGAGTATCCGGTTATGCAGAATCCTCAGGATGCGGAGTACTATCTCAATCATGATTTCGATAAAAAGGAAAACAAAGGGGGTCTCCCCTTTTTAGACGCGCATAGCCGGGCCAACGGTTCGGACATTTTGCTGATTCACGGACATCACATGAAAAGCGGCTGGATGTTTAAAGACTTAATGAAGTATAAGAACGAAAGTTTTTATAAAGAGCATGCTACGTTCCAGTTCAGCTCGCTTTATGAAAAGGAAGAGTATGAGATTGTTTCTGTTATCCTCTCAGAGGTTTATCGCAAATCGGACGACGTTTTTAAATACTACCAGATTGAAAATATAAATACGCCCGCCGAATTCGATTCGTATGTTCAGAACATCAAAAAACTTGCTCTTTATGATACGGGGGTAACAGCCCAGTATGGCGACAAGCTTATTGTACTTTCCACATGCGAGTACTCGACCGAAAACGGCCGGTTAGCGGTGGTCGCTCGAAAGCGTTAATGGCAATGGGGAAACACGGGAAACAAGCTGCTTCATATCGCGTCCTCCTCTGGAGGGCGCGATTTTTTTATAGATATAGCTTTTTCTGTGGAAATATTTAAGCCCCAATTATAATGGCTTTTAATTTCTCCATTCCTTTTGCTAAGGGGCGGTTATTTTTATTGGGTACGATAAACGATCCGAAAGGTAAGCATAAGTTATAGAATGAATTGCCGCATAATCAATGTTCTTTATTTTTTCTTTAGATTTCACATTTATAATATGTTGAGATTGACTAACCAGACTTTTTCTTCATTGTATAATTAAGGAAGAGAGGTATCAATGTGACAAATATTATTATGGAAGTAAAGCAGATCACGAAGAACATCGGTAAGAGACCAATTATTCATGAATCTTCATTTCAATTGGAACAAGGAAAGATATATGGCTTTATAGGACCTAATGGAGCTGGCAAAACAACAGTGATGCGTATCATGACTGGATTGATTCAACCGACAAGTGGGGAGGTTCGGATTGATTCGTACAGCGTAAAAACTCAACGTCAGCAAGCAATCGCAAGAGTTGGAGCTATTATAGAATCACCAGTATTTTTCGAGTATATGACTGGTAGACAGGTGCTGCGGAATTTATCCCGACTTCATCCAACAATAAAGTCAAACCAAAGGGAAGAACATATTGAAAAGTTGTTAACAACAGTAGGTCTGGAAAAAAGAGGTGACGATAAAGTACGAACATATTCTTTAGGGATGAAACAAAGACTAGGAATTGCTCAGTCTATGCTCGGTAGTCCCAAACTGTTGTTGCTTGATGAACCTTCTAATGGACTTGATCCTATAGGAATGAGAGAACTTAGGGATATTATATTTAAATTGAGAGAGTCCGAAAATCTGGCCTTTTTTATTTCCAGTCATCTGCTTGATGAACTGCAGCAAATGTGTGATGAACTTATTATAATTCGTGAAGGCTCAATAATTTTGAAGGGACCAAAGGAAGATATAGTTAAGGAAGGTCAAAGACTCGAGGATGCCTTTTTGGAGTTGGTCCAATGATGAATGCATTAACATTAAGTGAGCTGGAACGTTTGTTGAAAAATAAATGGATATGGTGTTTGCTTGTATGCACACCAATACTTGCTTATGTTGCAGGGAACTATCTCCTTGATAGCTCTAATGTGATATCCGCTGGCTTGTTTATGGTTGAAGGTCTTCAAGTGAATTTATATTTGATGTGTAATATAGCAGTTGCTGCTATTGTTGGTGCTGTATTTACAGAGGAATATCGTGGAGGCCAGTTACGGCTTTTGTTTTTACGTTCGTACTCCAGAGCTAATATTTTTTTTAGTAAATTAATAGTGATTAATATTATGATCGTGGTTTTATTGATTGTAATGGCAATTTCGTTAAGTATTATAGGGCTTGTTCAATTTCCACATGAAGGTGAGAATCAGATTTCTTTAGTACTTACAATAAAAATTATTGCTCCGTATTATTTCATGGCCTATTTAACTTTGATGGGAATATCATGCCTCTTTTCTTATATGGCGCTTATTAGCAAGAATGTGAGCTTTATGCTGGGTCTTTGCGTGGGTTATGTTCTAGTAACATTGTTATTTGACGGACTGTATTTATATTTTGCGAATTTATTCGAAAGTGGATCACTTATACATGAATTGGTGGCTTACGCTTTAATTCCGTACATGCAACATACAGGTCTCTATTCTGCACTAAATGGGAATATTCACTCCATTTCAGCGATGGCTATAATTCTGGTGTTTTATATGTTTGTTTTCGTATGGTCTGCCTATCGTCGATTTGTGATAGATGATTATTTATATTAGGAGGTAGCATATGTTTGGAGCATGGGTCAGTGAAATGGAACGAATATGGAAAAGTAAATCAATGCTGATTCTATATTTCATTTTTATAGCTTTATTAGCAGCCAATATATGGGGAGGGGTACTAAACGGTTCAGGAACCCTCCGATTTGGTGAAGGTAAAATTGAGCTTAACAGTCTTACTGTGCCTTGGTATATGATGGACGGGATCTCTTTGCTACTCACCCTTGTTGTACTACCCGTAATTTACGTAAATCAGTTAAGTGGCGAGATCCATTCTGGAGCTTACCGGTTATATGTGTTGCGTCCATTCCCTCGGTATCAGATTTGGCTAAGCAAGCTATTGGCTTTGGCTGCTACAACGATAATGTTAATCGGATTTACATTTATTTTAGTTATGGCAGCTTCATGGTTACTATTTCCTAGAGCGGATATGATGACATTGTATGGTTCAAATGAATCCGTTCACGTATCTAAAGCTATTTTATACAATTTTAATTTTTATGTATTGTTTGCTCTTGTAAGTATATCTAAATTAATGTTCTGTAGTGCGGTTTGTTTATTTATTTCAAGACCTCTTATATCCTTTGTCACCATTTTTATACTCTCTTTTCTTCTATATTTCAAAATTGCGGTTAATTTAGTTATTTTAGCAGATCCTTTTCAGAAATTATTACTGACACTAAGACCAGAAGGTTACCCGCAGTTTTGGATTTATTCGCTAGGGACACTTATCGTTTGCGCGCTCATAAGCTTTGTGAAGTGGCAGAGAAAAATGGTTTGATTCTAATATCGTATCATGACAGGCAAAGCAGGTGTTCTAAGGGTTAAAAGACACGTGTGCTGAAGGATGAAGGATTCGTACGGTGGAAAAAAGGCCAGTGGATATGTTTTTGTGGATGGTTCATGTGGAACGGTGGCTTTGTTGGTGAGGGATGTAACATAAAACATCTAAAAAGAACGCCAAGGGACTTTTTTCCTTGGCGTCTTCTGTATCGAATTATCGATATCGTTATCAGGGGAAATACCGTGCTTGTTTTGTACATACGCATTGGAAGATCGATTTTCCGCGATCCACTGGTTCCCTGGCTTCATACATGTTAAAAAGTCTTTAGACACAATGCTGGGCGGCATGGGCCCGCTAACGAATTCTACTGGATTTGAGTATGGAGATGGTTCAGAATAGAGACAGGGAACTTGACTATCTATTAAGCAATTCGTATCAGACAATAAGCCCGCGGACTCGGGTGACGCTGGTGTTTCTGACATTATGAGGCTTTTGAAACTAAGGAGGTAGTGCTATGGAAAAAAATCTGTTGGAACAGTTAACACTTTGGCATGACAATGATGAATTTGAAAAAATAGTAGGCAAAATCGCAGAAATTCCCGAACAGGAAAGAGATTACGATGTAGTCAGCCATTTGGCGAGAGCATTAAACAATCTGGACCGTTACGAAGAAGCATTGCAGCAGCTTTGGACGATCAAAACAGAAGGCGAGCATGACCCTCTTTGGCATTTTCGTGTTGGTTATGCCTACTACTCCCTATCACAATATGAGGATGCAGTAAACGCATTCGAAATGGCGAATAAACTGGATCCCGAGGATGAAGATGCTGAGATGCTTTTGAAATGGAGCCGCCACGAGATTGACATCATAACAAACCCTCAGGAGAATTCGATGGCTGTGCAACCAAATGCAATTGCTTCAGTGAAGAATGATACTCTGGCGAATGAACTCAACAATTTTAAAGAAAGAATCAAACCGTTTCAGTTCATAGAGCATGATAGCGGCAATGTGTCCATGATTTTGAATGTTGGTGTTTATAAAGATGAGGTTTTTCAGACACGGGCTGACGAGGGATTTGAAGGCAATGGTTACGATTGGGAATCCTTGGCAGTGGTCTTTCTTGTGGAAAAAATGCCTCATCTAGAAGATAGCGTACATTTTGACCCGGAAGCCGATATGTTCTGCGCTTATTCAGACCATAGAGAGGCTTTGCAAAAATTTGCGATTGGGTTTAAAGATGCTTGCGAGGATGACGCCGTAATCAGGGATTTATTCTCCCGCGCTGAATTGGATTGATTCAAGGGCAAAATGTATGGGCTAAATTGACAATGATTGGTGGTGTTTGCTATTCATAAAATTAGCAGGCAAAAGACTGTAGAGGGTACTCGAATTCCAGGCATTATCAATAACATGCAGTACTTCTACATTAATCTTGATGTATACGAAGATGGAATGATTAATTGTTGGGAATTAGTGGATTTGGAAGGCTTAAAAGAAAAACTTGAAATTGGTTGGCTTGTGCCAAGCATCCCTCATGGAGAAAATATATCCATTCATGGGTTAGGAGAATACGAAATTATAACTGGCTCGTGGAATTATAATAAGAACAGTTATTATGAGTACATAAAGGAAACGATTGAGCGCCTTAATCCTAATTTGAGTAATATATACACCATTTCAGAAGAAGAAAAAAAGTTATTGGAACAGCGGAGAATATCTTATTCGCCGGAAGCCAAGGATTTTTATGTGAAAAGCGAATTATTTTATCAAACAGTTAACGGGAACGGTTTCCCAATCTTCATGAGGCATGAGAGTTGCTGCTATTTAGCGAATCTAGTGGTTTATCAAGACGGGTGCGTGAAAGTGTATCATTCAGGACGCGAGCTGGATTATGAAATCGAAGAAGTTCAAGAAATGTTTCATGATGGTACGTTTTTAACGGAATTTAAGACACCCACAAAGATTATTATTGATGATTTTGCAGAGGTTACGCTTGGAAAAGCCATATACTATACTGATCCTGAAGAAAAATATAAGGAACTTTTGGATATTCATTCGAAACTGAATGGAAAGAAAACATCATTAGAAAAATGCAGGGAAGCCTATTATAGTTATCTTGAATATCCCTCTGATTATGCAAGGGAGAAGCTTAAAGAACTGTACGAACTTATTCCAGAGCATGAAAGAATGTATTTAGGCGACATGGATAGTAAAGATGCCGATTATATAAGAATCATTTATTATCCAGAAGACAAAAGAGAAGTCTAGTCGAATAATAGACCGCAATCCTCTGTCAGAGGGCGGTCTATTTGCGTTTATGGAATCGGTAATGATTTTCAACATATCGGGACTGTAGGGGGGGCCCTTGACTGAAGCACATGCGATCTCGGGCACTAACAGCAATTTCCGATTCTGAACCGCGTGGACGATGTGCTGATTCAGCTATCGGGTTATGGCCAAAATTATGGTATGATAGACCTTCACCCAAGGGCAATACTTTAACTCTAGAAATTTGGTTATTTCAAATCAAACCAGCCTGGCACTATAGGTGTCATTGCCATAAAACTGCCGCGAAATACTGGTAATCAGGCTTAGAGAACATAGGAGGATACATGTCCTGGAGCAAATTAAAGCAACAACTGGAGAGCTTTCTCTCTCCTGCGTTAAATGGAAGGGTCGAATACCGGGCAACCGGTTATCGTTATCTACCTGATAAATCCGGAATTTGTTATCTTGCCGTAGATAAAAAGAACGTACTTAATATGAGCGATACAACTGGCTCAATCCGATGGTATCAGACGGAGCAGGAAATTAAGAATGATCCGGATATCCAAATTCCTATCAACCATGATGAAATTGAAGCGATCAGAGAGGATACCAAGGGGACCGTTCCCGAGGATCGTCTTAAAGTCATTGCAAGAAGCAGAAAAATTTCAGAACTTGCAAAAGAGCTTTTGTCAGCACAGACCGCATTAAGTAAATCCAATTTTGTCGTAGTAGCTACTACGTTTTTATCGATTTCTATAGATGAAAGCTTGGAGAGTAATGATATCTTATTGAATATTTTAGCTTTAGTGGATAGACGAGTTGGCAAAAAGCGAATTTTAAACATGGCTGAGAAGATGAAGTTAAAGCATCCCATTGTGCAGTATTTTTATGAACTACGACGCAGTACGTTCTGAAAATGAACTTGCATTGACGGGTCACATCGTTCTAGGAGTGCTTTCACTGAAACATTTGGACACCAATGGGGCTGCATCGATATTAATATGGGTTGTCTTGTAGCGAATGTAGCAGAGAATGGGAAGGGAAGCAGCCTGATCTGCCGTCCCGAAATTGCAGTGGATATTATCCAGGCCGCCAAAGCCGGGGGACTGCCCGTAAGTGTAAAAACAAGCCTCGGTTTTAGTAGCGTAGACGAATGGCGCGACTGGTTAAGCAAGGATCATGATGAGGTAGATGAACGGTGCTAAAATCGATCAAGGTCAACAGATTGCCAAGCAATACTGGAATAACTAAATTCGGATATGCATCATCTTGAGCTAAAAGGGATGACTCAAAGGGCCGCTTATGGACACCTAGAGGCATCTCTTTTTGTATGCAGCGTTTTGCCCCGTTCAAAAGCAGAAACCCCGATATGCAGCATCGAAAAGGAGAAGCCTTCGCTTATGAAGAAGTTATATACTTCCAGGAGAGCTTGTGCAAATCGATTTCGGAGAAATTTTAATCGGTTATATGAACATGATGGGAGAGGAAATGATGACATATAACAATGATCTGATGAACAAAGAGCAATTGCTCATGGAGCTGGACTCGTTGGGTTATTCAGGCAGGATGAAGCGGATGGCGCTTCTGGGACGCCACCATAAAGGAGATGCGGATTATTCCGCGCTGCTCGTATCCTTGCTCGAAAGCGGCACCGCCTATGAGGCGCATTTGGCATTGACTGGTGCGTGTGTAGTAAATGATGCTCGTGCGGTTTTGTTTGCCCTGAAGCATTCTAAGGCAGGAGTTAGGGTCCGGGCAGCTGGATTACTGCCAGAAGTGGTGACAGATCCGGACTTTTCGGTTGAATCCGAAATCGCTCTGATGTCGTATCATTGCCGACGCCAATTGCTGCGGAGCATCTTGAATACATATCGTCAGGATTGGGCGGAACGTCTGTTGCCGCTCGTGCTTGACCGGTGGGGGGCACAAGAAGCGTCCTTATTATTGGCCGTGTGCAGTGAAGAGACGGTTCTCAGCAGGCTTCCTGAGCTGGGGTATGCGTTACGCAATTGGCGGCTCCTAACGAAGTACTATCCCGATCCTGTTGCAGCGTATTTCAAGAATGCTTTGCAGAACGCAACGCATCAGGAAAAGGCCAATATATGGTGGACGTTCTCATCGGCGATTGAAGTACTGAGTGTTACAAGACCGGCGATCGTGTTGGAATGTGCGCTTACGCTTGGGCCGACAGATATGATTCATCCTGTACTCAAGCAGCAATTGGGCATTCTGATTCAGGCCAGCCCTGAGGACGTATTCGAACTGCTGACACGTGAGGAGACACGAGAATATCTTTTGAATCATGGCGTTCCGGCAGGCGTTTTGAAAAAGAGAAAATATTTTACCACAGCGCAGTGGACCACACTGGCTACATTACTCGCAGATCAGCCTGTGCATCTAGCCAAGGTGCTGGATACCCTTGCGCCGTCTTGTCGCGAAGCGATGTTTGATGCCGCTTATAAGGAAGACGGGCGGAAGACACGCATTTTCTCTATGCCGCTACTGGATGTACTACCGCATCGACTGCGTGACAAGGAAGCTGCCCGCATGCTGGAACTTCGCGACATTTGTGATCATCGGGATGACATGCTCGAAACGACGGCGCGCCGTTTAATTGTTAACGCCAGGGAGAAGCTGGAGCAAGCCGTTCAGGTGTCCAATGCGGATGAGCGTGCTACGGCCTATGCCCACCTCGTTCGGAGTACAGCGCTATCCCGAAGCGGAATGGATGAGACGCTGCGCTTCCTGATTAGAATCAAGAACGACCAGGATCCGGTTCGCTGGCAAGTTATGGTCGAGCTCTCAAACTGTCCTGCTCCAATGTTTAAGGAAGAGCATGTGAATGATCTGACTGTGCTGGTGGATAGCGTGGTTGAAGCCAGGGACACTTCGTACGGGACAAGGTCCGCCACGGAGAAACTGGCTTTTGCCATACTGCGTGAAAATGCATTGGAGCCGAAGGGCGATCTATTCAAGTTCGCTTTGAGAACGTTTGGAAGATTGACGATGCGGGATGGTCAGTTTGCGTTGTTCTCCATGGATTGGGATAGCATACCAAGTTCTGCACTGGAAGCGTTGTTTGATGAGATTTATGCCTTTGGTGTAGAAGCGAACAAGCGCGAAAACGTAAGTGTGGTCCTGCGTATGGCTGATTTGTTCGGAAAAGCCGTGGATCGATTGCCGAAGCTTCAGCTGCTGCTGGAGGAACTGCTGAAGGCTAAAACGGTATCGCCGCAGGCGGTCCATTATTGGCTGGCACCGTATGGAACCCGGGATGCGAGGGTTAGAGAACTGCTGGACAGAGACCCATCCTTCATCTCATTCCACGACGTATTTATACATCTGCATCTGAAGCGTCAGGAGTGGTTGGACCCGTTCATCTCGGGGAAAATCATCAAAGGCAAGCATTTATCGGGAAAAACGATTTACGTTGTGCCCGCCTATAATGGGTTTCACCGGTGGCTGCCGCGCCAGCAAAAGGCATTAGCTTCCCTCTTGGAACGGGTGGCATTGGATGCCAAACGAAGTTTCCATGAACGTGCAGCGGCGATGCGGAGCTTGGCAGTCATGCCGGATTATTGCTCCGATCAACTGGAGGTCCTGCTACGGGATCAGGAAGTGCATGTCGTCGAGGCAGCCCTTTACGCATTTTCGTTATGGGAAGAGCCGGAGAAGGCACTTCCTGTATTGCTGGGCAACCTGGATGGAGACCGTGCTCGGGTCGCCATGTACTCGATCCCCAGATGCATGCGCAGGGTGAGCCCGGTCTTGTTGACGTCCATGCTGTCGGACCTGCTGAATCGGGAAAAATTGAAAATCACGGTCAGAAAGGAGGCCATTCGGCTGCTTGGAGCTTATAAAAGCAGCGAGAGCATGGCGATTCTTATCCGTGAATACGAGAAACCGAATGTACACAAAGATGTGATGATCGCCATAGGTCATGCTGCCAGACAATGGCTCGATGATGAACGCAGCTGGACCATGATAAGTGCCATGGCTGCTTCTCCGCAGCGTGATATCGCAAGAAGCCTACTTAACCAGTATTCTGGTGGACTTCCCGTGGAGGCCAGGCCAAGGTATTTGCAATTGATTATCGAGATTGCAGGACATGCCGATGCTGTTGTGGCAAGAGAGGCTTTCCAAGCCATGAGCCTTTGGGTGAATGGAAGTGAGGAGAAGGTAGCGGCTTCCACCAGCAGAACGATTCTTGATTTGGAGGATAACACCAGATGGAAGGCCGCGTTGGATACTCTCATTGTGGCTAGTCGTGACGGGAAGGTGAATGATTGGGTCATCGGCGTTTGCACACAGTTGGCCGACACGGAGACGAAGGCCGAATGGAATGCTGCACCGGAGAGAGACCTTCCAGAGCGACAGCGTCTGGTGGCATTGATAGACAAGCTGACCTCTTTGCCTCCAAATGCAAGGCGGGTACTCATTCCTTTATATACGGGCATGATCGATGCTCTTAAATCCAAAGAAACCCTGAGATCAGCCGCGATCAAGTTATATCTAGCGATTGTTGAATGGAACCACGCGGATCAGGCAGCGCTGCATTTGGACCCTGTGATTCAAATGGTGGACACGCATCCACATCTGTTGGATTACTCCTACAGACAGATCGCTCGGGCAGCAAATGCCAGCCAGGCGTATTGGAGACCGGAGGCGATTCTGGACCTGGTGGACAATTTGAGAGATCAGAAGCCGTTTGCGGCCCAATATATCGGGCTTTCTTTGCTGAAGGTTGCGGGAACATCATTATTGTGGAACCAGGCTTGTACCGACCGTCTAAGAGCGTACCGGAATCATGAGCATGAGGCGATTCGTCTGGCGGCACTGGATATTTGGACCGTTCTTGAATAGAAGGGCTGTTTGCAAACGGCAGAATGGTTTGAACTGGACAATGTACAATTCTTTTGCCGATTTTTTCATAAACATCAAAGGTTGTTTGAATGAAGATATTCGAGTTTCCAGAAGAGGTATCCTTCGAGTAAGGATATCTCTTTTTGGTATGGGTTCCCACAAGGAAATTCCTCGACTCCGGTATTCAAATATGCAACAATAGAAGATCAGGTGCACAGGAGAATTGACCCTAGGCACAGCAATGCAAGCCGTAAGATCGCTAATAAATTTACGTTCCAATAATTTATATATATCTAAGGAGCTGCCAAATCCGATATGAACAAAAAAGAAGTCGCACATATACGCAAGCAGTTTAAGCTGGATAATCATTTGATGAATATTTACGATATTCTTAACGTGTACATTATGAAGGAAACGAACGAAATCTATCACTGGGAGCGGAATCCCTTTGAGTTAGTGGACCGGGAGAAGCAGGAACTGTACATGGGTAATTTCAAAAAGCTGCTGACCGGTGAATTGGATCATAAGCTGTTCGAGCTCAAGTTTCAGGAGGAAGCGGAAGATCAGAAAGACCCTTCACGGGTGCTGCTTCACCAAGCTATGCAGACGGGAGACCCGGAGGAATGGCAGGATTTGATGCTGCTGCTCGTAGACAAAATGATGGCGGACACGACGTATGAACGGGATACGGTCATTACGTTCGTACGCGGACAATACTACCGGCCGACCAAGGCAAGGAATGAGGAAGCCGAGGAGACAGGGAATGACGAAGTGTTCGGACATCCGTTCATTCTATGCAGCGTGAACTCTACGGAAAAGCAGCGGAAGGCTCTCTTGTTCGACTATGTGGAGAGAGAGTTTAAGTACAATATCATTGTAGATCCGATTATCAAGCTCAGCACACCGGAGCAAGGGTTCTTTTATCCCAGTGTGACGGACAATTATTCCGACGTGAACCGGGTTCTCTATTGTACGGGGAAATCGAATGATCCGAATGAGCGGTTCATCTCTGAGGTCTTGAATGCGCAGCGATCTGTGACGGCAATGGAAGAGCGAGGGATCTTTGAAGACATCGTGAAGGAAGTGGCTGGTGAACAGCTGGACTCAGCCACGATCGCACACGTGTACGAGGAGATTCATCATGTGATTGAATCCCACCAGGATGAAGAGGAACCTGCGAAGCTGGATTATACCGATGTGGAGCGCGTGCTGACCGCAAGCGGGATAGACAATGTAACAAAGGAAGCCGTGGAACGGGCGTTTGAGACTATCGTTGACGATAAGAACTATGAACTGAAGGCGAACAGCGTGATCCCGAAATTCACATCAAAATCGATCAAGATCGATACCAAGGTAGCCACGATTACTGTCAGCCCGCAGGATTTAAGGTATGTGAAGCAGGTGAATTATCAAGGGAGACGATGCATCCTGATTGAGGTCGACGAGGATGCCGTCATCGAAGGCTTTACGCTTAGTACAGAAACGCTATTATAGACTCGTTCATCTATTGTAAAATAATGTGAAGTATGTTTATCCAATATTGAGGAATTACTATTTCCGGAAAAATGGGACTGCGATAATCGTCGCGGCAAAATAGTGATAGTTACTGACAAATATAGAAAACGGAGAAGGATGTATCATGACCAAACATCGGATTTTTACAACGAGTGTCGCAAGTGTCTATCCCCATTATGTCACGAAAGCGGAGAGGAAAGGACGTACGAAAGCAGAAGTCGATGAAATCATCCGTTGGTTGACAGGGTATAGCCAGGAAGAGTTTGAAGTGCAACTGGAAAAAAAGACTGACTTTGAGACTTTCTTTGCGGATGCTCCCCAACTAAACCCTTCGCGTAATTTGATCAAAGGTGTGGTCTGCGGTGTCCGAGTGGAAGACATCGAAGAACCAACGATGCAGGAAATTCGCTATTTGGATAAGCTGATCGATGAGTTAGCAAAGGGGAAGACAATGGAGAAGATTTTGCGGAAATAGTATAACAGAAAGAACTATTTGGATCTGAAAGTTTATAGTATGAGGGGACGTAGGAAACTACGTCCTTTTCTATGTCATAAAGGAATTTACCCGTATATTTTGTTTTATTACAAATAAGTAAGGATGATGTAAGTTATATAGATCGTAAGATTTTACGTAGAAAATTATAATCGATAAAGAACGAACGAGGAGGAGAGACAAAGAAAAGGAGATAAATGATATATGCAAAAAATGAAGCTTAACGGATTTCAAATTAAATTAATCATGGCGTGTTTAATGGTCTTGGACCATATCACTTATTCTATACCAGAAAATTGGGTAATGATCTTTCATGTTGTTACAAGAGTAGTCGGAGTATGGTTTGCATATACCGCTGTGGAAGGCTTTATGCATACAAGCAATCTGAGAAAGTATTCTACGAGATTGTTTTCATGGGCAGCCGTTATGTTTGCAGGCAACTATTTACTGACCTTCATGTTTGAAGATCGCGGTATTGCAATTCAGAACAATATCTTTTTAACTCTGGCCATCGGTGTATTAATGCTAACTGCACTAAGCCGAATTAATAATAAAATATGGGGTTTTACATGTTCCGTTGTTTTAATAGTGGTTGGAATTTTAATAGCCGAAGGCGGTATGGTAATCCTGCCGTTTATGCTTATAACCTATTTCACCTACGGTAAAAACAAATTCAGAAACATCGGTTATTTATGTCTTTCGCTTGTTTTGTTCTTGATGTCATTTGTAAATTACGGAAATGTCTTAACGACAATAAAAATGCTGGCATTTAATTCGGACTTTATGTTTATCTTCGTTATTCCGTTTTTGTATATGTATGATGGCAAAAGAGGGAGCAACTCTAAATTTGCGAAGTATTTCTTCTATGTCTTCTATCCGGCTCATTTATGGATAATCACAACAATTGCTTACATCGGTTCTAAATAACACCTTTTCATTTGGGATTTGCTTTACTAGCCACACTATTTTCTAATCTAATATTTTGACATCTTGCTGTCATATTCCATATCTCTATATCCTGTAAACGGCCTGTGATATATTAACTAAAAATTGATCACAGAGGAGAAGTGGAACGCTTATGCATACGGTAATCAACCCTAAAATTCTTTACTTTGGTACTTCTGTTGTGCTTATCAGTACTATGAACGAAGACGGTACGCCAAATTTGGCTCCAATGTCTTCAGCCTGGTGACTTAATCAATCTTGTATGCTCGGGTTAAGCAGCAAGTCTCAGACAGTTCAGAATTTGATCCGTGAAGGCGAATGTGTACTCAATCTTCCGTCCGTTGATTTAATTCCTGCCATTGATCGGTTGACTCTATTAACGGGTCGAAATCCGGTGCCAGAATCCAAAGCAATGAGAGGTTATAAGTACGAAGCAGATAAGTTCGGTATCGCAGGGCTAACTCCTCTTCCTTCACAACTAGTTCAAGCACCGCGCGTCAAAGAATGCCCCGTTCATTTAGAAGCCAAGTTTGTGAAATTACATCCATTCGAAGAACCAAGTTCTCTTGTCGCTATTGAAGTACGCATTGAAAAAGTTCATATAGAAGATTACCTTCTAATGGATGCGAACTCGAACTATGTGGATCCTTCTAAATGGAATCCAATGATCATGAATTTTTGTGAATATTTTGGCCTCAGTGAACAGTTGTCTGTATCAAAATTAGCACCAGTATTCGGACCGGATTCCGTATAATAGAGTTGTAATTGATTGGAATCCATGCTGTTCTAATCTTATCGATAAATATGGTGTGTTCTGGTGGATAGCCATTTAATTAAAGAAGGCAGGTAATTAGTGATCATGAGACAGGATTTTTCAAATGTTACAGATGAACAGCTTGCTCAGTTGTTTCCCATTTTGCTTGAAGAACATAATCCAGAATGGAAAGAGTATTTCCTCAAAGAAAAAGATCATTTGCAGTCCATCTTTGGGGATAAAATGGTTAGAATCAATCACATTGGAAGTTCTGCAGTTGATGGACTTATTGCGAAGCCAACCGTTGACATTCTGATTGAGGTGGAAGTAGATACCGATATACAGAGCATAACAGAAACGATGCTAGAGGCAGGTTATGTCGTCAATACACCCGAGAGTGACATTATAATGTATATAAAGGGTTATACCCCTAATGGTTTTTGTGGGCAGGCTGTTCATATTCATGTCCGACATAGTGGGGATTGGGGCGAACTGTATTTTCGAGATTATTTGAATACTCACCCAGAAGTAGCGGCAGAATATGTTGAACTCAAGATTCTTCTAAAAGAGCAGTATCAACACGACAGAGACGGATACACGCAGGCAAAAGGAGAGTTTGTTCAGAAATATACGGACATAGCAAGAAAGGAGTATGGCGTAAGGTATCAGCCATAAAATCTGGAATAGTACGTAAGATCTTTAAAGTTTATTAGGAAGAATGAGCGACGAAAAAGTAATTGGAATATTTTATGTGTTGTAATGAGTGAGCCAGCGTGGTACATTATATATCCGGTCGTTAATTTGAAGCATTGTTGGACAGCTTCTGAAAAAGAAATTAAAAAATAATACTTGTAATTACGAATCGGATATGATATATTATAAGAGTTGCTGCTGAGAACGCGGCGACACTGAAAACGAAGTTGATCTTTGAAAACTGAACAACGAGTGAGCGGGTTTCACGTCAAGTGAAATCTAAGAAATAAGTCAGATTCAAAATGAGCTAATCGCTCTTTCAATGAAACACTTTATTGGAGAGTTTGATCCTGGCTCAGGACGAACGCTGGCGGCGTGCCTAATACATGCAAGTCGAGCGGACTTGATGGAGAGCTTGCTCTCCTGATGGTTAGCGGCGGACGGGTGAGTAACACGTAGGTAACCTGCCTGTAAGACTGGGATAACTAGCGGAAACGTTAGCTAATACCGGATAATTTATTTTCTCGCATGGGGAGATAATGAAAGACGGAGCAATCTGTCACTTACAGATGGACCTGCGGCGCATTAGCTAGTTGGTGGGGTAACGGCTCACCAAGGCGACGATGCGTAGCCGACCTGAGAGGGTGAACGGCCACACTGGGACTGAGACACGGCCCAGACTCCTACGGGAGGCAGCAGTAGGGAATCTTCCGCAATGGACGAAAGTCTGACGGAGCAACGCCGCGTGAGTGATGAAGGTTTTCGGATCGTAAAGCTCTGTTGCCAGGGAAGAACGTCCGGTAGAGTAACTGCTATCGGAGTGACGGTACCTGAGAAGAAAGCCCCGGCTAACTACGTGCCAGCAGCCGCGGTAATACGTAGGGGGCAAGCGTTGTCCGGAATTATTGGGCGTAAAGCGCGCGCAGGCGGCTATTTAAGTCTGGTGTTTAATCCTAAGGCTCAACCTTAGGTCGCATTGGAAACTGGGTAGCTTGAGTGCAGAAGAGGAGAGTGGAATTCCACGTGTAGCGGTGAAATGCGTAGAGATGTGGAGGAACACCAGTGGCGAAGGCGACTCTCTGGGCTGTAACTGACGCTGAGGCGCGAAAGCGTGGGGAGCAAACAGGATTAGATACCCTGGTAGTCCACGCCGTAAACGATGAATGCTAGGTGTTAGGGGTTTCGATACCCTTGGTGCCGAAGTTAACACATTAAGCATTCCGCCTGGGGAGTACGGTCGCAAGACTGAAACTCAAAGGAATTGACGGGGACCCGCACAAGCAGTGGAGTATGTGGTTTAATTCGAAGCAACGCGAAGAACCTTACCAGGTCTTGACATCTGAATGTAACACCTAGAGATAGGTGCCCTCTTCGGAGCATTCAAGACAGGTGGTGCATGGTTGTCGTCAGCTCGTGTCGTGAGATGTTGGGTTAAGTCCCGCAACGAGCGCAACCCTTGATTTTAGTTGCCAGCACTTCGGGTGGGCACTCTAGAATGACTGCCGGTGACAAACCGGAGGAAGGCGGGGATGACGTCAAATCATCATGCCCCTTATGACCTGGGCTACACACGTACTACAATGGCTGGTACAACGGGAAGCAAAGCCGCGAGGTGGAGCGAATCCTAAAAAGCCAGTCTCAGTTCGGATTGCAGGCTGCAACTCGCCTGCATGAAGTCGGAATTGCTAGTAATCGCGGATCAGCATGCCGCGGTGAATACGTTCCCGGGTCTTGTACACACCGCCCGTCACACCACGAGAGTTTACAACACCCGAAGTCGGTGAGGTAACCGCAAGGAGCCAGCCGCCGAAGGTGGGGTAGATGATTGGGGTGAAGTCGTAACAAGGTAGCCGTATCGGAAGGTGCGGCTGGATCACCTCCTTTCTATGGAGAATCGTTCTCTGCAACGAGAACATTCAAAAGTCTTCAGGAACTATGCTTCCGAAGCAAGCTTTACTTCGTAAAGCTCTTAGCTCACTCGTTGGTCAGTTTTGAGAGTTCAACTCTCAACTTGACAGAAATTTCAAACGTCACTTGCGTGATCGTTTTAAATTTTGTCTTTGATCCTTGAAAACTGGATATACGAAACGAAATTTGCGTTTTAGAAACATTCCTTTAAGCTGAACTTGTGTCAAAACAAGTTTATAGATTAGTGGTTTGATATTTTCCCTTTGGGAAAAATCATGGTTAAGCTACTAAGAGCACACGGAGGATGCCTAGGCACTAGGAGCCGAAGAAGGACGTGGCGAACAACGATACTGCCTCGGGGAGCTGTAAGCAAGCGTCGATCCGAGGATGTCCGAATGGGGAAACCCGGCTGGATTAATCTCCAGTCACTCATATCTGAATACATAGGGTATGAAGAGGCATACCAGGGGAACTGAAACATCTAAGTACCCTGAGGAAGAGAAAACAATAGTGATTCCGTCAGTAGCGGCGAGCGAACGCGGAACAGCCCAAACCAGGGAGCTTGCTCTCTGGGGTTGTAGGACGTCTCACATGGAGTTACCAAGGATTAGGGTAGGCGAAGAGGTCTGGAAAGGCCCGCTAAAAGAGGTAAAAGCCCTGTAACCGAAATTCTAATCCCTCCGAGACGGATCCTGAGTAGTGCGGGGCACGTGAAACCCCGTATGAATCCGGCAGGACCATCTGCCAAGGCTAAATACTCCCTAGTGACCGATAGTGAAGCAGTACCGTGAGGGAAAGGTGAAAAGCACCCCGGAAGGGGAGTGAAATAGATCCTGAAACCGTGTGCTTACAAGAAGTCAGAGTCCTCTATATGGATGATGGCGTGCCTTTTGTAGAATGAACCGGCGAGTTACGTTTGCAAGCAAGGTTAAGTTGAGAAGACGGAGCCGCAGCGAAAGCGAGTCTGAATAGGGCGACTAAGTTTGTAGGCGTAGACCCGAAACCGTGTGATCTACCCCTGTCCAGGGTGAAGGTGCGGTAACACGCACTGGAGGCCCGAACCCACGTACGTTGAAAAGTGCGGGGATGAGGTGGGGGTAGCGGAGAAATTCCAATCGAACTCGGAGATAGCTGGTTCTCCCCGAAATAGCTTTAGGGCTAGCCTCGGAAAGAAGAGTCGTGGAGGTAGAGCACTGATTGGGTGCGGGGCCCGCCAAGGGTTACCAAGCTCAGTCAAACTCCGAATGCCATAGACTTATTATCCGGGAGTCAGACAGTGAGTGCTAAGATCCATTGTCAAAAGGGAAACAGCCCAGACCATCAGCTAAGGTCCCCAAGTGTGTGTTAAGTGGGAAAGGATGTGGAGTTGCACAGACAACCAGGATGTTGGCTTAGAAGCAGCCACCATTTAAAGAGTGCGTAATAGCTCACTGGTCGAGTGACTCTGCGCCGAAAATGTAACGGGGCTAAACACACCACCGAAGCTATGGCTTGATACTTATGTATCAGGGGTAGGGGAGCGTTGTATGCGGATTGAAGTTGGACCGGAAGGACTGGTGGACTGCATACAAGTGAGAATGCCGGTATGAGTAACGAAAAGATCAGTGAGAATCTGATCCGCCGAAAGCCCAAGGTTTCCTGAGGAAGGTTCGTCCGCTCAGGGTAAGTCGGGACCTAAGGCGAGGCCGAAAGGCGTAGTCGAAGGACAACAGGTTGAAATTCCTGTACCACCGTAAACCGCTATGAGCAATGGGGTGACGCAGGAGGGTAGTGACGCGAGCTGATGGATGCTCGTCCAAGCAGTGAGGCTGATGTGTAGGCAAATCCGCACATCGTTAAGGCTGGGCTGTGATGGGGAGGGAAAATTTATAGTACCGAAGGTCATGATCTCACACTGCCAAGAAAAGCCTCTAGCCAGGTGAAGGTGCCCGTACCGCAAACCGACACAGGTAGGCGAGAAGAGAATTCTAAGGCGCGCGGAAGAACTCTCGTTAAGGAACTCGGCAAAATGACCCCGTAACTTAGGGAGAAGGGGTGCCCCGGTAGTGTGAATAGCACGAGGGGGCCGCAGTGAAAAGGCCCAAGCGACTGTTTAGCAAAAACACAGGTCTGTGCGAAGCCGCAAGGCGAAGTATACGGGCTGACGCCTGCCCGGTGCTGGAAGGTTAAGGGGAGTGGTTAGGGATTTATCCCGAAGCTATGAACCGAAGCCCCAGTAAACGGCGGCCGTAACTATAACGGTCCTAAGGTAGCGAAATTCCTTGTCAGGTAAATTCTGACCCGCACGAATGGCGTAACGACTTGGGCGCTGTCTCAACGAGAGATCCGGTGAAATTTTAATACCTGTGAAGATGCAGGTTACCCGCGACAAGACGGAAAGACCCCATGGAGCTTTACTGCAGCTTGATATTGGACTTTGATACGATTTGTACAGGATAGGTGGGAGCCTAGGAATCCGGAGCGCCAGCTTCGGTGGAGGCGCCGTTGGGATACCACCCTGATCGTGTCGGAGTTCTAACCTAGTACCGTGATCCGGTGCGGGGACAGTGTCAGGCGGGCAGTTTGACTGGGGCGGTCGCCTCCTAAAGAGTAACGGAGGCGCCCCAAGGTTCCCTCAGAATGGTTGGAAATCATTCGAAGAGTGCAAAGGCAAAAGGGAGCTTGACTGCGAGACTGACAAGTCGAGCAGGGACGAAAGTCGGGCTTAGTGATCCGGTGGTACCGCATGGAAGGGCCATCGCTCAACGGATAAAAGCTACCCTGGGGATAACAGGCTTATCTCCCCCAAGAGTCCACATCGACGGGGAGGTTTGGCACCTCGATGTCGGCTCATCGCATCCTGGGGCTGAAGTAGGTCCCAAGGGTTGGGCTGTTCGCCCATTAAAGCGGTACGCGAGCTGGGTTCAGAACGTCGTGAGACAGTTCGGTCCCTATCTGTCGTGGGCGTAGGAAATTTGAGAGGAGCTGTCCTTAGTACGAGAGGACCGGGATGGACGCACCGCTGGTGCACCAGTTGTTCCGCCAGGAGCATAGCTGGGTAGCTAAGTGCGGAAGGGATAAGCGCTGAAAGCATCTAAGCGTGAAGCCCCCCTCAAGATGAGATTTCCCAATTAGTAAGACCCCTTGAAGACGACGAGGTTGATAGGCCTGAGGTGGAAGTGCAGCAATGTATGGAGCTGACAGGTACTAATCGGTCGAGGGCTTATCCAAAAATCTAAAATGCAAATGAGTTTCGTATCCAGTTTTCAGGGAGCAAACCTGTATATTGAGTGATTCAAGTGATTACTTAATAGAAGATTGCTTTCAGCATTTGGCGATGCTGATGCCTGAACCAAGACGCATAACCTTTTAATAAGGGATTGCAGGATTTCGAGAAGCAAAAGCTTCGACAAATCACGTTTGGTGGCGATGGCGGAGGGGTTCCACACGTACCCATCCCGAACACGACCGTTAAGCCCTCTAGCGCCGATGGTACTTGGACCGAAGGGTCCTGGGAGAGTAGGAAGCCGCCAAGCGAAACCCCTTTGGGGGATTTTTTTTCGCCAGTATATTTATACATACTATTCGTGGAATCGTGTTCCTTAATGAGGGCCCTTAGCTCAGTTGGTTAGAGCGCACCCCTGATAAGGGTGAGGTCGGTGGTTCGAGTCCACTAGGGCCCATTTGATATCAGTATGGGGCCATAGCTCAGCTGGGAGAGCGCCTGCCTTGCAAGCAGGAGGTCAGCGGTTCGATCCCGCTTGGCTCCACCAATGTTCCCTGATAGCTCAGTTGGTAGAGCACTCGACTGTTAATCGAGTTGTCACAGGTTCGAGTCCTGTTCGGGGAGTTAATTCCCCAGAAAGTGAAGAATTACTGTTAATTCTATTACTTTCTGGGGAACCTAAATACATGGAGAGGTGTCCGAGTTGGCCGAAGGAGCACGATTGGAAATCGTGTAGGCGTCACAAGCGTCTCGAGGGTTCGAATCCCTCTCTCTCCGCCATAATTATCTTTATATACTTTATTACATGGCCCGTTGGTCAAGGGGTTAAGACACCTCCCTTTCACGGAGGTAACAGGGGTTCGAATCCCCTACGGGTCACCATGTATGGAGGCTTAGCTCAGCTGGGAGAGCATCTGCCTTACAAGCAGAGGGTCAGCGGTTCGATCCCGTTAGCCTCCACCATATAATTGACGCGGGGTGGAGCAGTCCGGTAGCTCGTCGGGCTCATAACCCGAAGGTCGTAGGTTCAAATCCTGCCCCCGCAATTAGCTTCAATCTTAACAACTCAATTAACAATATTATGGCGGTCGTGGCGAAGGGGTTAACGCACCGGATTGTGGCTCCGGCACTCGTGGGTTCAAGTCCCATCGATCGCCCCATTTAATCTTATTGGGGATTAGCCAAGCGGTAAGGCAACGGACTTTGACTCCGTCACTCATAGGTTCGAATCCTATATCCCCAGCCATTTTATGAGCCATTAGCTCAGTTGGTAGAGCACCTGACTTTTAATCAGGGTGTCGAAGGTTCGAGTCCTTCATGGCTCACCAGTATTCTCTTAGAGAATATAGTGTGAATGTGCGCGTGTGGCGGAATTGGCAGACGCACTAGACTTAGGATCTAGCGTCTTTGACGTGGGGGTTCAAGTCCCTCCACGCGCACCATACTTGCGGACGTGGCTCAGCGGTAGAGCATCGCCTTGCCAAGGCGAGGGTCGCGGGTTCGATTCCCGTCGTCCGCTCCATTTGCGCCCTTAGCTCAGCTGGATAGAGCGTTTGACTACGAATCAAAAGGTCAGGAGTTCGAATCTCTTAGGGCGCGCCATTTCAATTAAATAACAGTATTTTTCACGGGATGTAGCTCAGCTTGGTAGAGCACCTGGTTTGGGACCAGGGGGTCGCATGTTCGAATCGTGTCATCCCGACCATCATTTTGCGGGTGTAGTTCAATGGTAGAACTCCAGCCTTCCAAGCTGGTAGCGTGGGTTCGATTCCCATCACCCGCTTTAGAAACCCTTGGTGTACAAGGGTTTTTTATTTGCGCAAAAATTCTGATCGTTCATAAGAAAATCCCACCGATCCATTAAGGTCAGTGGGATTTTAGTTTATTCATTAGCAATTGCCATCAGTGCTGGTGGTCATGTTGGTGGTGTCCAGAAGCTTCAGCCTTCACGGTACACAGAATCGAATTGTCATGTCGATGGGCAGAAGTCTCTAATTGAATTGTCATATGGTGAATGTTCTTGTGTTCAAGGTCATGTTCGATTTGACGGAGCAATCGCTCACTGTCAGCAATGGACATTTGATCATCTACAACTGCGTGGCAGGAAAGTGCATTTAACCCGCTTGTAATCGACCAGACGTGTAAGTCGTGAACACTATGGACACCTTTTGTATTTTGGATTGTTTGAATCACTTCGTTCATATCTACATTTTGTGGAGTTCCTTCCATCAGGACATGGAGTCCGGATTTCATAACATAGTAACCGCTGCGTAATACGAGTGCGGCAACAATGACACTTGCGAGTGGATCTGCCCAGCCCCAACCAAAGAACATGATCAGCAGGGCTGCGATAATCGCACCAACGGAACCAAGCATATCACTAATCACATGCAAGTATGCTCCGCGCATATTCAAGTTCTCTTCCACATCCCCACTGCGCATCATAAACCACGCAACAAAAATATTGACCAGTAAGCCGATTGAAGAGATGATTAACATTCCGCTTGAAGCAACTTCAGGTGGATTTTGAAAACGCTGAATTGCCTCATAAAAAATATAGATCGCAATTAATACGAGTGTCACCCCGTTAAGAACCGCTGCTAATATTTCAAATCGTTTGTATCCATATGTTTTATTATAGTTAGCGACCTTCCCACCAAGTGTAAAAGCCAATAGGGCAACACCAAGTGATATGGAGTCACTTAACATATGACCTGCATCAGATAATAACGCAAGGCTGTTGGTAATGAATCCTCCAAAAGCCTCAACAATCATATAGCCTGTAATAATAATAAAACTTATCAGTAATGTCTTTTTATTTGCACCATGTGTATGGTCATGTCCATGATCGTGTCCCATTGTATATCTCCCCTATATTAAAGATGTGCAGCATGCTCAATTGCCTTCTCCAGTAAATTCATAACGTGATCGTCATCTTCTGAATAATACAAAGTAGTGCCTGCTCTTCTAAACTTGACCAATCTTAAATTTTTCAAAAAACGTAATTGGTGGGAAACACTCGATTGGCTTAAATTTAGTATCTCCGCAATATCATTGACAGAATGCTCCCCTTTACATAATAAATGCAAAATGCGAATTCTTGTTGGGTCGCTCAACGCTTTGAATGTTTGCGAAACGACAAATAACGTTTCTTCATCCAAATCTTGCGTTCCGTCATTAAATGCCTCTTTGTATTTCTGCTCTTCACTCATTTATTACACCCCTCTATAAGGATAATCAGATGTATATGAACATATACTCATATTGTCATACATAGATTATAATACTCTCTACAGAATGTCAATCAGAAAGTTCCACATCCATTTCAGTCTTGCCGTTTCCCGAAGATAAATACATGATCAAAGGCCCTGAGTTAGCTACTAGAATTCACCTCTTACATTCTATTTTTTTCAAATATCTAAAAAAAGGACGGATAAACCTTTAATTTGATAAGTTGTTATGTAAACGCTTTATTTCTATAATTTACAAGTAAGGAGGTGAAATTTAGAATTTTAAGGAAGAAAAAACAGTAAAAGTTACGTACTGCAAGTAAAACCGACAGAAGGATGTAGGGTAGTAGTGTAGGGCGTAGTTGCAAATCATATATTTAAGGAGGTATTTTATGTTCAAGTTTAATAGGAAAATAATGACGGCATTACTCGTAGCAGCGATGAGTTTTAGTATGTTTGCAGTGACCTCCAGTGCAGCAACAGACTATTGGCAGAATTGGACCGATGGTGGTGGAACCGTCAATGCGGTTAATGGATCTGGCGGCAATTACAGTGTGACATGGTCAAACTCCGGTAATTTTGTTGTAGGCAAAGGCTGGGGTACTGGTTCACCGTCCAGAACCGTCAACTACAATGCTGGCGTCTGGGCACCAAATGGCAACGGATATTTGACTCTCTATGGATGGACAAGAAACTCGCTTATCGAATATTACGTTGTAGATAGCTGGGGAACTTACCGCCCTACTGGAACGTATAAAGGCACTGTATCAAGTGACGGGGGAACGTATGACGTTTATACAAGCATGCGGTACAATGCTCCTTCCATTGACGGTACACAAACCTTCCAACAGTTCTGGAGTGTTCGTCAGTCGAAGAGAGCGACAGGAAGCAACGTTGCTATTACATTTAGCAACCACGTTAATACATGGAAGAATTATGGAATGAATTTGGGCAGCAGCTGGTCTTATCAAGTGTTGGCTACAGAAGGATATCAAAGTAGTGGCAGCTCTAACGTAACGGTGTGGTAACAGGTCGACTGTGAGCAGGACGATTGATAGGCGACAGACCGATTTTTTAAAGTATTAAGAAAGTCTTTGAATTACTGAATAGCGCCAAAGGCCTGCCGGCTCACAGCCGGCGGCCTTATATTAATTATCTTCTGTAGATGTCTACACTTAACAACTTTTTCCATCTGTTTAAAGGAGATATATCCATGAGAAAATTATTCACTTTCCTACTAGTAGCACTAGTATTAGTTGTCAGCGCTTGTTCACAAGAGAAGCTAGGGAAGAATGATACTAACAATAGTCTTGTATTTGTGGAAGGTGGGACGATGACGAACACGAAGTCCAACTACTATGGAAAAAGTGTAACCATATCAAATTTCTATATTGGCAAATATGAAGTCACTCAAAAAGAGTGGGCCGAGGTTATGGGGTATAGTCCTTCAGGATTCCAGGGAGACAATTTGCCGGTTGAAATGGTAACCTGGTACGACGCGATTGAGTACTGCAATCAGAGAAGTATCAAGGAGGGCCTGGCCCCGTACTACAATATCGATCAGAACAAACAGGATCCGAACAATATGAGCGAGAACGATAATATGAAATGGGTAGTAACGATGAATGAAGGAGCTAACGGCTACCGATTGCCGACAGAGGCCGAGTGGGAATATGCTGCTGGTGGAGGTCAGATGAGCAAGAGCTACACCTACAGTGGAAGCGATAAGGCTGATGATGTAGCATGGTATTGGAAAAATGCCGGAAATAAATACTTATCAGGGGATTGGAATTGGCCAATAATAGAAGACAACAAAAATAAAACCCAATCTGTCGGTGCCAAGAAGGCTAATGAGTTAGGGCTTTACGATATGTCGGGAAATGTAAGGGAATGGTGCTGGAACTGGTATGGAGAAGATCTGGATAGCAGCAGCGGATCTTTTCGGGTTGTGAAGGGCGGCGGCTGGATTGGCGATGTTAGCAACAATGAAATTGCTTTCCGTGGCAAGTTCGAGGCGAATGGCCTTGGCCCTGACCAAGGGTTTCGTGTGGCTCGCAGTGAGTAGATAGTCAAGGCTATGTGGTAAGTAATTACGCATGGACATATGGACAAGCATTGATGTTATAATATTGGGAAGAAAATGATGGAGAGGGAGCTACTATGGACATAAGCAAGGTAACCTATGAATCGATAGATCATTATATTTCCACATTTCCACCGGACATTCAGGAAATTCTCGAGGCGATCCGCCAGGTTATCCGTGAAGCAGCTCCTGATGCAGTGGAGAAGATTAGCTATCAAATGCCGACATTTGCGCAACAGGGCAATGTAGTCCATTTTGCCGCGTTCAAGAATCATATTGGCTTCTATCCAGCACCTAGCGGGATTGATGAATTTGAGCAAGAGCTAGCACCGTATAAAGCAGGTAAAGGAACGATCCAGTTCCCTTTCGGCCAGCCAATCCCCTATGACTTGATCACCAAGATTGTGAAGTTCCGAGTGTCCGAGAATATAGCCAAAGCAGAACGTAAAGCGAAGCAGAAAAAATAAATAATGTTCTCTGCAGCCAAAGCCGCCATTTAACACCAGTGATAAACAGGTGAGGATGGGGGCTTTTTTGTGTGGTTAGGAAAGTGTTCGTCAATCTTTTGAACGATCTATAAATAATGCATCTTAAATATGTTATGTCTGTGTTTCAATGTTTTCCCCCTCTAGGCTTCTGGCACCGGATTGCGATTATTTATCTCGCCGATTCCCGTCGAACAATATGAATCTGCTGTAGTGAATGGAGCAAGCCAGATTCGAAGTGTGAAATCTAGTCCTAAATCGATTGTCCCAGAATAATGATCCTCTAATTTACCCAAAAACCTCATAGATGTTGGAAATAACAGGCTAATTAAGGAAGGTATTAGTAGTATGATGTCGAATATTGGGATTTAAGGGTCTATCATCCTGTTTTAGTTACATCCAATAAAGACTCTCTATTAACTTTTATTGGGGAGGTTTTGTAATGAAGAAATTTAACCAGTGGAGACGGATTTGCGCGATCGTGCTATCGTTGTTGCTCGTCGTACAGATGCTGCCTTGGCAGCCGGCGGCGTTGGCTGCGACTAACGGTGACGAGCGGCGCTTTATTCGCGTAGAACCATCCGTGTTCCAGCCGAGCCAGGGTGAGACGACGCTTATTCGCTGGAATTGGGAGGTGGATCACCCAACCGTTATTAAGCTCGTTAGTGGTGAACAGACGGTGACGGTGATACAAGGGGAGAAGAACTATGCCGGTGGCTACGTTCCGCATGAATTCGTATGGAACGGTCAAGATGAGCAAGGGAATATTGTTGCTGCAGGGACTTACAACATCGTGGTTGAACCGCAGGACCTGTTTAAGCCATATGCGTCTGTACATCCGGTAACGATCCTTGGTGGGGAAGCGAAAGATATCGCAATTAGTCCAAATTTACAGGGGGATCGTTTTACGGTCTATGGGAAGTTGGGTAAAGCGCAGGGCGTGACCGGAGTTACATTGACACTAACATCTAACGGAGATACGTCCCGGCAAGTAGAAGCAACCGTTGAAGAGGGGCGCTGGTTTGCGACAGTGGGCTTGACGCCGTACACGGAAACAAGCATTGAAGCAGAGATACGTGGATCAGGGGCAGGTAAACCGAGCTTGACGGTGACGAATCACCCCTTCCGTTTCTTCGATGAACTGTCACTGTTAGGTTTGCAATATTATGGCGACGCACGTCATAAGGATGATATTTTGGCGGACAATGAGCTGCTTGCTTCCAGTGAAGAGGCAAAGTTTGTCGGGCAGAACATATTGATGATTAACCAGACTCAGCGTGTGCGTATTGTGAATCAAGATCCGGTACTGGGCGGTAATATGGGGATTGCTGACTTGTTTGCCGGTATTAATACGAACACACCGGCTCATATGGGGATGGGGAATAATGTCGGTGTAGCGAGTGACTTGTATATCGGTGGTAGTTTCCCGTTGTTCTTCACTCGGACATACAATTCACGTGATGTTTACTTCTCAGAGCTCGGTAGCTACTGGAGCCATACGTATAGCGAACGGTTGCGGGATTTAGATAAGGCGGTGTTAATTCGCTTTGAAGATGGACATATTGAGCGCTACGATAAGCAAAGCGGTGGCAGTTACCGTGCTGGTGAAGGAATATATAATCAATTAACGAAACAAGGCGATGGCAGCTTTGAATTGAAAATGCAGAATCAATCGAAAATGTATTTTTCCAAACAAGGCCTACCCACCCGATATCTCACAGTGAACGGTGTAGAGATGCGATTGCATTTTACGGGTAACCAGTTGGATCATGTAGAGCGGGAAGGAGGTAAGCTACAGTTCCAATATGATGAAGCAGGTTGGCTCATTAAAGTAAGTGATCACACCGGACGTAGCTTCAGTTATACGAACGAAGCTGGAAAGGTTGTAAGCGTTACTGATGTAGAAGGCAATCGTTATGATTATCAATATAATGATGCCGCTCGGTTAACACAAGTGAACGATGCAAATGGCACCGCTTTACGAAAGATGCAATATGACGACAAAGGTCGTCTAACGGATGTCCGGTTTGTTGATGATAGCGGGCGTACTTATCAATATGATGAAGCTAAGCGCGTTGTTACGATGAAGGAAGGAAGCGGCCTAGAGACTCGGTATTTTTATGATGCTGATCTGCGCTTGACGAAGATTGTTGATGCAGCGGGTGAGCAGACGTTCCGTTATGATCAAGTGCTGAATAATGCTGTTTATGCAGGGGATGTAGGGGATCAGGCAGATAAAGCAAATAGTGAAGATCGTGTTGATACTAAAGATAGCAACAACAGCAAGGCTATCCAAGGCGACATTACCAAGACTCAATGGATTCAGATACCTAATGGGAAGTCAGTCGCGGCAGCTTCGGCGTTAGTGCTGACGATAGCACCTGAACAGCAGTCGGGATCGGATGCTAGCGAAGCTCACCAAGCTAGTCAGGATAAGAAGGATAGTTTAACCCTTAGTGATGATACAAGTCCTGTTGAAGTTGTAGAAAGTGATGATAAAGGTAGCGCGGAGAGTAATGCAGGAAATACAAGCGAAGACGCTGCTTCTGATTCAAAAACGGCTCCATGCAGCGTTGCTTGGGACAAGCAAAAAGTATATGTCGGTGGCGAACTTGTCAGCTATGAAGGTCACACTTGGCGGGCGAAGTGGTGGTCGCTGGGTGAAGTGCCAGGTACAACAGGTGAATGGGGCGCTTGGGAAGACAAGGGTACTTGTGATGGAATTGACCCGGCACCAACGCCTAAACCATGTAATGCCGTTGCTTGGGATAAACAACAGGCATATGTCGGTGGAGAAATAGTTAATTATGATGGTCGTACCTGGAAAGCAAAATGGTGGACACAAGGGGACGAGCCAGGCAAGGCCGGTGGAGCTGGTGTATGGGAGGAACAAAGCGGTTGCGACAATAACAGTGATCCGGGTGAGAAACCCAATCCAGAGCTTGACGAAGTGATCATGGCCCCGGATAACGGGACAAAGATTATACGCGCTGAAATGTTCAATGATAACCGCAGTGATATCTACAACACGCTGTATCCTTGGTACCGGCTACATAATGAGTCTGATAGACCGATAGCTTTATCAGATATCCGTATTCGTTATTTCTTTACAGCGGATAGTAAAGATCGCCTGATTTTCTGGAATGATTGGGCTAGTATCGGTAGCACGCACATCGACGGAGAACAGCGTTTTAAAGGTGAATTTATCTCGCTTAAGGCACCGGGAGTGAGTGTGGATACGGTGCTGGAAATGAGCTTTGAAGCGGATTCAGGTATTTTACAGCCGGGAGAATATGTTGAACTGCATACTCGTATTTCCAAAGAGCGCTGGACGGATTTCACTCAAACAAATGACTTTTCATTTAATTCAGTCGATCCTGACTTTAAGAATTGGGAGCGTATTGCTGTCTTCGTTCGTGGGGATTGGGTATGGGGCAGCATGCCGATTGCAGCCGCTCTGGAAGTGGACCCGCCTACTATTGATCATGAGCTGACTATTCCAGACTATTATTCGAAGAAAACGTTTGTGGAAAGCGGGGATGCCCGCGGTGCCAAGACACATTATGTGTACGACGACCGTGGTAACCTGTTAGAGCAGACGGATGCCCTTGGAAACACAACTAAATTCACTTATAACGAGCAAAATCGTATCACGTCGGTCACGGATGCGCTTGGTCATACATCGATGTATACGTATGACGATAAAGGGAACCTGCTGACAGCAACCGATAGTGAAGGCAACATAACGAAATATGTGTATGACGGCAAAGGGTTACCGAATGAAATCATCTTAGCTGATGGTAACAAAGTAAAGGTGGAGTACGATGGCAATGGTAACGCCATTCAAGTTATTGATGGATTAGGTGCGATTCATAAGCAAAGTTATGACGAACTTAATCGTCTGATCGAGCGGATTGATCCGCAGGGAAATAAATACAGCTATGAGTACACTCCAAGCGGCCTGATCAAACAAGTGATCGACGCACTCGGTCAGAAGCAACAGACGAGTTACAATTCGTTTGGCGAGATTACAGAGTTGATTGATGCCGCGGTCGGGAAAACGATGTATCGGTATAACGAGCAAGGTTTGCTTAGTGAACTCATCGATCCTCTGGGGAACTTGACCCAGTATAGTTACGATGATAGCGGACTGTTACAGCAACTGATCGCACCGGATGGGGGCATTACGAGCTACACCTATGATTTATGGAACAGGGTAACTGCGTTTACCGATGCTGAAGGAAATGTAACACGGTACGAATATGATGCGATCGGTAACCTTATCCGTGAAACCGACGCGCGTGGTCATGTGACGACTAACAGTTATGATTTACTCAATCGTTTGACCAAAACCGTTCAAGTGGATGGGGCCGTGGACACCTGGAATTACGATGCGGTTGGTCAGTTGATCGAGTACGTGGATGCAGCTGGTGGTACGAGCCGTTATACGTATAATGGAAGTGGACAACTGCTGAGTGAGACGGATGCGGCTGGTCATATAACGAAATATGCATACACCCCGACAGGTCAGCGACTGAGTATGACAGATGCGACGGGTAATGTAACCAAATATGAGTACGATGGTAACGGAAACTTAAGTACAGTGATCGATGCATTAGGGAACAAAACGAGCTATACCTACGACTCGAGTGGACGCCTGAATGAAGGACGTAATGCATTGGGACAAACGACGACGTATAGTTATGATCCCCTTGGTCAACTGCTCAGTCGGACGGATGCAGGTGGAAGTAAGATTAGCTACACTTATACTCCGCTAGGTCAAGTCGCCAGTATGAGCGATGCCCTCGGTCATCAAACGGAGTACAATTATGATGCGGTCGGTCAGTTGACCGAAGTTCAGGATGCACTTGGCCATAAGACACGCTATAGTTATGATGCGGTCGGTAATCTCACTAGTCAAACGCGGATCGGTACAAATGGTGAAGAGCAAGTGACGAAATATGGCTACGACAAATTGCAGCGTCGTATTGAAGTCATGAGCCCACTGGGGCAGCAAACTCGCTACAGTTACGATCCAAGCGGGAACTTAATAGAAACGGTCGATCCGGCAGGTAAGAAGATCAGCCAGACATACGATGCGAATAATCGCTTAATGGAGATTGCTTACAGTGCGGAGAAACAAGCGAAATTTGCGTACAACCAGCGCGGTGAACTCGTGCGGATGGAAGACTGGAACGGAGTTACTGATATTCAGCGCGATGTGCTGGGGCAAATTACCCGTGTTACCGATCCGAAGCAACGTACGGTGAATTATACATGGACACCAGTTGGCAACAAAGCAAGTTTAACTACACCAGACGGCAAACAGACGACATATGATTACGATGCTCTCAATCGACTGAGTAATGTGAAAGACCATACGGGGACGACAGCTTATACGTACAATGCGGCGGGTCAATTAATCGAAAAAACAGTAGCTAACGGTAGTACGACTCAATATAGCTACAACTCACGTGGTCTACTAGAGAAACTAAGCGAGCAAAATCAAGCTGGAAACATTTTAAACAAACACGAATACAGCTATGATGCGGCTGGAAATATCTTAAATTGGATCGAAACGATCGACGGCAAGAAGCGTGACAAGTCATATACGTATGACGAACTGAACCAATTGATCCAAGTGATCGATCAGGGTCAGGAGCGTACGTACCGTTACGACAGCTTCGGCAATCGGATCGAGAAAGCCGGAACTGGAGACCCGACTACCTACAGTTACAATAGTGCTAACCAACTGTTAGAGGAAAAATCAGGCGGCGTGCAGAAGAAGTACCAATATGATCCACGTGGTAACTTAATCACGGTGACCACTGGCAGCAAAACATTAGAGAACTACACGTTTGATGAAACGAATCGACTCATCCAAGCGGTTAAAGACGGAAAAACGGCGGAATACCGCTACAACGCACGAGGTGTACGCATCCAGAGTCAAACCGCTGATAAAACGCAGGACTTTGTTACTGATCTAACCTCAGCTTATAACGATCTGTTAGCCGTGTATGAAGGTGAAACACTGCAAGCCAGCTACACTTACGGTCTAAATCGTCTTCAAGTCCACTTGCCAAATGGTCAGAGCGAAACGTATTCTTATGACCACTTAGGCAGCATCGTTGGATTGCAGGATCAGCAAGGGAAAATGATCGAGACGCATCGTTATGACGAGTTTGGTTTACTGCAAACTCAAACGCAAACTGATCGAGCAGTTGGCTTTACTTATACAGGCTATCCGTATGAAGATAACGGTTTGTATTATGCGCAAGCGCGCTACTATAAGCCGGAGGTTGGGCGGTTTATTAGTGAGTATGCATATGAGGGACAGATTAGCAATCCACAGAGCTTGAATAGGTATATGTATGTGCTTAATAATCCGTTGAAGTATATTGATCCAAGGGGATATGATGCCATAATTATTACAAACCCCAATTTAGCCTTTAAGCAGGGCCATACTTCTGCAATAATTCAAGATAAAGATGGTAAATGGTATTATTTTTATTGGGGAGATCAGAATGTACATTTAGTTGAAGTAGATAGTGTCGATGCATTAAATAGTCTTGAAGACTTTAATTTCTGGGCTTCTAATAAAAAAATTAAAGATAAGAAGGGGAATTTGATAGGATTGGCTGGATTTGGAGATGGAGGTTATAAATCTTCAACATATATTAAAGGGGACTTTAATGAAAGTGTAGTAAAAGCAAATAAAATATATAAAGCCCATAGTGATAATGCCGTAAATAAAGATTATAATGTAGCAACTAAAAATTGTTTACAAGTTACTGAATCGGTACTAGATGAAGGTATGTTAGCTAATGGAACAAAGGCTTCAAGATTTTTTGCAACAAATTTTAATGTTTATAACAACACAATCGATCATTCTCGAATTATACCAAACATTGCTAAAGCCAGGTTTCAAGTAATATTTTATAATAATGCTTTTACTTATGAAGAATATCAAGAACAATTACAAGAAGTTAAAGAAAGCTATAATAGTATGAATTGGGTGATGAAAAAAGTATCCAAGGCAAAATATCATTTATTTAGAATTAATATTCTTCTAGATGATATTTAGAAAGGAGCTGAAATTATTACTTCTTCTAAGTGGTTTAATATTATTTTTCTTTTAATAATTTTTTTAGGTGTGCTTTTGGTTATTGAATATGTATATACCGGTTTGAATGGTTCTCCAATTGAAAAATACAAGTACAAAAAAGAAACTATCACTTATTTGGAATTAAAACGTCCGGAAATCCCTATTCACAGAATTACAATACAATATGGGGTTAAAGAAATGATCTACTATGCTACGGTAGAAACGACATCAGGAATAATGTTTGATGTAAGAAAACTGAGTAATGGGGAACTTGAAGATGATTATGATTATACAATAATTTGGATGGATAAGGTTTCTCAAGAGATAACGACTTTTGTTAAGAAGGAGTTTAATGAACAGGCGTCCGTAGTCTTTAAAACAACATCGCAAATATCTATTACCCTTCATGAGCCATTTCAAGGTGATAGGAGTTTACGGCAATGTTTCGAGACTATCGAATGGATTTCTAGCGAACAACGTACTCAAACCAATATTTCTTTTATATTCGATAGTCATTCTATCTATATTAGTGATAAAGAATGGGGTTCTATAAATCACTGGAGGGACTTATCGAAGTATGTAATGGAAGATAGTTAATAAGTTTGAAAGGGGGCCACAAGCGACTTACAGCTTGTGGTCCTCTGATACTAAGGGGGTTCCAATTCACCGTTGTAATCATGGAAAGATACTCACTCCATTTTGAAAAAAAAATAATGTAGCTGAGTTGATGAATATACTGTACTCAGTTTCATACATTCGTTCATTTAGTAAGTATAGGGGGACCTCTAGCTGCCTTGAAGGCAGACGGAGGTTCTTTAGGTTAAAGGAGTGGAGGTCCCTAATGGTAAAGGTACATTAGACTTAGATTAATGCAAAGGTGTTCATGTGAGGTGGGACGAAATACTGCCTTATATAGTCTTCAATGATGTTAATATATGGGTGAAGCAACTAGAAAGATATCTAGTGGGATTGAGATAGGGGAGGGCAGGGCATAGGATGTATGGAAGACAATACTAACAAATAGAGGAATAAGTACATGAGATACACTGCTGTTGAATGGTTATGGTATAGATATCCAGATAGGTATGAAATTAATGATTTTTTGCCTCAAAGATATATTCAGAAATAAAAATTGCATTATCAAAAGTACAGCATAGGACAGGCGAGTTGGGCTACAACTGCTTGATTTGGTCCACGAAGTCGCTGCCAAAGCAGGGAAAAAAGCTTTCGGTTCTAATTCAACGTCAAATCCGGATTACCGCCATACCCAGTTACATCAAGGCTTACTTGCCAATTTGCTGCTGCAAAAGTTACAACATTACTTATAGTCATAGGGTCTTATAACAAATGAGTATCTCAAAAAAGGTGAATGGGGAATTATTATGAGTCAAATTGATGAATGGCTTAATTTAATGAACAAGGCTGACGAAATAATGGATAAGAAAGGGGATTTGGATGTTGACTCTACGATTCCTTTCCTGGTCGAGCTGTTAGACACATACCAAAATGCTCATTTAGAAGATGCTGCAGTTAAAGTTACACAATATTTACTTTCCTTTGGTAGAGTAATGATTCCATATTTAAATTTACAGCAACAGGAGACGAATTTTATTCACTATTTTTGTGGTTATGTTATGCCGCAATGTTCAGATGATTTATTAATTGTGATGCGTGAGCAACTTTGGGAAGTGCTACAAAGAAATGATACTTCTGAAGAAACAGATCTGGTCGTGATTAATTATCTTCTACAAAGGAAACTATTTATTAATGAGCTAAAAGAGATTCTAGTAGAAAAGAAGAAACATATGGAACAAGAACTAATCCAAGGGGATAGGCCTTTTATCCAAAATTACTTAGAAAGTTTAAATAATATATTACAGGTCTATCAGTTTTTATGGGTGAAATGAACTTGCTAAAAAGCACACGGAATAACCTGTAATATTGAGAGAACCTTGCCGGGCTTCATGCCTGTTAAGTTTTTTTTGTATAACGGTCTTCAAATGGTAAGCAGAAAATGGCGTCTATCACAGTATTTCCGCCCCTTTTTGTATCTTTGAAGGAAAAGGAACATGTCTTTGCGAATTGTGGCAGTAAAAACAAAGATAAAAATTAAAAATAACTATTTGGATGGGAAGGTGTAAGATTTGGATGAACTCTATCCTGAATATGTTACAAAAGAAGCCATTGAAGGCCTTACTAAAAAATTAAATTTACCTAAGCCTGATATGTATTCACAAGATTGGGAGTATGAAGTGACGGATTCAGCAAGAGTGGCGGAATTTATGGACTTTTATGGAAATAACACCTTAAACAAAGAAGAGAAATTTGCCTTGATGAAAATAATAATCTCTTCCTACGATGAAGCCTTGACAGAAGAAATGGCTAATGAGAAAATTGCTTCCCAAATCAAGTCTTATCTTATTCTTGATGTATATATTCACAGAAATACTATTAGTTACTGGGCATTGTTGGATGAAGTTGATATAGAAGACTGCTTTGCTATAACCCCTTTGATGAGAGAAGTACACGCAGCATTATAGGTCACCAGTTACAATAGCGGACCCGACTGTTAGAGGGAAAACCAGGGGGCGTAGAGAAAAACTACTAATATGATCCCCGCGGTAACTTAAGCACGGTGGCCGCTGGTAGAGGTTCAAGATACTCCATTCATACGCATTCTCATAATTATTTCTGAGGCAGGTGAAAATAATGGATTTTTGGATTCAGGCAAGTAGACCCAAATATACGGGTCTATACGATAAAGAAGATCAAAACTTATCAAATGCTATCGAAACAATATTCCCCATGATGACTGAAAAAGCGCTTATTTTTTGGAAAACTATTTATATTCCATTGTGCTATAAGTATGATATTAGTTGGATGATAGATAATATTCTTGACATATTTGAAATGCTAAGAAGTAAACCAGATGGTGAAATATCCTTGAAATGGGCATCGAACACGTTTTCTGCTGTTTGGAATATAAGGTGGATGGATGAAGAGGTTGTAATAGCTCCTGAGTGGTACTCGGTTTTGGGGCATACTGAACATCTATTGAATTCAAAAGGGGCTATTATGGTGCCTATTCGATCATTTATATCCGAATGGAAGAAAATTCTAGGTGTTATTTTAGTCGGGCTTAAAGAATCAGGATACAACGAGAAGGACCTTTGTGGGATGAAACGATTAATTTCTGAGTATAATGCAATTGAATCTGAAGGAGTTCTTTATGTATAATGCTTAAATCAGTGTTAGCCCAAATCCCAAAATACTCAAGCCAGGAATTTGTATGATGTCTCCGCATGCATACTCAGTAGCCTTTATTTATTGGGAATAGGCTAGTTTCTCATGAAAGGCAATACTGATCAATGTGAGGTGTGGATGTATATGAGATACATTGCTGTTGAATGGTTATGGTATAGATTTCCTGATAGATATGAAATTAATGATTCTTTGCCTGTAAAAATATATTCAGAAATAAATGAACTGGGTGAGGAGATACGAAAAATTGAATTTTTTTTGAACGGAAAAGTAGGATTCGCTTCTTCTGAGATAAGTTATTGCGAAGTTGAGCAAACTGAAACAGAGCTTTCGGATCAAGTTATTCCTGAATTAGATGTGATTGATGAAAGCGGAGGGACGACGGACTTTGTTATAGGAATTACAAAAGAATATTTCGAGCAGATATGGCAAGTGATTGTCGATACTATTAAAAAATAGTTATTCATTATTCATTTAAAGGAACCACAAGTGCTTATAGCTTGTGGTTTCTTCACTAAATTAAGCCTAGTTATGGAATTCTTTGATGAAGAGGGTACTGATCACAGATTCAAAACCTAGAAATAAGGAGAATAAAAAGAAAAGGTTAATATTGTATCATTATACAAATGAGCCTGGATTAGTGGGGATTTCTCTCTTCGCAAACTATAAATCCCTCTCTTAAATCGGTTAGCCCTAAGGATGCCAGATATGATGATGGAGTATATCTTTCCGATCTTATTCCGGGAACTAAAACACAAGCCCAGCTATCTTATGCTTTCTTAGGCATCCTTATCAAGGGAAGAAGTATTCAAAGTATATAGCCATAGATGTGACCGGCCTAAACGTTACTAAAGGGCGAGACAGCGTCTATGTCATCAATACTTCAGTGCCCTTAAATATTACAGGAAGAATTATGGGATTTGGGAATGTTCCTGCAAAGAATTAGGAGGGATTCATTTGAAATATTTGAAATGTAAATGGATTCATGATTTTATGAATGAACCAACGATAATAATATCTGAGATTGACGAAAACCGATTCGAGACCCGAAAAATTGAAATTTTTAGGGACGGAAAGTTTGGACTCGCAGCACTTAATCTAGAGTATATGAATACCCGTCTAGGTGAAGTTCCTTTGCCTGATATGGACGAGCAATTCGAAGTGCAAAGTATTTCGAGTCAGGAGTTTAATGAAATGTGGAGGGATAAAATACAATCATTTATTAGATTGCTTAAAGATTGAACCGGTAACCACCACAGTTGTTTCGATTTATAAGGTCCATGGAATTGGGCCATAGGAGAGTTTCAGATTAATGGGAAAAGCTATTAGATCAGAGGCGCTGAGTTTTATAAGGGTATATGATCCCCAAACCAACACTTTTGGCTCTTATAATTCTAATGGAACGACCAAAACATATTATAAACCAACTTCACCAACATATTGGTAAAGACAACCGGGGAGTAGAATATTTGGGATGGGACAGTTGGTTACACTTCTTCGAAAGTCTTAAAGACAAAAATAAGAAGCTTGTAGATGGTGCAGTTACAGTTGGTGGAGCTGTAATAGGAAATTATATTATTGATGTTTACACTTCGTCTCCATCGGTAGGTGAAGAGAGACACATTATTTGGAGAACAGATACAAAGACTGGTCAGATAAGTAATCTTGTTGTAGTAACTGACGGTAGAAAGGTAATTGAAGATAGGTACTGGTATATAACGAGGAGAGGGAAGTGACTGTGAATAAAAAACTTTTTAGTTTCATATTTGTAGGAACTATACTTCTAATGACATTTTTTATGGCTGGAGTCAAGGGACTCATTTATTTTCTAGGATATTTAATTGTCGTGGGATTAATTTTGAAACTTGTTAAAAATAAAAAAGTACAATTAGTCTTACTTCTAGTTACTATCTTTATGCTAATTTTAGGTAGGTATCTAATTCCGATGATTTAATTTCTACTGAGCCACATGCGAGTGTAACTCCTTGTGGCTTTCTTTTTTTGCCCATGTTTCATAAACAAAAAGCCTAACTGCACCCTATAGAGTAGACATTATAAAAAACGTCATTCTATAGGGTGTTTTTTTGGCTCAAAATCATCAAGGAGGATTAATATGGATTTTATAAATATGATTAAGAAAAATGTAAACTTTAGTTCGATACCAGGAATTCTTTTAGAAATCAAAGACTCACTGAGAGGCGAAGATAAGGTGAAACAATTTGATGTGAAATTTATAGAAAATGTATATATTATTGAGATTAAGTTACAGGAATTTAATTTATCAAATGTACAACATGTGTTTTCAGAACTTGTTGACTTTATCCAATATGAATCTGTTTTTTATGAAAGGACAGATAAATTTGATCAAATAGTTTATGATCTGATTTCAATTAGTAGCAATCATGATGCATATAATTGCAAGGTATTTTTTATGAAGTAAAATCAAGAAAAGCGGTTTAATTAAACAATTTAGATTGGGAGTTATTAAGTACTAAAGATTTAGGAATAACCTCTAGCTGCCTTGAAGGCAGACGGAGGTTCTTTAGGTTAAAGGAGTGGAGGTCCCTAATGGTGAAGGTACATTAGACTTAGATTAATGCAAAGGTGTTCACTGTGAGGTGGGACGAAATACTGCCATATATAGTCTTCAATGATGTTAGTATATGGGTAAAGCAACTAGAAAGATATCTAGTGGGATTGAGATAGGGTAGGGCAGGGCATAGGATGTATGGAAGACAATACTAACTAATGAGAGGAATAAGTATATGAGATACACTGCTGTTGAATGGTTATGGTATAGGTACCCCAGTAAATATAAGACTAGACAGAATTCAAGACCAATAAAAATATATTCAGAAATAAATGAACAGGGAGAGGAAGAACGAAAAATCGAATTTTTTTTAAATGGTAAAGTAGGCTTCGCATCTTCAATAGTAAGTTATTGCGAAGTTGATGAAACTGAAACAGAGCTTTCAGATCAGGTTATGCCTGAATCAGATGTGATGAATGAGGACGGAGGAACAGATTTTGTTATAGAAATTACAAAAGAATATTTCGAGCAGATATGGCAAGTGGTTGTTGATACTATTAAATAATAGTTATTTATTCAAAGGAACCACGAGCGAGTTTATTGCTTTATGGTTTCTTTATAAAAAAGTTTACCTATGAAGATATTCCCCTTATAGTCAGCGGTGTATGCACCACTTCCGCAAACGACTTGACTACCTATATATACATTAGCGCTAACAAACTATCGGAGGAAGAACAACACTTTATAGTGAACGAATGCTTATACATTCAGGGGATGAGCGATGGCATACAGTTTATAGATTACCGGCTTCGATCTGGTCCGAGCAAGATTATGGAATTCGAGCAAGAGTTAGCCCCTTATAAAGCAGGAAAGGGTACGATCCAACTTCCGCTCGATCAGCCGATCCCGTATAAATTGATCACCAAGGGTGTGAAATTCAGAGTGGTTATGGATATTGCCAAAGTAGAACGGAGAGCGAAGAAAAAGGAAATTGAATAATGTCCTCTGCAGCCAAACCCGTCATTTAACCCTAGCGGTAAGCAGGTTTGATGGCGGTTTTTTTGTGCGGTAAGAGAGGTAGAGCATCCGGGTACATATTGTAATAAATTAACAATTAAAAATTCTGTTTATTGAGTCCTTCTTAACATACGGAGTAGCAGGAATGTGAGATAATCATAATGTTTCTTTGCTAAAATAGTCAAAGGGGGGGAGAAATAGAATGAACATTATACACCAACAGGTATTTGATATTTTGGACAGTATGGAGATTGAATATGGCGTTGTCGAACATCCAGCTGTATATACAATAGAAGAAATGGATCAGCTGCAGATTGACAGCAAAGATGAGATCGTGAAGAATCTGTTTGTCCGAGATGATAAGAAAAACAGATATTTCGTCATCGTGCTTCAAAAGACGAAGACCGTTAATCTGAAAGATTTGAGACAGCGATTAGACTGCCGACCGCTTAGCTTTGCTTCCGAAGAGGATTTACAAAGATACTTAAACTTGAATAAAGGAGCTGTTACACCCTTAGGGGTTTTGAACGATGAGGCTCGTAGGGTAGAGGTTGTAATCGATCAAGATATTCTACGGTTTGACCAGGTCGGAGTACATCCGAATGATAACACCGCAACGGTCTGGCTTCGCCCACAAGATTTGGAGGCGGTCATTAAGAGTCACGGCAATACGGTATGTTACATAGAAATCTAGGGGGCTCGCTGAACTCCAGCGGGTCTTTTTTTGACTTTTTAAGGCATGAGAATAGAGGAGACTTTTGTTTGACAGAAATAAGGGTTTCATCCATAATGTTATTCATACTAATCTTATCTGTTTTATATGAGAAGGGGGAAGAGGCATGAAAAGGTTCCAAACATCTGTAAGAAAATCAATTTGGGTAGGGACATTGGCAGTTCTATTGTTGGTATTAATTGCGGGATGCTCCGGAAACAAAAATGCTCCTGCTGCGAATAAAGATGCTCAGCAAAATGCGAATCAAGAAAAGAACCAAAGTGCTAATACAGGCAAGCCTGCGGTGGGAGGAACCTTCGTCTACGGGCGACCGGCTTCGGTGAATTCGCTTGATTTGCATAATCAGATTACAGCAAACAATGCTTTTGCCATTGATAAAGTATTTGAACCCCTCGTTGCCTTTGACAGCAAAGGCGAGATTGTAGATTGGCTTGCCAAGTCGCATAGCATTAGTGACGACGGACTGACCTATACCTTTGTGCTGCGTGACGGCTTGAAGTTCTCTAACGGGACGGATGTTACTGCGGATGACGCCGTATTCTCGCTGCAGCGGCATTTGAATGTCGGCGGTCCACTCGCTATAGCGGCAAAGGTTGACACCATCAAAGCGGAGGATAGCCACACGCTGGTTATTACGCTTAAGGAGTCGTATACACCGTTCATTTCCGAGCTGTCGAACTTCTCAAACGGTATTCTTCCGAACAATTTCGGCGGGGTATCCGAAGAGGAATTCTTCAAGAAGCCTGTAGGTACGGGACCTTTCGTTGTTGAGCAGTGGGATCCGGCGGGTGATCTGACTTTTGCCAAGAACCCTTACTATTGGCAGGAAGGGAAGCCGTATATTGATAAACTTGTCTATAAGCTGATTGAAGACGACAGTCAGGCCATCAACCAATTGAAGGCGGGAGAGATCGACGGCATCGAATCGCTTGCTCTGCAAAATGCCGAAGAGATCAAGAATGGCGCTGACACTACCGTAGTAACGAACGGCAGCTGGGTGACTGAACAGTTGTTCTTCAATACGTTAGATCAACATTTCTCCGATGTTCATGTCCGCCGGGCTTTAGCGTTGGCCATCGATCGTGAAGGCTTGACCAAGGCGCTTACCTTCGGTTATGCACAAACGGCGAATTCATTGCTGCCAACGGCAATCCCGTATCATTCAAATGATACGATCAAAGTGCTGAACTTTGATTTGAATGCTGCCAAGGAGGAACTGGCCAAATCAGCTTTCCCTGATGGATTCACCACCAAATTGCTTGTGGCCTCTGGCAATAGTACAAGAGCCCAAGAGGCACAGATTATCCAGGCAGCGGGCAAGGAGATCGGGATTAATATTGAGATTGAATCCATTGAATTAGCCACTTTCCGGGAACGTTTCTTTGCTTACGATTTCTCGGCCATGCTTAACAGTGGGCAAGCAGATTCTCCTGATGCGAATTCGATTATTGCCTTTCAGACCGATCCGGAAGGATTCAGTAAATCGTACTGGACGCATTATACGAATGATGAAGTAACCAAGCTTTTGCATGAGGGGCAGAAGACGGCGGATGGTGAGGGCCGTGCGAAGGTCTATTCTGATCTGCTGCAAATTGTTGCGGAAGAAGTGCCGTACATCCCGCTTTATTATCCAGACATTCTGAAAGGCGTTCGTTCTTCAGTCAATAGCTTTGTCGTTCTACCTAACGGCAGTGTTCGCTTTGAAGAAGTTCATGTCAAGCAATGATGAAATTAAGCAAGTCGTTAAATAAATCGCCGGGAGGCACTGTATCCGGCAGATGGCTCGTATTGGCTGTTGTCAGGGCATTGGTCGTGATCTTTTGTGTGATGACAGCCGTATTTTTCATCATCCGCATTGTTCCGGGGGATCCCGCTAAGATGATTCTGGGAGAATACAGCACGCCTGAGGCTATCGCGAATATGCGTCATACACTCGGGCTGGATCTTCCCCTATGGGAGCAATTCTTCCGATTCGTAAAGACGCTGTTCACCCAAGGAGATACGGGGAATTCAATTATTGCCGGGACCTCAACAAGAGAGTTAATCGCTGAACGGGCTCCCGTTACCTTGCTTCTTATTGGGATGGCATGTGTTCTGGCAGTGCTGGTTGCGCTTCTACTGGCTGTGCTTGCTGCCACACGCAAGGATAAGCTTGCGGATCATTTGATACGCGTTATCCCTACAATCACGCTAGGCATGCCCGTTTTCTGGGTCGGCTTGCTGTTGATCTTGCTCTTTAGCGTCCGTCTTCACTGGTTTCCCGTTGGCGGGATCGGGGAAGGCTGGACCGGAACTTTATACAGTCTTACGCTTCCGGCGATTACCGTCGCTTTTTCACAGATTCCTACGCTGGTTCGTTCATTAAGAGCGCAGATGCTTGAGGTGCTGGAGTCCGATTTTGTAGTTACATTAAAAGCTGCTGGAATACCGAGCCGGGTAATTCTGTTCAAGCATGTATTGCGCAACTCTGCGCTTCCAACGCTGATGCTGCTTGGCGTGAATATTTCTTATTTGATCGGCGGCACGCTGGTCGTTGAACAGGTATTTGGCATTAAGGGGATTGGCAGCCTGCTGTTCAGCTCCATCGCAAAACGGGATTTCCCGGTTATTCAGGGAATAGCGCTTTATTGCGCAGTATCTGTCGTGATCATCAGTCTTCTAATTGAAATTATATCCTGGTGGCTTGATCCCAGAACGAGGGGAAAACAATGAATCCTATCCAAATAGACTCCCCAAGGCCTATGGGCGGAAGGAAGATAAGCCTAGCAAGCCGGGTATGGAACACTCCCTCTCTTCTGGTCGGAGGCCTCATGTTTGCCGTACTTATCGGGCTGGCGGTTTTCATTCCTTTCATTAGTCCTTATCAGCCTTCGGAGCAAAATTTAAGCGCCTTTTTGCAGCCTCCGTCATCGGAACATTGGCTGGGGACGGATCAACTTGGGCGCGACTTGTTTACGAGATTGATCTATGCAGCGCGAACTGACCTGAAAATTATGGTCCTGGCGGAAATCATCCCATTCTGCACGGGTGTATTTCTAGGCATGCTTGCAGGTTATTACGGGAAATGGCTTAATACCATGATCTCGTTGCTGACGGATACGCTGATCGCGTTTCCTTTTTATTTGATCGTTATTATCGTGGCCTTTGCCAGCGGAGCGGGGGAACGAGGCATTTATATCACCTTTATGCTGGTAGGATGGATCGTATTTGCCCGTGTAGTCAAGGGTCTCAGCGCTTCGTTCCGCGAGCAGGAATGGGTGGCGTCCGCACAGACTTTAGGGCTGCCTGGGGTGAGAATCATCCTTCGCCATCTTCTGCCCAATGTGCTGCCGCAAGCGATTGTGGTCCTCATGACGGACATGATCGGACTGCTTGTGGCGATCGTTACGCTCGGTTATCTGGGTATCGGCATTACACCGCCAACCCCGGATTGGGGGACCATGATTGCGGACGGGCGTTCTTTTATTACGACAGCTTGGTGGCTCTCGGCAGTTCCGGGTCTGGCCGTAGTGTATACGGGGATTGCTTTGTCTCTTGTGGGTGATGGCTTGGCAGACTTATGGAGGAAAAAATAATGGCTGCTAACACGGTATTACAGGTAGAGGCCTTATCGTTGGCCGCTAAATCTAAGAAATTAGTCGACAATGTCAGCTTCTCGCTGGGTAAAGGAGAGAGTCTGGGCCTGGTTGGCGAATCGGGCTCCGGCAAATCACTTACGCTACGTGCGGTTCTTGGATTGCTTCCTCGCGGTATCGAGCAGACAGGAGGAGTCATCAAGAGCGACGTGAGCAGCGCCATGGTGTTTCAAGATCCGAGAGGCGCTCTAGACCCGCTCTGCCCGGTGGTGGCGCAGGTGGCGGAGGTCATTTATTATAGGCAAAAAGTAGGCCGGAAGGCATCCCGTATCCAAGCGCTTGAATTACTTGAAATGCTGGGCCTCCCTGATTCCTTGAAGAGATCAGATCGCTATCCGAGCCAGCTCTCGGGCGGTCAATGCCAACGGATCGTCATCGCCATGGCCTTGGCATGTAAGCCGGGCATTCTGCTCTGCGATGAGCCGACAACTGCGCTGGACGTGACTGTACAACGGCAAATTATCGAGACGATCACAAGCCTGCAGCGTGAACTAGGGTTTGCCATGGTGTTTGTCACCCATAATCTTGCGATTGCTGCGGCCCTATGTTCCAAGTTGTGTGTGATGAAAGAGGGACAGATTGTTGAGCATGACGATACGCTCAGTCTTTTGCAAAACCCTACAAATCCTTACACGCGGATGCTGCTTGATTCGGTGCTTCCTTTGCCAGAGCTTGAAGGGAGTGAAGAGTGATGGAGCCAGCTTTGCAGGTGAAAAATTTAACAGTTCAATATGGCGGGTTTACCGCGCTGGACCATGTTGATCTGAATATAGAGCAGCATACTACCCTTGGCCTTGTTGGAGAATCCGGCTCGGGGAAATCAACCCTGGCCCGGGTCATTGCTGGATTAATCGCTCCTGATGAGGGGGAGATCCGGCTGAGTTCGCAGCCATTGAAGAAGAAGAGAAGCCGTGAGCAGCACAAAAATGTTCAGATGATCTTCCAGAACCCGGACGCATCGCTGAATCCGAAGCATTCAATCCGGCAGATTCTATCTGAAGCGCTGTTATTTCATAGAATCGTAGAGCGGCGTCAGGTTGAACAGAGATGCAAAGAGCTCCTGGCTCGTGTTCATATTGAAGAGGGAGCTTTGGATAGATATCCTCATGAATTTTCCGGAGGTCAGCGGCAGCGGATTGCGATTGCGCGCGCATTAAGCGTGGAGCCAAGCCTTCTGATTGCCGATGAACCGACGAGCGCGCTGGATGTGTCTGTTCAATTAAGTGTGCTTGAACTGTTTCATACGCTCAAAGAGGAGCTCAATCTCACCATGCTGTTCATCTCCCATGATCTGGGGGTTATTCATGCGATTAGCGATACTGTAGCGGTGATGAGGCAGGGAAGGCTGGTAGAGGTCAATTCCAAGTCTCAATTCTTTGCCCGGCCCGAGACGGATTACAGCCGCGAGCTGCTGTCCGCAGTGCCGCGAATACCAATACTAAGTACATCAGGAGGTTCATATGACCAGAGAACTTAAAGGCTATGTGCCGCTCTCACGAATCGAGTTCGATACACTTACCAGGCTGTTCTCCAAGCTCTTGCATACGCAGCATCCGCCTGTCATCATCCCCGGAGAAGCGATCTTGGGCATTGAGGCGATGGCTGCAGGAATCGCTGCGCCTGGCAGGACGATTTTAAATATAGTGACCGGCCCTTACGGAAGCTTATTTGGAGGGTGGCTTGAGCGTGGCGGTGCAACCGTTGCCGAGGTAAAGGTCCCCTTTAATGAAGTGGTTACCGTAGGAGAGGTTGCTGCAGCAATTGAGCGGTTTAGGCCGTGTGCGCTTTCTTTTGTTCAGGCAGAAGTGGTTACAGGCGGGGCGAATCCTGCTGAAGAGATATTAAAGATTGCCCGCGACTACAACCTCATTACGGTGATGGATTCCGTCTCAGCGGTCGGGGGAGAGGAACTGCGGGTAGATGATTGGGGAGTCGACTTTGTGGCAGTAGGTGCGCAGAAGGCTTTGGCCGGACCTAATGGAGTCAGTGCGGTCGGCGTTTCACCACGGGGCTGGGAGTTCTTGGAGTCCAATGTAAATGCACCGCGTAATTCGATCCTGTCCTTGCTGGATTTGAAGCCAATACTTGACAATGGAGCAGCGCCGGTACGTGTTCCTGCTAACATTCCAACGCTGGAGGCTAGGGCACTGATCGCTGCTTTGACCCTTGTTGAGGAAGAAGGCCTGGCACAAGTCATTCGGCGTCACGAATTGGCTGCATCCTCTGCGGTTGCCGGCATTAAAGCCTTGGGGCTGGAGCCTTGGCAGAAGGATGGCAGATATTATTCCAAGCTGACGACGACGGTTCGGATAGCCGGTGAGCAGAGCTTGCTTATCGAGCGTCCTGTTGGCATCGTGGCTCCGGGAGATGGTGAATTGTTCGGTCAGCTTCTGCGGATCAACCATTTCGGTGCTAATGCTTGTCGGCAAAGTGTGGAGGAAGCGATTGAGGGGATCGGTAAGTTAGTAGAGCGGGACGCGGATGCCGCGGTTGAGAGGGTCCGGCAGATCTGGGAGGCAGGACATGATCAATAAGCATCCGCGGGAGCAAACCTTTAATCGCATATTTATAGCAGGGATTGAAGGGAAACGCTTTGATATTACCATTAAGGATGGGCGGTTCTCCTCAATTGTGGAATCGGGGCGGGAATATGGCGAGTTGGCTCCGTCAGGACAAGATTTATGGATCAGTCCGGGGGTCATTGATCTTCATACCCACCTGGCTTGGACAGACTTTGATCATGATGATCAATTGAGGCGCGATGCCCGGGAGATCGAGGCTATGCAAGCTGAAGCCTTTGCGGCTACGCTGCGGACTGGTGTAACGACGGCGCGCGATGCGGGCGGGCTCCCTCCAGGCACCGTGGCCCATCTCGTTCAGCATTATGGACAGCCATTAAGGGTACAGACCAGCAGTGATATGCTGGGGGCAGCGGATGCCCGCGGGGTGAAGTATTTGGAGCAACATATGAAGGAGATCTTCGATACAGGGGCAGGCTGGATTAAGATTATGGCGACAGGCGGCCTTGGAGCACCTGCTGAAAAAGTGCTTGATCCGAATTTTTCGCAGGAAGAGTTCTCTTTCATCGTTCGTCATGCACATGCTCATCATAAAAAGGTGATGGTTCACACCTGGGGCGGAGTAACGATTGACTGGTCCATCCAGGCCAAGGTGGAATCGATAGAACACGGAATGTTCCTGACCGAGGAACAGGCGAACGGGCTGGCCCAATCCGGCGTAGCCTATGTGCCTACAGCTTCGATATATCGTATCGCCGCTGATCCGGCAGGCGTGCTGGCATTACCTCCGGTCATTTGTGATCGCGCCGCTCGCGCTGTGGAAGCCCATCCTAATGCGGTTCGCTATGCCAAGAGAGCGGGAGTTCGCATCGGATTTGGCACGGATTATGCCACACCCGCGCTTCATGGGTACAACCTTCAGGAGCTTGACACGCTGCTGGATTATGGGTTGACTCGTGTGGAAGCGTGGCAGGCGGCCACGGCAGATGCCGCCGAAATTCTCGGCAGCGGCCACGAATTGGGACAGATCGCAGAGGGATATTTGGCTGATGCGATTATTTTCGATGCCGATCCATACCAGGCAGGGAATGCGGCTCAGCTTCGGAAGAGCATTGTATCCGTCATTACAGGAGCAGCCGAAGCGGATTTGATATAGGGCGTAGCTCCGGCGCAGCCTAGTTCGCAGCTTTGGGCGCTGCCTCGCCGCGAAACAGTGAACTCTAACGAAACAGGGTATCGTTATTCAGCCAAAATAGGGCCTTAAAGCCTGTTTTTGATCCAAATAACGATACGTAGTTTCGTTAGATTTTTTTTGTCCTTGTTTTTGCGGAAATAGCGATATGTAGTTTCGTTAGTTCCCCTACTTTTATCCGAGCCGAGACTTATTCATCCCCAGCTATACGCCGATGATGCTCCTTCCATTATGCGTTAGATTGGAACTTTGATCGCTCATGCCAGTTTCCTCTCCATAGTCTGATTTTGTTGCCTTGACCTTCACGTAACGTGATCCCTTATGCTGTTTTTTGAGGGGGTCGACTGAATTTAAAATGGAAGCCATGAGTCCGCCCCTACCCCATAACTCAAAGAAGGTATAATTCATGAAAATTACTGTCGAAGACACTTTAGAACAATATGAGAAGCTGTATGGCTTGGAACCCTGTAAAAGAGAGGACTTTTTCCGTTATACCATGATGAAACCGTTCGAGGCGATGTGGAGGTTCATCAATGTGCCGCTTCATGCCAAAGAGCCGGGCGGTTACGATGTCGTCATGGCCGCAAAAATGCTTGGGCATTTGGACTTAAGCGAAACGGAGACAGGTACTCATGTTTTACAGAATTTAAAAGAGATCGGCGCCTTATCTACTGCAAAAGAAGTTTTGCACGCGTGCACGGACTTCACGCTCCAACATGGACTGAAAATCCATGCTGACGAGCTGAAGCTTGGCTTGTATATCGCGGACCCCCACAAGCTGGAATTGGTCAACGGATACTCCGGATTTGGCGGAATCCCTGGATTTATCCAGGTCACCATTTACCCGAACAACTATAATATTCCAAGAATTCCTGCCGTGATTGCACATGAATTTCATCACAACATTCGGTTTTCCTATTTTGACTGGGACCATGGGAACATAACGGTTGGAGAATATTTAATTATCGAGGGTTTGGCGGAGTCGTTTGCTCGGGAATTGTATGGACAAGATTCAATAGGTCCTTGGGTGACTTCCTTGGATGAAGAGGATGAGATGTATTCTATCCAGGTACTGAAAAACGCTTTGAATATCAAAGGCTTCGCCGAGGTCAGCAGCTACATGTTTGGCGATATCTATGCAAAAGAACAGGGATATTCCCCTGTTGGATTGTCTCCATATGCGGGATATGCGATTGGTTACAAAGCGGTGCAATCCTTTATGAACCTGAATCATGTCGGGATAGCGGAAGCTACGCTGCTGCAAGCGGATGAGATTATCGAGCAATGCGGGCTATTCGATTGAACAGATATTGAAGTGTATCATATTAGCGAGCTTCGGTATGAGAAGGAAACATGGTAACTCTTTTGGATCAAATAATAGATCAAAGGGACACGGCTTACTTTAGTCTGTGTCCCTTTATATTTCTTTGTGCTTCTCTTGGATATTGTCATGCTCGCATTCAACCAACTTGAAGAAATAGGATGGTTTGATTTTTAGACCTTTGCAAAGCTCGAATATTACATTTGATATAGCCAATAAATAGCATCTTGTTGAGAACTTTATCTGTTATGGTTCGAGCATCAGATTGATAATGGATGTAACTAAGCAATTTTCGATACAGAGGAGGCCAAATAGCAATGGAATTGCCATCGTGGTTTCAAAGTGCAATTGAGCAGAGGTTGGATCAGGTTGCAGCCTGGATTGAGCGCCAACCCGAACTGCGTGAACTCCGTGTTGAAGAACGCGCTGCATTCGACGCAATGTTTCCAGATACAGATCCAACGAGTCTTCCAGAGTATATGGCTTGGGAGGATAAACATCATTTCAAGCAGGCAGTCGAGAACGAGCACTCGTATTTACAGGGAATGAGTGACGGCGTACAGCTTATAGTAACGTTATTACATGATCGGGTAACACCGGATACAAAGAGGGAGATGCAGGAGGCTGACCCGAATGAATACTAGTAGAGCTTGATCAGCTTCCTACCGCTTGCTTTCCATGGCGTAATACGTACAATATTATTCAATTATAGGATTCTATCTAGCCCTATAAATAAAAGAGTTTGGAGGTAATCCTTTGTATACTTACGACTCGTTTGAAACGGCGGGAGCATTTACATTAATGAGGCCCATTTTCATCACGTTATTAATTGTATCTTTATTATTATTTGTGATCATCATCCTACCCAAACTAAGAAGGAAATTGGCGAATGGCTCGTTTGTTTTTGGTCTATCACTCGTTTCGTTAGTCGTCTCTGCCCAATTATTATACTATCAGGCAATTATCGTGGATGAGATTGGTCTTGGTGGGGATGAAGCTTCAACTATGCTGTTCTTAGTAAACGCCATTTTCTGTATCGCTAACCCGATTATTTTCTTAATGAAGGCCAATAAAAGATATTCGTGAACATCGAGGAAGTCCCCTATTATATTAGCTATTTGATACACCTAAATTTTCGAAACTATCATTATTGATACCATGCCTTGACGGTTACCTCCAGCCGTTATCGTCTGAAGAGGTTCATCCAGTGGTAGGCCAATATTTTCTAACGAAACGTGGTATCGCTATTCAGGAAAAGGGGCATCTGGAAATTCTAACGAAACATGGTATCGCTATTCAGGCCAAAAGCGGCATCTGAAAATTCTAGCGAAACAGGGTATCGTTATTTAGCGAAAATGGTGGCCCAAAGCCTGTTTTTAGCCCGAATAGCGATACGTAGTTTCGTTAGAATTTATTTGCCCTGTTTTTAGTCCAAATAACGATATACAGTTTCGTTAGATTTGATCCGCCCTTGTTTTTGCCCAAATCGCGATATGGAGTTCCGTTAGAGCGTTTCAAGGGTATGCGAATTTGTTGCCAGCGGCACGCTTTTTCTGCTTTTTAACGTTTGCCTACGAATGACCCATTATACTTGTCAGCCGAAATGAACAAGGCTATTGATACACCCATATGTTCGAGACGGTCATCACCGCGGGCAGCGCTGCCTCGTCGACCGGGACATTGTCATACCAGCCGCCTACAGCCAGGTTGAGTACCAGATAGAACTGCTCGTCAAAGGGGGGAATGCCAGGCTGTAGTTCACGTTCCGCGTAGCAGTGTCCATCGATCAGCCAGCGGATCGAGCCGGTGTTCCATTCCATCGCGTAATCGTGGAATTCGTTGATGGTTCCTTCCTCGAGCTGGTAGGAGAACTCATCGGTGACTTTATGATCCCAATCCTTCCCATAGTGAAGCGTACCGAATATGTGCTGGGGCAGGCGGCCTTTGGCTTCCAGCATATCGATCTCGCCAGAAGCGGGCCAAGGGCCGTAAACCTGTTGCTGCGGGAGCAGCCAAACGGCAGGCCATAGTCCATTCCCAACGGGAAGCTTGGCGCGAACAATGAGCTTGCCATAACAGAAGGAGAAATGATCCTTTGTGTCTATACGAGCTGAGGTATAGGCGAAGCTCTGTCCGTTCGCAAGGGTCTCCTCGCGGCGCGCGCATAGGTTTAAGCCGGACTTATCTATATACAGATTATCATGATTCCCCGTGTAAAACTGCTGTTCCCCATTCCCCCAGCCTGGTGCTAGAACATGGCCAAGGTCATCCAGCAAGTCGTTGCCCAGGCGAATATTCCATTCCTTCAGATCGGTAGGATGATGTACAAAATCCTGCTGCCATATTAGTTTATTCATTACCTGCACGCTCCCTCCATTTTCTACAGCATACTTCATTCAGACCAAGGGTCAAACGAATCTAAAAAAATGGGATATGGCCAAAAATGATGGCCTTTTTTTCCTATGCGTATTTTCATACGATGGAGGGGAAGGGGGCAAGGCACTATGTTCCAACAGAAAACAGAACAAATTAAAACCTTTATGAGACAATGGCAGCTGCAGAGCATGGTTATTCCGGGGATTGTCTGGATGTTTATCTTTTGTTACATCCCTATGTTTTGGCTAATTATTGCGTTTATGGACTACAACATTGCCAAGTCTATGTTGGAATCGCCCTTCGTAGGGATGAAGCATTTTCAGGACTTTGTAATGGACGACCGTTTCTGGCGATCGATCCGCAATACGCTGGGGATGAGTTCGATTCGTCTGGTGCTGGGCTTTCCCATCCCGATTTTATTTGCCTTACTGCTTAATGAGATCCGCAGCATCCGTTTCAAACGCACGGTGCAGACCATTTCCTATTTGCCACATTTTATTGCCTGGACGATATTCGGTGGCATTATGCTCAATTGGCTGGGCGAGGGCGGTGTGATCAACCAATTGATGATGGCACTGGGAATCCAGCAGCGTGAAATTTTATTTAACAGCGATCCTAAATACTTTTGGTGGATTGCCTTTTTCTCCGATACGTTGAAGGAGACCGGATGGAGCGCCATCATCTATATCGCTGCGATATCCGGCATAGATCCTGGGCTATATGAAGCGGCGGAACTGGATGGCGCCAATCGTTGGCAGCGAATGTGGTACATTACCATCCAATGCATCCGTCCTACCATTGCTATTCTGTTCATTCTCGCCGTCAGTGGGCTGCTAGGCAGCAACTTTGAACAGATCTTCATGTTGAAGAACAACATGAACATGAAGATGGCGGAAAGTATAGATCTCTATATCTATAACATGGGGTTGGTCTCCGGGCGCTACTCCTTCTCGACGGCCGTCTTGTTTGCTCGCTCCATTGTGGCATTAGGGCTGCTGTTCCTAGCTAATTTCACATCGAAAAAGCTTAATGGCGAAGGCATTTTTTAGGAAAGGGGGATGGATCCATGGGAAAACGCAGAAAACTTCGCGGTATCAGCCTGTTTAGTGTTTGTAATACCTTATTGATGCTGGCGGTTTGCTTTATTACGCTGTATCCAATGTATTTCGTGTTCATCAACGCACTTAATGCACCGGAGCAGGCCTTGCTTGGCACCGTGAACTGGTTCCCGAAAGCGATCTCATTGGACAGCTACCGCGTTGTATTTAATGATGAGCACTTGATGAACGGTTTTCTGGTCACCACTTTGCGTACCGTGATTGGAACCGTAGTACACGTATTGTTTACCGCTATTGTGGCCTACGGCATGAGTAAATCCAATCTGATCGGCCGTAAGGTATATATGAAAATTGCCTTGATTACGATGCTGTTCTCCGGCGGGTTGATTCCTACATTTATACTCATGACCAAGCTGGGCCTGTATGATAATTTCCTGGTTTTCATCATACCGGCGATGTATACCTTTTTTGATATGGTTATTTTCATCAGCTTCTATCGTACAATTCCTGACAGTCTGGAGGAGTCCGCAAAGGTAGACGGTGCTTCCGATTATGGGGTGCTGTTCAGAATTGTACTGCCCAATAGCATGGCCGTCATTGCGACCATATCGCTATTTGCAGCCGTATATCATTGGAACGATTACTATCAGGGGGTTCTGTACATCCGCTCGCAGGATAAATTGCCGTTGCAGACGATGCTGTACAAAATTATCGCCGAGAACTCCATGTCGTTCATGCAGCAGCAAGCTATGGCACAGTTCGGAGCGAAGTTGCCCGGCAACTCTATCAAGTTTGCTTCCATGATGGTGGCGACTCTACCGATTCTTGCGGTCTATCCCTTTATACAGCGCTATCTGGTCAAAGGCGTAATGATTGGCGCCATTAAAGGGTAAGCGTCATTTGTCTAAATAACCGTAACCGAAGGTTTACTAGGACAGATGATTTATATACAACCATTATCGTTAGCAAGAAAGGATGATCATGTAATGAAACACAAGCACATGAAGCGAAGCATGGCCTTAATCATGGCTGTAGTTCTGATGCTGAGCCTGGCTGCATGTACGGGAAGCAAGAATAGCTCCAATAAGCCGAATTCCCCGCCTGCAGACAATAAGCCCGAGAACACGCAAAATGAGGTTAAGCTGAATCCGGATGAACCCGGCTGGAAATTGGATACAAGCCCTGTAGAGATGTCCTGGTTTGTAGGCGCTTCCTGGTACGGCCGTTCCTGGGGGGAGAGCTTGAATTCCAAGTACATTACTGAAAAAACAGGCGTAAAAGTGAACATTGAAGTTCCCTCCGGCGAAGCTAATGAGCATATTACCTTGATGATGACCTCCGGCAAACTTCCGGACCTGATTACTATGGGTTCTTGGGAAACCGCTGTCAAGAAGCTGTGGGAAGGCGATCATGTGTATGCCTTGAATGAGCTGGCAGACCAGTATGATCCCTACTTCTTCAAAGTAGCCGGGGACGGTACGCTGAAGTGGTATAAGCAAGAAAACGGCAACACCTACGGCATTCCTAATGATTCATATAGTCCTAACCTGATGCATGAAACCGGTATGACAGCGGCCAACCAGACCTTCCTGGTCCGGAAAGACCTGTATGAGGACATGGGCAGTCCGGACTTATCTACACCGGAAGGCTTCCTGAATGCGCTGCAATTGCTCAAGGATCAGTATTCCGAGTATAAAGGCCAGCCGATTAGCCCCTTCTTTGCACAGGGGAATGTGCCTTACGGGATGACAGAGTATTTGCAGAATCTGTTAGCTGTCCCGCATGAAAAAGACGGCAAAGTATACGATCGCATCACCGACCCGGATTACCTGACTTGGCTGAAAACCTTCCGTACCGCTTACGAGCGTGGACTGATTAATGTAGATTTTCTGGTAGATTCCGATACCCAGGTCGAGGAAAAGACGAATAATGCCCGTTATTTCATGATGGTCCGCGAGTGGACCGGAATGACGGCGGTTAACCCGATGCTGGCCGCAAGCAACAATCCGGACTCTTACTATATTGCCGTCGACGGGCCGCAGAACAGCAAAGGTGATAGCGCCAAGCTATTCCCGGGGAATATGGATGGCTGGATGGTCACGATGATTAGCAAGTCCTGCGAGAATCCAGAGCGTGCGATTCGCTTCCTGACTTACTTGGCTAGCGAGGAAGGGCAAAGAGATTTATTCCTTGGCCAGGAAGGCGAGATGTGGGAAATGGCTGATGGCAAGCCGCAGTTGAAGGCGGATATGGCCCAATTGCTGGATTCCGATATTGAGAAGCTGGAGAAGGAATACGGCATTATGGATACTTACTGGATGATGCGCAACCCTGTCATCGTCGATCAGTGGAGACCGGAGAAAGCGTTAGTCATCAAGCAAATGGCCGATTTCGCCAATGCCCAGGCAGATATTGATGGCGGCATCTACAAAGGATTGGATCCTCTTGGCGATTCCGATGCAGCGGTAAACTGGGCGCGTATTTCTCAAAATTGGGAAGAAGTCATGCCAGAGCTGATTACCGCCAAGGATGAGGCTGCCTTTGATAAGATCTTTGAAGGCTTCCTGGCCCGCCGCACAAGTTACGGCTTTGACCAGGTGATGGAATACCGTCAGGGCGAGTTGGATGTACGAAAGACTAAAATGGCGGAGTAATACGATCTCGTTATATTGGAATGGATGCCGGCTATCGAAATGATGGCTGGCAACCCCACTCTTACCGTCTCTACTATTTTAACGATGAAGTCAGATGACTTTACGGGCGGATTGTAATATATGGTATATTACAGGGAAGTGGGGGGCGTTGGCATGAAGAGATTACTGACAAAAGTCAGAAAAATATACCGTAATTCCCGGATATCACAAAAGTTGTTTTTAACATTTAGTATGCTGATAGCCATCCCTGCCATCTCAGTATCCTTTTTATTTATTCGTATTCAGGAGGTCCAGCTATATAAAGATGCAATGTCTAATGGAAGCAGCCATATCTCCCGGATCAATGAGAAGCTGCGCAGTAAAATGGACATAATTGAAAACGCTTCCTCGACAGCGTTGACGCAAAAATCCTTTGTAGACTTTATCCATTCCAATATGCGTGGTGACGGCCTGCGGTTGGTGAAATTCAGACAAAATCAATTTGAGCAGATGCACAACATTATCCAGAGTAATGAGATGATTAGTGAGCTCAGCTTCTATGTCGATAATCCAGACCTGTATGAAATCTGGCCGGAAATCTACCATTATGACAAGTTTACGCCGCAAGATTATTGGCAGACGCTCCGGGATGAAGGCGGGGCAGCTTACCGTATATTTGCTTTTCAGGATGGAGAGCACACCCTCTCTTACTATCGGCTTGTACGTCTTCAGGGTCAGCAGCAGAAGCGCCCCAGTATTATGGAAATTCGCACGCCGCACAATCTGTTTTTCAGCGATCTTCTGGAAGAGACAGGGGGGGATTTCTTCTCTGTCGTGATGGAAGGAGGCGATGCTTCCCGTTATATCTATAATCCTCAGCATTCATTCTCACAAGCAGCTGGAGAAGAACTGGAGCAAATTCTGGCCAGCATCCATCGGCAGTTGGATGCGCTAGAGCAGAATAGCCCACTGAAGGTTCAGGTAGGTGGTCAAACCTATTATGCTGTATACCGCTATCTTGTTCCGCTGGATGCCTATGTGGTAGATATTGCTTCACATCAGGCACTGATGAAGGGTCCGCGCAGTTGGTACGCACTGGTGGTTGTCATTACACTCTGCGTGCTGCTGTTATTGATGCTCCTGGTATCGCACACCACGCGGCGTCTTTTTCGCCGATTGGACAGCGTGCTCTCTTCCATGCGCAAAGTTCGAAAAGGGCAGCTGGATGAGAAAATTGATACAGGGCTAGAAGAAGACGAAACCGGTGACGAAATCGATGAGGTCGCCATTACTTACAATAAAATGCTGGATGAGATTAAACATTTGATGACCCAGGTCGTTGATAAGCAGTTGATCGCCAAGAACGCACAGCTGCATTCGCTCCATTCGCAGATCAATTCGCATTTTCTCTATAACGCGCTGGAAGCGATTCGGATGCAGGCGGAGGTCCAGCAGCAGCCTGTGATTGCTGAAGCATTGGTATCGCTAGGTTCACTGCTCCGCTATAGCATGAAATGGAGTGGAGATACCGTAGCCCTCGAAGAAGAGCTTGCGAACATCCAGAGTTATATCAAATTCATTAACTTTATGGAGGGAGGCGGCTACGTATTAACGGAGATACTCCCCCAGGAAGTGCTTCTCTATGCGATTCCGAAAATGTGCATGCAGCCCATCGTTGAAAACGCCGTTCATCATGCGGCACCCAAAGGCGGCAGTGTACATATCCAGATCACCGTCCGGGTGGAGAATGACAACCTCTTGCTGATCGAGATCGCCGATGACGGCGTGGGCGTTGATCCTCAGATTCTGGCCAGCTTGCAAGCTATATTGCTGGGCGAATCGGATACGCCAATCGTTACTGGCAAGAACGGACTAGGCTTGGGGAACGTGCACAAACGCTTACAACTGAACTATGGCAAAGACTATGGACTTTGGATAGACAGCGTGCAGGGCGCCTATACTCGCGTAATGATACGCTTACCATGGGAAAATGTGAATCTGGGGGGATGGTAGGATGATTAACATTTTGATTGCCGACGATCAGAAGCATATTCGCGATGGATTGCAGGCCATGCTGCAGCAGTTTCCCCTGGAGCTAGGCTCTATTTACTGCGCTGCCAATGGAGTCGAGGCCTTGCAATTGCTGCGGCATCATAGCATCCAGCTGGTGATTACCGATATTCGGATGCCGGATATGGATGGACTTGAGTTAATGGCCTGTACCAAAGAGGAGCGTATTAAGGTCGATTATCTGATCATCAGTGGTTATAGTGATTTTGCCTATGCCCAAAGAGCCATTGCACTCGGGGCGAAGGCATACCTTCTCAAGCCTGTGAAGCGGGAGGATCTTCAAGCCTCCATCGAGCATGTAATGCAGGAGGTAAGAGCTCGGCAGGTGCTGTCACGCAATATGAAGCATTTGTCTCGCCTGGCTAAGGAGACAGATCGGAAAGAGCTGAGCATGTATATGCAAGGCGCGGCTAACGAAGAGGCATGGGTTATTCAGACCCAGCAGCAAAACCCGCAGCTGTGGAAGAACTATCGCCTGTGCCTGCTGCGTGAGAAGCTGTGGATTAACCAACCAGGGGCAAGTAGTTCCCACAGTATGGAATCTATAGCCTACCGTGTATATGGCAAGCAGGGGTGCATCTGTCTGCAGCATAGTCCACAGCTGATCCTCGCCGTAGATGCGTCTGTGGATACGGATGCTTTACCGGCTGCTCTCAAGGCCGAGCGAATTCGTGCTATTTCGGTGATGACGGGTCCGCAGCAAGGATTAAAGGAACTGCCAGCCAGCTATGGTCAAGTGATGGAGCTTCACCGCAACAGTTACCTGTTCCCGGAGCAGGACTGCATTTTGCCGACTCATACGGAGGGGCTGGTGCAGCAGTGGCAGCTTCCCTACGAGGAGATTTACGCGCTGTTCCAGCTCATAGGCACCAGAAACAACGTAAAAATCACCGAAGGGATATCCAAGCTGTTCCACAAGGATGTGCTGCAGCGTTATCACATTCGTTATACCCAGGACCTGGGCCGCGTTATGATTCAGATGCTGAGGGAATATGAGCGAGTGATTCGGCCCTACATGGGGGAAGAAGCATTAGATATTAAATGCTTGCAGAACCTTTTCGACTATCCGGGCATCCGCGACTATATACAGGCGCTGCAGCAGCAGTTGCTTAGGCTGAATCAATTTTATTATGAATTCAAGTGCCATTATCGCAATTCGCAGGATTTAAACGAAGCGATCCGCTTTATCCACGAAAATTACTACAAGCCGCTAGACCTGGCCATGGTATCCAACCATGTGTCCCTGAATTATGCTTATTTTTCAAACCTGTTCAAGAAGAATATCGGCAAAGGCTTTGCGGAATACCTTCGCGATGTGCGTATGGGGAAAGCCCGGAAGCTGTTGGCCGAGACCGAACATAAAGTTATCGAGATCGCTGCTATGGTGGGATACGAGAGCTACAAGAGCTTTACTCGGGCATTTCGCGATGTGATGAATATGCAGCCCACGGAGTATCGCCAGCTGATGCGGCGCAAGCATAAGGAATCATTTTTGGAGGAGGATGAATATGAAACGGTATAGGGAAAAGATACTTTCCTTGGTTCTGGCAGCAGTTCTGATCGTGAGTATGGGTTTATTGCCAGCCCCAAAAGCCCAGGCAGACGGAGCAGGGACAACAGTTAGTTCTATGTCTTACTTCTCGCCAGCAGATGGACCTGTGATCTCAAAATCGGGAGTTGGGCAAGCCAGCTACGGGTTTGTCATGCCAATATTCAATGGAGGCTCCGCAACCTGGAATGAGGTGTCCGCTGACATTGGAGTAAATGTGAAAGTGGACGGTAATTGGATCGATATTGACAGTGCTGGTGGCTTTATTTACAACCAGAATTGGGGGCATTGGAGCGATGGCGGCTTGTACGGCTATTGGTTCACTCTCTCCGCAACCACGGAGATTCAACTGTACTCCAAGGCTAACGGGGTTACACTGGACTACACACTTGTATTCCAAAATATCATTAAAACGACGATCACTGCCATGTCACCTACGCAAGGACCAGACATTACTGCAGGATTTACTGGCGGAGCGGGCTTTACCTATCCTATTTTCAATAATGACTCAGCCATAACCTATGAAGCCGTGGCCGATGATTTGAAGGTGTATGTGAAGCCTGTAAACAGCAGCACCTGGATTGATATTGACAATAATGCAGCCAGCGGCTGGATTTACGACAGCAACTTCGGACAATTCACCGAGGGTGGCGGCGGCTATTGGTTTACCGTTACGGAGTCTATTCAGGTGAAATTCGCGTCCAAGACCTCCTCGGCGAACTTGGTGTATACGATTCACTTTAATGAACCAGTCAGAAACTCATATACGATTAGCTCTTATGATGGAACAACAACATACACAGCGGATGAAAAAGGGGTTATCGGCATACCGCTGCCTAAAATCGACGGGGGAGCGCCGATCGGCACCGAGCTCGGAAATTTCGTGTATCAGATCAATGTCAATGGACAATGGGTAGATATGTCGAACTCGGCTCAGAGCCGATTTGTATATGCGGGCAACGGCTACAATAACATGTCGGACGCCAATCAGTGGGGATATTGGGCCGACTATATCTATGGGCTGTGGTTCCAGCCGGTGCAGGAGGATATACAGCTGCGTATCGGTTATCCGCTCAATGGACAATCGGGCGGAGGCATCGGCAATAACTATGTATACTATACATTCATCGGCAATCCGAATGCTCCGCGTCCTGACGTAACCGATCATGAGGATATCGCCATCGGTACTTCAAGCGATCCGTCGATTGCGGGCATGACGCTCATTTGGCAGGATGAATTCAATGGGACTCAGCTGGATACAAGCAAGTGGAATTATGAACTAGGCTATTATATTGGTGATGATCCTAATAGCTGGGGTTGGGGAAATGCAGAGCTGGAGCACTATACGGATAGTGAGCAAAATGTATTCGTACAGGATGGAAAGTTAAATATCAGGGCCTTGAACGATCCGAAATCTTTCCCGCAGGACCCTAATCGTTATGCGCAGTACTCTTCAGGCAAGATTAATACCAAAGGCCATCTCTCGCTGCAGTATGGCAGAGTCGACTTTAGTGCCAAATTGCCTACAGGCAATGGAATCTGGCCGGCCCTGTGGATGCTTCCGGAAGATGAAGCATATGGCGCATGGGCTGCCTCTGGGGAGATCGATGTGATGGAAGCGAAGGGACGGTTGCCTGGAACGACCAGCGGAGCGGTGCATTTTGGCGGTCAGTGGCCGGTGAATAAATATATTGCCGGCGAATATCACTTCCCTGACGGGCAAACCTTCGCCAATGATTTTCATGTATATACCTTGATCTGGGAAGAGGATAACTTCAAATGGTATGTGGACGGCAAATTCTTCTTTAAAGTAACCAGAGATCAATGGTATTCGGTAGCTGCGCCTAACAATCCGAACGCGCCATTTGATCAGCCTTTCTATATCATTATGAATCTGGCGGTTGGCGGTCACTTTGACGGCGGGCTGGCTCCGGACCCTGGCGATATCCCGGCGACAATGCAGGTAGATTATGTGCGCGTCTATAAACCAGGTGGCGGTGAGAATCCCGGGAACATTCCCGTGAGCGGTATAGCTTTGAGTCAGACGAATGCACAATTGGAAGTAGATCAGCAGGTACAGTTAAATGCTAATGTGACGCCAGCGAATGCAACGAATAAGCAGGTATCATGGACTGTATCCGATGCCAGCATTGCTTCCGTAAATCAGAATGGTGTTGTGACTGGGCTGGCTTCGGGGACGACTACAGTAACTGTTGCAACGGTAGACGGCAATAAAACAGCTGTCTGCACCATCACGGTTTTGCCGAAGGCACCTACGGTTGTCATCATTGGTGATGAAGTGCGCGGACTGAAGAAGACAGGCGATAACTTGCTGTTCTATGTGAACGGGGCGACCTTTGCCGATTTGCATTACAAGCTGAATAATGGGGGCCAGTTGAACGTAGCCATGGTGCCAACAGGGGACGGCAATTATATCTACCCTATAAATAATCTCCAATACGGGGACGCGATTGAGTACTTCTTCACCTATAATCCGGGGCAAGGTGCGCTGGATACTCCGTGGCTGACATATGTTCATGGGGTGACTCAAGGAACAGCGGAGTGATTGGGTGATCTGGGCTAGACTTCTGCTGGCCTGAACCGTTCGTATACCGAAGGGGGAAGTCCAGAAAGGGCAAAGCGGTGGAAAGCTCCAAATGGAGGGCCACGGATCTACCAGTATTTTGAATTGCAGAAGGGGCGTCTCAAGGTCGAAAGATCTTTGGAAGGCCCCTTTTTTGCATGGAGACTGGAAGCAGCGTGTTCCCCTGGTTTTTCAAATGTCCGAGCTAATTTGTATATTGGAATTATTGGGAGCCGGAGCTGAGAACCAGGTAGTAAATGCATTGCAGCAAATGCTAACGAAACAGGGTATCGTTATTCAAGCCGAAATGGACAGCCAAAAATTGTATCGAAACGTGGTATCGCTATTTTGCTAAAATAGTCGCTAAGAACGGGAATTTAACTTCAAATAGTGGTACAGAGTTTCGTTAGATGTGAAAGCCCCTTATTTTTGCGGCAATAGCGATATGTAGTTTCGTTAGAGTAGGGGGAAAGTTTGAGTTTAGCTGAGTATCCCCTGTTTCACAAGCATGCGAATCAGTATAATGAAACTATTGGAAATTAGAAATAAGGATTAGAAAAGTGAAGTGATAAATATGTTAAGTCAGACCCAAGAAAAAGGCTTGAGTAAAATGATGAGCAAGCTCCTTCGGCACACGCCTGAGGATTTTGGTGTTGTCCTGGATCCAGAGGATGGCACATGTTCGATAAGCACCCTATTGGCCGCCATCCAAGCCCAGTCCAGGTGGTCGTGGGTGAAACAGGAGGATATAGAGCAGGTGGTTCGCAATTCGGACAAACAGCGTTTTGAAATTAAAGATGGGCGTATAAAGGCAAGGTACGGGCATAGTCATGATAAAATACAATACACACCGGGTAATCCTCCGGCCATTCTATACCACGGTACGAACATGAAGGCTTTGCCGTCTATTTTGAAGGAAGGGTTGCGTCCGATGGGTCGGCAGTATGTCCATTTATCGGAAGGGACCCATTTTGCAGCGTTGGCGGGGAGCCGCAGGGGAGAGCTGGTGATGCTTCAGGTTGATACGTCAGCTGCAAAGCAACAGGGCATAACCTTCTATTATGCGGGCAATGAAGTTTGGCTGTCAGATCATATGCCGCCTAGCTGCCTTTCGGTTATAAAGTAAAATAAAATACGCACTGTCATGGATAACAAATGGGCTCCTGCCGCTTAGGAGCCCATTGTTTGCGTTCATGATCACTGATGATCAAGAAGTGTGACGCGTTGTTCCACGTTGAATAAGTTCATTATCCATCTGGTGATTCATTTCTTCCAGCGGCTGCTGCTCAATCTTCTTGATGAGGATGCGGGCAGCTAGCATGCCCATTTCATAAATCGGCTGAGATACCGTAGATAATTCCGGGTAGACCATTTCCCCAAGCGGAATACCGTCATATCCAATGATTTGTACCTGATCCGGTACACGAATACCACGTTTTTGCATAACGCGAAGCGCGCCTATCGCCATTAAGTCATTGCCAGCAAAGATGCCGTCAATATCAGGATGTGCGTCAAAGATTTTATTTACAGCTTCTGAAGCCTCTTTTAACTGAAAATTTCCATTAACAATTAGCTTAGGTGTGAACCAGTCTAAATCTTCAACTAGATCGAGATAGCCCTGACAGCGTTCCTCTGCAATCCATAATCCTTTTGGCCCCCTAATGTGCAAAATTTTGGTACAACCTTGTTGCAGTAAGGCTTGCACGGCCAAACGTGCACCCTCGCGATTTTTCGAAGAAATAGTGGGCACCGTCTGAAAGTTTGAGCGATCCAGTGCAACTAACGGAATCTGTAACTGGTCTATCTCATTCGAGGACAAGGTATTTGTAGCCATAATAAATCCATCAATGTATTTTTGTTTTAATGTTTGAATGTATTGCCTTTCCACGGCAGGGGAATCATTGGTATTGCAAAGTATCGTTGTATATCCGTACATTTGCGTTACCTTCTCTACGGCAAGCGCAAGTTCATTAAAGAACGGGTTCGTAATATCAGGGACGATGAGAGCGATCGTTTTGGAGGATTTCTTGGATAAACTACGGGCAATATCATTGGGTGTGTATTGTAGCATTTCGATAGCTTCATGAACTTTCTGAACCGTATCTTTATGAACATACCCCTTCTGATTAAGGACGCGAGAAACGGTCGCCACGGAAACCCCTGCTAATTTTGAAACATCTCGAATCGTTGGGATTGTTCTCAGCTCCTTTAATTACTTCTGTGCTTCTATATTACTATACTTAATAAATATCAGGTATTCAACTGTATGAAGATCCAAAAATAGGATACCGGTTACACAATATTACATGAAATATGTTACCGGTTCCACATTATTCACATCAATTGTAATAATTTCAAGGGATATACGTATTGACAGCGTTTTAAGATGAGTTTATTATGATACTCAAATGAGTAACCGATTACACATTTGATGATACGTCGGAAATTGAGAATCTGGGAATGCTCTATTACACCAATTGAGAGGATGTTGAACCGAATGACTGATAAGAAAATTCCTATCATCATTGATACTGATCCAGGGATTGATGATGCCGTTGCTATCGGAGTGGCGTTATTTCATAAGAAGTTGGACGTCAAGCTGCTATCAACCATTGCCGGAAATGTCTCTGTTGAAAAAACGACGAATAATGCACTCAAGCTGGTTGAATTTTTTGATAAGGACATTCCAGTTGCCAAGGGCGCCAATAAACCATTATGTATTCCATATGAGGACAGCAGCCATATTCATGGAGAATCGGGGATGGGCGGATATGAATTTCCAGAACCGAAGAAGGTGATTCATCCGGAGCATGCGGTTAATGCAATTAGAGAGACGATCATGAACAACGAAGAAAAAGTAACCCTTGTACCGATTGGCCCTTTGACGAATATCGCTTTATTCCTGACATTGTATCCGGAATGCAAATCGCGGATTGAACGGATTGTGCTGATGGGTGGTTCAGCATCTGCAGGCAATCATACGCCAACGGCAGAATACAACATCTTTGCCGATCCGGAAGCCGCCAAGATCGTATTTGCTTCAGGGCTTGATATTACGATGGTAGGACTTGATGTGACAAGCAAGGCCACCTTGACCCCGGACAATGTAGAGACCATTCGCGATTTGAATGAAACAGGCAGGATGATGTATTCCATGTTCCAGCATTATCGCGGTGGCAGCTTGAAGACAGGACTAAAAATGCATGATTTATGCGCAATCGCCTATATTGTCAATCCCGAATTGTTCAAGACTCAAGTTTGCTTCGTAGATGTCGAGACTTCAGGCACATATACAGCAGGCACTACGATTGTAGATCTGAAGAATCGATATCATAGAGAGCCAAATGCAACGGTGTGCTTGGATATTGATGTAGACGCTTTCAGAGCGTGGGCAGTAGAGCAATTAGCTAATACTCGATAAAAGGCAGCATTTAGAGAGGAGAATCACTTTGGTAGAACTCATATTCGGTTTAGTTGTAATCGTGCTGGCAGGCTGGATGATTTATAAGAAGGTCAATGCTACGGTTGCATTGTTCATTGCGGGTATCCTGCTTCTATTTGGAGCAGCTTTTATGGGGCACCCTGTATTGCCTGAAGAAACAACGACAGGCTCTATATGGCTGGATCCGATCAAATCGATTACACAAAGTTTCGTCAACAACTTAGGGAATATCGGGATGACGATCATGGTTCTGTTCGGCTTCTCGTCGTATATGACGCAGATTGGCGCGAATGAAGTTACGGTTCGAACCTTGATGAAGCCATTATCCGGTATCAAATCAGTCTATGTGTTAGTCCCGGTTATTTTTATCGTAGGAAACCTGCTGTCTCTTGTTGTTCCGAGTGCATCAAGTCTGGCTGTACTTCTGATGGCTACATTGTATCCAGTTCTGAAGCGTATCGGAATGTCCGCGCTTACTGCAGGTGCTGTAATTGCGACAACAGCGACAATTATCCCGACTCCTCTTGGTGCGGATAATGTTATTGCGGCTGAGACCTTTGGTATCGATCTGATGGATTATGTATTGAAATATCACGCTGCCATTTCGATTCCTACGTTGATACTCATGACGATTGCACATTATTTCTGGCAGAAATATTTGGATAAGAAGAATCCGGAAACCGATGATATCGATGAATCCAAGCTGACTGCATTACGTGAGGATTTGCCTCCGGCGTTCTATGGGATTCTGCCGATTCTTCCACTGATCCTGATTACTGTATTTGGTATATTTATTAAGTCGATTAAAATCGGTCTGGTTGAAATCACGTTTATTTCTCTGATCGTTACAGTTATTATTGAAATCATTCGCAAACGCAAGATCCAGCAAGTGTTCGATGAGCTAATGGTATTCTTCAAAGGTATGGGGAACGGGCTTGCTATGGTCGTAGCGCTGCTTGTTGCGGCAAGCTTGATGGTAGATGGTCTGAAAGCGCTGGGCATTATTGATATGCTGACCAATTCGGTAAAAGATGTCAATGGGGCAGGAATGATCTTGATGTTCGCTTTCTCAGGGATCACAGCGCTTATTGGTCTGATCAGCGGCGGCGGTCTTGCTGTATTCTACGCTTCGGTAGGTTTGCTGCCTGATATCGCACATAATGTTGGTATCAATGGAGTAATGTTGGCCATTCCTATGCAATTAATTGCTAACCTGGTCCGCTCGGTGTCGCCAGTTGCTGCGGTTATCATTGTTGTCTGCAGTATTATTGGCAAGAGTCCGATGGCTGTTGTTAAACGGACTTCAGTGCCAATTATCGTTGGTATTATAAGTACGCTAGTATTGTCTTATGTGATGTTCTCATAATACTGCCCAAATTCCTAAAATAGATAATACAGAGAGAATATTGTAATTGGATAGGAGCGAAGCACAGATGAAGAAGATATGCATACTTGGCAGCATCAATATGGATTCCAGCTTATTGCTGGAATCCCTCCCTGTTGAGGGTGAGACTATATTTGCAACGGACAAAATGGTTGGACCAGGGGGCAAAGGTTTCAATCAGGCCGTATCGGCTGCAAGGTTAGGAGCGTCGGTACAATTTATCGGTAAAATCGGGCAGGATGAGAATGGCAAACAGCTCATGGCAACAATGCAGCAGGAAGGCATCCTTACAGACCATGTTTATACCGATCCGGATTTGCCTACGGGAGAAGCCTTGATTTTGTTCGCCAAAAACGGCAGTAATATGATTGTAGTCAGCGCCGGCTCCAATATGGGGCTGACAACACGAGATGTTGACCTGTCTAGAGAGAATATCGGGTCTTCTGACGTTATTGTAGCCCAGTTTGAAGTTCCGATTCATGTTATAGAGCATGCTTTTGCATTAGCGAAAGATGAGGGGAAAATTACTGTGCTCAATCCTGCGCCTGCAAAAGAAATTCCGGCAGGATTGCTCAGAGTAACGGATATTCTTATCCCGAACGAAAGTGAGATGCATATGCTGACAGGATGCGATACAACCAGTGAAGATGAGATTATACAAGGCGCGCATAAGTTAATGGAACAAGGCACCGGTTGTGTCATTGTTACGCTTGGTGAACGCGGCAGTCTGGTCTGCCATCCGGAGGGCTCTATCGCGGTTCCGGCTGAGAAAGTACAAGCCATCGATACAACGGCGGCGGGCGATAGCTTTATCGGAGCGCTCTGCACCAGATTACAAGGGAATCATCTCAAATCATTGGATAACATTATAGAAGCCGTTAGATTTGCAAGTAAATTCTCATCGATCGTAGTTCAACGTAAAGGAGCATTCCAATCGATACCTTATGCTCATGAACTCGCGAATGGATAGAAATGAGTGGATAGAATGAATATTTTATGGGGACTGCTGGGCTGTTTCGTTGTTTTCGTTATTGCCTATTTGATGTCAGACCATAAGAAAAATATCAATTATCGCACCATTTGTATAGGTTTTCTTATTCAATTATTGTTTGGCTTTATCGTGTTGAAATGGGATGTTGGCAAGCAGGTGATAAGAGCTATATCAGGGGCTATTACGAACTTGTTCCACTACGGATATGAAGGCCTGGGCTTTGTATTCGGCAGCCTGGCCGACAAGACGATGCCCACAGGCAATATCTTTGCGATTCGCGTGGCCATGCTGGCCGTCTTTATTACTCCTTTGATCGGTATTTTATATCATTTTGGGATCGTCCAGATCTTTATGCGTGTCATTGGGGGGGGACTTGGCAGATTGCTGAAGACAAGCCGATCTGAATCTTTAGCGGCAGCAGGGAATATTTTTCTGGGACTGCAGGAAATTCCGATTATGATCAAGCCTTATATGAAATACCTGACGCGATCGGAAATGTTCGCGGTTATGGTTGGTGGGCTAGCCTCTGTCGCCGGCGGGATCATGGTCGCTTATGCTGCGCTCGGGATACCTATGGAATATTTATTATCCGCGAGCATCATGTCGGCTCCTGCGGGGCTTATTATAGCGAAGATTATAATTCCGGAACGGGAAGTACCCGTCAAGGTTGATATACATGAGCTTGAAGAGAACAAATCAGGGAAAAAGGAAAGCATCGTTAATATTATTTCAAAAGGCGCTTCTGCCGGTATGAAAATGGCGCTGCAAATTGTGGCCATGCTGATCGCTTTTATATCGATGGTGGCTTTGCTCAACGGGCTGCTTGGGTGGATCGGCGGATGGTTTGGTTTTGGCGAACTGTCACTGCAATTAATTCTGGGCTGGGTTTTCTCGCCTATTGCCTTTGCGATTGGTGTTCCTTGGTCAGAGGCTACTATGGCAGGAAGCTTCCTGGGACAAAAGCTTGTGATGAATGAAATGATAGCCTTTGGTTCTTTTGCTGAACAGATGGGACATTTGTCAGACAAGACGGTTGCTATCGTTAGCTTTGCCCTCTGCGGATTTGCCAATATCGGCTCCATGGGGATCATGTTGGGTTCATTTAGTTCATTATCCCCTGAGAGGAGCAGTGAGGTAGGGAGTCTTGCATTTAAGGCAGTAATTGCAGGCTCGTTAGCTAATCTGCTGAGCGGTGCAATTGCAGGCATGTTCTTTTAAGCGAAATGAACGTAAGCTGTATAATTGATATCGGGAATAACAGGGTTTCATCTGAAACATGGCTGTTCCCGATTTCTTTGCGTCCTTTTCCTATAATCGCAGGCTGCTCCACGCAAGTCCCTCTCTTTAATCACCTATACGTTCAACACCATCTCCACCTTCGTGAGATGCTCTTCCATCCGCTGGGAGGCAAGGGCTTCGTCTTGAAGGGAAATGGCTTCATAGATGAGCTGATGCTCTTTCAATAGCTGTAGGGCAGAGGCGCGTTCGCCGAACAGCCACATACGCCTTGTGCTGCCCATATGCTTCGCACATTCCTGATGGAACATGGCAAGCATCGGGACCAGGATCGGATTGTGGCTGGCTTCAGCCAAATAGACGTGGAATTGCAGGTCATCCTGCTGGCTTCTCTCTTCATCGTCCAGATGTTCTTCCATCAGCTTAAGACAAGAAGACATTCGTGTGAGGTCCTGTTCCGTTCTTCTTCGCGCCGCGAGTGCGGCTGAGCCGATCTCAACCAGCTTGCGGGCCTCGATCAAGGAACGGAGCGAATCCATATCCGCAAGTGAGCTGATCAATTGCTCGGCAGGATGGTGCTCCGGTCGACGTGCGAAGGTACCTCCGCCGTGACGGATATCGAGCCATCCCATCGCCTTTAAGGCGCTTTGGGCTTCGCGGATCGTTGACCGGCCCACTTGGTATTGCTTGGCCAGCGCTTCCACAGAGGGAAGTCGCTGCCCTTCGGCATAGCTGCCGTCTTTCAATTGCTGGAGCAGATGCTCTGTAACGAGCTCTGCCCCTTTTTTCATTTGTATATGGTACATGATCGAGTTCCCCCTGCTGGTTGATGTGGCTGTATAATCCTCAAGTCTATATTCCTTCAAATTTTAAGTTAAGTCTATACATACGCTTTCATTATAAGGTATAATATCCCAAAAGTCATCAGATGACCTGAACAGTTATTCGATTCTAAGCTGCTTCTGTCCAGAATATCGCCCATTGGTTGCCAATCAAATTCATTGCAATCATCAATTTGTATGGATTCGGCTTCATCTACGATGAAGACAGGAAGAGGAGAGGTGCAATTGAGATGCTAGATTCTGAGGTAAGACAGTCATTGCTTCAATGGCTCGGCCAAGAACGATTTCGAGATGATCAGGAGACCTTGGTCACCCATTCTTATGATGCTACCCCTATGCTGCAATCGCTGCCTGATGCGGTGGTCTATCCGGAGACGACGGCTGAGGTGCAATCTATATTGAGGCTTGCCAATGAGCATCGCATCCCGATCGTTCCGCGAGGCGCTGCGAGCAATCTATGTGGCGGTACTGTTCCTGTACAGGGAGGCATCGTGGTAGCCATGTCGCGGATGAACAAGCTGCTTGAGCTGGATACCGTCAACCTGACGGCTACCGTGCAGCCTGGCTTGAATACGAAGAAGTTCCATCAGGAAGTGGAGCGGCGGGGACTGTTCTACCCGCCAGATCCGAGCAGTATGGTCATCTCTACATTAGGCGGCAACATTATGGAAGGCGCTGGGGGCTTGCGCGGTCTTAAGTATGGCACAACCAAGGACTATGTGATCGGCCTTGAAGCAGTGCTCCCCTCTGGGGAGATGATTCGCACGGGCGGCAAACTGTATAAGGATGTAGCTGGTTACGATCTGACGAAGCTGTTAGTTGGTTCCGAGGGAACTCTGGCGTTGATTACGGAGGCGACATTGAAGCTTCTGCCTGCACCTGGAGTACGTCAGACGATGCTGGTCGCTTTTGCAGATATTTATGGGGCGGCTCGCTCGGTCTCACGTATTGTTGGTGCGCGGATTATTCCGGCCACGCTGGAAATTATGGACCAGGCTACGATACGTGTGGTAGAGGACTATAATCATATCGGTCTTCCCACGGATGTGCAGGCTATATTGCTGATTGAGCAGGACGGCCAAGAGCTGGAGCATGTGAAGAAGGATATGAATGATATTAAAAATATCTGTGCTGCGGAAGGAGCAACGGACATCCGTATGGCTCAGGACGAGGTTGAAGCGGAGCAACTGATGATGGCCCGCCGGAGCGCGCTGTCTACGCTAGCTCGGATCTCGCCGACGACGATCCTGGAGGATGCGACCGTTCCGCGATCTGCCATCGCCGATATGATCCTGGCTATTAATCGGATTGCTGAGAAATACCGCGTCAACATATGCACCTTCGGGCACGCCGGGGATGGCAATTTGCACCCTACTTGTACGACAGATGCTCGTAATGAAGAGGAGATTCACCGCGTTGAGGAAGCCTTTGCGGAAATCTTCGAGGAGGCGATCTCGCTTGGCGGGACGATCACGGGCGAGCATGGTGTCGGAACTGTAAAAGCTCCTTATCTGGAATGGAAGGTAGGGAATGCGGGTATTGACGTGATGAAGGGGATTAAGCAAGTTTTCGATCCGGCCGGCATCATGAATCCAGGCAAGATCTTTGCCAAGTCGTCCCGTAAAAGGCTGGTGATCTCGAAATGAGCAGTCCTAATCCTAAGGTAGAGCGGGTCCCATCCTTATTAACGCTACAGCAGGAGCTTACTAAGCAGTTAGATTACAATGAACTAATGAACTGTATGCGCTGCGGCTTCTGTCAGCCTTCCTGTCCGACATATCAAGAGACAGGCATCGAGGCTGCGTCGCCACGGGGGAGAATTGCCCTCATGAAGGCGGTAGCTGACGGTGTAATGGAGCCGGATGAGTCGTTCCGCCAGCAGATCAATCTGTGCTTGGGCTGTCGGGCCTGTGAGCCCGTATGTCCATCCGATGTGAAGTATGGACAACTGCTGGAGCAGACCAAATCGGTGCTATTTGAACAGCAGCTTCGTTCTGCTAAGAAGAATGAGCAGAACGAAGCTGCAGATGGATCCGGATATAAGTCTGAATCGAATAGGCCTCCGAACATGAAACGGCTGCATAAGCTGGTGAAGCCTGCCTTCAAGAGCCATAACCGCATGCTGTCGCTTAGCGTTCTGCTTGAGAAATATCAGCGCTCCGGATTACAGCGCTATGCAGCGAAGAAGAAGCTTCTTCGGTTTCTGCCAGATCATTTTCAGACCTTGGAGCGTATCCTGCCACAGGCTGACAGTCAAGGCGTAGCAAAACGGGTGAATGCCAGCTTCCTGCCTGCCAAGGGAGAGCGGATTGGAACTGTAGGCATGTTCCGCGGCTGCATTATGGATGTACTCTTCACCGAGACGAATGTGAATACGGTGAATCTGCTGAGAGAATCGGGTTATGATGTCGTCATTCCTGAAGCGCAAGGCTGCTGCGGAGCACTGTTCTCCCACAGCGGTGATCTGGAGACCGCTCGGGAGTTCGCGAAGAAGAATATCCAGGCCTTCGCTGAGGCCAAGGTCGATTATATAGCTTCCAACGCTGGCGGTTGTGGAGCAATGCTGATTGAATATGACTATCTGCTGAAGGATGATGCAGAGTGGTGGGCGCAAGCGGAGCATTTCTCGGAGCAGATCAAGGATATAAGCGAGCTTCTGCTTCGTTCAGAGCGATGGAAATCAATAGAATCTATTGATGAGGGGCTTGCCGATCAAGAGCACACTTCCCAATCACGCGCCAATCATGCACCTCAGGACACGATCACTTATCAAGACTCCTGTCACCTGCGTAATGTAATGAAGGCAGGAAGGGGACCTCGACAACTTCTCCGTCTCCTGCCCGATTTGAATTATGTAGAGCTTGAAGGCGCAGAAGGCTGCTGCGGATCAGCCGGTATTTATAATCTACTGCAGCCGAAGATGGCGAATGATATTCTGGATCATAAGATGGGTAAGGTGAATGAGACGGGGGCATCGATCATTCTGACGAGCAATCCCGGTTGTCTGTTGCAGATGAAGATCGGTGTTGAGCGGGAGCAGGCACAGGATCGTCTGAAGGTAATGCATGTTGTCGATTATTTTGCCGAGAAAGTAATGAAATAGAACCTATAATTCCACCCTAAAAAATAGGGGCTGCACCTCATGTATCCTTCTGAGGTCAGCCCCTTCTATATTTCTAAGCCTAATGATGTCTACAAACTTACGACTGAACTTTCTTCCCACCAGGCAGGAACTTGTTCAATAATATGGCCGCTAGGGAAGCAGCTAGAATTGGCGAACCCAGCAAATATTGCACGAAGGTAGGCAAGGAATACAGGTAATCCTTCGGAATAAGCACTAATGCCAAAGTTATAATCATCGGAATGGCAACGATGTACATCTCTTTCTCTCCGATTCGCTCGTTCTTCATGACCTGTATGCCGTTAATGGCGATAATGCCGCAGACGATGCAGAATACGCCGCCGATGACAGCCGTCGGGATGGATGAGATTAGAGCAGCTAGCTTACCGGAACAGCCAAAGATAACGAACCAACCACCAACGGCAAGGAAGACCCGACGGCTGGCAATCCCGGTGATAGAGATAATGCCGGCATTGGTGGAATAACCTGTAACCGGAGTAGAGCCGAGTAGAGAAGCAATCAGACAGCTAATTCCTTCGCCGATAACCCCTCGGTTAATATTTTTATCGGTTAACGGTTTATCGATGACATTGCTGACAGCGAACCAGGTTCCCGTTGTCTCAGCGAGCAGCACGAGATAAATAATGACCATCGTGATAATAGCTGAGATGTTGAAAGAGAAGCCGAAGTCGGCAAAAGGAATCTGCGGCATGCTGAACCATTTGACATTGCTAACTGCCGAGAAATCCAGTACCCCCATAAAATTAGCAGCGATACATCCACCGATTAACGCGAACATGACGGACATAATGCGGAATAAAGATCCTTTTGTACCTAACAGAGAACCGAGGATCACAAAGACCAGCAGTACTGCACCTGAGATCAGAGCCAGCATGACGTTCTGATTGATCGTCGCGTCAGCGGCTTCATAAATATTGTCTCTGATTCCCACAGGCAATAAAGATAGACCTACGATAAAGATAATCGTACCGCCTACAATCGGCGGGATGAAGGATTTGACGATTTTATTGAAGACGCCGGTCATACCCAAAATAATAACGAGAACCGCACCGACAAGGCTCGCGCCCAGCACAGAATTCCAGCCTAACTGCCCGCCTCCACTGGCGGCATAGATGCTAACAATCGCTCCAAGTGGAACATACGAAGGACCTTGAGCGATCGGCAGCTTCATGCAGAAGTAGCTCTGCACAATCGTTGCCAAACCCGCAGCGATAAAGGTGGATTGAATCAGTGCGCTGGACTGATTGGATTGTAAACCGATTAGCATGGCGATCAGGAAAGGAACGACATAGACGTCCATCGCTAATACATGCTGTAAACCCAGGAGGGCGGACTTGCCGAACGATATCTTCTGATCAGGCAGAACTGTTAGCTGCTGTGAACTCGTTTGAGTTTGACCCTGGTTGACTGCTTCTGTTTTCACTGAGATGCACACCTCGAATATTTTAGTTTTTTTGTATTTTAACGCGAATGAACCTTCATGCCCTGTACCCATACTTCACGGATGTTTTCAGGTCTAGCCAGGTACATGATCTTCTCAAAGATTCCGTGCAAATCTTCATTCTCATCAAAGATAGGCAGCTTGGCGGAAGGCAACTTCGTATCGATGATCTGTACATCCCATGCATAATTCTGTTGAAGGCGACCGATCGGCAAGCTTAGGCTTTCGCCGCCCCCGGCTGTAGCAAGATAGAACGCTTCATCAATCGTAATCCGCGAGTCTGGAACACCACGCTCATGTGCTGGGAGAGAAGGATCAACGCCATCCTCCAGCATTCTCGAAGAGATGACGGCTTGTCTTACATTATCGAACAGACTCGGCGAGAAGCCGCCGGATATGTCCGTGCCCAGTCCAATATCAATGCCTTTGGCATGGAAATGGGCGACCGGAATGACACTATTGGCAAAATAGGCATTCGAGACAGGACAATGTGCAATTGCCGTTCCGGTCTCCGCGAATAAATCCGCATCAGGCTCGTCCAGGAAATTGCAGTGCGCCATAACTGACTTCTCCCGCAGCAGGCCGAAATCATGCAACGCAAAGGCATCATTTTTATCAAAGCGATCTCGAACATAACCATGCGCCCAATCACTTTCGCTGCAGTGCGACTGGACATAGGCATCGTATTTGGCAGCGAGCTTGCCGAGACCTTCTAATGCTTCATTTGTGCAACTCGGAATAAAACGAGGGGTTACAACCGGATAGATGCCTTGCTTCACAGTCTTGGCTAATTCTCGAACGGCGAGAATGAACTCTTCCGTATCCACTAGTGCCAAATTGGTGTCGGCATCACGGTAATATTCCGGGTTTTGCGCGGGATCATCCATCACAACCTTGCCGACAAGTCCGCGCTGTCCTTTCTTTGCACAGAGCTCAGCCAACAATAGACTGGCCTCTTTATGCACTGTAGCAAAATACAGTACGGTTGTTGTCCCGTTAGCGAGCAAGGTGCTGACCAGATCATCATAGACTTTCTCGGCAAAATCCAGATCCGCGAATTTGGACTCCAGCGGGAAAGTGTACGTATTCAGCCAGTCATAGAGCGGAATGTCCAGGGCTGTTCCCGACTGCGCCCATTGCGGCGCATGCACATGCAGGTCGATGAACCCGGGCAGTAAATACTGGCCCTCAGTTAATCGATGGAAGTTGCTCTTGCCTTGATATGCCTCTAGCAAAGGGTGATATTCTGCATCCTCTGGAGCGACGACCTTCTCAATCATTCCCTCTGCATTGATCGCAAACAGGTAGTCTTTTAATATCTGAATTTCTTTGGAAGATTGACTGGAAAAAGCAGTTCCTTGAAATAATTGCATATATTGATCCATAGTTGCCGCCTCAATGTTCGTATTTTTAATATGTAAAAGCTATTATAATCCGTTAAAATAGATAAGTCTATAATAAAAGGCGAATATAGAAAAAATGGATAGGGGATTTATTCGGAATCAGAACGTCAAATAAAAGTAAAATCGCGAACAAGCTCATTCATGTGACTGAACTGGTTCGCGATATTAACGGTATCGATTTATAGTGAGTGTTACGAGAACACATCCAACCCTTCCATCCTGGACAGGTAGAGCTTGATGCGCTGGCGGATGTCCCCGAGCTCTGAATAAGTGACGTTCAGCGCAGTGTGATAACAGAAGCTGGGAAAAATCTCACGATAGATGAAATAGCGTGACGGCAGCTTAACCCTTCCTTGTCCATTCCATTCAGCAGCGCTTTTGAGACTCGGGATACTTAGTGTATTTTGCCGAATGGTGAGCTGGGTGTCATAAGACATCATGAAGTTAATGAAGGCCTGCGCTGCCTGCTTATTCTTAGAGTTCTTGTGAATCGCCAGGCCAATGGCAATTACCAGAGTTCGGGGCGTGCCCAGATAAGGCAGTGGTGATATATTATAGGAGAAATCGACATCCTTGATCTTGTTCAGGCAGAAGTAAGACGTTAGGATCATCGACACCTTCTGCTGGCAAAATAACATCTCGGCATCGTCATCATTCTCCGATCTGAATGGCGGAAATACCTGATCTAGCAGTTCCTTAGATATTTGCAGACTCTCGGTAAGCGCGGCCTCATCAAGCTTTAGCTGCTTGTCCTCACCGTTGCCGTGATTAAAGCGGACGTTATTCTGCAGCAGGAAGATAGGCCAGCGATTATCAGATAAGTAATGGAAGAAGAACCCATGTCGGTCTGTGCTATTGGCGAGCTGCTTCGCGGTTTTTTTGACGGTATCCCATGTCCAGCTACTGTCTGGTTCCTCGAGTCCATTCTCCGAGAAATGCTGCTTATTGTAGCAAAGAACGATTGGCGAGAACAAGAAAGGTTGTACATATAAGTTCCCATCACGCATAAAAGGTTCCGTCAAGACTGGATAGACTCCTTCTACCGGTTGCAGCGGTTCTAATAGCTCAGGTGAGCTGTCAGGCTCTGCAAATAGCTCGAAATTCTGATTATTAATGGCCATCACATCAATGTCATCGGACTCCATAAAATCTCTCATCGTTGGCTTCACGTGGCTTGAGGGCATCGGGATCATAGTGACGCGGATCAGCGGATGCTGCTTATGGAATTCGTCCATCAATACCTTGAGATCAGCTTCCTCGATGAGTGAGGGATAATATCCGAATTTAATGGATACCCCGGCAGGTGATTGCCGAATACGATTGCCTACCCGTGGTATTTTCTCGATAAATCCCTCGGATACCAGCAGCCCCAGTCCCTTACGTACAGAGTTCTTGCTTAATTGAAACCGCTCGGCTATATCGTTCTCGGAGGGGAGAAAGCTCCCTTCACCCCAGATTCCAGTAATGATTTCATTTCTTAACGTAACGAGCATTTCCTCATAACGTCTTCTAAATGTAGATCGCTTTGGTCCATCCGTCATTTGTATACACCTCTATTCCAGTAAATACCTTATTATCAAATGTTTAATTATATCATTAATATTGTCAGGGTGTTCGAATTACAATTGACAGCGTTTTCTACCTTAGATTATAATCTGTTATAAACCAGATAAGCAACATAATTATATGCCTAAATAAATAATTTGTATCTATTTATAATATTAAAGGAGGATATAACCTGTTTTATGCAGGATTTTAAAGTTATTTTGTTATACATCTGGTTCACATTGGTGAGTATTGCTTTCACCACAAGTATGAATATTCGGATGAACAATAGAAAGGCGGCGTTCCAACATGGAGGCATTAAAAATTCTTGTCACGATGCCAAAGGGCGAAATCTTTGATACATTCTTTAATGAAGAGCTGGAATCGAAGCTGGAAGAGATCGGCGAAGTGATCTGGAATGATAGCATAGCACAATATACTAAGTCCCAATTATGTGAGAAAATCAAGGATATCGACATCTGTGTTACAGGCTGGGGGACGGAGGCTTTTGACGAGGAAGTATTAAACCACGCCAATAAGCTTCGTCTAATTGCACATACAGGCGGCTCAGTTAGACCTTACGTTACAGATGCCGCATATGATCGCGGCATTCGCGTTGTAAGCGGCAATGAAGTGTTTGCCCAGTCGGTAGCAGAGAGTGTAATTGCTTATGCACTGGCATCGCTACGTGATATTCCGCGTTACTCGGCGGAATTGAAGCAGGGCATCTGGCCTTGGAACTTCTATAATCAAGGATTGCTGGATAAGACTGTAGGTATTGTGGGTTATGGCATGATCGCGAAGATGGTGGTCGAGATGCTTAAGCCGTTCCATGTCAAGATCAAGGTGTTCTCCCGGCATATCTCCCAGGAGGAACTGGAGAAGCACAATATGGAGAAGGCGGAGCTTAGCGAAATATTCTCAACCTGCGACATTGTCTCACTCCATAGTGGTATGACAAAGGAAAATCATCATATGATCACGGAAGACCTGCTGAATATGATGCCCAAGGGAGCGCTGCTCATCAATACGGCTCGCGGAGCTATTATTGACGAAGAAGCACTGTGCAGAGTGCTTTCCAAGGGAGAGATCAGAGCAGTATTGGATGTGTATGAAGTAGAGCCGCTTCCTGCCGGTCATAAGCTTATGGAGATGAATAACGCGATATTGATGCCTCATATGGGCGGGCCAACGATTGACCGACGTATGATCGTGACCCGTACCGTGATTGGAGATATCAAGCTCTTCCTGCAGAACAAGCCTATGACTTGCGAAATCGATCGCGCCTATGCGGCTAAGATGTCAACCCATTAGTGATTAGAGATAAATAGGAGGGATAAGATGGAGATATTCGTTAAGGGTACTACAGAGGATGCTCAGGATATCATAGACTTTGCGGATATGGTTTTTAGTAAAAATTCAGGACCGCTTGATTTTGCGGGGCTGATTCCGAAACTCTATGGTGATGGAGCGGACACGCAGCAGTATCACTATATGGTTAAAGAGAATGGTAGGATCAAGGCTATGGTCTGCGTACTTCCGGTTACCTGTAACGTAGCAGGCATAGAATTGAAGGTTGGCTGTGTTGGTACAGTGTCTGTACATCCACGTTCGCGTGGTAAAGGCTATATGCAGAAGCTGATGAACATGGCAGTGGAAGACATGAAGTCACAAGGCTATTCCATGAGTGTTCTGGGTGGTCAGCGCCAGCGGTATGAGTTTTTTGGCTATGAGCCTGCGGGCATAAAGTTTGAATTTACTCTAACTTCGGATAATATTCGCCACAAATACAAAGGGTTGGATTCAAGTGGAATTAACTTTGAACCTTTGTCCAGTGACAGCCCACAGCTTGATGATGCTTATCAATTGTATCAACAAGGGATCGTAAACGGTGCTCGAACCAAGGAGCAGTTTGCAACGATTTTGAGAACATGGCAAACACAGCCCCTTGTTATCCTTGAAAACGGCAAGTTTGCAGGTTATGTGGCCTTGTCTAAGGATGGCGGTGCTGTACGTGAGATCGAAATGATTGATCCAGCTTTACTACCCGTAGTGAGCAAGGCGTTGGCTGCCGAGAAAAATCTCGACGAGCTTCATTTTACGGTTCCTCCCTATGATCCTGGGAAGATCGCCTTTTTAGGGGATGTATGTGACTGGTACAGAACGAGTTATGAATATAATTATCATATTATGGATTATTCCTCTGTGATCGAGGCTTTCTTGAGATGCAAGGCGCAGAACATGATGCTGCAGGACGGTCGTATTGTACTTGGAATTGAAGACTCCGGCATTGTAGAAATTGTTGTGCAAAATAATCAGGTCATCGTGAACAAATATGATCCTGATCATTCAGACATTCAGGCGCAAGTCTCCCTTACGAAACGGGAAGCCACTGCTCTATTATTCTCTCCGTTAAGTGAGTTTACGAACTGGAAGCTTGCAGAACGGCAATTGAACTTCCCTTCGGGATGGTTGCCACTGCCTTTGTATATACCGTCTCTAGATATTTGCTGATTGGATACAATAAAATGGTCTGGAAGAATAAAAAAACAACTTTGAGGATGATCATTCGATCCAAGAAGTTGTTTTTTTTACGTCCGCTTGTTGGATACAAATCGCATAACCGGTCTCGCGTACTTCTAACGGAAATTCAAGCCCTTATTTGCCCGATACAAGGGTGATTTATTTTCTAACGGAAATGTGAGGCGTTATTTGCTTCAATGGAGCTGAATAGTGGCCATAAAATACTAAATAAGGTCCGCTGTTTCCGTTACATGTTGCTAGGGAGTAATTTTGGCTAAATAGCGGCGTGTATTTCCGTTAGGGGGAGAATAACGAGGGCAATTAGTAAGATTCGATTATGCCAATCAAAGACCGCCGCAGGAGATTGAGAGTCTGCTTCAACGTGAGTACAATGTACTGCCGATGGAGATCTTTGCTTTAGCGCCCGAAGTAGTTATATTGCGCAGACTTAACAGCTAAATTCCCTATGATTAAAAATTTTAGTAGTAATTCCGAGTAATCTGATGTAAAATGACAGAAATAAATTTTTCGGAAGATACTGGAGTGCATAGAAGTCTAGAAAGGGTTGGGCATCATGATTACTTTATCGAATATTCAAGTTACTTTTGAAACTGGGTCACAATTGGTTACCGCCGTACAAGATGTCAGCTTACACGTTGATGCGGGAGATGTGTATGGCATTGTCGGCTACAGTGGAGCCGGGAAGAGTACGCTGGTTCGTGTAATTAATCTGCTGCAACGGCCTACGGCAGGAAGCGTTGAGGTGAATGGGCAGGATTTGCTGGCCCTACAGCCCAAGGAATTGCGCTCAGCCAGGAAGAAGATCGGGATGATCTTCCAGCATTTTAATCTGATGAACTCCAGGACGATCTATGACAATGTGGACTATCCCTTGAAGAGCTCCAAGCTCTCCAAGAGTGAGAGGGATCAGAAAGTTAAACAACTGCTAGAATTGGTAGGCTTATCGGATAAGCTGAATGCTTATCCCTCCCAATTGTCAGGGGGTCAGAAGCAGCGGGTAGCTATAGCAAGAGCGTTGGCTAATGATCCGGAGATATTGTTATGCGATGAAGCGACCAGCGCCCTGGACCCGAAGACGACGCTATCCATTCTGGAGCTGCTGAAGAAGTTGAATCAGACGTTGGGTCTGACGATCGTCATTATTACGCACGAAATGCAGGTCGTGAAGGAGATCTGCAACAAGGTTGCCGTGATGGAGGCTGGTCGGATTGTGGAGCAGGGCGATATTGTCTCCATCTTCAGCCGTCCGCAAAATACGTTGACTCGCGATTTCATTAATACAGCTACCCATATCGATCAGACGCTGGAGAAGCTTACACTTCATCCGTCACTCGTTCATCTGAAGGATAACGATATGCTGTGCAAGATTTCCTATATCGGCGATAGCACAAGCGAACCGGTTATTTCGGAGCTTACCGCCCGCTACCGAGTGAAGACGAATATTCTGTTCGCTAATGTGGAGATTTTACAGCAGACGCCGATCGGCAATCTGATTGTTGTTATGTCAGGCTCTGCCAGCGATCTAAAGGAAGCTCTGCATTATTTGCAGGCAGCTCAGGTAAACGTTGAAATTATCGATTCGGGGCTTCTTCAGAATAGTAAGGTAGGTGATCCTGCATGAGTGAGTTTTTTACGAAGTATTTCCCTAACGTCTGGAATTTAAGAGAGGATATTTTGCTAAGCATCTATGAGACGATTTATATGGTGGTCGTTACTTCGTTATTATCCGTGTTATTCGGGATACTGCTCGGTGTCACCCTTGTTGTAGTGGACCGGGGAGGTATTCTGGAGAACAGGCTGATCTATAGTGTCCTGGAGAAAATCATTAACCTGTTCAGATCCATTCCGTTCATCATTCTTATTGCGGTTGTTGTGCCGCTCACCCGTCTCATTACGGGGACATCGATCGGCATGAATGCCGCAATCGTACCCTTGGTCATCGGTATCGTGCCTTTCTATGCCCGGCAAATCCAGAATGCGCTGGTCGAGGTCGATCCCGGAATCGTTGAAGCAGCACAATCCATGGGTTCAGGGCCGATTGAGATTATTTTCCGCGTGTATTTGAAGGAAGGTCTGACCGGAATTATCCGCGCCTCCTCGGTGACAATTATCAACCTAATCGGACTGACGACGATGGCTGGGGCGATTGGTTCGGGCGGCTTGGGCAGCCTGGCGATCAATAAGGGGTACAACCGGTTCCAGTCGGATATTACGCTCGTAGCTACAATTCTGATTTTGATTCTAGTGTTCGTCTGCCAGTTCATCGGCGATTATTTTACCAAGAAGTCAACGCATTAACAGGAGAGCTTACAGCGGTTTATACAGTATGCCGCCTCTAGCGAAGTACTGAATGAAATATATAACACTATAAAAAAGGACTGAAGAACAATGGCAAAAGTAGAAAGTTTCCAATTGGATCACACGATCGTAAAGGCGCCTTATGTCAGAGCGGCAGGGCTTGAGCATGATGAGAAGGGCAGCACGGTGCAAAAATATGATTTGCGCTTCCTGCAGCCGAATAAAGATGCGATTCCTACCGCAGCCCTTCATACGCTCGAGCATCTGCTCGCTACGTATATGAGAGACGAGGTTCAAGGGATTATCGATATTTCTCCAATGGGGTGCAGAACGGGCTATTATCTGATTCTCTGGAATGAGCATGCTCCGGAAGAGATCGCGTCCGCACTGGAAAGAACGCTGAAGCGTGTATTAGAGACGACGGAGGTTCCGGCTGTATCCGCACTGGAATGCGGCAATTACAAGGATCATTCTCTCTTCTCCGCACAGGAGTACGCGAAGATTGTACTGGATGCCGGAATTAGTAGAGACCCGTTTGAGAGAGTATTGTAAAGCCTATGATTACGCTGGATTTATCGTATCAGACGGCGGTTGTAACCGGCGGCAAATCGGGAATCGGGCGAGGCATCGTACAAATTTTGCTGCAAAGCGGGGCCAGAGTCATATCTGCCGATCTTGCTTATGAAGAGGACTATAGGGGAGTAGACGGACAGTTATTCGAGTCCCGATTGGATCTGTCCAAATCAGAGGATATATCCCGCTGGTCACAGCTTGTTCTGGAACAGGCTGGTGTTCCGGATATTGTCGTGAACTGTGCCGGGACTTCTACGATGGATTATGTGATTGACAGCAAACTGGAGGATTGGGAGAAGGTATTCTCCATTAACTCCACGGGGTTATACCTGGTATCGAAAATATTTGCAAAGGCGATGGTCGATGCTGACAAGCCGGGGAGGATCATCCAGATCGCCTCGCAGGCCGGCAAGAACGGTTATCGGGGGATGGGCGGATATTGCGCATCCAAGCATGCGGTTCTGGGCTTGACGAAGGTGATGGCAGTTGAGCTGGCGCGAAATAACATCCTGGTTAATGCGGTATGTCCAGGGATTGTGGAGACACCGATGAAGCATCGGGAGCGGATCGAGGGCGGAATCATCCGCGGCATGACCGCCGAGGAGATCTATGCAGAGGACTGTTCTCAAGTTCCACTGGGTAGAACCGCCGAGGTTCAGGATGTTGCCAACGTTGTATTGTTCCTGGCCAGTCCATTGTCTTCTTATATGACAGGGCAAGCTATCAACGTAACCGGCGGCATGACTATGCATTAGGTTAGAAGTTGAATTAAACAGAAGAGCAGGACTAGGCAAAAGGGTGAAATGATTCTGGAGAAGCGTAGCGTTCGCCTTTGTGAGTGGATTTCTACCGTGTTTTAATTTGGTAAATCAAGGAAATACACGAACAACAGCGATCGGAAGAACATTTCACCCGGCTGCCTTCATCCAAACAACGATAATTCAATTTAGAAGATATAAAGGGGGAGAAAATATATGAGTAAAAGAAAGCTATGGGGTGGCCTCGCGCTCGGATTGGTATTGATGCTGGTAGTTGCGGGCTGCGGAAGCAAATCCTCGGGTGACGGCGAGAAAATCGTCGTAGGTTCGATGGGATCTGACGCTCAGATATGGAAGCATATCGCAGAATCCCAGGCGGCCAAGGACGCCAAGCTGAATATTGTCGTCAAGGAAATCAATGGCGGTGTTGAGATGAATAACGCCACCAAAGAGGGCGAAGTTGATGTGAATGCTTTTCAATCCTGGGCTTATCTCGTCAGCTACAATAAAGACAGCAATGCCAATCTGGTAGCGGTAGCGACTACTTATCTTGAGCCGATGGGCATCTACTCTCAGAAGGTTAAGGACATTAAAGAAGTTCCAGACGGTGCTCTCGTAGCTCTGGCGGACAACCCGGCCAATACGGCCAGAGGCTTAAGCCTGCTGCAGGCTGCCGGACTGATCAAATTGAAGGATGATTTCAATCTTGGAACGGGTACGGAAAACGATATCGTCGACAATCCTAAAAACCTGAAATTCAAGCTGATTGACGATACCACTGGCCCACGTGTCATTCAAGACGTAGATCTGGTACTGATTAGCAATACAGTCGCTCTGGAAGGCGGATTGAATGTACTGAAGGACTCCTTGTTCCATGAGGAGATTTCCGTAGATACGAAGAATAGTATCAATATACTGGCGACTACCGCCGAGAAACAGAATGATCCTGGTATTTTAAAATTAGGCGAATTGTATCACAACGAGGATACGCAGAAATATATTGAGCAGGAGTTCGGTGGCACGAAGGTGCCTGTAGATAAGCCGATCTCATACCTGCAAGAATAGAGAGGGCCCTATGCGGATTGCTATCATTACAGCGATGGAGGAGGAAATGGCTCCTTTTCGCAGTCAGGCACTCATCACATCCAAGACACAAGTAGGCAAGGTTATCATAGAAGAAGCTACCTATCGGGGCCAACCTTTGGTTCTTGTAGAGAGCGGCATCGGCAAGGTCAATGCAGCTGTTGCGACCACGCTTCTGATCGAACGGCATCAGCCGGATCTGATTCTTAATTCCGGCTCAGCAGGCGCGTTTGGTGCTGGGTTGAGCGTCGGTGACGTCGTGGTCGCCACGCAGTATATATATGGTGATGTCGACGCTACCTGCTTCGGGTATGAACCTGGACAGGTTCCGCAAATGCCGGCGAAGTACGATCTGGATGCGGTCTGGCTGGACCGAGCGAAGGGAGTGGCAGCAGCAGCGGAGCTTCCGTACTCTCTTGATTTTGGATTGGTATTAACATTGGATTCATTCATGAGCGAGGCCGAGCGGGTAGAAGGGATCAAGTCAACCTTCCCTGCTGTCAAGGTATCAGACATGGAAGGCCTGGGTATTGTGCAGGCTGCCGCACAGTACGGCATCCCGGTATTAGCCGTGAAGGCGGTATCGGATATCGCCGGACATGGTGCCGTGACGGCCAACAGCTTCGATGATAATCTCGATGATGTCGCCACACATGCCGCGCACTTTACCGATCTGCTGGTTCAGCAGTTTCAATCGGTCTATGTCGGCAGTTGAGAGAAATAGAGAGCAGCGATTCTCGCTGCTCTCTTTATTTTATAGAATTTTCGGGTAGGTCTTCTTTAAATCAGCGGTATGTCGAAGGATTTTAGTGCTTTGGAATTACATTTACAAGGGATATGGGACAATAATCATAAAAAATATCGCTGCCGAAGTCGATATATTAGGAAGAAGTCCCTGCTTCGGCAGGAAATTCACGACAATATGGAGGTCATAATGAGAAGAATTGGGATGTTGTTAGTGGTTCTATGTCTGGCTTTAACGATGAACGTGACTTCAAGTTACGCAGATAGCTCGGTAAATGCTAAGGTGAGTGACAGTGTCGTCATCATTGATGGCGAACAGGTATGGAGTACGGGATTCAAAATCCAGAACAACAATTATTTTCGATTACGCGATTTGGCGAATTACTTATCGGGGACCGATAGTCAATTCAACATATCTTTGGATAATCATCTAAATGTGATTGAACTATTGCCAGGTGCCGCTTATGTGCCTGATGGGGCGCCTAGAGCTCCTTATTACAGTCCGAATAAGACCTATAAAGCGAAGCTGGCGGCATCCAAGATTATGATTAACGGGGATATACACTCTATCCAAGCGTACAATATTGGAGGGAGTAATTATTTTCAATTAAGAGATTTGGCGGGCCTATTAAAATTGGATGTCTCCTTCAATCAGGAAAAGAATCAGATTATTGTTGAGCCACAGCTTCCTGAGCATGCTTACCGGGCTATTGGCGTAGATGCCGGGGGAAACAATGCTGTCGTTCCTTATTTCTCAAGATCGAGTAGTCCTATTAGCTCCCACTTGATCCATAATAATGATGGAACCTTCAGCAGTATTGCTATAGATGAGAACAATGTACATATCGAGTCGTATGACCGCGATTATAAAGTAACGGCAAGCCAGAAGCTTCCGATTGAGCTGGAGTACTATGGGGCATTCTATAGCGGCAAAGAATATAACTATATCGCCTATGGCCAGGACAACAAGGAAGAGAACGACAACAAAGAAGTGATTCGAATCGTGCGCTATGACAAGAGCTTCAATCGAATCGGCAGTGTCTCCGTTACAGGAGGACAGAGCTACACGATTCAGCCGTTCCGCTCTGGATCTGGCAAGATGGATGAGCAAGGAGATGAACTGGTATTCCATACGTCGCGTCTCAGATATACGACCCCGGATGGATTGAACCATCAATCTCAGCTAACCCTGATCATCAATACAGCAACGATGCGCCTAACTAATGATACGGGTCAGTTCCAGAAGAACCATGTCAGCCATTCCTTTGATCAATATGTCAAGTTTGATGGCAAGGATCATGTATTGGTCGACCATGGAGATGCCTACCCTCGCTCGATCGTACTTCATAAGGGGAATGGTACACAATACAGCGAGGTGAATCTGGTACCGATTCCGGGAAGTATCGGAGCAAATGCAACGGGAGTTTCTGTTGGCGGATTTGAGACTTCCGCGACACATTATCTGACAGTATACAATACAGTGGATCATTCCAAGGTCAAGAAGTATACTAATTTCGAGTTGGTCGGGCTTGAAGAGGAAGTCCGCGATATTATGATCGCAGTAGTGCCAAAGACGAATCTGAGCGCAGGAGCAGTAAAAAATATAACTTTAGCGCAGTATACGAATGGCTCTGATAAAATAGGTTCGGTTCCGAAACTCGTAAAAGTCGATAACGATCATTTTATTGTATTATGGCAGGAGTTTGATCATGAGCGCACGCCGCTTGGCGTTAAGTATGTGCAAGTGGATGGAAGCGGGAATGCAATTGGAGAAGTGCAGGCCGCGCCAAAATTTCTACTCTCCGAATGTGAACCTATTGTCGCTGACAATCAGTTGATTTGGTTCACGGATAAGAAGGAGAAGCGTGTCTTCTATACGATTCCTTTAGCATAGATTAGATGATATAGCGAAAAAAGCGCAGAATATGCGCTTTTTTTGTTATGACTACGAATCCTCATCTTCCCGTCCTGCCTCGAGAGCTAGCTTCAGGAGATGATCAGGGATCTTGAATTTCTCGTTATTTATAAATAACTCATTAAGAACATTTGTCTCCGAATGATGGGATAGCTTGATTTCATTGATCTCACGGTGAAGCCGCTCCATTTTCTGATCAAGCTCAAAGGCGGTATCGGCGGCTAGCTTCAAGTCTTTCAACAGCTCTTCGGGTACTGTCTCATTGCATTTGTAGAAGATTTTATGCTCCAGGCTGGCCCAGAAATCCATGGCGATCGTGCGGATCTGGATCTCAACGCAGACCGGCTCTACGCGGTCAGACATAAATACAGGAACCTCTACCAGCAGATGCAGGCTCTTATAACCGTTCGGTTTCGGATTTTTAATGTAATCCTTGACGGATATGGTCGTCAGGTCCTGCTGGCTCTGCAACATCTCGCTGATCCGGTAAATGTCCGATATGAAAGAACAGGTAATGCGAATACCGGCAATATCTTTAATCGTATGCTTAATATCCTCCAGCGAGTTGATTCCGCCTTTACGGTAAAGCTTCTTCATAATACTTTCAGGGGATTTCAATCTGGATTTGGTATGCTCAATCGGATTGTAGTCATGCAGCAGCTGGAATTCTTCCTGCAAAATATCAATCTTCGTCTCCACTTCCTGCAGAGCAAATTTATACATCATAAGAAATCGAGTTATCTTCTGCTGCATAAACTTCACTTGTTCTATTGGATTATCTATCATGTCTGTCGTCCTTTTCGTATATAATGATAGCCTAGCTATATCACTCAGCTATATATATTATAACTTAGTCTCAAGCCTATTTTCCAGAAACGCCCCAGAACCGTAGATCGCGTGAAGGAAATAATGGGATACCGTGGAATATAACTAGGGATATAGCATGATTCTTATAATGAAAGAGGGTAGAGTCGGATTATGAAATTCAGCGAATATACTTATCGGCGTCCAATCGTCAAAGAGTTCGAAGTGAAGTTCAAGGAGCTCCTGGATGGATTCACTTCCGCGGGAAGTTATGAGGAGCAGGATGCGGCGATGACGGCGATCAACAAGCTTCGCAGTGAGTATGATACGATGCATACTATCGCCAGTATTCGCCATTCGATTGATACGAATGATGAATTCTATAAGGCGGAGAATGATTATTATGACGAGGTTGATCCCATCGTCCTAGAATTTATTAACGACTATTACCGCGCGCTTGTGGGATCGAAATTCAGAGTTGAACTGGAGAAGAAATGGGGCAAGCAGCTCTTCCAGCTGGCCGATCTGTCGCTTCAAACATTCAGCCCCGAGATTATTGAGGATCTGCAGCAAGAGAATAAGCTTCAGACGGAGTATACACAATTGATTGCTTCGGCGAAAATTCCTTTCGAAGGTGAAGAGCGTACCCTCGCCCAATTGATTCCTTACATGCAGTCTACGGATCGCGATCTGCGCAAGCGGGCTGAGGAAGCACGCGCTGGCTTTTTGGCTGAGAACGAAGAGCAGCTTGATCGTATCTATGATGATATGGTGAAGGTGCGTACACGAATTGCTAAGAAGCTGGGGTATAACAATTTCGTTGAGCTGGCTTATGCAAGAATGAGCCGGACAGACTATAATGCCGAGATGGTCGCTAATTTCCGGGATCAAGTGCAGAAATATATCGTACCTGTCGTTACGAAGCTGAAGGAGCGGCAGCGGAACCGTATTGAAGTGGATCAATTGCTCTATTACGACGAGAATATCAGCTTCAAGTCGGGAAATGCGACGCCGAAGGGCGATCCGGACTGGATCGTGGATGGCGGCGAGAAGATGTATGCCGAGCTGTCGCCTGAGACGAACGAATTTTTCAGTTTCATGCAAAATAATGGACTGATGGATCTGGTCAGCAAGAAAGGCAAACAAAGCGGCGGCTATTGTACGTATATTAGCGAGTACGGGGCACCGTTTATCTTTTCCAACTTCAACGGAACTTCGGGGGATATCGACGTGTTGACCCATGAAGCGGGTCATGCCTTCCAGGTGTATACGAGCAGACATCTGCAGGTACCGGAGTACAGCTTCCCGACCTATGAGGCCTGTGAGATTCATTCCATGAGTATGGAATTCTTCACTTGGCCGTGGATGAACCTCTTCTTCAAAGAGGAAGCTGACAAATATCGCTTCGATCATCTTGCCAGCGGGTTAATCTTCATTCCGTATGGCGTGTCGGTCGATGAATTCCAGCACTTTGTGTATGAGAATCCGGACGCTACGCCAGTGGAGCGTAAGCAAGCATGGCGTGATATCGAGCGCAAGTATTTGCCGCACCGTGATTATGCGGACAATGATTATTTCGAGCGCGGTGGATTCTGGCAGAAGCAGGGTCATATTTATACGACCCCATTCTACTATATTGACTACACGTTGGCCCAGATTTGCGCATTTCAATTCTGGAAGAAAATGCACGAGAACCGCGAGAAAGCGTGGGAAGATTATTTGCGCCTCTGCCGCCAAGGCGGCAGCTTGTCCTTCACTGAATTGGTGAAGGTAGCTGATCTGATCTCCCCATTCGAGGATGGTTGCGTGACTTCGGTCATTGGCAGCATTGAGAGCTGGCTGGATCAAGTGGACGATATGGCGTTGTAGGCTTACAAATACAATGTTCAAGACAACAGCGCGTACCTGATGTCGGTACGCGCTGTTTGAGTTCGGGTAAGATATGCTGCTCGCATCTTATTTCTTATTTAGAAAAAGGTCTGCCAGAACGTTGCCACCGTCAGGCCGATAAGAAGACGTACCATGGACCACCCCCAGATTCTGCCGAACAGCCTGGTTCGGTATTCTCCCATCCGTTGCTTATCGCTAGTCATTAGTACCATGAATATAAGCAAGGGAAGCATCAGGATGCCGCCGATGACCTGAGTAATAATCGAAATAAGGTTCAACGGTAAATTCGGAATCAGAATCCCCGCAGCAGCGAATACGACTCTCTTCCGCTTGAACTTGACTCATGTACGTTCTCACCCCCCTCTGTTAATTATGTTGCAGTCTATTCAGGAGTGTTGAGAAAAGTGCAACGAATTTTGAGCCTACTGCAATATTGCTCATGTTCTCCGATGCAATGTTTTAGGTAGACATAAGCCCCTAGGATAAACAATGATCAGTCATTGCTTAACCTAGGGGCTATAGATTTAAGAAGCAGAATCATCAATTCGGGACAGCCGTTCCATCACGAGCTGGACTGCAATCGCATCATCAACGTAGCCAATCGGGAATAAATAATCGGGTATGATATCGACGGCAGAGATGAAATACAATAATCCGCTTCCGAGTACAGCCTGTTCCTCAGGAGATATATCCTCATGACAATACTGCTCGAACATCCGATTCAGCTTCTCTATGAAGGGTCCGGCACCGTTCACCTGCTCTACCTTGGAATGAAAGTCATCGCGTATTAGTTGCTTGCCTTCAGGCGTTCGGGCATATTGCTCGTATTTCACTAATTCCTGCTGGACGCGTTCTGTTGTAAACTGTGGGTCGAAGTTTGAGGAGGAGGTAAGAACATCTTGTATCGTATTAATGGAGTGATGAAGATCGGTGAGCCGTTCCCTTTCCAATTCATTGCCATCTAGCATGGCTGCTTCGACGAGCATTGCCAGCGGCACATGCAGATGCTCAGCAAATAATTTCAGGTGGTTCGGCTTGGCGGGCTGTTTGCCATTTACGATACGAGATATTGTCGCCGTATCAATACCCGTCAATACACTCAGCTTCCGCATGGATAGCGAGTTCTTATGAAGCAGCGATTTAAGTATGACGCCAAAATTTGATTCCATTTCGAACACTCCTCCTCTCTGATCATCATCTACCTGCTTAGATCAATATATGAAGAAGGTATGACCTTGTTCATATTTGTACCTCTTAAATTTGTAAACTGTTGCTGATTTCTCAACATTTTGTTAGGCTTCCATGCATCGATCCCAACGCAGTCTATGTGTTGTTATTGGCTGTCTTTATTTATTTATATTGCTGAGTTTCAACAATAGCACTAATTGCATGCTTCAGAAGGTTTGTACCTCTTGTCACAAAACAACCCCTTATCTCGTGTTATGTACATAACGGAGAATAAGGAGTAGTGATGAATATGAAGGAGACAAGATGTATTGTCGTTGGCGGGGGATACGCAGGAATTAACGCTGTAAAGGCCATAGAAAAAGCTTTTGGCAGTCGGGAGGGGCTCCCTACACTGCGGATCATTCTGATGGATAAGCATCCTTATCATTTGCGGAAGGTGCTGCTCTTCAAGCCGGCGGCGGTGGAGAATGAGGAGATTACGGTTCCGCTAGCGAGACTGCTGCCGCAAGATGTAGATTTTGTTCAGGCCACGGTGACAGGAATCGAATCCGATGCGAGAAGAGTACATTATGTGAATAATCAGGGCAATGAGCAAGTGATGGAATACGATATTCTCGTACTGGCTGCAGGCAGCATCATACGTCAGCCCGATTCAGAAAAAGGGGGGATCGCCTTGACAGGTCTGGCTGCTGCTCAGAGCATTCGTGAGACATGGAGGGCGAATCTAAGGAAGGCCACGAAAATGGAGGATCGGGCGGAACGTGAACGACTCATGACTATTACTGTAGCCGGTGCGGGAATAAGCGGTATTGAAACCTCCGCCGAACTGGCTTATGCGGCTCGTGAGGATGTGAATGCACTGGGCTTGGAGCCGAATGCGGTAGCTGTGAAGCTTATTAATGCAAATAACAGGTTATTCCCGGATGGTCCCGTCAAAGTAGGAACCAAGCTGGAGCGGATGCTTGAAGCGGGTGGAGTTACGGTGCTGCATAACCGTAAGGTGCTGCAGGAGAAGGACGGGGTGCTGACACTGTCGGATGGCAGTATAATCCCTTCTGGCTTATGTGTGTGGACGTTAGGGCTTTTGCCGAATCCCATGCTGAGCGGCTTGGGCGTACCACTTACTGCTGATGGGTACATTGCCGTAGATGCCAGCTACCGTGTGCAGAGGGCTCCGGGCTTATACGCTATAGGCGATTGTGCGGAGATTATTGATCCGGCCAGCGGACTTGCCGACGGTAAGACATGCAAGGAAGCGACAGCCCAAGCGTCCCGACTGGCTCAAGTTATAGCAGCGGACCTGATGGGGCGCCCGGCTCCTACACATAAGAGATTCATGGATTTTTTCTGCTTTGGTCTGGGGCCGCAGCGCGGAATGGCATGGACACGGGCTTGGGGAATCGATATGATCTTTACAGGCAAGCTGGGCTGGCGTCTCAGGGAGTTTACATGGAAGTCGGCAAGTTTGCTGAAATAAGGCAGTAGTACGACAGTACGGCTTGTTACAGACGATTAATATACAGTGTTCTTTTAACTAGTTTGGGTACTAGGAGGGAAGGAGTAAGATGCAGATAAAGGAGCTTTATACCGAATATAAGGGACTGCTGTTTACGCTTGCCTACCAGTTGACCGGGTCAGCTTCCGATGCCGAAGATGCGGTGCAAGACGTATTTTTGAAGGTACATGACATAGATCTACAGCGTCTCGCTGAACCGAAGGCCTATCTATGCAAAATGGTGACGAATCGCTGTCTCGATGTGCTGAAATCGGCGCGAAAACGGCGGGAACAATACTTTGGGCCTTGGCTACCTGAACCGATTCCAACTTCAGGGGATGAGCTGTTCGAATCGGTGGTGCGCGGAGAACTGCTGTCCTATGCGATGCTCGTATTACTTGAACGGCTTTCACCTGTGGAGAGGACGGTGTTCGTGCTCCGCGAAGCGTTAGGATTCGAATATGCCGACATTGCAGAGGTGATTGGCAAGAGTGAAGCGAACTGTCGCAAGCTGATCAGCCGTGCGCGAAGCAAGCTGGGGATCGGGGACAGTCAGGACGTTCGTCATGAAGCTATTAAGGAAGAGTGGATTGGTCGGTTCCTGGCGGCCCTGCAAAAAGGAGATATGGACGCTGTCATCTCCATGCTGGCCGAAGATGCTGTCGTTATCTCGGATGGTGGAGGCAAGGCGTTGACAGCTGTGAATCCCATTCGTTCACGTGAACTGGTTGCGCGCTTCCTGATTGGACTTATTCGTAAATTTGAACCATCGACGGAAGCAGATGGAGGAACAGATACAGAGAGAAGAGAGGGAGCGGAAGGAACGAAAGGTACAGGAAAATTAGAGAAGGCAGTGGAATTGGACGCAGCATTACAGCTTGAATTACGGGAGATCAATGGCCAGACCGGGCTTGTAGCTCGGACTGGCGGCAGCAACATCATCGATACCGCGGCGCTTATTCATATTGAAGGGAACTCAATCAGCAGCATATACTTCATCAGAAATCCAGAGAAGCTGCAATATTTGCAGAGATAGTACTATATGTAAAGGTGCAACTCCCAATATGGAGCATGTCATGGGTATTGATGACGTGAAGCTCATGGAAGTAAAGAGCGCTCCGCAATGCATCGCCGATACATCGGAACGCAGTTTTCCGCTCTGCAAGACTTAATTAACAACCCTATGGCCAATGCCCTGATATGCTTGTGGGATAAGGGATGCAACCGCTGGTTGACATATTGTCAGCTTGACTTGGTAGCCAGCGACCCGTTGATTTTATATGATGGCGTTGAGGTGATGGATGATGGATTTTGCAGATAAACTGCAAAGTTATAGGAAGCAGAGAGGAATGTCGCAGGAAAATTTAGCGGAGGCGATTGGGGTATCCAGACAGGCCGTGTCCAAATGGGAATCGGGTCAATCGTACCCAGAGATGGAGAAAATGATTGCTCTAAGCGAACTGTTTCAGGTAAGCATTGACCATCTGGTGAAGGGAGTGCCTGTGGATAGCGGTATTCAGGGAACTAGTGCTACCCCTCTTCATAAATCTGTTCCGGAAGAGGATCCATCTTCAAGCATGCTCATTGTAAGAAAATATTCGTATCATTATGAATACAAGAGCAAGACAACTCTGTACGGGGTACCGCTAGTTCATATTAATTACGGCCGAGGAGAAATTCATGTCGCTAAAGGGATCATTGCCGTAGGGAATATCGCCATTGGCGTCCTGTCGTTGGGACTTATCGCATTGGGCGGCATAAGTATCGGAGCATTGTCAGCAGGTCTCATTTCATTGGCGGCGCTGTCTTTCGGATTGCTGCTGGCTATAGGGGGAGGGGCGATCGGGGCAATTGCAATAGGCGGATTGGCTATCGGAATCTATGCCATTGGGGGCCTGGCCTTGGGAATGTTCTCACTCGGTGGCGCTGCGATCGCTTCCTGGGTTGCCATCGGCGGATATGCTAGTGGGCACATAGCTATTGGCGATTCTGTAAGGGGAGCATACACATTGATCGCACAAGATGGTCAACTTAGCAATATTTATGCAGATGAAGTCAGATCGTTGATCTATCAGGAATATCCGGGATTATGGAGAACGATCGTGGAGTCGCTAGTTTGGATGTTTAGGTAGTGGAATTAGAAATTGAAATGTCTCCCTTTGGTAAGCCATGCTCATTGTGTTGAACCTGGAGGCTGCGCTACAATCGAGGATTCGTGGATCAATCGCCAAAATGCTGGTCTTGGGTATGCTGAAGCTGCTGCCCATAATCTCTAACGAAACTGGGTATCGCTATTTGGACCTAAAAGAGCTGCTGCAAATTCTAACGAAACTGGATGTCGCTATTGATGCCAAATAGGGACTTATAACCTCTATTTTTCTCAAATAACGATCCGTAGTTTCGTTAGATTTATTTTACCGCCATTTTTGGGGAAATAACGATCTGTAGTTTCGTTAGAGTTCGAAAGGGCCTTTACAGCGGTATAAAATATTTTAAATCAATCTGGGAATCGCCCTCCGCAAGCTGTCGGGACTAAGATGGAGTTAGCTTGATACGGAGGGAGTGATCGGCATGAAACGCCGGGCTAATTTTTCTATTGTATATGTTAAGGTGTACTTCTATTATTATTAAGCTAAATAAGCCATGGACAGCAAGTTGTCTATGGCTTTTTATGCGTGTGTGAGGGTCTATTATCTGTCAATGGCGGAAGATGCCGCCGAGTTTATGATAGAACTGTAGATGAATATTTGATCCGGATGGCCGGCACCTGCTTCGGAGGCTTGCCGATCATCATCTTTTATTTTTGCTCTACAATTTATTATTGAAGGATATATGAACCTAGAGATGAAATAATTATAATGGAGTTTATAAAGAATCGAGCTCTATGAACACAGAATAATGAAAGGGATGGATTGAATAGAATGGCTACAATTAAGGATGTGGCGAAATTAGCGGGGGTTGCATTGTCAACCGCTTCTTATGCGCTAAGTGGAGATCATAGAGTTAGCGCTAAGACCCGGGAGAAAGTAATTGAAGCGGCAAAGCAGCTGAATTATCACAAGAATGGTTTTGCCATGGATTTAAAGCGTAGCCGCACGAATACAATTGCTCTGATTCTAGCGGATTTGTCGGGTCCTTTCTACTCGGAGCTGATCCGTAGTGTTCAGGAGGTAGCCTTATCCAACGGCTATGACCTGATCGCTTGCAGCTCAATGGGAGAAAGAGACTCAACGGCAGTTCGTTTTTTACGTGAGAAGAGGGTTGATGGAGCCGTCGTGCTGGCTTATAACATGACTGATGAAGTATTGAGTGCTTCGGCTGGACCCAACTTCCCAATTATTGCAATGGACCGAGTTATTTCAGGTGAAGGTTTGGTCAGCATTATTGTGGATGGAGAATCAGGAGGCTATGAGGCTACTCGCTACTTAATCGATAAGGGGCACCGCAAGATTGCTTATATAAGCGGCCCGTCGAATTCTTTCGCGAATTCACTTCGGTACCAGGGGTTCCTGCGAGCTATGAAGGGGGCCGGGCTTGAAGAGCAGGCTAAGTGGCGGCTTAGCGGGGGATTCATTCGGGATGGCGGATATAAGGCAACGAAGATGATGCTGATGCAGGGTGAGCTACCAACAGCCATATTCTATGGAAATGATGAGATGGCGATTGGCGGACTCAAGGCTTTCGAAGAAGGCGGAATAAGGGTACCGGAGGATATATCTATTATCGGATTTGACGATATCGAATTGACGGAATTTATTCAGCCGCCGCTTACAACAATACGTCAGCCAATGTATGAGTCCGGTTCATTAGCGGGACATTTACTGTTTCAAATGTTGAACGGTGAGAGCGTTAATGAGTCCTATAAGCTAAATGTTCAAATCATCGAGCGTCAATCTGTCTCTGCACCAGCGAAGAGCAATAGTTCCGTGTAATTAATGGCTAGCGAAATGGAATTAAGATTTTCGTTGCCGGAATGGCGATAAGGCTAAGGTGATGAGTCGGGAGCCGTGATTTGAAGGCGCACGCTCGAATGGTAGCTGGCTCATGCGACATTTCGGCTCTAAGCAAGCTAAAAAGGAGAATTTACGGGGAATTCAAATTTCTTCTCGAAACGTTTCGATTTTAGTGGTAACTTATTAATATAGAATATGAATTTATAAAGATATTAATAAATCAAAACGATTCGTAATGAGTGGAGGAATTCATCCGTGACAAGTCAACGTATTAGTCAATTAGTGAAGGAGATGACGCTGGAGGAGAAGGCGGCTCAGCTATTGCAACTCGCTGCTACTTTCTATGAAGACGGCGATGGACAGATTACCGGGCCAATGGAATCGCTCGGCATTGGCGAGATGGAGGTCAATTATGCCGGATCGGTGCTGGGGATCTCTGAGCCTGAGAAGATTATTCAGATCCAGCAAGCTTATTTAGCCAAGAACAGACTCGGGATTCCGCTCCTGTTTATGGCGGATATTATCCATGGATTCAAGACGATCTTCCCGATTCCACTAGCGATGGGCAGCTCCTGGGATTTGGAGATGGCGGAGAGAAGCGCTGAGGTAGCGGCCAAGGAGGCAGCGGTGTCAGGCGTGCATGTGACGTTTGCCCCGATGGCGGATCTTGTCCGTGATCCACGATGGGGTCGGGTGATGGAATCGACGGGGGAAGACCCTTATTTGAATGCTCTCTTTGCAAGGGCGATGGTTCGTGGATTCCAAGGGGAGAATTTGACCCATGATACTGATCGCGTCGCTGCTTGTGTGAAGCATTTCGCCGCTTATGGGCTGGCCGAGGGCGGCCGGGATTATAATACTGTTGATTTATCTGAACGTAGTCTGCGTGAGTATTATTTGCCAGCCTATAAGGCAGCGCTAGAGGAAGGCTGTGAGATGGTAATGACGTCGTTCAACACGATCGATAGCATTCCAGCTAGCGGCAACCGCAAATTAATGCGCGATCTGCTGCGCGGCGAGTGGGGCTTCAATGGTGTGCTTATATCGGACTGGGGGGCGATCGGAGAGATGATTCCCCACGGCGTAGCAGAGGATGAGCGCGAAGCGGCACTGAAGGCGATTATCGCAGGAGTCGATATTGAAATGATGACGCCGACCTATGTACATCATATTCCGCAGTTGGTGGCAGAGGGACGGGTTGATGAAGCATTAGTTGATGAAGCAGTTACCCGCATTCTGGAGCTAAAGGAGAAGCTTGGGCTGTTTGACAACCCACTTCGCGGCGCTGATCCCGAGGCGGCGCGGGAAGTCGTATATTGCGATGAGCACCGCCGGATTGCGCAGGAACTGGCTGCGAAGTCTTGTGTTCTGCTTAAGAATGAAGGGGTGCTGCCGCTTCGCCGTGAGCAGAAGGTCGCTGTTATCGGGCCATTCGTACAGAGCGGTGACATCCTGGGCTCCTGGTCCTGGGCGGGTTCGCGGGAGACGGCGGTACAACTGGGTGCTGCCATGCAGAAGCTAGCAAGTTCGGATCTGATTACCCTCGCGGAGGGCAGCGATATCATATCCGTCAGTAAGCAGCAGCTACAGCAAGCTGAGGCCGCAGCGCAAGAGGCTGATGTGATCGTTCTCGCCCTGGGCGAAGCCTCTGAAATGAGTGGTGAAGCGAGCAGTCGCAGCAATATTCAGCTTCCTGAGGCCCAACTTGAGCTAATACAAGCGATGAAGCGTCTCGGTAAGCCGATTGCTGTCGTGCTGTTCAACGGCCGTCCGCTTGATTTGCATGGGGTCATCGATCAAGCGGATGCTGTGCTCGAAGCCTGGTTCCCAGGAAGTGAAGGGGGCGCAGCGGTGGCCGATCTATTATATGGGGTGGTCAATCCTTCCGGGAAGCTGACGATGTCATTTCCTTACGCGGTTGGACAAATTCCGGTTTACTATAATCACTATAATACCGGTCGTCCTAAGCCAGCGGAGGATACGGATGAGCAGTATGTCTCCAAATATTTAGATATCCCTAATGCGCCATTGCTGCCTTTTGGCTACGGATTAAGCTATACGACATTTGAATACAGCTCGCTTGAATTGTCTTCTGAGGTGATGACGCCGGAGGAAACTATTAAAGTATCCGTACAAGTCCGTAATACCGGTAAAGTTAAAGGGATTGAGACGGTTCAGCTCTATGTCCGCGATATCTCCGGTGAAGTGGTTCGGCCAATGAGAGAGCTCAAGGATTTCCGTAAGGTTGAGCTAGCTCCAGGAGAGGCGGCACGGGTTGTGTTCGAGCTTGGCGAGAAGCAGCTTCGCTATTATCATAGCGATCTGTCCTTCACCAGTGAGGCCGGAAAATTCGAAGTATTCGTCGGGCCGAACAGCCGTGATACTTTGCAGGCTGGATTTCGTCTCAATAAATAGTAAGAAAAGGCATTGATGGATTTGATATTACAGCCGCTCTGTGCAGCTTTTTGCATGGAGCGGCTGTAAATCATTTCATGGTAGGTGAGCCCTTTATTTCATATAATCAGGGAAGAGGAACGGATTGGAACGGAAAGGAGGGAAGGGATGAATGAGCAGCAGAAGTACCGGATAATTATGCAGGGAATGCGCAGCGGTAATGTGGCGGAAACTTGCAAGGAATTTGGTATTTCCCGGACGTTATATTACCGCTGGTACAATGCTTATATCCAGCAGGGAATGGCCGGTCTGAGCGAGAAGCAACGTCATCCAGTGATGCCAAACCAGGTTGACCGTAGAACGGAGCGGATGATTCTACAATATGTGGTGCGCTGCCCGGAGGATGGGCCAAGACGCATTTATTATGAACTGCAGGATGAAGGCATTCGCACGGGGGAATCGGGAATATATAATGTGCTGCGCAGACATGGTCTGAGCCGCAGGAAGGATAGAGAGAAGTTTGCTGAAGAGATAAGAAGCCGAAAGGGAAGTCGTGGCCGCCGATCTAATTCTGCGCAAAGCACGGACAACCTGCAGCCTCAGTCGATCCAAACCAAGGGAGTTAAGCATCCCCGGCTGGATTACCGGATGGAGGATCCTAATCACGCTTATCCCGGATATATCTGCTTGCAGACCATTCAGTACTTGGGCAAGTTCCCAGACATAGGGAGAGTATATCAATATATTATTCTTGATTCTTATTCCAGACTGGGTCTCGTTAAGTTGTACAATCAGAAGTCGTCGATTCACCTGATTGATTTCATGCGCTTCAAGATCATGCCGCTGCTTCGGACCTTTCATCTGAAGATAGACCATCTGGTAACGAATAAGAGCCAGGAATTTTCAACCGCCTGGGAGCGGGGGACTCATAAGTATACGGATTATTTACATAAGCAAGACATTAATTTCATAACATACAGCGCCGATCATCCCGAAGTATTCCAGCCCTTGCATGAGTTCACGGGCGTATTGATGAACCAATTCTACCAGCCTATCTGGCATGAAGGAAGCACATCTTCCTTCGAATTGCTCGAACAGCGTCTTGATCAGTATATGAAGCACTATAATTACGTGCGCCCTCTGGAAGAGGGGGGCAACTGTGGGAAAATTCCTTCGGATATCGTGCTCGATTCCAGGGGAATACAGGAGCCACTACCATTATGGCTATATACGAGGAGATGAGCTCAATGGCCAGAAGAGAAGAGCATATCGGAATTGTTGGGGCGGGCATCTCCGGTTTATCGCTAGCCCATGAGCTAGAATTAAGGGGATATCGTTCCGTCACAGTTATGGAACAGGCTGACCGGGTTGGAGGCAAATGCTGTTCGATTGAATATAAAGGGCGCACCTATGAGATGGGTGCATTGATTGGCCTACCATCGTACAGGATGACGATGGAGTATATGGAGAGATTTGATCTGCTGGAGAAGGGGCCTCTGTTGGACAGAGACTTCTTCCATCCACATGGGGGCAGAATCTCGCAGATTCCGCTAGAGCAGATGCCTGATTTCGCTCGCGAGTTTAAGCGCCTGCCATCGCTGATGAGTCGCTATGAAGCAGTCCGGGAGCCCGGATTCGGGCAGGTGCCGCCGGAACTGTGCAAGCCATTCTCCGCCTGGTGTGACGAGAATGGTCTGAATGTGCTGAGGCAAGTATTTATGCATTATTTCTGCGCCTTTGGCTTCGGTAACATGGATGATGTACCAGCTGTATATGTCATGAAGCTGCTCAATTACGATAATCTGGTGTCATTTATTGAGATTACGCATATGATCTCTTGGCCGAACGGTGTTACCAAGCTGGCGCAAAGAATGGCAGACCAGGTCTCTGATCTGAGATTGACTTGTGAAGTACAGCGAATCTGCAAGGAAGATACGGGCAGGGTCAGAGTGGAGACGAATCAAGGGCCGCTATCTTTTGATAAAGTGATCTATACCGCGTCGCTGCAGGACTTTGCACATAAAACCGAGCTTACCCAGGAGGAAGGGGAGCTGTTCAAGAGTATCATGGATGAGAAGTTTCGCGTCTACGCCTACAGGGTCGACAATATGCCCAAGCTTTCCGGATACATCCCAGGCAATATGGGGATCGCTTCAAGAGGGCAAATGATGGCGTGGTATTACAGATGGGCGGACCTGGCGGAGAACGATCTGATCACGGTTTATGTAGCTGAGAACGATCATATGAGCGACGCGGAAATGCGTGAGAATATTGAATTCACACTGGCCGCGCTTGGCGGTGAGAATATCCGGCTCTATATGATGAAACGGTGGAATCACTTCCCGCATGTGGATACAGAAGCATTTGTGAGTGGATTCTATGAACGGCTTGAGAGTCTGCAAGGGAAGTACGGCATTTATTTTGCAGGTGAAATTATGAACTTTCCAACGATTGAGAATTGTATCTGTTATGCTAAAGCACTAGTGAACCGTTATTTTTGAACTAGTCGTTAATTGTCGAATTATGCGAATATTTTACTTTCAAGTCGTGTTTACAGTTAAATGATGAATTTTCCGCGCTATATATGGATTTTAGAATGGAAAAGCAAAGATAAGTATAGTGTAAACCTATCTCAAAAGTAATGTCTACGAAGCCTATAAGGACGGGCCTTCTCGGGATTTGATAGCTTTGTCATGAATCGATATATTCAAAGCAAGAAGCGATTACATCGATGAAAGAGGAGGCTAATACAATGTTCCTATTCGAGGCAATGCCTTGGTATTCTATCGTGATGTGGTTTGTTGTACTTGCCGGCTTAATGCTGGTGAATGAAATGGCGCGAATGAGTAAATGGGTGTCTTTGGCTCTCTTCCTGGTACTGCCAATCGTGCTGACGATTGCGGTATGGCCAAACACGGCGGGGGAAGGTTCAAGCGTAGGTACCTGGTTCCACTGGGTTAAGGTCTATTCTGCGCTTGCTGGTTGTCTAGGTTTCATGGCTCTAAGGTTCATTAAGGGGATGGACAAGAATAAATTCATGCTGATGTTCCCGGCGATTATTCTAGCGATTAACATTCTTGAAGCCGTCATTCGGGATTTTCAGGTATATAGCCTGAACGGAATGGTAGACGGCGTTATGATGATCGGTGGTCCTTGGAATATCATGAATGGCATCGCCGGCTTGCTGAACATTATTACGATTTCCGGATGGATGGGAATTGTGGTCAGCAAAAGCCGCTCCCGTGACATGGTCTGGCCGGATCAGCTCTGGTTCTGGATTATCGCTTATGATATCTGGAATTTCGCTTATGTCTACAATTGCGTGTCCGACCATTCTTTCTATGCTGGAGCTGCCCTGCTCATCTCTTGTACGATTCCGGCATTCTTCTTTAAGAAGGGAGCCTGGCTGCAGCATCGTGCGCAGACACTGGCGATTTGGATGATGTTCACGATGTCCTTCCCGGCCTTCGTAGGTGAATCCAAGTTCGCGGTACAATCTTCGCATAGCGAGACAGCATTATGGGTAGTTAGCGCTTTGTCCTTGGCAGCTAATATTGCCGTATTTATCTATCATATCTATAAAATTACGAAGCATAAGCGTAACCCACTCAAAGTGGAAGTGTATAGCGACTTGAAGGCATATAAGGCTGTCGCTGAGCAGAACTAATGATCCGATGATTAAAAAGAAGAAGCTGCACCATATAGGTGCAGCTTCTTTCTATCATTGACGTTTTGACCCTGCTTCCTATAGTCCCAGTGCTTTACCTTTCTCGAGGCGCTGGATCTGCTGCTCGCCGGTCTCTGCCAACTCTCTGAATTGGATAATAGTATCTCGCATTTTAGGAAGCGCCTCCTGCTTGTAGGTACTGATGGAATCGAAGGCTTCGATCACATCTGTGAAGGCTTGCTTAAGCGTATCCACGGAAATCGTCGATTCCAGCGCCTGCTTCTGGATGGCTGCTCCTTGATCCTTCAGCATTCTGGATGTACCGCTAATCAAATTATTAGTCGTCTCATTGAGCAATTCGATCTTCTTCAATACGATCCGCTGGTTATAGAGGGCGCTTGCAACTGTAACGGATATTTTCAGGGCCGATACCGTCACATTACGCGCTCTGTCTACGCCGCGGATCAATTCCTTGTTATTCCTGATGACGACCTCGATCGCCATAATCCCTTGCTGATTGACGACCAGCATCTGCTGCAGATCCATTAAGCGCTGACGGAGCGGGAACAAGACTTCCTCGGTAATGAAGCGAATTTTCTCTTCCGATTCCATGCGTGCTTTCGCCGCTTCGAGCTGGGTTTCGATCTCCTGATCCATGTATGATCCGAGCTGAATTTCTTTTTGCAGCTTCTTGGTCAGTTCTCTTAATGCCTGTTGTTCAAATTCAAGCGTCGTATTGTCGTTCTTTAGAATGGTCTTGCCCTTTTCCAAGGAGACAATAATATCGGAGATGACGGAGTCAGCTCTTTGATATTTAGCGAAATAGGCTCGCAGCGGGTTAAAGAACATGCCGAGAATACCACTCTTGGCAAAATCGATGGCACTTGGGTCCAAATCTTTGAGCTGCAGCTGCAGCTCGGTTAAGCCCTTCGCTACTTGGCCGCCCTCATCACCGGTCTTGGACAGGTTCCCTACGGATACGTGCAGCAGCGTGTTCTTCTCCGAAGAGGTTCTCATCGTATTCATACCGAAGGTATCGATGGATTGTAGAATATCCTTCCGCTTCTCTAAGGAATCCAAATCAAGGTCGAGAATCGCCGACACATTATTCGATGCCAGCACTTTAAGCTCTGTTACTTCTTCCGGCTCCGGTTTGACCTGTTCTTCGATCGCGTTCTTCAATTCCTCCGGGCTGATGACTTCCATAGAAAATGACATTTCAACCTCTCCCTATATCAAAATTTACATTTGCACATTTAGTAAGTTGCCTATTTTATACACAACGTCATCTGTATCTGCATTGATGCTAGCTGCTTCGTTGATGCTGGAAATGGTCTGAAGTGCCTGGATATTTGCAGTATATCCAATGGTGTATATAGGGATTTTATAGGTCTCGATGAGTCCACGGATATCTTTGAGAGAATGGCCTTCATTTGTCTCTCCATCACTAAGCACGAAGATCAGCGGCTTCACGTCAGGGTTAGCGGCTACTTGATCCTGCAGCATCTTCATCGCGACCACAATCGCGTCGAAGGTAGCTGTTCCACCGCCCGCCTGCAGGCTGTTAATCGCACCAACGAACATGGATTGCTGATTCGTATCATAGACACCAATTGGTAGGTTGATCGTTACATTGTCAGAGTAAGAGACGAGACCAATGCCGTTATCCCTGCCTAGGAATTTCTGACCTTGCAGCAGCGATTCTTTCAGTCTTCTTAGCGGTTCTCCGTCCATGCTGCCCGATACATCGGCTACGAAGACTGCGGCGATCGGCTTATTGCCGTTCTTCTTCTCCTTCCACAGCTTCTGGGCTGCGGACAGGGTGTTGCCGTCGACCGGTTTCAGCTCTGAACGATAATCTTCTAAAATGTTGAAGCCTTTGTCCTTGCCCAGGTTCTGATACTTATCCTGTTTGGCAAATTTGGCGAATTCCTTAATGATGTCCAGCTTCTCCTTGGGCAAATCGCCAAGTGCGTACAACGGGCTGTCATGTCGCACGCCAAAGGGGGTAAATTCATAGCCGCCTTTCAGATCGGCCGCATTCGCATAGAGCTGATACTCAAGCACAAATGAATCCAGTGCGCCAGTCTTAGCCGCATCGCGCATTTGCAGAGTCGTGGAAGCGATAAATGGCACGTTGGCCTGGAATTTCTCGAAGCCTTGAACTGCTGTGTCTCCAAGCAGGTTAGAGCTGTCAAAGGTAGAGAGTGCAGTGATTAGGAAATTGAGTCCGGTGGAGCTGGCAAAAGGGTCTGTATAACCCATGGACAGCTCATTATCGGCTATCGCATCCGTAATTGTCTTCACATTGACGGCGCCGTATTTCTCTACAAGCTCACTGTACTTGGCCTTACTAGTCACAATTCCGGCGACATTGCCGACAAGTCTCTCCGTTACCATCTCGGCCTTGATCCCTTGTGCCTTAACCATCTCACCCCATAGCTCATTGGAAGGGGTGAAGGCATCGGGGATGTATTTCCCGGATCGAATGTAATCAGTAGCGGTACCTGAAGCGATATTGCGGATTTTGACCGAGGCGGTCTGACCGTTGACTGAGATTTGAGCTTTGTTAAATTCCTCGGCAACCTTATTCAGCCAATCGTCGGATCCTGTCCCTGATTTCTCAGGGGAGGAGAAAATCTCAACGAAGCTATCTGTTGTATTGTCCACAGTAATCAGGAACTTGGATATATCGGGCAGTGAATCAGCGATATTGACCGGATCAAGATCAATCTGCCCCTTTACCGGTTCCGCGTTCGTTACGTGAATTTTGCTATAGAGCTTCTCCAACCGCTTCGAGGCATCCTCCGTAGTGATCTGCGTCTCGGATTTCCCGATATTGGATGTCAAATTGATTCCGAAATAGACCAGGGCAAATACGACCACTGCTATAATCGCAAGTACTATAAATGATTTTCCTCTTCTCGCCATTCTCATCTCCCTTTCATTGCTTATAAAATTTAGTCTGATTAATCAGTGCGTCGATCTCCTTCATACAAGGCATTTCCTCGACATCCTTATAATCCGTGCTGCCTAGCTGCGTGATCTCCAGCAGGAGTTTATCAAGCTTCAGCAGAATTTCTTCGTTCGCACCAATGTAGCCTCTGATCGATGCTATATATTCATCGTATAGGAGCTTCTTCTCCTGAATCAGCTTGTTGGAGAAGCGTCCGGAGGCTTGCTGATTGGCCAGGGTGGAGAATTCCGAAGCATCGAATACGCTCAGCTTATTAAGGAGACCTCTTACATTAAGATAAAATAGCTTTTCGACCTCGTTGATCACGGAATTAAATTTCTTATAACTTAGCTCGGCCGAATCAAATCGCTGTCCAAGAACCTCCGTCAAGGTTCCTTTCTTCTTATCGATGCGCTCAAGCTGATCTAGGGACAGGACAATATCGCTCTTAAGTGGAGTTATGCCTCTGTAATGATTCAGAGCCTCTATGTAATCCTCATGTATAATTATGTCTTTAACGGGTGTCGGGGCAGGAGGTTTAAAGAGCAGGCTATAGCTCCCATTGAGCAGGACAAGAAAACTAATGACCAGTAGTGTTACGCCAAGGGCAGTCTGGAGAACGCTGTCTCCGCCTATGCGCAGCCCGATGAGTCCCGGTGACAAGATGATGACATTCAGGAGCACGATTCCGACGATAAGCCCTAACAATTTGGGGAGCTTCGAGTTGTTCAAATGCCACACCTCCTTTACTAATACATAGATTATTGCGCCCATAAAGGGCTATGCCGCAGAGCTTTTTTTAATTTTAGCAGATATTAACTCCAATGGCTCCTAAATATTTGTAATCGAGGTGCATCCAGGGGCCTGTGTTAGTTATTACGTGATTAAGGAATCATTGTTTCAGAAATTTGAACTATTTAAATTGAACTAATGATTGTATGGCAGCTCATAAAGAAAAGCGATTCCGTGGGAATGAATCCCGTAGAATCGCTTGCTTCTCCTTAAATATACATATGAATCAACTCTCAAAAGGTTTCATATTGAGCGTATCGACCTTCTCGCCGGAAATATCGATGCCCATTCGCTTCATAATGTCACGATAGTGACCAGCACGGCGCTGCACAGGGCTTCCCTCGGTCTCCCCGAGATTGGTCTCCAGCCCGTTCAGCACCATGATCGTAATGCCGAATCCTGGACTGTCCAGGCCGAGCTGCTTCTCCTGCGCATTCGGCTTCCATCTGCCGACCATGACGTCATGCGCGGACGGCTTCGGCGCTTGAGGTGTCATCCAGAACAGGATCGCAGTCATGTAGCCGATTTTACCGTCAGCGGCAACAATCTCTGGATTATCAAGCAGGACGCTCTTCTCTCCGTAAATAATTGAGCTGAACAGTCCATAGTTGAAGTTCCAGCTTAGCATAATCGGGCCACGGCCGTAATAACGTTTGCCTGGTGTTCCCGGGAACAGCTTGGCACTAGCCGGATCAACGAAGGCATCCATATTGGCACCGGTTCTTCCAGCGATATTCTCATTCCAGAACAGTCCCCATTTGAGCGGACCGCCAGGTGCGGTCGCCCATCCACCGCCAGTCTCATGTGATAAATTTGCCAGGAATGCAGCCAGTTCACGCTTGCGGTCTTTCTTGAACCCTTCCTTCAGGAAGGTCCCGCAGTCGACGATGACCGTATCAATGGGCTTGATCTTATTCGCAGGTGAATTGAAGTCGTCCGAGCGCAGTACAAGCGTCTCGACCTTGGCCTCTTTATCCAGTCTGTAAATTTCTTGAGCAGGGGTACCTACACGGGTGCTGATTTTTATCTTGATATTTGATACTTCCGCAACGGCATTTAATAGATTATCATAGGAGAAATAGTCGCTCTGATCGGCTTTGAAGTATTCTTTGCCTTCGGCTACTTTGAACCATTCCTTGGAGCCAAGGCGATAGGGGAACAGATCTTCGAAATCTTGCTTAGTGAGGAGGGTTTTAACAGCTTCAATCGCTTTGTCTGGTAAATAATCTGGATCAAGGTCATCCCATTCCTGGGCGATATCTTTGCGGCTTAACAGACGATTCTCGCCGACCGCAAGGGAGCTTCCCTCATATTGCACCGGGTGAATGACGGGTGAGGAGGCCGTCTGGCTGCCTGCTGCCGTCTTGTTGGTCTGTTCTGAGGCGTGCACCGAGAGAGGGACAGCCAGTAGTGAAATACATAGAGCTAGAGTCATTGCAGTACGCAATGCAGTGTGAATCAAAGGATACTTCCGAACAGACATGCGCATTCTCCTTTTTCACTTTTTTTGGATAACGCTTACATGGTAGCAATGCGGATTTTTTTTGTATATAGGCGAACCTGCCCATGGAGGCTAGCGAGTGTATCGTTCGGCATATACGATCAGGCGAGAAGAATGACTATCAGCAGGGGAGTTGTTGTAGAATAGAATCGCCCTTCATGTCGAAGTAATGCTTGATCATTCTGGAGGCCTAAGACTTCGATATTACCCTAATGACGGCATTTATAGGCTAATTGAACGTGGGATAAAATCCTATTCCGATAGGGAGAATATCTTCTAATCCTCGTGTTAGGTACCCTATTTCATAATTAATTGTTAGAATGTATGGGAGAGCAGTATGCAACATATACAGATAATACAGAAATTATTTCTAATAAAAGTAGGTCATTCACATGGATCAAGATAAACAAAGATTGAGTATTGAGGCAGCAAGATTATACTATTTATCGGATTATAGCCAGATCGATATAGCCGCTAAGCTGGGGGTCTCCCGTCCGACGGTATCCCGGCTGCTGCAATATGCGAAGGAGCAGGGCTTTGTACGGATCGATATCTCTGACCCGTTGGAGGATTTGAATGAGCTTGGCTCTCGTCTTAAGCAGAAGTATAACCTGGAAACGGTGCTAGTGTGCTATTCGCCAGTTAATGAGTATAAGGAGATTCAGAAATATATCAGCAAGGCTGCAGCCGATTATTTGCACGAGACGGTTCAAGATACGGATATTATCGGGGTTTCCTGGGGCAGAACGATGCATGTTGTCGCGCTTCAACTCCAGCAGAAGCAGGTTCGTGGCGTCGAGGTTGTCCAGCTTAAGGGAGGCATCAGTCATTCCCACGTCAATACGTATGCAGCGGAGACAATGAATCTGTTCGCTGCAGCTTACCATACGATTGCGCGGTATTTGCCGCTCCCGGTTATCTTCGATAGTGTGGCGTTGAAGGAGATGGTGGAGAAGGATCGCCATATTCACCGCATTATCGAGCTTGGCAAGCAGGCGAATATTGCCGTATTTACAGTCGGGACCGTGAATGATGATGCGCTCTTGTTCCAGCTGGGGTATTTCAGTGAGGAAGAGAAGCAGCTATTGCAGACGAAAGGAATTGGCGATATTTGCTCGCGCTTCTTTGATGCCGAAGGCAATCTGTGCAGCGAAGAGATTAATAATAGAACAGTAGGCATTGATTTGTCGGACCTGCAAAATAAAGAGAAATCGATCCTCGTCGCCGGGGGACAGCGTAAGATTGACGCGATCCGCGGCGCGCTTATTGGCAAATACGCCAATATTCTGGTGACGGATCAATTTACTGCCCAAGCCTTGTTATAGAAGGACCATCCTCGTTACTCTAGGAGATGGAGCATTTGCTCCAACCTAGTCTAACGGGGATTTTTTGTATGGATTTTGTACAAAATACTGGGGAAGGACCGTGTTCACAATATTGAGATGAACATAATTTCAATAGCTTATTTACATCTGTTCAAACTGCGTGTTATGATACCCATGTAGTTAATAAGGCAATTCAGTAGTGAATACATGAATTAAGAATAGAAAGGATGTTACAGCATGAACATAGCACGTATGATTGACCATACGCTATTGCGTGCAGATGCGACACAAGCAGAAATTTCTAAATTGGTGGATGAGGCGAAGCAATATCAGTTTGCTTCTGTATGTGTGAATCCGACATGGGTATCTTATTCTGCTGAGCATCTTGCCGGCACAGAAGTGAAGGTATGTACAGTTATCGGTTTCCCGCTTGGAGCTACAACCTCCGAAGTGAAAGTGTTCGAGACGAAGAATGCGATCGAGCATGGAGCAAACGAAGTGGATATGGTGATCAACGTCGGCCAACTGAAGGCTGGAAATGACGATTTTGTACAGCAAGATATTGAGGCGGTTGTGAAAGCGGCTTCGGGTAAAGCGCTAGTGAAAGTCATCATTGAAACTTGCCTGTTGACGGACGAAGAGAAGGTACGGGCTTGCGAACTGTCGGTAAAGGCAGGCGCTGATTTCGTGAAGACTTCGACTGGTTTCTCTACAGGCGGAGCGACACCTGAGGATGTTGCATTGATGCGGAGAACAGTAGGTCCAGAAGTCGGAGTGAAAGCATCTGGTGGTGTTCGTAGCCTCGAAGACGTGAACAAGATGATCGAAGCGGGCGCATCTCGTATTGGTGCCAGCTCTGGCGTAAGTATCATGAATGGATTAACTTCATCATCTTCTTATTAAAATAGCGACGTGCTTCATCGGATGCCAGAGGTATTCCGATGAAGCACCCCTCAATGAGGAGGATTGGCCCATGAAAGATAAATTGATTCAAGAGGCATTGGAAGCGCGTAAGACGGCATATACGCCGTACTCTCATTTTCAAGTTGGGGCAGCGGTATTAGCAGATGGCGTTATCTATCGTGGCTGTAATATCGAGAATGCATCCTATGGTCTGACCAACTGTGCTGAACGGACTGCCATATTCAAGGCCGTATCGGAAGGCAAGAAGAAGATTGAGGCTGTCGCGGTTGTTGCGGATACGGAAGGTCCAGTATCTCCATGTGGAGCCTGCCGTCAAGTACTTGCTGAGTTTTGTGATAGCGATACCAAGATATATTTGACAAATCTTAAGGGTCATACGGAGGAATGGTCGATGTCCCGCTTGCTGCCTGGAGCTTTCTCGGCTGCGGATATGGATAAGGAGAATGATTAATTCTTCTCCTATATGCATTTTGTAAGCGGTAACAGATAAATACTAATAGTGTATGTTCAAAAAGGCCGGTTTTCAGCACCGAGAAGGTTGAATGAAGCTAGGGACTGAGGAGTGGAGCGTAGGCAAACCTACGTGAGCACCGGAAGGCCCGGCTGAATTCAAGATTCGATGTCGAATAGCTTCATGATCTACTTCGTGATCAAAAGTGGGCTTTTTGAACAACCTCAAATATACAACTAAATAACATGCTCAAGCGTAGGGGGAACATCATGAAATATGTTATCGCGATAATCGGTCTGCTTGCAGTCTTTGGCCTCACTTACATCACGAGTAAAGATCGGCGTAACATTCGCTATCGACCGCTTGTGCAAATGATCGTTTTACAGGTCATTCTTGCATTCCTCTTGCTTAATACCAGTGTCGGCGAGTTTCTGATCCGGGGCTTTGCCTCGATCTTTGAATCCTTGCTGGCCTATGCTGCGGAAGGCGTCAACTTTGTATTCGGCGGTATTGCTAATGAAGGACAAGCACCGTTTTTCCTGAATGTACTACTGCCAATCGTAGTCATTTCCGCTTTAATCGGTATTTTGCAATATACAAAGATATTGCCTTTCATTATTAAGTACATTGGTCTAGTGTTAAGTAAAGTGAACGGTATGGGTAAATTGGAGTCCTACAACGCGGTTGCCTCCGCGATTCTGGGTCAATCCGAGGTATTTATATCGGTGAAGAAGCAAATCGGCTTGCTGCCGGAACGGCGTTTGTATACGTTGTGCGCCTCCGCGATGTCAACGGTATCCATGTCCATTGTCGGTGCATATATGACGATGATCGAGCCAAGATATGTCGTTACAGCGCTCGTACTGAACCTGTTTGGCGGATTTATTATCGCTTCGATTCTGAATCCGTACAGAGTGTCCAAGGAAGAGGATATTCTCGAAGTGCAGGAAGAAGGCAAGCAATCGTTCTTCGAAATGCTCGGCGAATATATTATGGACGGATTCAAAGTAGCGATTGTCGTTGCCGCCATGCTGATCGGCTTCGTTGCGCTGATTGCTCTCGTTAACGGCATTTTCGGCAGTGTGTTCGGAATTACGTTCCAGGAGCTGCTCGGCTACGTGTTCGCACCTTTTGCCTTCCTGATGGGTGTACCTTGGAAGGAAGCAGTTGATGCTGGAAGTATCATGGCGACGAAGATGGTAGCTAACGAATTCGTAGCTATGCTGGATCTAAGCAATATGACGACGCTGTCTCCGAAGACGATCGGGATCGTCTCGATCTTCCTTGTCTCCTTCGCGAACTTCTCATCGATCGGTATCATTGCCGGAGCTGTTAAAGGCTTGCATGAGAAGCAGGGTAATGTTGTTGCCCGGTTCGGCCTGCGTCTCCTATATGGCGCGACGATGGTAAGCGTATTGTCTGCGATCGTGGCTGGTATCTTCCTGTAAGAGACAGTCCAGGATGTTTGTATTCACGAGCGAATTAGTTTACCTTTTAATTGTAAAGAGAGATTCCAGCGTCCGTACCTAACTGGTGTGGACGTCTGTGAATTGCTCATATTTAAGTGCGAGCTCAAGAAGATCGGTGTTTAGCATCGGAAGATCCGCCGAAGAACAATATAGAGATCTTTCCTGATATTGTGATCAGAGGCGGGGTTCTTGAACGACCTCTTTAAAAAAGGGAAGGGGAATACCACATGAAATCATTCAAACGAATTCACCTGATTGTGATGGACTCGGTAGGTATAGGAGAAGCGCCGGACGCTGCGCAATTCGATGACGTAGGCGCGGATACATTTGGACACATCGCTGAGCAATGCGGTGGACTGAATATGCCTAATATGGCGAAGCTTGGATTGTCTAATATTCGCCAGATACCGGGGGTAGAAGTAGCGGACAAGCCTATGGCATATTACTGTAAAATGCAGGAGACTTCCCGCGGTAAGGACACGATGACAGGCCACTGGGAGATCATGGGTCTTTACATTGATACTCCGTTCCGTGTGTTCCCGGACGGATTTCCTGATGAACTGATCCAGCGGATTGAAGAGAAGACGGGCCGCAAGGTGATTGGCAACAAGCCAGCCAGCGGTACAGAGATTATTAAAGAACTCGGGGAAGAGCATGTGAAGACCGGGGCGTTGATTGTATACACATCAGCTGACTCTGTGCTGCAAATTGCTGCGCATGAAGAGGTCGTTCCGCTCAAGGAACTGTATGAGATTTGCGAATTCTGCCGGGAAATTACAAGAGATGACCCTTATATGCTGGGAAGAATTATCGCTCGTCCGTTCGTGGGTGAGCCTGGCAACTTCACGCGTACGCCGAACCGCCATGATTATGCGCTCAAACCTTTTGGGCGTACGACGATGAACGAATTGAAGGATCAGGGATTTGACGTGATCTCTCTGGGCAAGATCTCCGATATTTATGATGGCGAAGGCATTACGAAGGCGATCAGAACCAAGTCCAACATGGACGGTATGGACAAATTAATCGCCACCCTGGATGAGTCATTCACAGGCCTTAGCTTTATTAATCTGGTTGATTTCGATGCCCTTTTCGGTCATCGCCGCGATCCGCAAGGCTACGGCCAAGCGTTGGAGGAATACGATGCTCGTCTGCCTGAGGTATTCGCTAAGCTGGGTGAGGACGACTTGCTTCTAATCACAGCCGACCACGGCAACGATCCGACTTACAAAGGAACAGACCATACACGGGAATATGTACCGCTGCTGGCTTACTCGCCACGCTTCACCGACGGCGGACGCGAGCTTCCGCTGCGTCGTACATTCGCCGACATTGGCGCTACCGTTGCTGATAATTTCGGCGTGACGCTTCCTAAGTATGGTGAGAGCTTCTTGGCTGATTTGAAATAACTGATCATTGGAGGAACGAGAAATGAGTGTACACATTGGTGCGAAGCAAGGCGAGATAGCAGAGACGATATTGCTGCCGGGGGACCCACTCCGGGCAAAATTTATCGCTGAGACCTATTTCGAGAACATATCCTGCTATAACGAAGTACGTGGAATGTTGGGATTTACCGGAACCTATAAAGGCAAACGCATCTCAGTGCAAGGTACAGGCATGGGGATTCCGACTACAAGCATTTATGTCAATGAGCTTATCAGTGAATATGGCGTGAAAAATTTGTTCCGGGTAGGCACCTGCGGCGCAATGCAGGAGCATGTGCATGTACGCGATGTTGTGCTTGCACAGGCATCCTGTACGGACTCCAGCATGAATCGTCATGTATTTGGTGGATATGACTTCTCCCCAATCGCCAGCTTCCCACTGCTGAAGGGAGCCTATGACAATGGTATTGCTAAAGGCTTGAACCTGCATGTCGGCAACATCTTCAGCTCGGATATGTTCTATCGCGATGACAAATCCATTGTGCAGAAGCTGATGGATTATGGGGTACTTGCGGTGGAGATGGAGACAACTGCTCTGTATTCTCTGGCTGCTAAATTCGGCGTTAACGCATTAACGATTCTGACCGTCAGCGATCATCTGTTGACAGGGGAAGAGACAACGTCTCAAGAGCGTCAGACGACCTTCCACGATATGATGGAGGTTGCTCTAGAGACCGCTATTTCTCTGTAAGAGGTTATTCAAAGAGTACCCTAGCTTCATCCAATCTTCTCGGTGCTGAAAACTGCATTTTTTGAATACGCACTGTAAGATATCGTCTGAACAACTAGTAAGAGCTTGGGACATACATCAGGACCTACAACAATACTCTTGGAGAGCGAGGAAATCGATAATGAGAATGGTTGATTTGATTGCGAAGAAACGGGACGGCAAAGAACTGACGACAGAAGAGATCAACTTTGTTATTGAAGGTTACACGAACGGGGACATTCCGGACTATCAAATGAGTGCTTTCGCTATGGCGACATATTTCCGCGACATGACCGAACGGGAGCGGGCCGATCTGACAATGGCAATGGTGAATTCCGGAGATACCATCGATCTGTCGGCGATTGAAGGCATTAAGGTAGATAAGCACTCCACCGGCGGCGTGGGTGATACGACAACCCTGGTTCTGGCACCTCTTGTTGCTGCGCTGGACATTCCGGTTGCGAAGATGTCTGGTCGTGGACTAGGACATACAGGTGGTACCATCGATAAGCTGGAATCGATCGAAGGATTCCATGTTGAGATCAGCAAGGACGAATTCGTGAGTTTGGTTAACAATCACAAGATCGCGGTCATCGGTCAGACCGGTAACCTTACCCCAGCAGACAAGAAGTTATATGCGCTGCGTGACGTTACGGCAACCGTTAACTCCATTCCGTTGATCGCTAGCTCGATTATGAGTAAGAAGATCGCTGCCGGATCAGATGCTATAGTCCTTGATGTGAAGACCGGCGCAGGCGCCTTCATGAAGACACCGGAGGATGCGAAGGAACTGGCTCATGCAATGGTTAGCATCGGCAACAATGTTGGACGCAAGACGATGGCTGTAATCTCCGATATGGGCCAGCCGCTCGGTCGTGCAATCGGCAACTCGTTGGAAGTACAGGAAGCGATTGATACGCTTCGCGGTCATGGACCAGAGGATCTCGAGGAGTTGTGCCTTGCCCTGGGTAGACAAATGGTATACCTCGCTGGCAAAGCTTCTTCGTTAGAGGATGCAGAGGAGCAGCTGAAGGAAGTCATCCGCAACTGCAAAGCGTTGGATAAATTCAAGGAATTTATCGCGAACCAAGGTGGTAATCCAGAGGTTGTAGATCATCCGGAGAAATTGCCACAGGCAGCGTACCGGATCGAAGTTCCGGCCCGTGAAGACGGCGTCGTAGCGGAGATTGTTGCCGATGAGATCGGTACGGCAGCTATGCTGCTTGGCGCAGGCCGCGCAACCAAGGAATCTGAGATCGACCTTGCCGTCGGTCTGATGCTGAACAAGAAGATCGGTGACGCCGTGAAGGCGGGCGAATCCCTCGTAACGATCCATGCGAACCGCGAGAAAGTGGACGATGTGATTGAGAAGATCTACGCGAATATCCGCATCGCTAATCATGCCGAAGCCCCAGTGCTGGTGCATGAGATTGTAACGGAGTAATTGCGGGGAACCGGTTAATTAATAACCTGGGAACAATAACGTGAGAGCGCGAATAGCGAGCAGAATCCGGGCAGATGCCTGGGATTCTGCTCGCTTTTTTTTTTCGAAGGTGTCAGTTGTACGATGTTATCGCGCTTTGCTATCATTGCGCTTTTTGCTCCCAGCGTGGTAGTTTCACTGCATGACGCCAGTCGTTCGCTGACTGGCTCATCGCTAACGAAACTGTGACACGCTATTGCCGCGAAATCGAAGCAATTATAAGTCTAACGAAACTCCATATCGTTATTCGGCTCTAAAACAGGTCAAAACCCTGCAAACTCGTGAAATAACGATACCCTGTTTCGTTAGAATTTTTTAGTGTCTATTTTTGCCTAAATAGCGATTGTCAGTTCCGTTAGAATGCAGGGTTCTACTGAGTACATTGCTCAACCATCTTCAATAAGGAATTGTCACATCCCCCAGTAGATACACCGATTAAAACCCTGCTATAATATATAAAGTTACTAGTAAATATACAAAGAAGGTCGTTCAGCATGAAGAAAATGGAGAGATCAGAGGTTGAGAAGGAGCTTCGCAGGTTTGTGGGGGCGAACGTTTATGTGCATAGTGAGGCGACGTCGTATGTTTTCGTCCGTAATTTTACGGTGCAGTTGACGGAGGCTCATATTGCCGGAGAGGGGCCATATCGAGTGGCGCTTCGGTTCAACGGTGATGGTTGGCTTCGGATGGAGGCGCTTACTGATTATGAGGTAGATGATCAAGGGCGTCTGTTATTGGCTGGGTTTGATGACAAGGGGAGAATGGATGTCGCTCTCCATTTGGGAAAGGAGGCTTTCCCGGAATGAACAATCTAAACCAAGAAGTTTCCCGTAAGCTGCTGCTTGTACTTGCGCACCCGGATGATGAGAGCTTTATCTGTGGAGGTACTCTTGCTAAATACGCTAGTGAGGGAGTTCAGATCACACTCGTCAGTGCCACGAGGGGCGAGATGGGACGTCGCATGGGGAACCCCCCATATCTGAATCGGGAGACGATTGCTGCAGCCCGCGAGCGGGAACTGCGTCATGCCTGCGACTGTCTGGGTATTCAGCAATTGCAATTTCTGGACATCCGCGACAAGACGGTGGAATTCATGGATGAAGAGCCATTGATATCCCGAATTGAAGGGATTATACACGAGTCAGCTCCCGACGTGGTGCTTACCTTTCATGAGACGCTCGGAGGTCATCCCGACCATTGCGCTATTGGCAAAGTGACCGCAGCGGCATGCCGCCGGTCAGGTAAGCAGGATTACTTATACTATATTTCGTTCGGCAACATGATGGAGCAGCCGGAGCGCTATGGATATACCCGCAACGATATTGTGAAAATCGATGTATCCGCTCATTTGGAAGCGAAGCTGGCTGCATTCCGTGCGCATCGTTGTCAATCGGAGATTGACGAATGGGTATGGCGTCCCGACCATGAAGCATTGGCTCGATTTGGAGCGCACGAGTACTTTATCCACGCGGAGACGGTGTCCCCCGATCGCCATAATCACTATGATTTATTTCACTAAAGTGAGGCCTTTTAGGCCTCCTTTTTGCGTGGAAGTGTTCATTTTTTGCTAGTTATTGCATATCACTTCATTCTTTCAACAAGAGTGGTATAATAGGACGGCATAACCCTTTTTTAAGAAAAGAAGCAATTAGACAGAAATAATGCCAAAGAAGTGATAATGCGATGAATAGTGCCAGTACCATGTCTAGCTTCAAGCGGAAATCGGTATTTCTGCTGAATAAGTATTTTACGGGGGAAGTCCTCGATTATAAACAAATTATAGCGATCATTATTCCAATCCTGGTTGACCAGGCTTTTATTATTTTGATGAGCTTATTGAATACAGCAATGATCAGTTCCTCCGGAGTCGCTGCGGTTAGTGCCGTGAGCATGGTCGATTCCCTGAATATTTTTCTTATTAACGTATTCGTAGCTGTAGCTACCGGTGGTACTGTGATCGTGGCGCAATATAAGGGCAGAGGGGACAATGAGATGGTCTCTAAATCTGCCGCTCAAGCTATATCTGCGGTAGCGATTATATCTGTATTCATTAGTGCATTTGTCGTTATTTTTCATGTACCGACTATAAATTTGCTGTTTGGTCGCGCGGATGCGGACGTGCTCCAGAGCGCGAAGATTTACTTGATCGGCAGCTGTATCTCTTACCCGTTCATAGCTATATTTCAAGCGGTTAACGGAGCACTTCGTGGCGTAGCAGAGACCAAGGCATGTCTCGGTCTGTCGTTGATCATGAACATTACTTTCCTGGTTCTGAACGTGTTGTTTATTACGGTTCTAGACATGGGGGTAATGGGGCTCATTATTTCAATGCTAACGGCCCGGATTCTCGGGATGGTTACTTCGCTGATCTATTTGCTGAAATACAACCAGACACTGCGTTTCCGTATCCAGAATGCTCTTCGGTTGAATTGGTCCATTCTGAAGAAAATTATGATCATCGGGGTTCCGTTCGCAGCGGAGCAGATGTTCTTTAACGGGGGTAAGCTGCTAACGCAGACCTTTATCGTACAGCTAGGAACGTTAGCTATTACTGTGAATGCGATTAGCGGCTCCATTTCGCTGCTCTTCCAGATTGGGGCCAACGCTTTGAGTATCGCTGTTGTTACGGTAGTTGGTCAATGCATCGGACGAAGGAATATCGCTGACGCGAGGAAGTATGTCAAGTCATTCCTTGGGCTGTCTAACGTGTTCTTCATCATAGGGGATATCATTCTGCTGCCGTTGTTCCCGTTAATCGTCAAGCTGTTCTCGCCACCTGCGGAGATCATCCCGACGATCTTCCAGTTAACCGTTCTAATTGCTGTCGCACAGCCATTGTTTTGGTCGTTTAGTTTCATTACGCCATCGGCGCTGCGGGCAGCTGGAGATTCCAATTTCACCTCGATCTCCTCGCTGCTCTCGATGTGGCTGCTTCGCGTCATACTAGGATATTTGCTCGGAATTACACTTGGCTTCGGAATCATGGGTGTATGGATCGCCATGGTTACGGAATGGGTCGTTCGGGGCTCGATGTTTATGTGGCGTTTCAAAGGCGAAAAGTGGTACAGCCGGAAGTTGATTTGATAGGAACGTCTGATATGGATCGAGGTCATTCGGAATATTAAATTTAATTATTGTTAGCGAAGTCGCTGATGCTGGGATTAAGGGCATCGGCGATTTTTTTGATTTCTAGGGGTTGAACCTCCAGCTACTGGAGGTTGTATGCTTGGTTCGAGCAAGCAGCAAGAACAGTATACAAGGAGGTTTTATATTTATGAGATCTATTGAAATGGTATTAACGATCTTAAATGTTTTATTGCTCGGTTGGATCATATTTGCGAGAACCAAGACACAGCGAGGACTGCTCATTGGATTTGGTGCTTCTGCTATTGTCGTACTGGTGCATGGGATCGTTGAAGGCATGCGTTGGCAGATGATCCCGGTCTATGCCTTGACTTTGCTCCCAATTCTGGTGTTGGCATGCAGGCGGTTATTCAAACCGTTGAAAGAGAAGGATGGCAATAAGAAAAGATCCCGTATTCAATGGATATTCACGATGGTTCTGGCCGTACTATATTCAGCTATCGCCATCGCGCTGCCAATCCTATTGCCAGTCTTCACATTCGAGCAGCCTACAGGCCCGTATAAGGTTGGTACGGTTACTTATGATTGGAAGGATGAACAACGGGAAGAGACCTTTACATCGGATCCTGGTGATAAACGTGAGTTGATGGTGCAGATCTGGTACCCTGCCGATTCACAGGCAAAAGGTCGTACAGCACCTTACATTTCAAACGCGGATGTTTTCGCCGAGGGATTCAGTACGATTCTGAATCTACCGAAGGCTTTGTTCACAACGTTCGGCTATGTGAAGACGCATGCTATCGAGTCTGCTGAACTGTCTCAGGAGGAATCGACCTATTCAGTACTCCTGTTCTCCCACGGATTTAGTGGACACAAGAATCAGAACACCTTCCAGGTCGAGCAGCTAGCCAGTCATGGTTATATCGTGGTTGGGATCGACCACACATACAGCAGCACAGCATCTGTCTTTGCAGATGGTCGGGTGGCTCCTTATGTGCAGCAGGATTTGAACTCAGGCACCTACCTGGATCAAGCCAATCCTGGATGGGTAGAAGACGCGAAGTTTGTGCTCGATCAAGTGGAGAAGCTGGCGAAGAACGATCCCGATAACCGGTTTACAGGACGAATGGATCTGCAGAATGTGGGGATGTTCGGTCATTCCTTTGGCGGAGCGACGAGCACGCAGATGCTCATGGAGGATGAGAGGATCAAAGCAGCCGTGAATCTGGATGGCATCTTGTACGGCAAGCAGAGGATTCCGGCAGGAGGGTTAGAGAAGCCGTTCCTCATGATGAGTGCGGATGGATCGCTCAATAGCGTACAGCAAATACAGGAACCCGAACTCAGACAGATGATGGAAGGATTGATTGCAAGGTATGAGCATGTAGCGGAAGGTGGCAACTACTGGATGAAGCTCAATCATATGACGCATATGGGCTTCACGGATTTGTACCTGCTCTCGCCGCTGTTTGAGCAGATGGAGGGCGTGGATGTACGGCAGGCCCACCGCCTTATTAACGAGTACTCCCTGGACTTCTTCAACCATTATTTGAAACACCAGCCACTGCAACTGCTAGAGAAGAACATTGGCGAACATCCGGATTTTACGTTGCAAAAAGGTTAAGTCACATTGGACATTGGAATCGTTGAGGGCGCTTGGCCCTCGATGATTCGCAAGGAGAGATTACTTCTGCCGAATCCTCCATTGAATACCTTTATACAAAAGGAGGTTCCCTTTATACAACTGATGGTACTGTGGACTGATGATGGCGCATAACGTATTGCACCGTTCCAGATGCTTGGTCTGGGTGCTCTCGAAATATTCGACATAGTGTCGGAAGAAGTCTTCATCTGGGTCAAGCTGATCTGAATTCGTGTACAGTATGGCCATATCTTCCACAATGGACTGAACAACCTTGCTGTCCGCAGTGCATTTATTTTTCCAGGCATGATTCAATCGCTCCTGAATATGTTCCAGTTTATTTCTCCAGGTTTCAGCGTTATAGCGAGGCTGTTGCACAATCCGTGAGAAGCCCAGCTTGACTTGCTTAAGATCTGCGATAAATTGAGGATCATTCATGAGCTCTTGCAGCTCCTGCCAGGCGGCTGTCTGCTTGGCCGATGTCTTGGGTTGATGAACGACGTACTTGTTGAAATGATATAAAAGAGGGTCTCTCCACTCGCTGGGGATGCCCTCGAATAAATTGGCCTCCTCAACTTTATCCGCGATAAACTGTTTGCGATTCTCGATATTGATGGTCCGAGCGTTCACCAAATCGTGGATGTAATGGAGAGAATCGTCCCCACGCGCCTCTGCTTGACGCAAGATGGATATCATATTCGCGATTGTGTTCGCCTGTGTCTCCAGGGACTCGATCTGCCACGCCAGCGCTTTCTCCACGGTTAGTTCTCCCGCAATCAACTGATGAATTTCATCGATACCAAAATCTAAGTAACGCAAAGTGTTAATGAGTTCTAACCGCCAGATATCATCTGATGTATACAGCCGATGCCCGCCTTCGGTATATTCGGTAGGTTTGAGCAGCCCGATTTCATCGTAGTAACGGATCGTTTTGACACTAGACCCCGTCATTTTTGCAACTTCGCCGATAAGATATTTCTTGTCCACATGATACACCCCCTGTTTAAATCAGATTATGTACGCCAGTTCAATGGCCTCCAGTCTTCTACGGTATTATCCTAGATTCGTTCCAGTATACACCTGTCCTTGCGGTTTGAAAAATGAGTGTTGAATGTCCCCTTAGGGGAGGTTTTATGCTTGGATTCAGCAAGAAGATGGAACAGAAAAAGAGGAGGCTTTATGTTATGAGGACTTTTGAAATGTTGTCCGCAATCTTGAATATTTTATTGCTGGGTTGGTTGATATTCGCCAGGAACAGAACACAGCGAGGATTAATCCTAAGCGCCGGCATTTCAGCGCTATTCGTACTACTGCATGGGCTTATTGAAGGCATGCGGTGGCAAATGATTCCGGTCTATGGGATTACGCTTATCCCGTTCGTGCTCCTGACCGTAAGGTATTTTTACAAATCAAAAAAAGCAGAAAAGAAAACATCCCGGATCCGGTTGACTCTAATTACGGCATTGGCTGTACTTTATTCCTTCATTGCTGTGGCTTTGCCACTCTTGCTTCCGGTATTTTCCTTCGAGAAACCGACGGGTCCATACAAAATAGGAACCGTATCCTATGCTTGGAAAGATGATAAACGGGAGGAACTCCATACACCCGAACCAGGCGATAAACGAGAATTGATGATACAGATTTGGTATCCAGCGAGTGAAGACGCGAAGGGAAAGAAGGCACCTTACGTTTCTCACCCGGATATTTTTGCAGAGGGATATAGCGCAGCTTTGCATATGCCAAAACTACTGTTTACGAGCATTGGCTATGCCAGAACGCATGCGATTGAAGCAGCAGAATTATCTGATCAGGAACCAGCCTATCCTGTGCTTATTTTTTCGCATTCGTTAAACGGGACGAAGAACCAAAACACATTCGAGATTGAACAATTAGTTAGCCATGGTTATATCGTGGTGGGCATTGATCATACGTACCGGAGTACGATATCCGTGTTCCCTGATGGCCGTGTTGTGCCATTTGTTCCTCAAGAGAGCAATACAATTGACTATCTCGATAGAATCAACGAGGAATGGGTGGAGGATGCGAAGTTTGTGCTCGATCAAGTCGAGAAACTCGCCAAGAGTGATCCAGACCATCGTTTTACGGATCGGATGGATTTGGAGCGCATCGGCATGTTAGGTCATTCCTTCGGCGGGGCGACCACCACGCAAATGCTTATGACGGATTCACGAATCAAAGCAGCGATCAATATGGATGGTGGACTCTATGGCAAGCTTCGGATTCCGGCAGATGGACTGAAGAAGCCGTTCCTGATGATGAGTGCGGACGGTACTCTGGCTGGCACTACACATATGAGCGACGAGGAAATCGCTTCTCAAGGCACAACACGGAAGGAACTGGACAAGTTTTTTGCAGATACATTTGCTCGGCAAGCGTCTGTAACCATAGGCGGCAACTATTGGATGACCATCAAAAACATGAAGCATATGGGTTTTTCAGATATGTATTTGATTTCACCATTATTTGAGAGGATGGAGGGCGTCGATGTAACAAGCGTACATCGGTTGATTAACGATTACACGCTGGATTTCTTTGACCATTATTTGAAACAACAGCCGCTTAAATTACTAGATCAGAATATCGGTGACCATCCGGAGTATTCATTGCAGAAAGGCTGAGGGCTATTTGCCCTCGGCTTTTTTGTTGATTACAGCTGCTTGAGTTTCCATTGTATGCCTTGCAGCAATAACTCGTTTCCTTTAGCGAACAAGCGGTATTTGGGGCTCAAGGTGGAGCATAACGTGCTGAACCGTTCAATTCGTTCTGTTCTCGGATGCTGCGAATATTCAGCAAAGTAGCGAAAAAAATCCTCCTGGCTCACGGATTGTCCAGAGCTCGCATATAGCATGGCCGTGTCCTCGACAATCTTTTGAACGTAAGGACTTTCGGCAGATTGCTTTTGCATCAAAGCCGTATTTAACCGATTGTGAATTTCCTCAAGTTTTTTGACCCATCTTGCTGCATCATAATGAGGCCGATGGACCATGTTGAAGAATAGAAATTCATCGTTTTTAAGGTCGGCTATAAACTGAGGATCGTTCAGGAGCTCCTGCAATTCATGCCAAGCAATCGTTTGTTTGGCCGATATTTTCGTTTGATTGATAATGTGTTTGTTAAAGTTGTACAGGAATGAGTTTCTCCATTCCGCCGGAATGCCCTCTAGAAATCGGGACTCTTCTACTTTTTCAAGGATAAATTGCTCACGTTTCTCTGTGTTGACGGCTCGTGTGGTCACCAGATCATAAATATATTGCAAGGAAGCCTCGTCTTGCTCCTTCGCTTGCCGCAGAATGGATAACATATTCGTGAGTGTGCTCATTTGTGTCTCTATAGATTCAATCTGCCAGTCGAGTGCTTTGTCCAGCGGTATCTCGCCAGAGAGCATCTCTTTAATCTCATCGATCCCGAAATCCAGGTATCGCAGGGTTGTAATTAGCTCTAAGCGCCATAGATCGGAAGACGTGTACAACCGATGTCCACCCTCTGTATATTCTGTGGGCCTAAGCAGTCCGACCGTGTCATAGTAACGGACGGTCTTGATGGTAGTTCCGGTCATTTTTGCGGCTTCCCCGATGGAATATGTCTTGTCCAAGGATGACACCCCCTGTTTGCATTATACTACCTACGCCCCATAACAGAGGTGAGGCTATTCTGCTATGATATAATAAATATACCTATAAAAGGAAGGTTTCTATATAGAGAGATAGGGAGAGGATCGGATGAAGAGAGGAATTACGCTACTGTTTAATCTGGTGTTTTTTATTCCGACCATTATTTTAAGTATCATGGTTTGGGTGGATTATACGGATCAACTTGATGCTAACTTGAATAGGGAGCTTACATCCGAACGAGAACTGTTCTTTCTGGACCGAGGTAATAAAGTTCTTGGGATTACGCATGATAGTGACAGCGGACTGAAGGGTGAACTTTACGATGTTAAAACAGAGAAACTTATTAAAGAGATACCCCTCTATTCTAATATACATAGCCAGATTGTATCCGCATATCAGAATGGCCGTTTGATTCTGGTTACGAATAATGCTGAAGATCAGCTTGAGATGAATATGATCGATTCTGAAGGTGGCGTGCAAGAACTGGCGCAAGGGAAGCTGGAGATCTCTGGATTTATAGATAATAATGTGTTCTCCTGGCTGGGGAAAGTCATAGTCATGGGGACAGAGGGGGATAAAACTCCCTATATTGCTGAGATTAATCAGGGGAAATTGCAGAAGGTTGAACTGAACAATAACCAGTTACTGCCCTCCAGACCAACCTATATGCGGCTAGTTCAGGGGAGCTTCGAGAGCAGTGCGGCTATGCCGATGTTCGAAGTAGATCTTCATGATGGCCGGACGGCATATGTAAGCGGGGTGCTGAACGATCAGGGGCTTCCACTAACATATGTCAAAAAGGGTGAAGAGAGCTCGTTCGATGCCGAAGACCGTGCTGCTCACCAATTTGCGGAACAGTATGGCCGGGACCAGACTAGCCTGCTTAAAGTGGATTCCGATTATCCCGAACAAGTCCGGTATTATGATGCGGCAGCAGAGAAATGGGGCGCTGTACTGCCAACCCCGATGCCAGTGTACCAGGCGAAGCTGTATCTGCTGAACGATGAGGAGACTCTGATTGCTGGCTCCAACACGAAGGATGAGGCAGAAGGGCATGTTCTCGGATATCTGTACAATGAGAAGACGAGAGAATTTACGGATGTATCCGCGATCGTGTCCATGCTTACTTATGACAATCTGAACGATAGGAAGCTGCATTTTTATAAAGATGTTGGGGATGACCTGCTGTACTATTCCAATTCGACGGCTTCTACCGCATGGATGAATGTGCGTGAGGGAGCGTTTGGGCTTCTCTACCAAGAGAAAGTCCAGCAATGGCAGCATCATAGGGAAGAAAATCATAGATCCTTCCAAACCTTTATGGATTATTTCAAGCAAGGAGACGGCCTAATTATCAACTGGGTGATCTGGATCATCATTCCGCTCGTTCTGTTCGGTGCATTGGCCATTTTACCGCCGATATTGCGGGCGAAGCATAGACGAGGATTAGAACAGGGGGTTACCCTCACAGGAACGATCACGCAAATGTCCCAGACAGGGACATATATCAATAACCAGCCGCAGGTTCGCTTCATGGTACGTTTCCTGGATGAAGGCCAGACGAAGGAAATTGCGATCAAGAAGGTCATTTCACATATAGATCGTATACAGGTTGGTGACCAGATTCTCATTAGTTATAACCGCAGCAAGAACAAGGCGATGATTCTTAATGCAGCAGATGCGGCGGAAAGTGTGAAGCCGAGAACTATTGAAGAAGCAGTGCTGACTAAGATCGATTTTATTGGAACGGCGCAGCGGGGAAGTGCGTTAATGCTTCATTTTGAAGCTGCGGGCCATGCATATTCCATTCCTGTCGTGCAGGCGGCGGGGTTCGAATACCAGACTGGGGAGAGAGCAACGCTCATCCAGGTCGGAGAGCAACCCCGTCTGCTCGAATATGGAAGTTTATCGGCACGGGCCCGGAGTACAGCGGAGAGACTTACACTTCAGGGCGAGATTACGCGAATTCAGCCGTGCGGGGTTACGATCCAGGATCGGCAGTTAATGGTGCTTGAGGTGCTGATCAGTCATGGACAGGAGCGGATCCGCAAGGTAAACAGCGAGTTTGTACCTCGGGGGCTTAATGTGCAGGCCGGCTCTATCATCCAGGTATCTGTGAGAAAAGAGGAGCTTGATAGAGAAGTGCGCCTGCTTCAAGGCAGACAAGGAGGTGGGAAGGTGACATCCGTCGAATTTGCCGGTACTACCGGAGACCGTCCTTTAGCCCGCATTACTGTCCGGCGAGGAGACGAGGAATATTTGATCGAACAGTCGATCGAACCCGTGTATGGGGTTGAAGTTGGGGATGAGCTATGGATCGCCTATGATGAACATACGCGTGAAGCAGTTATTGTGAATTATGCTGTGAATTAAAGTCCTGTTGCGTGAGATTGGGGAGGGGATGAACATGGATACTTCAAATGCCATTCACTTGTTGAAGTGCCACGCTTATGCGCATGATGATGTGCATTTGCCGAAAGCAGAGAATGGGTTCCTGGGCAGTCTCCGGCCGTTCCAGGGTGAGCTGAAAGAAGAAAATTTGCATGAAATGATGGTTGTTATACGTGCGCTTGCCACCAAGCTTGGTGAGCCTGCGCTGGACCGTGAGATCGTATCATGCTTGTGGACTATTTGTAAGCTCGGACGCGCCTGGGCAGTGGAACCGAATGGGATGCTGCGTTCGAACGGTTTGATTACAGAGGAGCAAGTCGAACGTATGGAGAATTGGCTGGATCTGATCTCCTATGCCGTTATGATTCTGCTGGACGACGGGGGCGAGGAAGAAGCATTTTGGGGCTATCGTGAATATGTCTCAGAGCAGCTTGAACCTCTAATGGCAGAGCTGGATCATTTGCTCCAGGAGAAAGTAGTAGAGGCTGAAATTCAGGAGCTGCATGGCGAGTACAAAGAGCTGGCAGGAGCCAGTGAAGAGAGCTTGGCCGCGTTTGAGAGGAAATTCGATGTGCTTCTGCCTGAGGATTTTCGCAGCTTCTATCGCCGCAAGGACGGCAGTGGATATGCGTTTCACATTCTGTATCCAGGGGATGCCGATGCGGAAGAGTGTGTTCCCTACTACATCATGTCCCTGGCTGAAATGGAAAAGACCAAGGGCTATTTCTGCGAACGGGATGAGCTGTTGGCGCAGTATTATTCCGAAGAAGAGATTCGGGAACTTGCCCCAGAAATTAAGCCGTATTTATTTTATAGAAAATGGTTTCCGTTTGCGACGATGGCCGGCGGCTCTCTATATTTAATGCTCGACCTTGATCCTTCCGACCAAGGTACATATGGGCAGATTATCAGTTATGTGCATGACCCGGATTTTGTATATTATGTTGCCGGTTCCTTCACAGATTTGCTTCGCGAGTCGAACCGAAATTTGAGTCTGATGGAAGAAATCGAGTATTAATCCGGCTGAGCTGCCGATGGCATCGAATCACTGGCGATTCATTCCCGAAGGAGCTGGAAACTTCTATTTTCTTAGGAGAGCGGAGGAGGTGGTTGTTTGAGACAGATTATTTTGGATGAGATTTTTAAAATTGAGCAGGAGCACCAAGTCAAAGTCTTGTTTGCCGTGGAATCGGGCAGTCGGGCTTGGGGATTTCCGTCGCAGGATAGCGATTATGATGTGCGGTTCGTCTATATTCATCGGCCGGAATGGTACCTGTCTATTGATGAGAAACGGGATGTCATCGAGCTTCCGATTAATGAGCAGCTAGATATCAGCGGCTGGGATATCAGAAAAGCGTTGAAGCTGTTCCGTAAATCGAACCCGGCTTTTCTGGAATGGCTCGTGTCAGATATCCAGTACTATGAAGCCTATGGGTTCAAAGAAGAGATGATCGCGATAAGAGACCGTGTCTTCTCTCCTCAAGCATCGGTCTATCACTATCTGCATATGGCGAAAGGGAACTTTCGGGAATATCTACAGGGCGAGCAGGTGAAGATTAAAAAATACTTCTACGTGCTTAGACCGATTCTTGCTTGCCAATGGATTCAAAAATACAATACGAGTCCGCCGATTTTGTTCCAAGATCTGGTTCGAGACCTGGTGACTGAGCCGGAGCTTCGGGCAGCTATCGAGGATTTGTTGAGCAGGAAACTAGCTGGAGAAGAACTAAATCTCGAGCAGCGGGTTGATGTCATCAATGAATTTGTTGAACGAGAGATTGAGCATATAACAGAGTATGCTAAATCGGTACAAGCTGATCTTGAAGATCCAACAGAGCTTCTGGACGAGCTGTATCGGAAGTATTTGCAGATCGTTTATCAAGCCGCAGATTCTCCATATGTTAAAAATTCTGATCATTAAGTAGCAAAAGCCCACTGACCAGTTGGTCGTGGGCTTCATTTTCTTCTGATATATTAAATATTATTACTATTTCTGAATCAAAGCATTGACATCATCGCTGAAGGCTTCGCTGTACTGCTTGAATAGTCCTGTATCGAAACCTGAATCGTTAGAGTTTGCTTGAGGTGGGTTCTGCTTAACATATTCATACATGCTGTCGATTTCTCCGGAAAGCTTAGACCAAATCACTACTCCTTTTCAATCGTAGATACCGTAAAGAAAATCGCGTTGGTTACGCCTCCGATAACATTATCAAAGGAGAATATTTCAGTTGGAACACCGGTCATAGTAACATAATCATCCTCTAGAATATCACCTGTTGAACTCAAGTAAATTCCAACTAGGGAGTTACCGTATTCATCCATGATGTGTATAACAGCCATTGTTCCATAATCCGTTTCGTCCTCTTCAATATCTATAACATATCCACTAATGGTTACCATTTTATCTAAATATGGATTGATATTTTTGAATAAATGCTTTGTTGTAATACTTGCATCTGCTTCGGATTCAGCAGTTTTTTTCGTTTTAGCGGTTACAGCTGGGAAAAGCTCGCTATGATCGACTAAATAGTTATAAGTTTTTTCATTGAGCTGACCTCCTTCGGTCAATTCAGGAACAATTAGTTCCATAATGTCAGCGATTTCGGTCTTTTTGGAGTTCCCTTTTGAAGTGTTTGAGCTTTCAATCTCCTCAGCTTCTGTTCCCTTTTCAGCTAGCTCTTTTTTTAATTTTTCAGTCTCCGCCTTTAACTTCTCGTTCTCCTCTTCAATCTGCTTTTGATTGTTTGTATTACTAGAATTACTATGACTAGCCTCTTTACCGACGTTATTTCCACAAGCTGAAACAATAATGGCAAGAATCAGGGCTAGCAATGATACTGACAATCTCTTCATTCGTTACTTCTTCCTTTGTTTTCCTCATCGGCTGAGGGATTTGCTAGGTTCTATGTAACATTATTCTACATCAAAAGACATAAGTTGGCGATATGTGGAATTTATTCATGCTATCACCAATCGAAAAAAGACTACTTAGCCACGGGTTTTTTATGATATGGCCGTTATCGAATCCTCGAAGTTCATTGATAATGCCGCAACAGATCCTTCGCATGACAACGAATGTGATCGATGATTTCCTGCGGTTCGATGACCCGTGCTTCCTTCCCCAACTGGGCAAAAAATTCAGCGGTGAAGGGAATTTCATTACGGTCGATCACCATGTCGATCAGGCCGACGATTCCACCCTCTCGCTCCTTCTCGAGCAAGATAGGCTGGTACCAAGGTTTGCTTCGGCTTTTCCTTATTCCCTCCCGGGTTAATTCCACTACCAGACGGACCGGCGAGGAGATGGTATAACTCTGTAGCCATTCCCTTAGTTCCGTCCCCACCGTATACGTGTCCTCCGAAACCGTTAATGACAAAATACGGTCCACTCGAAACAGTTGAATTCTACCGGCGTCCATATCATAAGCAGGCATATACCATAAGCCATCATTCGTATAAATGCCGATAGGCGCCACACTTCTCTCTTTATCGCTGTTCTTGGACTGATACCCCATAGTGATGATCCGGTTCTCGGCAGCGGCTTCGATCAGTTCTTTTAAATAAGGGGCGAGTAGGCCTCGCTTCGGACTCCAGAAGGATAGCACAGTTTCCAGTTGGCTAATCTTCCTCCTGGTATCCTCCGGCAGCGCTGCAAGGAGCTTTCTTGAAGCCGATTCGATATCAGCGTCAAAGGGCAGTGATTCGTAGAACGCGAGCGACCGGAAGGCGAAGAAGATGGATAGGACTTCGTTCTCATCGAATAGAACCGGCGGAAGCACTCTGTTTTTAAGCGTACGGTACCCTCCGTTGCGGCCTTGTTCCGTGTATATTGGCACGCCCATTTCACTGATCTCCATTAAGTAGCGATGCGCGGTACGGACGGAAACTCCAAACTCATCGGCGACCTCCTGGGCGGTAAAACTTCGTCTAGAATTCACGTACATAATCAGATCAAACAGCAGCTTGGACTTAGACATGGTCTCCCCCAAATTAGTAATTTAAACAAGACAAGAATTGTCATGTTAAAAGTATATGCTATTCCTTACAAACGTTCAAAAGACGAAGAAGGAGTGCATTAACAAATGCCCAGCATGAGTACTAATGACAAGATCAAAGTGATGGGAGCACGTGAAAAAAATCTGAAGCATATCAGCGTAGACATCCCCAAAAAGCAGATCACCGTATTTGCCGGCGTCTCTGGCTCAGGAAAGTCAGCGCTCGTGTTCGATACCATTGCTGCAGAATCGCAGCGCCAATTAAATGAAACCTATTCGAGCTTCATCCGCCATCGTCTTCCTCATTACGGGCATCCAAATGCAGATGCGATTGAGAGCCTCCCGGTTGCCATTATTATCAACCAGAAGCGCATTGGCGGAAATTCAAGATCTACGGTGGGCACCATCACAGACATTTACTCCTTGCTCCGCCTACTATTCTCCCGGATTGGCCAGCCTTACGTCGGTGAAGCGGAAGTCTTCTCCTTCAACAACCCGCAGGGGATGTGCCCGAGATGCGAGGGACTTGGTATCGCAAAGGAAATGGATACGCAGCAATTGATTGACAGGGAGAAGTCGTTAAACGAGGGAGCGATCCGTTTTCCGACCTTCCGGCCCGGCGATTTCCGTTGGAAGCGATACGTCTGTACCGGATTATTCGACAATGATAAGAAGTTGAAGGATTATACGGAAGAGGAATGGGATACACTGCTGTACAAATCAGGCTTTAAGCCTCCTCATCCAACAGAAGGATGGCCAACAACCTCGCTGTATGAGGGAGTGATACCCCGCATCACCCGCAGCTTCTTGAGCAAGGACTCCAGGGACTCCAAGTTATATAAGGAGGAGATCGAGCGTGTAGTGAGGCAAGGCGTATGCTCGGAATGCCAAGGCACAAGACTGAATGATGAGGTGCGGGCAAGCCGAATCAACGGGAAGAACATCGCCGAGTGTACGGAAATGCAGGTTAGCGAGCTGATTGATTTTATGCATACGATTCAAGCTTCGGCAGCGGCGACCATGGTGGAATCCATCATGCTTCGTCTGCAGCAGATGCTGTCCATCGGCCTTGGATATTTGACCTTGAATCGGGAGACCGCGACCTTATCAGGCGGCGAATCGCAGCGAATCAAAATGGTGCGGCAGCTAGGGAGCAGCTTAAGCGATCTGGTGTATATTTTCGATGAACCGAGCATCGGCCTGCATCCGCATGATATCGATCGGATCAATATGCTTCTTAAGCGATTAAGAGATAAGGGCAATACCATTGTCATCGTTGAGCATGATCCAGATGTAATTGCGATTGCTGACCATGTGATAGAGATGGGACCGAAGGCAGGAGCTCAGGGCGGGAAGGTAGTATATGAAGGTGATCTTCCAGGTTTGCTGAGGTCGGGCACGTTAACAGGAACTTTTTTAAATCATAGGCCCGCCTTTAAACAGACCTTAAGAAGTCCTGCCGGTTGGTTACCCATCCGTAATGCTAACTTGCACAACTTGAAGAATGTGTCTGTTGATATTCCTATCGGAGTGATGACCGTGATCACCGGAGTAGCAGGATCGGGTAAAAGCACGCTAGTGAACCAGGTGTTCAGAAGTATTGCCCCGGATGCGGTTTATATCGACCAGGAGCCCGTTCACGCTTCGAATCGTTCCAATATCGCTACCTTTACCGGCATGTTTGATCTGATCCGAAATCTGTTCGCGGCTAATAGTCAAGCAGAGCCATCCATGTTCAGCTTCAATTCGCGCGGGGCATGCCCGGAATGCAAAGGAACGGGGAGGATAAGCACCGATTTGGCCTTTATGGACTCCATTGAAACGGTATGTGAAGCGTGCGAGGGTCGTAGATTTAACAAGGAGGTTCTATCGTTTCTTTGGCGTGATAAAAATATTAGCGATGTGCTGGAGCTGACGGTAGATGAAGCTAGCCGATTTTTTACGGAGAAGAATATCCTACAGATTCTAGCGCGCCTGCAATCCTCCGGCGTTGGTTATATGTCGTTGGGTCAGTCCCTAAGTACATTGTCTGGGGGAGAACTGCAACGGGTTAAGCTGGCTAAGGAGATGGAGCGTCGCGGTGAGGTCTATGTGCTTGACGAACCGACGACAGGGCTTCATATGTCGGATATCCGGAAGCTGCTAGCAACGATAGAGGGGCTGGTAGATCAAGGCATTACCGTTATAGTGATTGAGCATAACCTTGACTGGATGACGCAGGCGGATTGGATCATTGATCTGGGCCCGAGGGCTGGACAAGAGGGCGGAGAGCTCGTCTATACGGGAGAACCGCAACATATCATTCATTGCGAAGCATCGCGGACGGGTGAATACCTGAAGCGATATTTACAGGGGGGAAGCGGGGTGGCGTTTGAGTAGAATTCACGTTTGTCCTAAATTCACTGTCTCTACATATATATGTGTGGAGGAGAGTGAGGCGAAATGGATAAAATAGTGAAGCAATACTACCAGCTTAAGCAGCAGCAGAAGGAAATCGAGCAGCAATTGTCGGAATTGCGGGGGGAGATTATTAACCACTGTAATGAACAAGGTGCATCTACGCTGGAGATCGGGAATTACAAAGTGAAGATAGTGCAGCAGGAACGTAAAGAGTTCGACGATCAGAAGCTGTATGAGGCGCTGCCGGACCCCGAAGTATGGCGTATGCTATCTAAAGCAGACCCGTCCAAGGTCACCAGCTTGATCAAGCTGAAGGTGATCTCCGAAGAGAGCATAAGAAATACTTTTTCACTGAAAAATATTACGTTGTTGCAAGTAGATAAGAAATAGAATAGATTCACGGCAAGAGGGGCTTAGGCTCCTTTTTTATGGCCTTACCTTATTAGTGCTTATGGAGTGCTGTCCTACATAGTCTGTCTGAACATCAATAAAAGGAAGCAGAGAACCTATAATCATTGATATTATTGCCTTAGTCCAAGTAAGAAAGGGTTTAAATCCCTTAATCTTGCTTGGGCTTTTTATATATAATGTCAAAGTCATGGGAATTGAGTAATGAAATGATAGAACAAATCTTTAAGTTTGATAGGCTTCTTGATCTATGACGAGTGCTAGATACCGACATCATACCCTTCTTACTATGTCGAAAATAGGATGAAAGTAGCAAAAAATGGCTTGGGAAATAGAAGGGTTGATGGTATATTTTTGTATATGTATTTACAATATTATCAAATGGAGGAGAATTATGAAGATTAAAAAGAAAGTTTTTGTCGCATCATTGGTCGCATGTGGTTTATTATCTTCAGCTATTACCGTAGGAGCAGCAACGGGGATTCAGAAGATTCAGGCTGTTCTGAACCATAATATTACGTTTGAACTGGATGGTTCCTCCTGGACACCGCGTGATCCAGATGGCAAGAAGCTGTCGGCTCTCGTGTATGACGGCTCTACATATGTTCCGTTACGCGCCGTTTCCGAAGCGCTTGGTGCAGAAGTGAACTGGAATGGCAGCGCTCAGAAGATCATCATTAATAGCAATGGTGGAAATGAGGGCATCCCATATAAGGATGGGCAGAATAACGGAAGCAGCAGCTCAAGTTCGAGTAGTAATTCAGGATCTGCCAGCACGGGTTCCAACAGTAGTTCCAGCTCAGGCAGTTCATCTTCTAGCAGCATGGGATCTGGCGTATTTACATATAAGAAAGATTTTAATGTGAATACAGCAAAGGATGAGCTGGCAAAGGAATCTATTAAGGTCATTAAATTATATGCAGATGCATTGAAGTCGGGAAATATGAGTGAATTGAACGCCTATGTTGACGCGCATGTAGCGGAGAAGGATTATACCAAGAGCAACGCTCTAGGGAGACAATTTTCAAAGGATTACTTGAAACAGATGGTTGATAGCAGTCGTGATGCTAATGACAAGTCAACACTCAATGATTATAGCAGTGCTTTAAAGAACCTAACTGTGTCTAATATCCAGGACCCAGAAACTGATAAGCGGGATACTTCAGCAAGCTTTACCTATTCCTTTAACCCGGAAGGATTTAATTATACTGGACTAATCAAAGTCTCTTTCAAATTTGTTACCTTGTCAGATGGAACATATATTCTTAGCGGTGTCAGTGTTGTATAATCATTGAAACTATGAGAAACAGCCCAAGTAAGATAGGGATTAGCCCTACCTTGCTTGGGCTTTTTTGTCTGAATATGTCCAGCAAAGCCCTGGTTTTCATATTTAGACAAGGAACAAGCTCATTTAATAGCTAGAAAAGGAGAGAATCGTCGGATTTTAGTCTATTATCCCGATAAATATAGTTGTAATAATAGAAGGAAAATTGTAGGAAATATAGAATTTACTATAAAACACAACTTTGTTAGCGCATACAATATATTATTTGAAGGAGATGAGAGTGCTTGAAGAGGAGAGTTGTTGGTAGTTTACTGAGCTTCTTATTAGCCTTCACGCTAATATTGCCAGCAGTAGGAGCGCAGGAAGGTATTTCGCCGGATACGGGCGGAGCCAAGAAGATCATTTCGAAGTTAGATCCGAAGGCCATATCGCTTGATGTGAGCAGCCTGGATCAGAACGTAACGCTGGAGAAGCCGTCTAAGACGGATACGTTGAAATCAGCGAAGCGGCAGGCCAATGGACTGCAAATTGAGAAGATAGACAGTCTTGACAAGGCAGCGATTCAACCACAGAACTATGTTCCCCTCTCAGATAGTACAGAACGCATTTCCGTTATCGTAGAACTACAATCCGAACCGGTGAAGGTTTTTGAAGCGAGTCATAAGAATCTGCGGATCGGTGCGGCTGCTATTTCACATCAACTGCAAGTGAAGATAGAGCAGGATACTTTCAAGAAATCAGCGACTAAACGATTAAATGTGGATATTGATCGTGAATATTCCGAAGTATTCAATGGATTCGCGCTTGAGATTGCTGCGGATCAAGTCAAAGATTTGCTGAATATTTCCGGTGTAAAAGCAATTTATCCGAATAACACAGTATATGCTTTGGAGGAGCCGGGTGGAGATTCCACTGCTGCACCGGAAGGAAGCGTGCCGTTTATCGGCAGTGAAGCTTTCTGGAACCAAGGTGTTAAAGGAGCCGGAATCAAGGTAGGGGTAATTGACACTGGCATTGCCCATGATCATCCTGACCTTGCCGATGCAGTAGACCCTAATAATCTGGGTTATGACTTCGTCAATAATGATAACAATCCTTATGAGACCACACGAGCAGATTATGAGGCTGAAAAAGCACAGAATGAAAATACACCTGAATATCATCCAGTAACGGGTAGACCATACTGGACTTCACACGGCAGTCATGTCTCTGGAGTTATTGCGGGTCGTGGTGTGGGCCATGAAGGACAACCAGGGATTACAGGCATAGCCCCAGAAGCGGAAGTCCACGCTTACAAGGTGCTTGGACCTTATGGCAGCGGTTCAACAGCAAATGTAATTGCGGGCATTGAGCGAGCTGTACAGGAAAAAATGGACGTCATCAACCTGTCACTCGGCTCGGAGACGAATAATGAGAGATCTGCCGATTCAGTAGCTGTGAATAATGCGATGGCTACAGGTACGATTACCGTTGTATCCAACGGCAACAGCGGCCCAGCTGACGCTACAGTAACTGATCCGGGAACGGCCGAACTGGTGATTTCCGTAGGCGCATCGAAGCCTCCGTTAGTGACTCCGATCCTGAAGATCGTTGGCTCAGATGGAGAATACAAAGTGGATTCCTTTGATAAATCCCAAGGTATTGAGAATCTTACAGGTTCATATCTGCTTGTTGATGTGGGCTTGGGCAAGCCTGAGGACTATACAGGAAAAGACTTAAGCGGAAAAATTGCATTTATCAAACGTGGTGAATTGTCATTTACCGATAAAGCAGTGAATGCAATTAATGCAGGGGCTGCCGCAGCAATTGTATACAACAATGCGCCAGAAGCATTGGAAAGCGGTACATTAGGCAATGCCGATATTACAATTCCGGTGTACGCTCTTTCGGGCACATACGGTAATCAAATAAAGGCTAAACTCGATGCTGAACCAAGCTTACAAGTTAATTTCACGACAACCATTGAAAAGGATATTATCGCAGGCTTCAGTTCACGTGGTCCATCCAAACCTTCCTATGCGGTTAAGCCGGACATCTCTGCACCAGGCATTGGTATTCGCTCCAGTGTGACCGAATATGAAGGATGGTATGAAGCACAGAATGGTACAAGCATGGCAGCTCCACATATTGCCGGGGCAGCAGTGTTATTGAAAGCGAAATACCCTAATTTGGATCAGTATGATATTAAGTCACTGCTCATGAACAATGCCGTTAAACTCTCCGACCGCAACAATGAACGATACTCTCATATGGATCAGGGCGCCGGAAGAGTTGATCTGAATAACGTGTTGAATGCGAAAGCAGTCGCTGGGGTAGAGGCGAAGACAACTGCCGTTAAGGATGGAGTTGAAGCTCTCTATCATACAGGTAGCCTCTCCTACGGTTATATTAATTACGGCGAGAGCGCTGACCGTAAGGTGGTAGTGAAGGATGTTGCTAATGCGGCTTCATCCTACTCGGTTAGCACTAAGTGGTATGGATCTTCTCCTATTACATTAACAACATCGAAAGCTGTAGTTCATGTATCTGCAGGCGGCGAGGAGTCCTTTACAGTTACAGCTACCGTTCCGGCTAATGCAGCAGAACAGCGTTATGAAGGTGAACTGATCTTGACAGAAGCAGGCGGCCATGTTATTCAATTGCCGATTGCTGTCTATGTCGGTGAAGCTCCAGTAGCTGAGGTTGTTACTAACTTGGAACTGAACCCGAATATTTTCTCGCCGAATGGCGATACGCATTCCGATACAAGCACTATAAGATTTACGATTACCCAGTTTACTGAATATTTCTCGTTAGATGTATTTTCGGCAGAAGGCGAATGGTTGGGTACTGTCATTGAAACCGACGAGGATGGAATCGAGCCTGGAACTTATAATGTAAGTAATTGGAACGGATCTTTCTCTGCACCATCGGGTCAATTAGTGAATCCGTCGGATGATTTGTATTTATTAGTACCATTTGCAGGCAGCTTATTGGATGATCCTGTTCCTGTCGAGTCTCAAGTTACTCCTTTTATCATCGATACGAAAGCTCCTGTATCTAAGCTGGACGATCCGGGTATTGTCGTTGATAAAGGCAATCTGACTGCAACAATTTCCGGCCAAGTTACGGATGATTTGTTAATCCAACTCAAGGACATCATTGGTCTTGAAATAAATGATGTGATTGGGGTTGCTGCCTGGTACGATGATGGCGATAAAGGGCAAGTAGTTGATGGAGAAATCGATGATACGGGGCACTTTACGATTCAAGTACCGATTTCTGTGGGGGACAACTCCTTTGAGGTTTATGTATACGATATTGCAGGCAACGGGTTGATTGATCCAGCCCATATCGTCGATTATAAACTGACTAACATGGTAGCTCCGGCAATTAGTCCGGTCCAGGTTCAGCCGAATGAGCCATTCTCATTAGATGTAGCATTTGACGTAACCGATGCCGTCTATTCGGCTAAATTTGATCTGTTATACAGCAATACATTTACAGATGTGGAAGTTACACCGAGTACCGAGCTGGCAGAGCATCAGGCCCAGCACAATCCAGAAGCTCAGCTGACCGTTACAAATGCAGTGTATGAATATGATCCTGATTTAAGCAGACACGAGTTTTCGATCCGTTTGAATGATGTTGATGGATATAGAGGAACAGGTTCGTTAGCTTCATTCGGTTTTGGCGGAGCGCCTGCAGGACAGTATTCGTTCAAAATAGCAAATCTGGAACTGCTGGATCGGGATGGCAAAGAAATTCCGGTTGAGGTGAGCGATACAATTGAGCTGACCATTAAGCCTGTTCAACAGGCGGAATTGTCAGTATCACCGCAGTCTCTATCCATCAAGGCAGGTACTACGGGTAATGTATCGGTCTCTTATAAAGCGCCGGACGGTTCGATTAACGACGTAACCGAGAAGGCGGCATATACAGTAAGCGACGCCGAGATCGCAACTGTGCAGAAAGGCATTGTGTCAGGCAAGAAGAAAGGCAGCACTACTATTGAAGTTACTTTTGAAGGTCTGAAGGCGACTGTTTCTGTTACCGTGACCGAGTCGAGCTCTGGTGGTGGAAACACTGGCGGAGGAAGCGGCAGCGGTGGCGGTGGCGGCGGTGGTGGAACACCAACTGCTCCAACAACGCCAACCACCCCTCCAGCAAAAGGTACTGTCAAGGAAGCGATCAAAGCTGGCGAGCCGACAGTTCTGAAGCTTGAAGGCGGTCTGACAGTAACGATTCCGGCGGGTGCGATCACCTCGCCAGAGGCCGCATTTGTGCAAGGAAGTATTGCTTCTAAGGAAGATACAGAGGCTTTATTGAAGGGGCTGCAATTAGGCTCAATAATTAAAGCATTTGGTGTATATTATGACTTCGTAGTCCTTGATAAAGATGGGAAGATTATCGAAAATATCTCCTTAAGCAAGCCGGTAGAAGTTTCAATACCACTGGAGACACTCCAGAACGGCGACTTTAACGGCGAGAAGATCAATCTATTCAAGATTGGGGATAAAGGAGAACTGAACGGTCGTACTGCCCGCCTGGTTGACGGCAAAGTGGTATCCCGTCTGAACAGCTTCGGCCGCTATATGTTCATGGCCAAGAATATCTCCTTTATAGATGTCTCGAAGACGAAGTATCCATGGGCAGCTAATGAAATTGAAGTGCTCGCTTCTAAGGATATCGTTACGGGAACGAGTGCGGATCAGTACACGCCTGGCAAACAGGTGACGCGCGCTGAATTCGTCTCCTTATTAGTAAGAACGCTAGAGCTTGGCAAGGTTGAGAACAGCGGGACTCAGTTCAGCGATGTTCAGTCCGGAAGTTGGTTCTATGACGCAGTTCAGGCCGCAGTATCTGCCGGATGGATCAATGGCTACGCGAATAATACGTTTTCGCCAGATCAGAGTATTACCCGTACCGAAATGGCAGTTATTCTGTCCAGAGTGCTGAAGCACCTGGGAGTAACTGAGGGTGTGGGAGCATCCCTTCCAGCCTATGCTGACCAAGCAGAGATCCAGGATTGGGCCAGGGCTGCAGTTGCCCAGGTAGCTGCAATCGGTATTATGCAAGGTCGAGGCGAGACTCGCTTCGCTGGGCTTGAGAATACGACCCGTGCCGAAGCAGCCGTAGTGGTATATCGTATTTTCAAAGGATACACGAAATAAATCATGCAAAAATAAAGAAACTGCCAGGGGTTAACGCCCTTGGCAGTTTCTTAATTTGTATTTACAGTTCGCCAGATACAACTTCTCCTTGGTACATCGTAGCGATCCGCTTCGATCTTCTAGCCACCGCTTCTGCGGAGCAGGAAGCGGTGGCGACGACGAGGCTCGCTTCATCCCCAACTCGCGGCCAGACCTGTTCCCCTTGATAGTTAAGCGGGGTCTTCCCGCCGGTAATATACGAGAGCGTCTTAGCCAATGCGCGTTCATCCACCCAGCCGGACACCTCAGCCAAGCGGCCAGCCCGTTCCAGTATGTCCCCATTGCCGAAAGGCGACCAGACATCAAAGATGTTATCGCAGGCGACGGCGACCGATACGCCCTTCTGATCCAATAGGCCGACAGGTGGGAATTTCCGGTCGATAGGTACACTTGTTATAATCGAGATTCCTGCGTCCGCTAGAATTTCAGCCATTGCTTCAGCTTGAGCAAGGGTAATATCTCCAAGCGCATAGGCATGGCTTACGGAAACTTTGCCCTGCAGGCCAGCTTCCTTCGTTAACTGAGCTAGTCTCTTCATGGTGAACACACCCAAGTGATCAGGATCATGCAGATGAAGATCAATTCCGGCATTGCCCTCAACGGCCAGCTCAACCATAAGCTGTAGCGATGCTTCGATATCTCCGTCCACCGTTGCCGGGTCCACCCCGCCGATGAAGCTTGCCCCTTGGCGCAGCGCCTCTCTAAGCAAATCTTTGGATGCAAATAATCCATGCTGCGGGAAGGCGACGATCTCATGCGTTAGTTTACCTTCAAAGGTAATCAGAGCTTCCTTCACCGTCTCCAAATTCTTAAGACCCATTTCTGGGTAAATATCGACATGGGTGCGCACATGAGTAACGCCGGATCTCTGATAAATATCGAGCAGCTTCTCTGCGCGTTGTAAAGTAGGCGTTTCCACTGCAGGGAGGGTTTTCTTTTCGATTTCTAGTCGTTCGAAAATACTTCTTACGGGAGTAACAGCTCTCCACCGGTCACCCAGCAGCGTCTTGTCCAAATGGCAGTGCTTCTCGATGAAGGAAGGTAGGATCAGCATCTGCTTAGCATCCTTTTGCGGCAGACCATCATGGATGACCTCGCTGGAAGGTATAATCTTCGCGATGATCCCGTCTTGAATCAATAAGTGGAATAGATCTGTTCGTGTACCCGTGACAACGCCCTGCTCTGTCTCAAAGCCGCTCTCCAGGCGGGCATTCGTCAACCAAAATGTTGAACTCATCTTTGTTCATCCTCTCTTTGTCATTCAAATTTATCTGGATATGGATTGATTATAGTGAACCGGTTACCGGATTTCCTTGATGGATGACAGCTACTCTTCTCGCTCGTCGTGCAACTGCTTCTGCGGAACAGCTGGCATCTACGAGAACGAGATTGGCAGCATCGCCGACTTGCGGCCATACTTGTTGTCCTGTCTCATTAAGTGGGGTAATGCCCCCGGTAATGAACTTCAGAGTTTGTCCCAGTGACCGTTCATCGCTCAGATTGAAGTGTTCCGCCAATATTCCGGCCTTCTCCAGCACATCGCCCTTCCCGAACGGGGACCAGTGATCAGTGATGCTGTCATCGCCAAGCGAGACATTTACACCTTTTTCATGTAAAAGAGGGATCGGGATCGTCCTTCCTAGTGGAACTGAGGAAGTGATGGATATCCCTTGATGCGCAAGCAGTTCCGCAACCTCTGCGGCTTCTTCATGCGGGATGTGGGCCAGAGCCAAAGCATGGCTGAGCGTCACTCTTCCCTGCCAACCCGCTTCTTCGATTAGTGCGGCCAGGCGTTTATAGGTGAAGATGGCGAGATGCCCTGGATCATGCAGATGCAGATCGATATCCGCATCGGCTTCAACGGCCAGCTCCATGATCGCCTGCAACGACTTCTCTATATTCTCATCAAGAGTTGCGGGATCGACGCCGCCTACGAGGGAGGCTCCATTGCGAAGCGCTTCCCTTACGAGGGGGACAGAGCCACTGCGCAGCAGTCCATGCTGTGGAAATGCGACGAATTCGATGGAAGCTTTATCTTTGTAAGCCTCTGCTACTCTAAGCATTGCTTCCAGATTTTTTAGGCCGATGACAGGATCTACATTGCAATGTGAACGAATATGCGTTGTACCCGATTGAAGCAGCAAGTCAAGTAGCTTGCCCGCCCGTTCCTCTGTCACTGGCAGCAAGCGTGGGAGCAGCTCCTGCTCTTCCTCCAGTCTGGTCAGGATCCCCTTCCTAGGAATCGTTGGCGCTTTCCAGGGGCCGCCATAGTACGTCTTATCCAGGTGAATATGCATATCCCTGAATGCGGGGAGCAACAGATGCTGATGCGCCTCCCGCTTAGGCAATTGAGTTTCCAGCGGAGTATCGGCCGGAACAATTGCCGATATGAGTCCATCGCGAATTTGAATGTGAAAAATATCGGTCGCTGTACCTGTAATTGCGCCGCCTTCGCAGCGATATCCAGTTTCCAGGCGCACGTTCGTAAGCCAATAGGCTTGATCGGCCATTCTTATCCGCCTCCTCTGGTTTTTGTATACCCATATGCTAACATAGAGATAACTATATGGATAATATTAATAAAGTTATCTTTTTGAAGGATTATCATATACTCAAATTTTGCTTAAGGGAGATATAGAGAATGGATATTAGGCAACTACGTTATTTTATTGCGATCGTAGAAGAGGGGAAAATCTCTGCAGCAGCGAATCGGCTTCATATGTCTCAACCGCCGTTAAGTCAACAGCTGAGAGCGATGGAGGAGGAACTTGGCTCACGGTTAGTGGAGAGAGGCGGGAAGTTCCTGGAGATGACAGAGGCGGGCAAGGCGCTATATAAATATGCTCTGCAAGTGACGCAGCTTATGGAAGAGGCCAAGCTGGAAGTGAGGGAGGTAGGCAATGGCGTGAACGGAAGGCTGACGATCGGGATCAATACCTTCTCGGTGGATGGCTTACCGGATATTTTGCACCGTTTTAAAGAGCTGTACCCCAAGGTCACCTATAAAATCCAGCAAAATGAGTCATCTCATCTATGCAAATTAGTGGAGGAGCGTATCGTCGAGCTGGCGATTATCCGCTTGCCGCTGGAGCTGGAGCATTTCTCCGTTCTGCATCTTCATACTGAGCCGTTCTATTTCATTACCTCCGCGCAGCGGCCACCGTATGAACAGGAAGAGGTCTCTCTTGCTGACATTCAAGCTTGTCCGCTTATTCTACCCAGTACCGAAGGGCTGGGTGTGTATTATTCCATCCTGGAGTCCTTCTCCCGGCATCAACTGCAGCCGAATCTCGTTGGGGAATGCTCGGATGTCCCCTTGCTGCTCGATCTGGTGACTTCCGAGTTCGCAGCTTCGATCGTTCCCGAGACTGTTCTTCGCCGTCATCCCGGATATCCGATACATGCCTATGAGATCACTGGCAATGGCCTGTCCACTTCTGTCGGGTTGATCTGGAACAAGCATCATTATTTGTCCAAGGCGGCACAGAACTTCGTTGATATGTTAAGAGACGGAATCTCGTAAGTCAGATTAGGTTAATATTACGATTGGACAAATCCATAGAATTAGACATAACAAGTGTTGAATTGGACCTTAAAATTTCCAAAATGTAGAATTAAGATTAAATTGCGCCAATTATTCTTGCGGAAAATGGAGGGGTGATAAAGCAATAAACCATAGTTTCGGAAGCGCTGTCAATTGAATTCGATTCATGTAGTGTCCGGAGTGAGTGATTTACAATATTACTCTGTTAGGAGGAAGGAACAAGATGCGAAATAGGTTTGTCGCTTGGTTGTTGATGGCCTCTATTATTTTCTCAGCCTTCTTTTCCAGTATCGGACTTCATATCGAAGCTTCTGCTGCAACAGGTCCGAACCTTGCAGCGGGCAAGAGTGTAACCGCTAGTGGCTATGCAGATGTATACGTGGCTAGTAATGCTGTAGATGAGAATCAAGGAACCTACTGGGAGAGTACGAATAATGCATTTCCGCAATGGATCCAGATTCCTCTTGGCAGCTCAGTGGACGTTGAACAGGTTGTGCTTAAGCTTCCGGCTGGCTGGGAGACAAGAACACAAACCTTGTCCATTCAAGGCAGCACGAACGGCACGGATTTCTTCAATCTTTCCAATTCAGCAGATTACACATTTAATCCCGTTACAGGCAATTCGGTCACGATCGATTTCCCTTCAACGAATACGCAATATGTAAGAGTTCATTTTACAGCAAATACAGGCTGGCCAGCGGCTCAATTGTCTGAGGTTGAGGTGTATGGTGCTTCCGTACCGACGGCGAAATCGATCCCGGGCAAGATTGAAGCTGAAGCTTGGGACGCCATGTCTGGCGTGCAAACAGAGTCCACCTCTGATACTGGCGGTGGCTTGAATGTCGGCTGGATCCATACCGGAGATTGGATGGATTACTTCGTTAATGTTGCAGAGTCGGGAACCTATACGGTTGAGTACCGCATCGCCAGCAATACGAATACAGGAGAAATCCAGCTGCGCTCTGGGCAGACGATATTGGCTACGACCACAGTTCCTAATACGGGAGGTTGGCAAAATTGGCAGACCGTTACGGCGACGGTGACGCTAACTCAAGGCCAGCAGACGCTGCGCGTGTATGCCGGCGGGCCTGATTTCAATCTGAACTGGATTAACTTCAAGCCGGGCAATACGGGCACGGAGCCGCTGACGGCACCTGTCAATTTAGCATATTCACAGCCTACGCCTGGAACGATATTGTTAACCTGGAATGCCTCTACAGGAAGTACAGGTGCTCAGAGCTATGAGATTTACGCAAACGATCAGCTTAGAGGTACAGTGAACGGTTCAACTCTTACTTTTACGGATAACCAGCCTTCCATTGCTACTGTCACATATTATGTCATCGCTAAGGATGCTGCGGGCAATTCTTCACCGCGGAGCAATACCGTTACACGTGTAGGTGAAGTGGTCTCCAGCAGCAATCTGGCTCTGAACAAACCGATTACTGCCTCTTCAACAGTTCATACATTTATTGCGACCAATGCTAATGATGGAGACACGAGTACCTATTGGGAAGGAGCGCCGAACTCTTATCCAAACCAATTAACCGCCAGTCTAGGCGCGAATGCGAATATTACCTCGATTGTACTGAAGCTGAATCCATCCTCTGCATGGGGTACCCGGACACAGACGATCCAGGTGCTCGGACGGGAGCAGAATGCTTCCGGCTTCGTCAACCTGGTCTCAGCAGCGCCGTACACTTTCAATCCAGCTACAGGCAATACGGTGACGATTCCGGTTACAGCAACCGCCGCGGAAGTACGTCTCGTCTTTACGAGCAATACGGGATCTTCGGCTGGGCAGGTGGCAGAATTTCAGATCTTGGGTACGCCAGCCCCAAGTCCGGATCTTACGGTCTCCGGTTTATCGTGGAGTCCAACTTCGCCGAACGAGACTGCACCAATTACTTTAACGGCTGCCGTTAAGAATGTCGGAACAGCATCTTCGCCAGCAACATCGGTCAACTTCTATTTAAATAATATCTTGGCGGGGACAGCTGCCGTTGGCACATTGGCTCAGGGCGCTTCTCAGAACGTATCCGTCGATATAGGCGCCAAGACCGCTGCCTCCTATACGGTTAGCGCCGTCGTTGATGAGAGCAACACGGTTGTGGAGTGGGACAAGACGAACAACAGCTTGGTGAGCCTGGCGCCTCTGGTTGTAAGCGAGGTTCCAAGCTCCGATCTTATCGCAGCAGCCCTCTGGTCGCCGGGTAATCCTAGTGCTGGGGATACAGTAACCTTCTCTGTCAATCTGAAGAATCAGGGCAATATCGCCAGCTCTAGTGGTGCACATGCCGTTACACTTGTGCTGAAGGATAGCTCGGGGAATACCGTACGCTCCTTAACCGGAACATATAATGGCAGCATATCAGCAGGAGGATCGGCTAATGTATCGCTGGGCACGTGGACCGCTGCAAATGGCAATTATTCTGTGACAGCTACGGTTGCTGCAGATGCTAATGAAATTCCAGCGAAGCAAGGTAATAATGTTAGCACCAGCGGGTTGTACATTGGACGCGGCGCGAATATGCCGTTTACGATCATTGAGGCGGAATCGCCTGCGAACAAGACGAACGGAACGATTCTAGCTCCGAACTCCAAGCCTGGCGACTATGCAGGTGAAGCTTCTGGCCGCTCGGCGGTCTACCTGGATAGTACGGGGAAACATGTAGAGTTCACATTAACCTCCCCGGCTAACGCATTTGTGCTTCGTAGTTCCGTGGCCGAGAATACAACAGGAACCGTTAGCATTTATGCGAACGACGTGAAGAAAGGTACCTTTACGGTAACTTCCAAGTACTCTCATGTATACGCAACCCCAAGCACACTGGGTCAGTTGGGATATGACAATCAACCAGGGTCAGGTTTGACTGCCTACTGGCTCTATGAGGATTCACAGTTGCTGCTGAATGAAGTGTTCCCTGCTGGAACGAAGATCAAGATCCAGAAGGATAACGGAGACGTACCATGGATCTATGTCGATCTATTGGAGACGGAGAACGTCGCACCGCCAGCTACCAATCCTGATCCTAGCAAATATGTCGAGGTGTCTGCCAGCAAGTCCATTGAGCAGGCTCTGAATGAATTCAGACAGGATCAGACGAAGAAGGGAATCTTCATCCCCGCAGGCGAATGGACGATCAATAGCAAGATATTCCTGTATGGAAGAGCGACGGAGATTATTGGCGCAGGCCCTTGGCATACGAAGCTGGTAGCTCCGAAGAATCAGACCAATACCGATGTCGGCTTTAATATTAGCTCTACGGCGGACGGATCTACGATTCGAGATTTATCCGCATGGGGGAACTACGTCTACAGAGTGGACGGACCCGGCAAATTTATTGACGGCAACGGAATGAAGAATGTGACCCTTCAGAATCTTTGGGTCGAGCACTTTATCTGCTTGTATTGGGGAGTTAACTCTTCCCATAACACATTCAAGGACAATCGGATCAAAAATATGTTCGCAGACGGGATCAACATGACGAATGGTTCCTCCTATAATGTGATCGACAACAATTATGCCCGGGGAACTGGGGACGATTCTTTTGCTTTGTTTAGTGCGATTGATGCGGGAGGTTCCTATAATGTCGGCAACAAGTACACCAACTTGACGGCAACCTGCGTTAGACGCGCAGCGGCATTTGCCGTATACGGAGGTTCCGACAACCTGTTCCAGAACCTCTATGGCGCGGATACGCTGACTTACCCGGGAATTACGATCAGCAGCTTGAGCTTCGGGTACAACACCTTAGGCTTCGGGGACAAGGATACGGTGATTGACGGTGTGACCTTGGACAGAACAGGTGGAGATTTCTGGACCAGTGTGGGTGCGGACGACAAAATTAACGAATACCAGAACTTCGGGGCTATATGGTTCTTTGGGGCAGACAGAGCTTTCAAGAACATTCTGGTCAAGAATATTGATATCAACAATCCAGTATACTTCGGTCTGATGTTCCAGACGAAATCGCCGGAGAATCTGGCGATGCAAAATGTTCGCATTGAGAATGTCAACATCAACAATCCAAGTCGTTACGGAATCAAGCTCGTAGTCAGTGCGGAGCAAGGGCAAGGTCCGGTCGTCGGCCAAGCAAGCTTCACGAATGTGAAAGTGAATAATCCGGGTGTTCGCGCGATTTATGGCGAGGATAAGAGCCCGAACTTCACGGTGAACAGAGTAGCGGGCAATAACTGGTGATTGCTCTATCGCACGGCTAATATCCGGGGGGAGGAGCCGGGAGCGGTTCAGTTCGGGTGGAGGTAATTACAGCAGGGATGACATATAGAACAACAGGTGCAGCGCGAATTTTGCGCTGCACCTGCATTTTTAGGCTCGAATATCTTGATATACACTAGTGGTCAAACTTCCTGTAATTCCTTGATCGTAAATACAGTAGTCTGGTTCCTACCGTTCTCTTTGGAATAGTATAGTGCCTCATCCGCCCGCATCACCAACTGCTCGGCGGATTGGCCATGGGCCGGAAACGATGAGATGCCTGAAGAGACCGTAATCGATTGGCCTGTCGGACTTATCGTTGAGGCAAGCTGCTCGCGCAGCCGGTCTGCTAGTGCTTTGGCTCTGTCCAGTCCGCCATGCCTGATCAAAATACCAAACTCCTCACCACCGTAACGGCAAGCCATATCCCCGTTGGAGAAGATCTGTTGCATCTGCTGTGCCAAATAGCGCAGTACGTCATCACCGACGACATGTCCATATGTATCGTTCACCTGCTTGAAGTGGTCGATATCGAACAGAATTAGAGCAAAAGGGATCTTGCTCTCTATCCAGTCGGCGATCAGGCTGTCGAATCCTCTTCGGTTGACAAGGCCAGTCAATTCGTCAATGTTCACTTTATGCCTCAAATAAGTTAGATCCTGATTCATGCTCTGCAACGCTATTTTGACGCTTCGCGACAATAGACTGACCTCATAATAGGAGGAATGAATGTCCGGAATGTTCTCGGCAGGCATGGGATTCAGGATAGCTTGGTCTGAGAATTGTGCCAGTGTATTCAATGGCTTGGCGATCCGGCTTGCGATCCACCAGCCAAGGACCAGAATCAACAACAGGAATGGCATTGCATGTAGGAGCATCCTATAGACCAACTGTTGCAACGGTTCATTGATTACCTCGTAAGGAGTCTGTGAGACGATTCCCCAGGAACTGTTTGGCTCATATGCATAGCCTACTAAGAAGACATTACCTGGAGAATTCGTGACCTCCTGGGAACCGCTTTGGCCCGAGATAACCTTCTGTACGGCTTCATTCTTAATATGCTGCCCCACCCGCTCTTGCTCCGAATGAAAGATCAAATCTCCCTTTTTATCTACCACATACACGTAAGAACCGTCCCCGAAAAAATGCTTCTTAAGCGTCGTGCTCAGCACATTTTCTTCCTCCAGATAGATCGTTCCCCCTACGAATCCTTTATAAGTCCCATCATGATCTACGATAGGTGCTGACACCAGAATAATCAGTCGACCTGTTTTCGTCGTACGGTAAGGTTCGGAGATAAAGGGGGTCTTCGTGATTACAGCTTCTTCGCTTTGCTTGGAGTTTAACTTGTCCCCAATGGATATTCCAATGTTATGCGGGCTATAAGCCTGCACTACCCGATTAGCATCTGCAATGACGATAGAGTTGAAATATTCGCTATTAGCCTGATAGAGATCATCAATCATTTGATGATTCAGCTCACTCTCACGCACGGACATGGAGGCAATCATTGCAATGTTCTCCTGCATCGTCTTCAATAGCTCATCTGTGTTGGAAGCCAGCTTTTTAGAATAGGACTCATTCTTATTCAAATAATTGTCGATCAAGGAAGTACGGTTAACCTGTAAAGCAGATGTAATGCTGGTTAACATCGTAAGCAAAATGGCTGCAATGACTAGTAATGAAATGGTGAACCGGAGAGTAATTCCTTTTTTGATAATTGGTTTCAATGCCTCATCCCGCCTGCTGAATTATGATGTAGAGGACAATCAAGCCCTGAGTTATAACACATTATATAACAGAGCGCATGCCAGGAATATAGCCAAGGCAAATTCATGTTATTATGGAAGCAGATTCCCGAAATGGAGGAGGGCCCTTGAATGAGGAACTGGTTCGCCAAGAATAAGGAGGACAAGCTAGCTCAGAAATGCTCCCGATGCAAGCAGGCGAAGAAGCTGATATTTTATGCGAATAACTTTGGGGTGGTCAGAGGCCTGTGCAGTCAGTGTAGAAAAGAAATCGGCGACAAGGAGGAGCTGTTTCCGATATAGGGAGCGTTTGTTTCCTGCGGTAAAACGGAGAAGCATCCATTTGATTCCAACAAATCCGTCGAATATAATAGATGAACGGACATGTCCATCAAATACTAACGAAGAGGTACAGAATGATGATTAGAAAAATGGAACAAAAAGACAGCGAAGCTTTCGTTGAAATGTCCAATGAGTTCTATCACTCAGATGCGGTGCTACACAGCATTCCCGAGAGCTTCATTCGGAAGACCTTCGACGAGTTAATGGCCGGCAGTCCTTATATTGACGGCTATATCTTTGAGTGCGATGGCGAGGAGGCGGGATACTCCCTGCTCTCGATTACTTATTCGAACGAAGCTGGGGGCCTTGTTGTCTGGGTGGAGGAAATTTACATTCTTCCGAAATTCCAAGGTAGAGGCATCGGCAAGGAATATATGGACTTTATCGAAGAAGCCTATAAGGGAAAAGCAGCAAGAATCCGTCTTGAGGTTGAGGAAGCGAACGAACGCGCTATCAATATCTATAAGAACAAAGGGTATAAACAGCTCGACTACGTTCAAATGTACAAAGGGAAATAGTACTGCTAAGACGTTGATATTACATACGTCTCATTAGAACAGGGATCATCCCCAAAAGCCTTCCATTGGCTTCGGGATGGTCCCTGTCTTGTTGTAAATTCTGTTGACTTACCCGCCTCAGGGAACAATAATAGGCTTAAGCAACAATATGTATTATCATTTTTGCACACGTGAACATTATTAAGGAGGAAACAATCTTGAAGATGACATTCCGGTGGTATGGGCAAGGCAATGACTCGGTGACGCTGGATCAGGTACGGCAAATCCCGGGTGTAGAAGGTATCGTGTGGTCGCTGCATGATTTAGCTGCTGGCGAAGAATGGCCGATGGAGCGCATCATGGCTGAGAAAGCTTATATCGAGAAGCATGGCTTTCACATCGATGTCGTAGAGAGCGTGAATGTACATGAGGATATCAAGCTTGGACATCCGTCACGCGACAAATATATAGAAAATTATAAGCGCACGATTGAGAAGCTCGGACAGGCCGGCGTTAAAGTAATCTGTTACAATTTTATGCCGGTATTTGACTGGACGCGTACGGATATGTTCAAGGAATTGGAGGATGGTTCGACAGCGCTTTTCTTTGAGAAAGCGATTGTAGACAACATCGACCCGTTCGAACTGGTACGCAGAATGGCGAGCTACACTTCGGAACTAACTATGCCAGGCTGGGAGCCGGAGCGCCTGCAGCATTTGGGTGAGCTGTTTGAAGCCTACAAGCAAGTGTCGGAAGAGGATCTGTGGGCAAACCTTCAGTATTTCCTGCAGGAGATTGTCCCAGTAGCTGAAGCCAGTGGCATTAAAATGGCGATTCATCCCGATGATCCTCCTTACTCGATCTTCGGCTTGCCGCGCATTATTACGAATAAGGAGAATATCGGTCGTATGCTGAATCTCGTTGACAGTCCGTCCAATGGCTTGACGATGTGCACTGGTTCCTTGGGTTCAAGCCGTGATAATGATGTCGCTGATATTATCCGTACCTATGCGGACCGCATTCCTTTTGCTCATATTCGCAATGTTCGAGTGTACGATAATGGCGACTTCATCGAGACCTCGCATCGGTCCAAGGACGGCTCCGTTGATATCACGGATGTTGTTAAGGCTTATCATGAGAACGGATTCACCGGTTATGCTCGTCCTGACCATGGCCGTCATCTGTGGGGAGAGAAGTGTCGTCCAGGGTACGGGCTGTATGATCGTGCACTAGGCATTATGTACTTATGGGGTGTGTGGGATTCCCTAGAAAGAGAGAAGAATCGGTAATTTGAATCATCCGTCTCCCGACAGAATCTGATCGAAACCTTCAATCAGGATAGATGTCGGGAGTTTATTTGGAATATATTACATTTCAAATCCTATTAATTACAGATATTCGTATCCTTATGAGTTATTTTCGGGCTATTTTAAAATAAATCGTGGATCATTCTTATATGAACCTTCATCTTGAATTGATAATATAAAAACGCAGCAAGAAATTATTGATTCAAAACAGGAGGGGTTTAAAGATGTTCAAATGGAAGCGTTTCCTGACCGTTTTGGCAGCAACAACTCTGCTGGGATCGCTGGTTGCCTGTGGTGGCGGAGGAGAAGCAAAGAACAACACGCCATCAGACAAAGCTGGCGATTCAACAGCGGCGGCAGGGAATCAGCAAGTAAAGCTTCGCATTATGTGGTGGGGTTCACAACCACGTCATGAAGCGACATTGGCAGCATTAGAACTATACACAAAGAATCATCCTAACGTTACATTTGAACCTGAATATTCCGGTATGGACGGTTACTTGGACAAGTTGTCTACACAGGCAGCAGCCAAGAACGCACCGGACGTCGTTCAATTGGATCCGGGCTGGGCTCCAGACTGGGCGGCACGCAGCCAGCTTGTTGAGCTGACCTCGGAAGTTGATGTAAGCAAGATTGATCCGAAGTTGCTGACCGGTGGACAATCCGGTGGCAAACAATATGCGGTTCCACTCGGATCGGTAGCTTATGGAATGATCTATGATAAAGCCGCGATGGACAAGCTGGGCATCAGTAATCCTCAGAATGGCTGGACTTGGGACGACTTCTTCGCTTTGGCTAAGGATTCCAAGTCTAAGCTTCCAAGCGGTCAATACTTCACCAAGGACTTTGCCGGCGATTACTTTGCTTACTCTGCATTCCAGTATAGCAAAGGCAAAGGTCAGGTTATAACAGATGACGGCAAATTCAACATTGATCAGGATACTTTCCTGGAGTGGACGAGAAAGTTCGAAGAGCTGCGCAAGGAAGGGATCGTGCCTCCAGCGGACGTGAACTCTTCAGATAAAGAATTTGACCCGCAAATGGACCTGATGGCCGCAGGCAAAATCCTGCTTCGTCTGAGCTTCTCCAATAACTACGGTTCTTGGGACAGCTTGCATCCAGGGGCATACTCCTTGGTGACGATGCCTCGTTCGGAAGAAGCCGGCGGTTGGCTGAAACCATCCATGTATTTAGCTGTAACGGAAGGCACCAAGTATGAAGCTGAAGCGAAGGAATTCATCAACTGGTTCCTGAATGATCCAGAAGCAGCGAAAATTCTGGGTACGCAACGTGGATTGCCTGCGAACAAAGACAATGCTAACGCGCTTGAAGCTAGCATGAGTGATGTCGATAAAGTCGGTCTGGAATTGTTGCGTGCAACCGAGCCAGACGGACAAACCTGGTCTGCAGGTGCTGGTGGCTGGACGAACTTCATCGATAAGGACTGGCTACTTGTCCGCGATCAGCTCAGCTTCAACAAGATTACTCCAGAGCAAGCTTTTGACCAATTGAAAGATGCTTCTAAGGCATACGAAAAATAATATAGAGCTGGAGCCCGGGACGATTCGTCCCGGGTCTTAGCATTAGGAGGACTACCCTATGAGTACACCTGCATTTCCACATCCAGGGGACGGCTATCAGGCCTGGCTCGGGTATCGTAGAATACCATCTGCTGATCTACGCGAGCAGTACTTGCCATATAATCGCATCATGATAGAGGAACATGCGGAGCGTGACGTGATCATCCAAGCTGCCATCGCTGAGCTGACCCGGGGTCTTGAAAGGATGCTCGGTCAAGCTCCTGCAGTATTAAGCAGCCGAGAACAATCTCCATGTGTTGCGCTTGGGATCTTTGGCAGCAGTGCTGTGATTGATGGAGCATTTCAGGAAGGGACTTCCTCGAGGGTTCGCGAGGAAGGTTATGTCATTCGAACAGACAACTTGACTGGCTGCATCGTGATCGGCGCGGTATCTTCCGTCGGTATTCTATATGGAGTCTTCCATCTGTTGCGTTTGCTTAGCACGGGCGCTGCTGTTGACGGTCTGGACATACTAGAGAATCCAGTTAATCCATTGCGGATGGTCAATCAATGGGACAATATCGACGGCAGCATCGAGCGTGGCTATGCCGGTAAGTCGATCTTCTATGCAGACAACAAGATTACGAGCGATTTGGAGCGGATACGCGATTATGCGAGGCTGCTTGCATCTTCCGGAATTAATGCGATCTCTATTAATAATGTTAATGTTCATAAATATGAGACGATGCTGATTACACCGGAATATCTGCCTGATGTAGCCAGAGTGGCTGATATTTTCCGCGCTTACGGCATCAAGCTGTTCCTTAGTGTGAACTATGCCAGTCCGCTAGAAATTGGCGGACTTACTACCGCCGATCCGCTTGAACCGGCTGTACGCGATTGGTGGCGCAATGCGGCATCTGATGTGTATGCAGCGATCCCTGATTTCGGTGGCTTCCTGGTGAAGGCTGACTCGGAGAATCGTCCGGGACCGTTTACTTACGGGCGCAATCATGCTGAGGGAGCGAATATGCTCGCCGAAGCGCTTGAACCCTATGGCGGCATCGTGATCTGGCGCTGCTTCGTCTATAACTGCAAGCAGGATTGGCGCGACCGGAAGACAGATCGGGCGCGGGCTGCTTACGATCATTTCATGCCGCTGGATGGACAGTTCAAGGAGAATGTTATTCTGCAAGTGAAGAATGGTCCAATTGATTTCCAAGTTCGTGAGCCAGTATCTCCGCTGATTGGCGCGATGCCTGCGACGAACCAGGTGATTGAATTCCAGATCACACAGGAATACACAGGACAGCAGCGCCACGTATGCTATCTTGTTCCGCAGTGGAAAGAAGTGCTTGACTTCGACACCCATATCAAAGGCGAGGGCTCGACAGTGAAGCGTATTGTTGACGGCAGTCTGCATGGAAATCGTTACAGCGGTTTTGCTGCTGTATCTAATATCGGCAATGATGCTAACTGGACCGGTCATCTGCTGGCGCAGGCGAATCTGTACGGTTACGGCCGTCTGGCCTGGAATCCAGAGCTGTCCTCGGAGCAGATCGCAGAGGAATGGATTCGTATGAGCTTCGGCAGAGAGGCAGACCTAGTTGATGCAATCCTGCGGTTATTGATGGATTCCTGGGGGATTTACGAGGCTTATACCGCTCCGCTTGGCGTAGGCTTTATGGTGAGTCCGAATCATCATTACGGCCCGGACGTCGAGGGATATGAGTATTCGATGTGGGGAACCTATCATTTTGCCGATTGGCAAGGGGTCGGTGTAGACCGGACTCAAGCGACGGGCACGGGGTATACCACGCAATATACTGGGGCAAACTTCGATATCTATGAGTCGCTGGACACTTGTCCTGACAATCTGCTGCTCTTCTTCCATCACGTGCCTTATACACATGTGCTGCACTCTGGCAAGACGGTCATCCAGCATATCTATGATGCGCACTTTGAAGGGGCAGAGCGGGCTGCCGAGCTTACGGACAGATGGGCGAAGCTTGCGGATCGTATGGATGAAGGGCTATATCAGCAGGTGGCGGCTCGCCTTGCCGAGCAAGCCGAGCACGCCAAGGAGTGGCGCGACCGGATCAATACGTATTTCTATCGCAGATGCGGCATTGCTGATGAGCAAGGTAGAGAGATTTATTAATTTGCATAGTTTCCAAATATGAAGGAGAAGCGTAAATGCTTCTTCTTTTTTTCGTTATATTTTGAAAGATTTCGAGGATTCCTCTCCTTTAGTCCCCATTGGGGCGCCTATATACTTAATATATAAATTGACTACAAGAGGTGAGCACATATGAAAAGTTCTACGGCCGTCACCGCAGCTGCGGTCAAGACTCCTAAGAAACGCCGTCCTTTTCTAAGTAGATGGAACGCCCCCATCGCAGGCTATTTATTCATTTCGCCTTGGCTGATCGGATTCTTCTGTCTTACGGCATATCCGTTATTTCTATCCTTGTATTATTCCTTTACAGACTATACCTTAATGGAACCTATCAACTGGATTGGACTTAAAAATTACGATCAAATCTTTACTGCCGATGCGAAATTCGTACAATCTGTTAAAGTCACCTTCATGTATGTGCTGGCTTCCGTTCCGCTTAAGCTGATCTTCGCCTTATTGGTTGCGATGGTGCTTAACCGGGCGATTAAGGGGATTACCTTCTACCGCACGGCGATCTATTTCCCTTCGCTGATCGGCGGCAGTATTGCGGTTTCGCTCTTGTGGCGGAATATTTTCGGCGTAGACGGTGTGTTCAACAAGATTATTGCCGTATTTGGTATTGCGGGGAAGGGCTGGATCACGAACCCGGATACGGCGCTCGGAACGCTGGTACTGCTGAGCGTGTGGCAATTTGGCTCGACGATGGTTATTTTCCTGGCGGGGTTGAAGCAGATTCCATCCGACCTGTATGAGGCGTCCGGAGTGGATGGCGCGAACAAGTTCGTACAATTCTTCAAGATTACCTTGCCGATGCTCTCGCCTATCGTGTATTTCAACCTGATTATGGCAGTCATCAACTCATTCCAAATGTTCACCTCCGCGTTCGTCATTACGAACGGAGGACCGATGAACTCGACATATGTCTATGCTCTCTACTTATATGAACGTGCATTTAGTCGTTATCAATTAGGCTACTCTTCTGCTCTGGCCTGGATCATGCTCATTATGATCGTCGCGGCTACACTTATTATCGCAGGTACCTCGAAATACTGGGTATTCTATGAAGAAACAGGAGGGAAGAAGAGAAAATGACAAAACAATGGAAAGCAACCTTCCGTCATATTTTCATGATCCTGTTCAGCTTATTGATGGTATATCCAGTCCTTTGGTGGATTGGGGCGGCATTGAAAGACAACACAGAGATGAGCTCGCCCAATATATTTCCATCCGTGCCTCAATGGAGCAACTTCACAAAAGGCTGGAATTCGGTGCCGGGACATTCCTTTACTGATTTCTATCTCAATACCTTCGGGCTTGAAATTGCCGTGTTGATCGTTACGTTACTATCTTGTACGCTTGTGGCATTCGGATTCGGCAGATTGGATTTTCCACTTAAAAATTTCTGGTTCTCTCTGCTAATGCTGACGATTATGATGCCTGGACAAGTACTGATTATCCCGCAATACGCTTTGTTTCATAAATTGGGCTGGGTGAATACGTACCTTCCGTTCATCGTACCCCACCTTCTTGCAACAGGTGCTGGCGGAACTTTCTTCGTCTTCCTGCTGATCCAGTTCGTGCGAGGGATTCCGAGAGAGCTGGATGAATCGGCCAAAATAGACGGCTGTAGCTGGTTCGGCATCTACTGGCGGATCGTTATGCCGCTGACGAAGCCAGCGATCGTAACCGTTATGATCTTCTGCTTCCTGTGGAACTGGGATGACTTCCTGGGGCACTTACTCTATATCAACTCTGTTGATAAATATACAGTAGGCCTAGCTCTGCGGATGATTAACGATTCCCAATCCGCTCAGGAATGGGGGCAATTGTTGGCCATGTCGCTCGTCTCTATCGTACCTGCTACACTCGTGTTCATGTTCCTGCAGAAACACTTTGTTGAAGGTATTGCTACGACTGGAATTAAAGGATAAAATGAAGGGCATCATCCCTATGCTTACATGCGGTAAAGCGATGAACAGTTTTGTTCGCTGCTTTACCGCTCTTTCTCATTTCGTGATTGGAGGAAGTAGACTAGCATGACTAACCCTTTTAAGAAATTCAGGATCGACCGACTCTTCTTCTATCTGTTCTCGGCTGTGATCGTGATCATCATCGCTTTGATTGCTTGGACAAGCTATAGCATCTCATCGAAGGCGCTGGTGCGGACTACCTCACACTACCAGCAGCAGTTGTTGGATGAGCTGAACAATGAGATTACGACGCGGCTCCTAACGATCGAGCAAGTCTCACTATCGACCTCCCGCGACTATGAACTGATTACTTTTCTTATGAACAAAAAGGATGAATATGATCGCTACCGAAGATATGTTGGCGTACAGAATGCACTGGCCAATTTGACCTACTCGATCCCTTTGATACAGGGGATTGATCTGTATATGGACCGCCCTTTTCAAGGTGAAACGAAGTACTACATTCAATTTCGGGATATTAACGATTTGAATAGGCAGGAATGGTCCCATGTTTTGGATAAAAATGATTTCGCCTGGAGTAGTGAGCATGAAGTGACCAGCTTTCAGGGGGACGTTCCCGTGCTTAGCTTCGCCCGGAAGATTATGTACGATGATAACTTTCTAGGGGTCCTTGTCATCCATATCAAAGCCGAGGAGATTCGATCTCTATTGTCAGGGAATACTGCCGGTTCGAACCGGATGATGACGAATTCGGCGGGCGAGCAGATTGTGAAGATCGGCCATGTACTGAATCAGAACGAGTTGTCCAAGTGGATTGATCTGAAGGATCAGCAGTCCGGTTATGTTCATATTCGCGCCAACTCGAATGTAGGCGATTCTCTGCTAGTGTATTCCAAGCTGGACAATTCCAATTGGACTCTAATCGAGATGACGTCCTGGAACCAGATTACACAGGACAGCTTCAGGTTGGCCGAGGTGATCGCGCTAATTGGTATTGCTGCCGTCCTGATCGTCTTGCTGCTGACACACTATATTAGCAGACAGTTCACGAAGCCGATCAAAGAATTGGTGGCAGCGATGAGAATGTATTCAGTAGAGGGCAATAATGTGGAGTTGTCTGCTGATTATGAGAATGAATTCGGTTATCTGTTCTCAGGTTACCGTAAGCAAAATGAACGGATTGAGGAGCTGTACCAGTCCGTGCAGCTTCGTTATGAGCAGCAGCGCAAGGCAGAGATTGAGGCGCTGCAGGCTAATATTAACCCTCATTTCCTCTATAATATGCTAGATCAGTTGAATTGGATGGCGATTGAAGCCGGACAGGATGAGCTCAGTCGGATCTTGGAACTGATGGGCCGCATGTTTCGAATCGGCTTGTCCAATGGAGACACCTTCATTACAATTGGCGACGAATTGGAGCATATCAAGAGTTATCTGGAGATCCAGCAATTGCGCTGGGGTGGAGGGTTGCAATACGCGATAGATGCACCGGTCGAGCTTCGGCCATTCTTCATTCCGAAGTTAACACTTCAGCCTTTTGTAGAGAATTCGATCGTTCATGGCTTCAATAAAAGGCTGCACGGCTATGTCCATATCAAGCTGACAGCCTATGAAGATTCGCTATTCATTATCATCGATGATGATGGCAGCGGCTTAACCCGAGCGGTTGATGAACAGCAGAAGCGCCGTACCGGAGGCTACGGCATCCGCAATGTCAGAGAACGGATCGCTGGCTATTTTGGCGAGGAATATGGAATCACTCTCCGTGATCGGGAAGTGGGCGGGACCAGAGTCGAGATTATCCTCCCACTATTAACGAAGCCGCCGGCTTAGGGTACCTCTCATACATTTCGGTTTATTTTTAAACAAATCGTGCATCTCTCTTATACCCATGGGAGATGCCGATAAGTAATATAATATTTGAAAGCGGTTTATTTACCGCTGACCTTCTTATAAATCTTTCAGTCTAGAACTGAATTATATAGCGGACTTTATACCCTGATACATGAATCTTTGTATAGCTTAAGGAGGTAAGTATCGTGCGGAAGATCGCCATTATTGATGATGAACGCCAGGTGCTGCAAGGGATGAAGCGGGTCATCCCTTGGGGGGAGCTGAATGCGGAGTGGGCCGGAGAAGCGCTGAATGGACAGGACGGACTAGAGATGATCCGGGAGACACAGCCGGACATCGTCATAACGGATATCTATATGCCAGTGATGAGTGGACTGGATATGATCGAGCATTTAAGAAAGGATGGGTTCGGTGGGAAAATTATCATCCTGAGCGGATACTCTGACTTTGAACATGCGAGGCAGGCTCTACGCTTCAATGTTAGCGATTATGTGTCGAAGCCGATCAGTGTTCCTACATTAAAGAGCGTCTTATATAAAGTCATTCAAGAGCTTGTTGAAGAGGAAGAGAAAGTCAATATCCAGGTGGAGCTTAAACATAAGCTGATGATCTATGAGCCTTTTATCGAGAAGGAGTGGGTAAGATCTGCCGCAGTAGGTACGCTTAACCGTTACTATCAAGATGGCGCCCATCTGCCGGAGGCTTATCAGTATTGGGCTGATTGCAGTCATGCGGCGATTGGTATCGATCTGGTTCGTGATGGTCGGGCGAATGAGTTATCCGTGTCCGATTGGAATTTGTTTCGCTTCGCCATCAGCAATATTGCCTGCGAAGTCGCGCGAAAGGTATTTCCCATTATCGAGTATACAGAGCTTCATAGTACGAGGGCCGTGTTGATTATCCATCCCAAGCGTGGCAGCTCCTGCGAGCAGTTGGAGGATGGGTTGAGGGAGCTTGGTGTCAAGCTGATCGACAATGTCAAGAGCTACTTAAGGCTAGCTATTTGTGTGGGAATCGGAAGGATACGCGGGGAGTGGACGAAGCTGCCGGAATCGACAGAGGAAGCATTTCGATCGATCGATCGCCGAGAACAGAGGATGGTCCCTTCCTACGATTTGTACAAGTATAAAGGACAGATGAGAGAAGATTCGGAGCAGGTTGCTCTGTTCCCGGTTAAGTTCTCCTTCAAGCTGGCCAATGCTATGAAGACGGTTCAGGAGGCCGAGGCGCAGCAGATCGTTGCCGAGTATATTGAAGAGCTTGGTAAGCAGGATGGGATCTCCAAAGATTATGTGCAGATGCTAGGCAGCGAATTGTGGGGCATCATGACCTATTGCTTGTATGAGGCAGGTATTTTCCTCGACGATCTATTCACGAATGACCAGATTGCCAAAGAACTGTTAACGTTATACCAGCCCGAACAGCTGGCGGAATGGCTGTCAGCAAAAATCTCACTGATATGCAACAGCCGGCAGATGAAAGGAAGCAGCAAGCATAGACAGGTTGTCGACTTCATGACCCAATATATTCATGAGCACTATGCTGAAGATTTGACGCTTGCCGATTTGTCAGACAAAGTGTACATTTCCCGGAATCATTTATCGATCATCTTCAAAAATATTACCGGCGAGACCTTCAACAACTATTTAACTCGGGTACGGATGGAGAAGGCACGTGAGCTGTTGCTGGAACGGAATTTGCTCGTCTATGAGGTAGCGGAACAGGTTGGCTATAAGAATGTTCCTTACTTCAGCACGCTATTCAAGAAGGTTACGGGAATGAACCCAACAGAACTCATTAAATAAAGAGGTAGCAGAGATAAGCAGGAGGCTTATGTCAGGAGGGGAACTATTGAAACCGGTGAAATTCAGTATTATTGGCGGAGCCGGCTTCCGCGCGCAGTATTATCTCAGAATTGCTCAGACGATGCCCGAGCGGTTCCAGGTTAGCGCCACGGTCGTCAGGAATGAGGCTAAAGCGCTGGAAATGGAAAAGAAATGGGGCGTATCAACCTATCGGACACTGGATCAGATGCTGCAAAGCGAGAGCCCGGATTTTATCGTCGTATCCGTAAGCGGCAATGAAGGTCTGAATTATCTGTGCAGACTGGCAGAGGAAGGGATTCCGGTATTGGCAGAGACACCACCTGCTCCTGATCTGGAAGGACTGGAACAGTTGCATGATAAGCTGCTTGCTACTGACATACGTATTCAGGTGGCTGAGCAATATCAGTTCCATCCGATCCAGGAAGCACGCCTAGCTTTGATCCGATCAGGGAGACTAGGCAGAATTACAGAGACAACGGTATCAATATCTCATCTGTATCATGGCGTAAGTCTTATCCGTAAAATGCTGGGGATCTCATTTGAAAATGTGAAAATTCGAGGGATGCGATTCGAATCCCAGTGGGTTGGTGGACCGACACGCGAAGGGAACCCGACAGAGGACCGAATGATGCCACTCCAGAGAGACTTGGCTTGGCTCGATTTTGGAGATCGTCTTGGAATATATGATTTTACCAAGGACCAGCACCGCTCCTGGACGCGTTCGAACCATTTGTCTGTCAGAGGGGAACGAGGCGAAATCTTCGACAGTCGCGTTCTGATTCAACAGGAATCGACGATACCGCTCCAATTGGAGCTGAAACGGATTAACAAGGGGGAACTGGAGAATCAGGAAGGCTATTTCCTGAAAGGGATTTTGTGTGGGGAGAATTGGTTGTACGAGAATCCGTATGCTCCGGCCAGATTATATGATGACGAGATCGCTATTGCCCACTGCTTACAGAAGATGGCTGATTATGTAGCCGGTGGACCCGAGTTCTACAGTGTGGCGGAGGCATCGCAGGATCATTATCTCGGCATGATGATCGAGAAGGCGATATTATCAGGTGAGGTTGTCGAGACCCAGCATCAGCGCTGGGCTAGATAGAGGATCGGATCAGTGGAGAAACGGCGGACCCAACCTAGACGAGAATCCCGATAATTGGGCGAAGTATACAGAGATAGATGCCTAATCACTAGGGGCAATAGCGGAATATGATGGTGTGTACTCTTAATCAAGGAGGGATACACGTTGGGTGAAGTAGTTGGTGGATCAGGCTGTGGACCTGGAGTTGGCGGATTATGGACTTCGACTGGAGCGATCTTAGTTCTATTTATCTTACTGGTAATTATTACAGGAAGTTTTTGTTTCTAATTCAACATTGACACGTTACTCTCTAATAAACAGGCTAAGTTATAAGCAAATATGGAAGCGCCGGAATAAGAGAAGCCTGCTAACCTTAATGAGTTTAGCGGGCTTTTTTTACATATTAATGATCTCGCATATTGATTATCTTGCTGGAAGAGGCATATAATACAAACATATGTTCCTGTAAGAGGTGAGAGTAATGTTAAATGATCTGGAACGCAAGGTGCTTCGAATTCTGTACAACTTCTCAACGCAGCGGCGCCGAATGCCAACGAAGCCTGAGTTAGAACGCACGACTGGCCGTCAATACCGAGATATTAAATCCGCTCTGGATGTGTTAGTACAGGAGAGGTATATTTTCTGGCCGGATAACCCTCGACTCGATACGATTGTGATCCTGGAAGGATGGGAACGGGATGCATTTATTCCTAAATCCAAGCCAACTATATTTGAGTAACATGGATTCTCTGGACTATCGCTAGCGGTAGCTAATGAAGGTAGAATCGGGATTAAGAATTGCAAAACCAAAATGTATTGTATATGCTTGTTTCATCTAGAAACTGTTAGCTCCAATGAGATTAAGGGCATTAGAGCAGCACAATTACTGAGTGGGAGGATTTCATAATCATGAGTACATCACAGTTGTTTGCCAGACCACAGCTTGCTGATTGTGTGCCTGACCTAGTTGCTACGGCGCGGGGAGATAAGAAGGCTACACTGGTTATTAAAAATGCGAAACTGGTCAATGTATGTTCTGGAGAGATTCAGGACGGTATATCGATCGGTGTTCAAGGCAGCCGGATTGCCTTCGTAGGGGTGGATCCCAGCCATATGATCGGTACAGATACGAAGATCATCGATGCTGCTGGGCGTTATGTCGCTCCTGGTTTGCTGGATGGTCATTGTCATATTGAGAGCAGTCAGATAACACCAACCCAATTCGCCAGAGCCGTGCTTCCAAAGGGTACGACGGGCGGATTTTTTGATGCTCATGAGATTACAAATGTATTGGGACTGCCTGGCCTGAGACTCATGCTGGACGAAGCCAGACAAACCCCGCTTGCTGCTTATATGCAGGTTGCTTCATGCGTTCCGTCTACAGGCCCGGATATGGAGACGGCGGGAGCTGAGATCGGCCCGGCAGAGGTTGCTGAAGCCTTCACTTGGGGTCCTGATATGATCGCCTTGGGCGAAGTCATGAACTTCCCGGGCGTGGTATTCGGAGACGAGAAGATGATTGGAGAGATTCAGGCTACGCTGCGTGCTGGTAGAGTAGCGGACGGACACTATACGTGGCCAGTTGATGATTGGAGAATATCTGCTTATGCGGCTAGCGGAATTACTGGCTGCCATGAGAGCGTGAACGCTGAGGATGTTATTGAGCGTGTCAGAAGAGGCATGTACGCCAAAATGAGACGCGGTTCGGCCTGGCATGATGTCGCCGAATCGATTAAGGCTCATACAGACTATGGGATTGATACACGTCGCATGATGCTCGTCACAGACGATCGCAGCCCGGAATCTCTCGTCGATGAGGGACATATGGACTTTGTAGTCCGTCATGCGATCTCGCAAGGTGTACGTCCGGTAACGGCTTTCCAGATGGCAACGATCAATACGGCAGAACGCTTTGGGGTTGCTCGGGATGTAGGCACCATTACACCGGCTTCCATCGCTGACATCATTATCCTTGATGGTAATTTGGCCGACGTGAACGTTGTTATGACGATTGCGGCTGGACAAGTTGTGGCTGAGAACGGCAAGATGACCGTAGAATTGCCTGAGTTCGAATATCCGCAGGAGGCTATTAACTCGGTGCACCTTACTCGTACGGTGATTGAACAGGACTTTGTTATCGAAGCCCCAATCCAATCCGGCGAATTGACGGCGCGAGCTATCGGTGTACGCGAGAACCACGTGGATACGACGGAAGACCTTGTGTTTGTGCGGATTGAGAACGGACAGGTTGCACTTAAGGTAGAGGATGGCATCTCCAAGTTGGCCGTCATTGAGCGTCACAAAGGAACAGGCAACAAGACGGTGGGTCTGGTATCGCGCGTTGGCTTCAACGTACCGGCTGCGATCGCAACGACCGTTGCTCATGACTGTCATAATGTGATGATCATCGGGAATTCCGATGCTCTGATGGCCAAGGCTGCGAACACCGTTGCAGAAATGCAGGGCGGTATCGCTGTTGTTACCGAAGACAAGATCGTCAAGCTGCCGCTACCTGTGGCTGGACTGATGTCGAATGCGCCGTTCGAACAGGTTGCCGAGCAATCTCGTGCGGTAAGTCAAGCGTTGTATCAGGCAGGCTGCACAATGAACTATGCGTTCATGACCTTGTCACTGCTGGCGCTGGTTGTTATTCCTGAACTGCGTATTTCCGATCTCGGTCTGTTCAAGATGACAGAGCAAGGATTTGTGAAGGTTCCTTTGTTCGTCGAGGAGTAATAAGCCAGGCATCAGGGACTGTCACTATTTGACATAAGTCTGCTGCCATAGTTAAATAATAGGTAATTGAATAGGAAATCCACTAGGGGAGTCGTGATAACGACTGAGACAAGATAAATCTTGGACCCTTTGAACCTGATCTAGTTAGCACTAGCGTAGGAAAGTGGAGTCGGACTGAATTGCTGTAGCTATATTTGTTAAAGTGACAGGCCGCTCCATATCCGGAGCGGCCTTTTTGCTGTGTAAATCCGACCGAAAATCTGCATCTGCATTTGATTATTCGTGCGAATCAAGGGGTTCCATCAGTCCTCTCAGGGGATTTCTTCATTCAAGAGGTAAGTTGAACAAATGAAAACTTAGGAATAGGGACAACAGTTCAACTTTTATAGTTTCGAAAAAAATTTGGAGGTGGAGACCATGAGTTTTACGAGAGAGCTTCGTCAGCAGGCAGATCGTATTTTTCAAGCTATTTATGACCATCCATTTGTACGTGGGATCGCGGACGGAACATTGAAGAAGGAGCAGTTGATCCATTATGTGAAGCAGGATTTTGAGTATTTGAACGCCTTTATGCGGATTTATGGCATTGCCATATCCAAGAGCCGTACGCGGGAGGAGATCGAGATGTTCAACGAGCAGATCAACTTCGTGCTTCATAGCGAAGTGCACCCGCATAACAATTTTTGCCGCGTGGCTGGAGTTACTTATGAGGAACTCCAAGGCTTTCCGCTCGCGCCCTCGGCACATCACTATATCCGTCATATGCTAACCGTTGCGCACGAAGGCAGCCTGGGTGAGATCGTGTCCGCGTTGCTGCCTTGTCCTTGGACGTATATCGAAATCGGTCAGCGTCTGCTAGAGGAAGTCAAACCAGATGAATCGCATCCGTTCTACGATTGGATCGATTTCTACGGGGGAGGAATGTCGGATCTGACCGAACGATTCTGCCGTTATGTAGATGACTGGGCTGAGCACGTGACCGAAGCCGAGCGGCTGCGAATGAGAGAGCATTTTCTGCTGAGCTGCCAACTGGAATATATGTTCTGGGATATGGCATTCCGCGAGGAAGAATGGCCGGTTGCCATGGATTTGGGAAGCGAGGCTATGGGCCGTAACTGAACGGGTACAAGAGCCGGAATTAGGAATGTATGTGAGCCGGAACTGAACGGGAACAATCTGGCCTGGCCGGATCCGCCGAAAAACGGAGGGAACTACGAACTTGTTGTGGCATCAGATCCCAGATGGGAATGATGCCGAAAAATAAAATTGGAGAATGAGGTTGATCTAGAATGAGTACACTCGAACAGGATATTGCTGCACTCTTAACTAAGGTACAGAAAGCACGGCCGCTCGTACATAATATGACGAACGTGGTCGTTACCAATTTCACCGCGAATGGTCTGCTTGCGCTTGGCGCGTCGCCAGTGATGGCTTATGCCCGGGAAGAGGTAGCGGATATGGCCAAAGTGGCGGGTGCACTGGTACTGAATATTGGCACGCTGTCGACTGAGCAGGTGGATGCAATGATCATCGCCGGGAAGTCAGCCAACCTTCATGGTGTTCCTGTATTGCTGGACCCTGTAGGTGTGGGGGCAACCCGCCTCCGTACGGAGGCAGCCGAGCGGATTCTGCGTGAGGTGAAGATTGCCCTAATTCGCGGCAATGCTTCGGAGATCGCTAATCTGGTCGGTGAAGTTTCGGACATTAAAGGAGTAGATGCGGCTGAGAGCAGTGCGGAAATAAATGCGGAAATCGCACTCCGGGCATCCCATCAATTCAATGCAGTAGTGGCCATAACTGGCAAAGAGGATGTCATAGCCGATGGGGCTCACTACCGGATCATCAGCGGCGGAGATGTGCTACTGACCCAGGTCACCGGAGCTGGCTGCTTGCTGACATCTGTGCTAGGGGCTTTCGCAGCGGTTGAGCGCGATATGATGCTCGCGGGCACGGCGGGATTGGCTTATTACGGTGCAGCTGCAGCTCGTGCTGCGGAACGGACCGCCTCGTTAGGACCGGGCAGCTTCCAGGTTGCCTTCCTGGATGAACTGGCCAAGCTTCACCCTCATTCGGTGAAGGGATATGCAACTATAGCTGAGGCGAGTAGCATGGCTGCCGGAGGTGAATCAAGATGAGCATTCCGAGAGCTCTGACGATCGCCGGTTCGGATAGCGGAGGTGGTGCCGGAATTCAGGCTGACCTTAAGACTTTTCAGGAGCTGGATGTGTTCGGGATGTCGGCGATTACCGCGATTACAGTTCAGAATACGCTCGGGGTTGAGAAGGTATATCCATTGCCGCCTGAGGCATCGGCCGAGCAGATCAGGGCGGTAGGTTCGGATATCGGCGTCGATGCGCTCAAGACAGGAATGCTCTTCAATGCGGAGATTATTGAACTGGTTGCGAGACAGATTGCCAGCTTCGGCTGGCGAAATGTCGTCGTTGATCCGGTGATGATCGCCAAAGGCGGGGCATCGCTGCTGCTCACTGAAGCGATTCAGGCGATGAAGGAGCATTTGCTCCCGCTTGCCCTGATCGTTACGCCAAATATCCCAGAGGCAGAAGTGCTGTCAGGCATCCAGATCCGTACGATGGAGGATCGTCGCGAAGCTGCGAAGCGTATCGCCGAACATGGAGCGCGCACCGTGGTCATCAAGGGGGGGCATGATCAAGGGGATCGGGTGATAGATCTGCTATATGACGGTAGCGCCTTTACGGGGCTCGCTGGTAGGCGTATAGAGACCAAGCATACGCATGGAACCGGCTGCACATTCTCGGCCGCAATCGCGGCAGGTCTGGCAAAGGGGTTGACAGTAGAGCGGGCTGTAGAGGAGGCGCGCGCCTTCATCCAAGCGGCGATTGAGGACACACTGGAGCTGGGGCGGGGTCATGGACCAACCAATCATTGGGCTTACTGTCGAAGGAGGGTACAAGTCTGATGAATGAAGATGGAACGTCTGTCGAGGCTATCGCTGGAGAAATGGTTCGGGGAAACATGCGGGAAGAATCGCGAGAGAATGACGGAATGGGGGAAAGTAGGCGTGAGGTTAGCAAGTTCGAGTCAGTGAATCAAAGCATAATAGGTAGTGGTATGGAGAAGAACGGGGAGCGTGTTGGAAAACACGGAAGAATCTCTTCCGACCGAATGCGTGAGTATTTGCAGCTCTATTTGGTTGTAGGCTCTGTGAACTGCAAGGAAGATCCCGTCAAGGTCGTGCGTAAAGCGCTGGAGGGCGGAGTCACACTCGTTCAGTTTCGGGAGAAAGGGCCCGGTAGTCTGACGGGGGAAGCCCGGCTGGAGCTTGCTGGGCAGCTGCGGGCCCTGTGCCACAGCGCGGGAGCTCTGTTCATCGTCAATGACGATGTGGAGCTGGCGCTGGCGGTGGATGCCGATGGGGTTCACATCGGCCAGGAGGATGAGGCGGCGGACCGCGTCCGTGCCCGTATCGGCGAGCGGATTCTCGGCGTATCCGCGATTACGTTCGAGGAGGCACGGTCCGCCATCCGTCAGGGGGCCGATTACCTCGGCATCGGCCCGATCTATCCGACGAGCTCCAAGGAGGATGCTCGTGCTGTGCAGGGCCCACAGGTGCTGAAGACGCTGCGGGCCCAGGGCATTACCGCGCCGATCGTCGGTATCGGCGGGATTACCGCGGCGCGCGCGGCGGAGGTCGTGTCCGCCGGAGCGGATGGTGTCGCCGTGATCTCGGCGATCACCCAGGCGGACGACGCCCAGAGCGCCGCGGCCGCCCTTGCACTCAAGGTGATTGGTAGCCGGTGTGATCGCGTCGATAGTATGTACGAGTGAATGTCTATCTGAATCGCTTAGAGAGCTAATGAGAGTGCCAAATGGGCGTGTGTAACCTTCTTCCACTCCCCTGTTTGAAGGCCATTCAGTGATGCACTTGATCGGTTGCGGATTCAATGGGGATATTCACAAGCCTATGCGGCTCAAGTACAGGATGAAGGTGAAGGAGTTCGTACATCGCTTTAAGATAGAAGCTACAGGGAAGTCTTTAATCAATCCCCCACCCAAACGAAGGGGATTTGTTTTCCCGAGTTAACGTTGTGTGAGGAGCGATTTCAATCGCGGCTTATTGAATTGAATGAGGGAATAGGCTCGAAGCAGCTTAGTTCTACGTGCTCGGTTAATGAACCGGATATGATAGTTGATTTTTAAGCGATCTGCCCAGTAAAATTTGTAATCCTGCTGACCGCTTAGAAAATCAATATCTCGCAAACAGCTACTGCTATTCATGAGATGACGAATCACCCGATTAGTCAATACTAACCCAACCCCATATTCCGCGTAATGCTTAGGTGATGCGATCATGTACATATATGCTTTGTCTGCATAGATCATGGTGAGCCAAGCTGCAGCGGTATGGCCATTTATATCAAGATAAGAGAGGTGTGTGCGTTCTTGGTTGTTGAGTTGCAGCAAGACTTCTTTAAAGAAAGCCTCATTATTAGGTTGGTTAAACAAACTATCTTGCCAACGTTGTTTATGTAATTCGGTAAAGTTGCCCCATTTTTGCAGATCAAAGGGCTCAAAGATTTTAATTGTTACATCATGATCCCGTAATAATTTCCGCTCTTTGCGTTCAATTGCTTTAATCCTGCTCTTATCGGCTTTCGTATCGTTATATTGCTTTAAATCAATATATGGGGCAACAGATAATTTTCTTTCGAACAGATCAAATTGTTCACCGAAAAAATGCTTAACCAGCTCTGTTTGCGGATTACTGGATTGTAGATTATACAAGTCCATCCAATCCCATTCATCTTGATGCTGCAGCAGTACTTGGATGATTTGGTTGAGTACTTTCACGCCATGACAGTCTTTATGGATGCAAATTTGATTTACATCTCCTACATCGGAAACAATAAACTGTAGTGTACTTATTCTGCGCCATATGATTTTCTGGCTCACTTTACACAAAGGAGCTATGGCTACGCATGTATCTTGATCGGTAACGACGATAATAAAGAGTTCTTTCGAAGGGCCCATCAAGTGATGAATATACGATTCCATCCACTCCCACGATGCGAAGATTTCAGGATTCTCTATATGACGCATGAAATCCCGCCATTGTTGTTCTATGCTGGTTAATTCCTCTACAGTTCGAATAATTGACGTCTGCATGATACACCCACCCTTTCAGCGTAATCCTATTCCATTTCATATACGAAATACACCCCTTAGATTCCTTCTGACTTCCACTCATTCGACAAAGGTTCTAAAAATCCGCCAGAAAATAAAAAGACGCCCCCATTAACATGAGAAGCACGATGATGGTCAAGCCGATCCAGCCCATCCCTTTAAAGACACGTATACCTTGGTCGAAGGAGACGCTCCCTCTCCCGGGATCGCAATTGAGCGGTTGATAATATTATTGAAAATGTCGTAGTCCTGTTGGACCTCTACGCTTTATATAACGTCATCGAAGGAACCTAAACTAACGGTTATCGCGTCAGGTACGTCTTTCGCTCAAGCGCGAAGTGCTTCGCACCCTAGCAAGCTCGAGCTCAGCCTCGCAGGGTTCAGAGGCATAGCGGCTTTTTGCTAACAGAACGCTATTTCCGCCAAAACAGCGGTAAGATATATCGTAAAAATCTAACGGACATAACTGTCCCTTAGAGAGGAATTTTCGGATATTATGATGTCTAACGGACATAGGTGACCGTTACAAGATAAAAATACCCTTTTGCCGCTGGTTAGCAGTGTTTAAGGGACAATAATGTCCGTTAAAATTGGATAACGGTGAATTTTCGCTTCTAAGGGTCACGGGTGTCCGTTAAAACTGGATAATGGCGAATTTTCGCTTCAAAGCGTCATGGTTATCCGTTACAAATCCGTTTATTTGGTGCGCACTTCTCCCTGTGTGCACGGTGCATTGTCACCCCTCAGGGGATGGAACATACGGACATAGCTGTCCCTTAGGGGGGGGCGGATATTATGTATCTACCGGACACCCCAGTCCCTTAGGGAGGAAGTTTCGGACGCTGTGATCCCTGATGTGCTCAGTTTCGTTACAATTTTGGGCGGCGCTTTTGCAGCCAAATATCGCTACCACGTTTTGTTAGAGGCGGCATACAGCACAATGGGCCAGATCATCATCAGGATGTATCAGGTCGTCTCGGGACGTTACAATAGGGCCTTCACCGGCATAAACACTATAACGGAGAGGCCCTATCTTTGTGCTTGGATCAGGATGGATAGATGCATGGATCTTAATACGCAGTCCCCTGATTGGTCTGTTTGAGATATCGCATAGAGTACGATATATTGACTGTATTCAGGGATGATCTGTACAGGGGGATGCTAGTAATCATGTTAGATATATTAATCGTTGATGATGATCGGCATATTCGCGAGCTGGTGGGTTATTATTTGCAGAACGAGGGATATCGGGTGATCGAGGCTGCTGATGGCAATGAGGCTTCAGAGCTTCTTTTCTCCCGGAACATTGATCTTGCCATCGTAGATGTCATGATGCCTGGTAAGGATGGGTTTCAATTATGCGAGGAAATCAGACGGTATTATGATTTTCCGGTGATTCTGTTGACAGCCAAGGATCAGCTGGCGGATAAGGAGCGCGGGTTCTCCGTAGGGACCGATGACTATTTGACGAAGCCTTTTGAACCGCAGGAGCTGTTATTCCGGATCAAAGCGCTGCTTAGACGCTATCAGATGGTGAGCGCGGAGTCGATCAAGCTTGGAGACACGATCATGAACCGTAAAGGATACGAAGTACATTGCAAGGGCAAGCAGCTTATGCTGCCTTTGAAGGAATTTGAACTGCTATTTCAATTAGCCAGCTATCCGGGGCGAATTTTTACACGTGAGGAGTTGATTGAGCTGATCTGGGGCATCGATTTCAACGGGGATGACCGTACAGTGGATGTTCATATCAAAAGATTGCGCGACCGCTTCAAGGACAATCACGACATCATCATTACTACGATGCGGGGCGTTGGCTATAAGCTGGAGGCGGCCAGCTCATGAGATCGCTGTACATCCGTATTTTGTTCACGTCGATTCTTGTTATTCTTGTCAGCAGCATCACGGCCTTTATCGCTTCAAACATTTATTATCAGCACAAGCTGAAGCCTTATAACGACCAGAAGATCAGCAAGATGGCCGAACAGATTCAAGCTTTCTACGAGACGAACCGCGAGGTTAATCTGAGTGACTATCTGGAGCATATTAGTGATCTCGGCTATCAAATATACATTGTGAACGAGCAGGGTAGCGGTTATTTCTATGGCGGGTCATTCCGCGGAACAGAACTGGATCAGCAGGTGATCAAGAGCGTCATTGGCGGACAAGTCTACCACGGGATTGCGGATTTTCCCCCGGGGTTGTTCATTACTGGGTTCTTCGACAATGATCTGAAAAATTCTATCGGCGTTCCACTCAAGACAGCCGAGGATTCCTTTGCGCTATTTATCCGGCCGAATGTAGAGGTACAGTTCGGGGAATTACGGAATTTCTTTGCGATCATTCTAGTCCTCACCATCGCGATGAGTATCCTTCTGTTCGTATTTAATACTCGTTGGGTCGTTCACCCGATCATCAAGCTAACGGAAGCGACCAAAATGCTGGCCCAAGGGAAGTACAATATCAAGCTGGATTTGAAAAGAAAGGATGAGATCGGCGAGCTGGCCAATCGGTTCACCCATATGACGCGAAGTCTCGAACAGCTGGAGGAGATGCGGCAGGAGTTCGTCTCCAACGTATCGCATGAGATGCAGTCGCCACTTGCCTCCATCCAGGGCTTCTCACATACGCTGCTGCATGCAGATTTACCGGAAGAGCAGCGGCGTCATTACTTGTCCATTATCGAGGACGAGAGCAAACGGATGTCGCAGTTAAGCAAGCAGCTGCTAATGCTGGCCTCACTGGATAAGGAGGAGGCGATCCTGGAGAAGAGCAGCTTCGATGTCGGCGATCAGATCCGGCAGGTCCTGTTCATGACCGAATGGAGCTGGCGCGAGAAGGAATTGGCCATCGATATGGATCTTCCCTCCATCATGGTCTATGCCGATAGCAGGCTTATGCAGCAGGTGTGGATTAATTTGCTGACGAACAGTATCAAATATACAGAAGAAGGCGGTACGATCTTCGTTCGTCTGAAGCAGCAGGATGACCTATGTGTCGTTGAGGTAGAAGATACGGGGATCGGTATTGCAGCGGAGGATATTTCGAATATTTTTCAGAGATTCTATCGCGCGGATAAGACTAGAAGCCGCGAGGAAGGCAGCAGCGGTCTGGGGCTCGCGATCACGAACAGAATCATCACTATGCACGGCGGACGAATTGAGGTGGAGAGTGAGCTTGGTAAAGGATCGGTATTTCGTGTTATTTTGCCGATGAAGTAATTGTTGTTCATATTGCGTTCATATTCCAGCCCTATAGTGATTTGCATAAAGAGATCAACTTATAGGATAGGAGATGAACACAATGTTTCTAGCAATCCGAGAGATGAAGCATGCCAAGACGCGCTACTTGCTCATTTCACTCATTATGGTTCTCATTGCTTTTCTCGTTCTGTTTGTAACTGGGCTGGCGCAGGGGTTATCTTACGCTAATGCGTCATCCATTCAAAATATGAAAGCAAACTATTTAATTCTGCAGCAGGATGCGGATCACCGCTTGAACCGTTCGATGATCACAGAAGACACCTGGAAGCAGATCCAGCAGGCATCCAGCGATCAGCAGGGAGTCGAATTAAATCCGCTAAGCGTCAAAATGACCTCAATCGCCAAAGTGGACGAGACCAAGAAAATAGACGCAACCTTCTTCGGTATTGATCCGGAAGGCGCGCTGGCCCCGGTTATCACGGAAGGGCGGTTGATGGCTGCCGAAGCGGACAATGAAGCGGTCGCTGACAAGACTTTTGCCGATAAGGGACTTAAGCTTGGAGACATGATCGAGGATCAGGCTTCGGGGCAGCAATATGAGCTCGTGGGCTTCACGGAGGGTCAATCCTACAGTCATACTCCTGTCATTCTGATGAGCTTCAAAGGACTGGAAGCAACCGAGGCCGGTAGGCCAGCCACTGTGGAGAGCACGGCATATAATGCAGTCGCCATGAGTGGCAGCAAGACGATCGCGGATCAGATCACGAGTAAGGTGCAAGGCATTGAAATCGTGAATAAAGATACGGCGCTGAAGGGAATCCCGGGTTACCAGGAGGAACAGGGATCTCTGCTTATGATGATTGCGTTCCTGTTCATAATCGCTGCCTTCGTGCTGGCTGTCTTCTTCTATGTCATTACGATTCAAAAAATGAACCAGTTTGGTGTTCTCAAAGCAATTGGCGCCAAGAATAGTTATCTCGCTCGCAGTCTGGTGCTGCAGGTACTGACTTTATCGCTGGTATGTCTCGCTATCAGTATTTTGCTGACCTATGGCGTCGCTAGGGTACTTCCAGACAGCATGCCGTTCCAATTGAACACGTCGGTTGTTGCCGGATGTGCGGTATTGTTCATCGTCGTGTCCTTGCTGGGCTCGCTGTTGTCCCTGTACCGTGTTGTCAAGGTAGATGCGATTGAAGCGATTGGGAGGGCGATGTAAATGAGTACAGTAATGAACAGAGCGACAGATCACTTGAATAAGCAAACCGACAAGAGTAAAAATAGTGCCGCTAAGATTGCAGGCGCACGAGGCGCTGCTGCGAATACTAAGCTGCTGCTGCAAAATATCAGCAAGGTGTACGGTGACGGGGACACCTCTGTGAAGGTGCTGGATCAAATTTCGCTGGAGGTCAAGGCAGGAGAATTTGTTGCCCTTGTGGGACCTTCGGGCGCAGGAAAGAGTACCTTCCTCTCGATTGCCGGAGCGCTATTGTCACCAACCAGCGGACAAATCTGGATCGGCGATCAGGAGATTAGCCAACTGCCAGAGAAGAAGCTGAATCAAATCCGGCTCGACAAGATTGGCTTCGTCTTTCAATCAGCCAACCTGATCCCTTATCTCACGGTGATCGATCAATTAATTCTGATTGGTGAATTAGCTGGCAAATCACGCAAGGAATCACACGCCAAGGCGGAGAAGCTGTTGCGTGAGCTTGGTCTGGGACATCGCTTGAAGCATTATCCAGACAGCTTGTCTGGCGGAGAACGTCAGCGTGTGTCCATCGCCCGGGCATGGATGAATGACCCGGAGATCATTCTCGCGGATGAGCCGACGGCCAGTCTGGACTCTGAGAGAGGCAGAGCTGTCGTAGAGATGCTGGCGGATGAAGTGAAGCAGCGTGGCAAGGCCGCGGTTATGGTCACTCACGACCACCGGATGCTCGATCTATGTGATCGCATCGTGTATATCGAAGACGGCAAGCTGTCGGAGAGAGAACAGTAACAGTTATTCACTCAGGGCTTTGGCTAGTCTGCACATGGCTTCTTCTAGGGGCGTCTCAAAAGTCGATAATCCGACTCAGAGGCGCCCCTTTTGTGTGTCCAAACAGGGCGGCTATAACCAGTTGTCGACCGGATCCAACGGACAATATTGACCGTTAGCGTGGATCCTTGGATACGCCTCCCTTGTAATGGTCACTTATGTCCGCTACAAGGCAATAATCGCTCAGGGCACCGCGTTTTACCCTCTAACGGTCATAAGTGACCATTAGGATAGCGAAGTTGCTTCTTACTTGCTCTAACGGACACTTATATCCGCTACAAGGCAATAATCGCTCAGGACGCCGCATTTTTCCCTCTAACGGTCATTAGTGACCATTAGGATAGCGAAGTTGTTTATTTCTTGCTCTAACGGTCACTTATGTCCGCTACAAGGCAATAATCGCTCAGGACGCCGCATTTTTCCCTCTAACGGTCATTAGTGACCATTAGGATAGCGAAGTTGTTTATTTCTTGCTCTAACGGTCATTTATGTCCGCTTGATAGATGCGATCAGGCTGATTTTAGAATTTCTACATCATTTCTTCGTCTAAACTTGTAGAAATGCTCATATCAGGCTTGCAATCGGAAAATCCTGATAGAAATGCACGAATATCACGATGAGATATTGACATTGAAAAATAGGATATTTAATATAAAGTTATGTGTTAGCACTCTGGAGTTATGAGTGCTAAGAGGGGCAATATGGAATTTTAACAGTGTGATCCTAACGATAATATTGAAGGGAGATTATTCATTCATGGCTAAGAAAGAGTTCAGAGCAGAATCCAAAAGATTACTGGAAATGATGATTAATTCCATCTACACGCAAAAGGAAATATTTCTGAGGGAATTGATCTCCAATTCAAGTGATGCGATTGACAAGATTTATTACAAAGCTTTGACCGATGATAACCTGGTCTTTAACAAAGACGATTACTATATTAAGCTCGCGGTGGATAAAGAGAACCGCACCCTGACCATTTCCGATACAGGTATCGGGATGACGAAGGAAGAATTGGAGAATAACCTAGGTATTATCGCTAATAGCGGCTCATTTGCTTTCAAGAATGAGAATGAGTCGAAGGATGGACATAACATTATTGGCCAATTCGGAGTAGGCTTCTATTCTGCATTTATGGTAGCCGATGACGTTACTGTTATTAGCCGTGCTCTGGGTAGCAGCGAAGCCTATCAATGGCATTCTGCTGGTGCAGATGGTTACACGATCGAGGCTTGTGAGAAGGATAATGTGGGTACCGAAATTACACTTAAGATTAAGCAGAATACGGAAGATGAGAACTACGAAGAGTATCTCGAAGAATATCGTTTGAGATCGATCATCAAGAAGTATTCCGACTTCATCAGATACCCGATCAAGATGGATATTCAATCGAGCCGTCCTAAGGAAGGCAGCGAGGATGAATTTGAGAATTTTGTCGAGGAACAGACAGTGAACAGCATGGTGCCGATCTGGCGCAAGAACAAGAGTGAATTGACCGATGAGGATTACGAGAACTTCTATATGGAGAAGCGCTACGGGTTCGACAAACCCATCTCGCATATCCATATCAAGGCGGATGGCGCTATCGTCTACAATGCGATCCTGTTCATCCCTGAGAAGACGCCTTTCGATTATTACACTAAGGAATATGAGAAGGGTCTAGAGCTCTATTCCAACGGCGTGCTGATCATGGACAAATGCAGCGACCTGCTGCCGGATTATTTCAGCTTCGTCAAAGGGATGGTCGATTCCGAGGATCTATCGCTGAACATTTCTCGGGAAATGCTGCAGCATGATCGTCAGCTGAAAATGATCGCCAAAAACATCCAAAGCAAGATCAAGAGCCAACTGCAAACCTTGCTTAAGGATGATCGCGACAAGTATGAGAAGTTCTATGAGTCCTTTGGCCGTCAATTGAAATTCGGCGTGTATAATGATTATGGCATGAATAAGGAAGTGCTGCAGGATCTTCTTCTGTTCACGTCCTCTCAAGAGAAGAAGCTGGTTACTCTGGATGAATACGTATCGAGAATGCCAGAGGATCAAAAGTATATCTATTATGCTGCCGGCGAGTCGGTTGAGCGTCTTGAGAAGCTGCCACAGACGGAAATGGTAGCCGATAAGGGCTATGAAATTCTCTATCTCACCGATGATATCGATGAGTTTGCGATTAAAGTGATCATGAATTACAAGGAAAAGGAATTCAAATCCGTATCCAGCGGCGACCTTGGTATCGAAGCAGATGCCAATGATGAAGCGGCCAAAGCGGACGAGTCGGAAAATAAAGATCTGTTCGAGTATATGAGCAGCTTCCTTGGCGGTAAAGTGAAGAAGGTCAAAGCGTCCAAGCGCCTTAAATCCCATCCGGTCTGCCTCTCCTCTGAAGGTGAAGTATCGATTGAAATGGAGAAAGTGCTGAATGCGATGCCAAGCGGCCAAGAAGTGAAGGCTGATAAAGTGCTGGAAATCAACGTGAATCATGAAGTGTTCCAGGCGATGAAGGATGCTTTTGCCGTGGAAAATAAAGATAAACTGAATCTTTACACGAACCTGCTCTACAATCAGGCCCTGTTGATCGAAGGCTTGCCGATTGAAGATCCGGTAGACTTCACCAACAATATTTGCAAGATCATGCAGTAAGTATGGAGTGAAGTGCGTAGTCAGATTTAATGCTGGATATATGTTGTTTGGCTAGAGCAGATTTGGCTGCGATATCCTGTCTCACGGATGAAGTGGGACAGGATATTTTATTTTCAAGGGCAGTGTTATACTTAAGGACAGATGAGATAATATTGAATGGTTTAGAGCTTAGATTGAGAACTAAGGAGAATTGTGATGTCACTTGAAATTGAACGTAAATTTCTATTGCCGGAGTATCCGGCGAATAGGATCAAAGAAGGCGAGATCCGGAATAAAAAAGAGCAGATCATTGAGCAGACATACCTCGCCTTGCATGGGGATCAGGAGCTGAGAGTCCGCAAAATTCAGGATCAGGCCAGTGGGAAAGTTGAATATACGCATACCTTCAAAAAAGGCCACGGGATTGCCCGTGAGGAAGTGGAGTATTCCATCTCCGAAGGGTTATATGAACAAATAATGAATATCCATCAAGCAGTGCCGCTAATTAAAAAGCGAACTACAGCGATATGGGGAGACCGTGTGATCGAAATAGACGATTACAAGCAAATTCAGCTGCTAGTATTGGAAGTGGAATTTGCTTCGCTGGAAGAGGCGGAGAGCTTTGCTGCACCTGGATGGTTTGGCAAAGATATCAGTTCAGACAAGCAGTACAGCAATAAAAAAGTATGGCAGGAGCTTCAGGCCCGGAAGGGCTAAGGAACGGAGAAAGCGTAAAAAAGAGGATGGTCTTTGCTGTAGCGGGGATGGTGCGCATCCACACGAAAAGCGAATTATGAAATAAATAAAAGAGAAAAAGCAGGGAGCATCTTCGGCGATGCCCCTGCTTTTTGTTCTACTAAAACGGTTTGTTTACCTGGACATCGGGTTTATTTCATTTTCCAATTGGTTACTTGCTTGATCGCCGCATCGGCGTTCTTCAGATCGGTCTCCCCCATGCTCAGAAGCGTGCTCCATTGTTTGACGCGATTTTTACCGTTTGGAGGTGTGTTGTATTGATTAGTGTCAACAACTTTGGTGCGCTCCGCATAAAATTTCGTCATAAACGTCTTTTCGTCCTTGCTGGTGCCCGATTTGGACAGAAGGCCTTGCAGACTGTTGGAGCCGCCCGTTGCGCCTTGATTCAAGGCGGTGTCGACAAAAGAACCGATGGTCAAGGCCGTATTAAAGCCGCGGTTTTTGGCCTGATCGACACTATATTTAATGTAGACATTATAGAAGGTGCGCCACATGGCTTCTCTCCAGGCGGAATCATTTTGCAGACTGTTGATCTTTTTAACGAATGTGCTATTGCTGTCCGAAATGACCAGGATGCTGCCTTTCATTTTTCCGTTGATTCCAAGCCGTTTCAGCGCCCCTTCAACACTTGGGTTACTGGCTCCTTTGATCCGGTCGTATTCTTTGAATAACGCGGGAGCATCCGGACCCTGGTCGTTTGGCCCACCTGTGGTGGCTCCGAAAATGCCGATCGTATAGCCGCGGTCATCGTCAATATTTTCGCAGTAACCGTAATATTTGGTCCAGTTAAGATCATCCTGCTCCGGTTTGTTGACGAGTTTCATAATGTTATCCCACTGTTCTGCGTCAAGGCCCGTATTCGTTTTTAAAAATTGAAGGGTTTGCGGTGAAAATTTGGATTCAGGGGTTTCAGCCGCCATGGGTGCAATCTCCTGACCGTTAGTCTGTCTTTCCGTAAGGGTCAAGGTTTGAGTAACATTCGTATCCGCATCGTTATCAAGAAGCTCGGCATATGCCTTGGTTTGCACAGCACCGGAAAATGCTACAATCGAGCTGAGCAGGGCAAAGCTGAGCATAATCGCTGTAAGTCTTCCTTTGGGATTGGTTCTTTTTTCGGTTGTCATTTTCATTCCTAATTCCCTCCATAATTTGTTTTTGGCGAATTTAATAATTAGGCGTAGATGTTAATTCAACAATTAAAGCGCTTTAACTTTTGGGATGAGGAATAACTTCCGGTTGTTTGATGTGAACCTTACAAAGATATAGAAATAATATACTTTGGATTATCAACCTCCTCACAATTTAAATTTAAGCGCTTAAACTTTCTTAGGATAAAAAACATCCGGTCTCTAACGGATCTGCATGGAGCGGGGAGTATTTTTATCCCGTGCTGCTTATCTATGGTGCAATATGATTATAATGGATAATTATGGTTATGTATAGAACTATTTTTAAAGATTAGGATTGAGGCCGTAACCCCATATACCGATTATTCCAGACAGCAAAAAAGACCCATTCTCGAATTTGCATTTGTCGAGGAGCTGGGTCTTTGTCTTTCGTTCTATTCCAAGGCCAGATTGTTGGTGGAATCCAGCAGAAGGTATTGGTAGTTGCTCTTCACGAACTCGAGCACCTTCTCGCTGATGATGCGATGGCCTTCCTGATTAGGATGAATTCCGTCCGAGCACAGGAACTTGGTGAAATCAGGGTGTTCCAGGAATGCGCCGCGCACGTCGATATACTTAGTCTTAGTCATTTCAGAGACTTTCAGGATAGTGGAGTTGTATCTCTCCTGCCACCAGTATATTTTCGTTACACTGCCGAGCCATCTTAGAATGTTCTTCTCGGCATCCGGATTGCTCCTGCTGACCCATTTGAAGTATTTATCTGCATTCAGAGGCGGCAGGTTCATCAGAATCGGAGTAATCTGCTGCTTCTTCAAATATTCAATGGCTTCCGTCAGCATCTTCTCAAATGTATTGAAATCCGTCTTGGGGCTATGCTCCGCGTCGGGATTATCGGCGATCTCATTCCAATTGAAGTCGCAGTCGTTGCCGCCATATTCGATCAAGACGACATTAGGCTTATCTTTATCCACATCTCGCTTGAGATTGCTGAAGCCCTTCATCAGGGTATTGCCGAATCGGGCCGTATTGCGGACCGCACCCTTCAATTTCTGCTGCAGGAGTGAGACATAGTTGTCCTCCAGAATGATGTATTTGTTGCGTTCTTCATCATAGATGACCCCTTTGGAAATGGAATCACCGGAAATCATATATTTGGTATCTCCGCTCATCAAGTCAACGTCGCGCTCACCCATTGTACTCACCTCATTTTCATGCTTCATGATCTTGGTTCTATTGTAGATTAGTGCCCAAGCAAAACGCAAGTGCATTGGCGGCCGATTCATTCTATATTGATGAAGGGTTTGTGAAAGGTGGACATGTGATGTTTCTCATGAGAGAATGTTGATAGCGTGTTCAAAATCGGATATTTTATTAATACTAGAGAAAAAAGGGGTTGAATAGTATGGTGCGATTCGGAATTATCGGAACGAACTGGATTACGGAGCGCTTTATTGATGCGGCGATGGAAACGGAACGCTTCGCCTTAACAGCGGTATGTTCTCGTACAGAAGAGAAAGGGAGAGCCTTTGGTGCCAAATACGGAAGTCCGGCCGTATATACAGATGTGTCAGCCATGGCGTCAAGTCCGGAAATAGATGCCGTATATATTGCCAGCCCGAATTCTCTACATATGGAACAGGCTATTATATGTATGGATCAGGGGAAGCATGTATTGTGTGAGAAGCCGATGGCATCGAATGCGACAGAGACTCGGAAAATGATCGAGGCTGCAAAACGTAACAATGTATTGTTAATGGAAGCGATGAAATCCACGCTGATGCCTAATTTCCGGGTAGTTCAGAACAATTTATATAAGCTGGGGCAAGTGCGCAGATATTTTGCGAGCTATTGTCAATACTCCTCACGTTATGATGCATTTAAGCAAGGGACGGTATTGAATGCCTTTAATCCCGAATTTTCGAATGGAGCGCTAATGGATCTCGGAACTTACTGTATCTATCCGATGGTTACCTTGTTCGGGAAGCCCAGACAGATTAAGGCTAACGGGATTCTATTGTCATCCGGTGCAGATGGCGAGGGCAGCATTATCATGAATTATGATGAGATGGATGCAGCGGTGATGTATTCGAAGATTGCCGATTCCTATCTGCCAGCGGAGATTCAAGGTGAGAACGGAACGCTGGTGATTGAACGGATTAATCAGCCTTATGATGTGAAAATCATTTATCGCGACGGCACGATCGAGGATTTGCGGCAGCCGCAAATGCAAGAATCAATGTTCTACGAAGCTCGTGAGTTCATTGATCTGATCGAGACCGGACTTCGTGAGAGCAGTGTAAACTCGCTTACCCATTCTCTGCTTGTGGCAGAGATTATGGAGGAAGCAAGACGGCAAATTGGCATACACTTCCCTGCGGATCTGAATTAGTGAAACCTTCAGTCATAGCTTAACGGATAATTAAAGAACACTCTAAATGTAGAGGGTTCTTTTTTTTATTGAACCAAATCTTTAGTTGTGCAGATATGTAAGTGAAGGGGGAGATAACATGGCAGTTGATGGGCATGAAGTAGAGCGACTGATATATGAGTACGGAAGTCGTGTGTATACTTTCTGCCGGAAATTGACATTCAGCCAGACTGATGCGGACGATTTGTATCAGCAGACCTTTCTTCGAATACTCAATATATCTCTCCAAATTGATGAGAACAATAATCCAGCTGGTTATATCATGGCAGTAACAGCGAGGATCTGGCATGATGAACGTAAAAAATATGCCCGAAGACAAAGAATTGCTCCGATCCAAGATGATCATGTTGGTGAATTAAGCAATATATCCAGTTCCATATTTACGGATATTGAGTTCGAAGAGAAGCAGCGTAATGCGGAAGTAAGAGAGGCTGTTCAGAAATTGCCGGAAAAACTGCGTGTACCCATTTTACTATACTACATGAGTGATTTGCCTGTGCACGAGATTGCATTAGCTCTCCGGATCCCACAGGGTACGGTAAAAAGCCGATTGCATCAAGCGCGCCAGAAACTAAGAAAAGAATTGGGGGGAATCCATTATGGCGGATAAACTTTTTTTGGAAGATGAGCTAGATGGCGTGATACGGAGTTCGTTATTAAAGGAAGAAGCAACTCCCCCGACTATACAGGCTGCGCTTATTCAAAAGATACACAGCCAGAAGTCAAGTTTTAACTTGCTATGGTGGTTGCCAGCTACGATTGGTGGTATGCAAACATTGGCGATTGTGGCAGCGATTCATTTTCTTCTGCCCGGATCATTGATTTCATATTTGGCTATGATTTCTGGAGGCGGCTTGATCCTGTGCGCCAGCGTGTTGTCAGGTTTGGCTCGTAAAGCATGGAGGAGAAAGGATGTGGATTATTCATGTGGATCATAACGGGATTGGCCGGAGTAGCGCTGCTGTTAGCTTTGATGGCAATAGTCGGTTTGGGAATCTGGACATATCGCGATGCAAAATCACATGGACTTGAAGCAAGAATGTGGACTTTAATTGTGGTGTTGGTCCCCAACTTTATAGGACTATTACTTTATTTTCTTATTGGACGCAAGCAACAACAAACGTTATGTCCTTCATGTGGGTATAAGACACAGCAAGGAAAACCCTATTGCTCAAATTGTGGTGCCGCCATGGCACAAGGAGGGATTGCATTGACCACAACAAAAAACAATAGCAAGAAGCCTCTGATTTTTGCAGTTACATGTGTCGTATTAACTTTTATTTTGGTCATTTCCGCTTTTGTTGCTAGTGTTTATGCGCAACCAGAAATGTTCTCATCTAAAAATATTTCTATTATTCAGACCCAAACGGTGAGGCCAGGTTCTTGGAAGTTATCTTTCTGGTACTTTAATGGGGAAAAAAGCAGGGCTTTTAAAATTAAAAACGGTACTCCTAAGGCCTTGAAAGTTAGTGCTGAAGTTGAAAAGGGTACATTGGAAATGGGATTGACCGTGGATGGCAAAGAAGAAAAACGTATTTCGCTTAATGAACTTGATTCAACCTATGTTTGGGATTTGAGCAGTTACCCGGATAATAGTAGAGTTGTACTGTATCTATACGGGGATGCAGCCAAAGGAAAAGTGAATATGAACTGGAACGATTAAGTTCCCCGGGATCAGCATTAGCGAGCATAATAGAAAATCTGAATAAAAAAGTACGAGTCCATACCCGGCTCGTACTTTTTTGATTTTCAGAATTAGGATATCAGAAAAAAGTTATGAATATTTTTTTATACCATGTTACCATTCGAAATGTATCAGATATTCCCAATGAAAGGAAGAGAACACATGAGTATTAAGGTCGAAGTTATACCGCAATATCGTATTGCATACGTTCGCCAAACGGGTCCATATGGCCCAGCCAACATTCAGGCGATGGAGACGCTGAAAAAATGGGCTAAGGAGAAAAATTTACTCACGGCATCGACGATTCTGCTCGGAATTCCCCAGGATAACCCTGAAACCACGCTTCCTGAAAACTGCCGATTTGACGCATGTATTGTCCTATCCGAGGACTACCCGCTGGATGATGCTATTTGTGAAGGTATATTACCTCGTGGTGAATATGTGATTTTTAAAGTCAAACATACGGCAGAGGATATTCAAAAGGCATGGTCCGACATATTCCCCGCTCTACAGAACAGTGGCTATCAAATGGATAGAAAGCCAATTATAGAAAGATATATTGGTGATATGACACATAACGAGTTTTGCGAAATATGTGTACCTGTCCAACCTACTACTGAACCTTGACAACAAGAGCGTTGCTGATCTTGCGCCCCGGAGTGGTCAAGTATTTGCCGTTATAGTACAACCCACTGGATGCACCGCCGTCCAGATTCATCGCCTGGTAGGCACCAGCCTGCTTCATGATCTCGGCCAGCTGAGGGATCGTAGCTCCGCCAGTTGTCAGCAGGATTAGCTTATGATCGCGGGTTACGCCGAGCGCGCTGCGGGCGCCGCCACCAGTCAGAATTTTCGGATCCTTGAAGCCTTCCTCCACTACATTAAGAGCTACCTTGCCGTTAACGATCAGACGCGGTCCAGCCTGCAGCCCGCCTTGGATGCTCCCTTCAGCGAATCTGGTCGGGAAGTCTGCGCCGGGTATTAATTCAGCCAACAGATTGTTGTCGAAGGTAAATACCGTACGACGGTCACCGGAGCTCTTATGAGCTATGCTTCCTTCACTAATGATATAACCATAAGGACCTTTATAGCTACCTGTCGTATAGGCGTCGAAGAAGGTTCCATTGATGGCTACGGTTGCTTTGCTGCGCTTCGCGATGCTGCTGAGATCCTCAACATTGCCTGGTTTATCCCCAGCAAGGACAACGTCGAGGGAGACCTTCGGATGCAGGAGCGATATCGTGACCATTTGCGTGCTATAGGATTTACCACCAACCTTGAACGTTTTCCGTTCGCTGATGATTGGCTTGTCCATTTTTCCGTATGCAGATTTCGTCATGTAAGGAAGTGAGGTGGTATATATGTCCTCTGAGGAAGCCTCAGATGCCTTACTATGTATAGTGAGCGAAGAAGTGTTCTTCGACCATTCCAACGATAATGGAAAAGATTCATTAATAATCTGCATAGGCACGAAGGTTATGCCGCCTTCGGTGAACGGAGCATCGGACAGTTTAATCGCCTGGTCATTCCGGATAGCTTGCGTCTTGCCCAAGTGCATCGTAAGTTGAGTCTCGTCCCGGATGATGTCGATCCGTTTCTCGGCCGGTGTCCATACGGTCTTGATGCCGTAAAGTCCGTTCAAGGAGCGCAGTGGGATGAAGGAATGATTGCTCTTGTCATCCATGAGCACGAAGTTCTTGGCAGGGGGCGCGGCATAGCTGGCTGGAATCAGGCAGACGAACAGCAGCACCGCAAGTAGGATTGCTTTTTTCATGAAGCTGAATTCTCCTTTATAGGTATTATGTATTAGTATATTATACCTGAAAAGGTGCGAGAAAAGGGGGAATTTGTCGACTTTGCGCTAGTTTCATATAGAATACTGACTGAAAATCAGATTCAACTGCCCCCCATATTAAAGCGTCTAATCTGAGTTTTACAAGGCAGAAGGCTGCCCGGGCTACAGTTCCCCTGTAGCTTGGGCAGCCTTTTTATTTCATGCCCATTAATACTAGATTGGAGTTAGATTTATGGTGCCGTACACCTAAATAAAATGAAATGTAAAAATCCTCGGTGTGTTGTAAATATTCTCTGTTTCAGGCAAGGTACGTTCTTTCTATGATAAAGGTAGAATTTTCGGCTTCTACGAGGCGAGGATCCGAAAGTCAGAATATTTTGCGAACAAAGGGTTCGTAAAGCGGAAGGAGTAACAACATGACACCGAAATTAGATACGGGCCGTCCCATAATTCATCCGAAACGGGGCTTGCGTTCTAGACTGGGGAGATTAGGGAGCTCATCAACGTTCGTAGGCTACCTGTTTGTAGCCCCCATCCTGATTCTCATGGGAATTTGGTTTTATTATCCTTTGCTGCAATCATTTATTTACAGCTTCCAGGACATTAGCTTTCTGAACCCGGATACGGCCAAATTTATCGGATTCAGCAATTATATCGAGATTGTCAAGGATAAAGATTTCTGGACAGCTCTAAGGCATTCTGCGCTCCTAACGGTCGTGGCTGTACCGCTGCAAGCGCTCATCGCGCTTGTGATCGCGGTTAACTTGAACAAGGTCAGGCAGTTGAAGGGCGTATTCCGTACGTTGTACTACATGCCTTACATTACTTCGACGATTGCTGTAACGACCGTATTTATGTATTTGTTCATGCAGCATGACGGGATTGCAACCAAAGCATTGAGCTGGCTCGGATTCCGAGATGTATCATGGTATGCAGACGTGAAATTAGCTTTGCCGTTTCTTATGATTTTAACGATTTGGACTTATGTAGGCTTTTATATGGTGGTGTATCTCGGAGGTCTTCAAACGATTCCAAATGATATTTATGAAGCAGCCCGAGTCGATGGTGCGAATGGCTGGCAGCAATTTTGGAAGATTACCGTACCTATGCTGAAGCCTGTAACGTTCCTTGTTATCATGTCTGGGATCATCAATGTCATGCAGTTGTTTGACCAGCCGTATGCTTTAGCGAGAAATGGATCGCTGGGCAGTCCAGCCGGCGCAACCAGTACCATCGTTATTTACTTCTATAGTCAGGCGTTCAGCTATAACCGTGCCGGTTACGGCAGTGCGGCCGCATTTATCATCTTCGCCATTATCATTACGCTGTCCATGCTGCAAAAACGATTTGTTCGGGAGGAGATCTAGTCATGGATAGTAGAAAGAGTCAGTTTTTCCGTTACTTGCTGCTGGTAGTTTTCTCGATATTTTTCGTCGTACCGTTCGGCTATGCGATCTATACGTCGCTCTTGTCCAAGGCCGATATCGGCCATTTTGTCATGCCGACCAGGTGGACATTTGAAAACTACAAGGACGTTTTTGTGAATTCGGATCTGCTGATCTGGTACAAGAACTCCATTATCGTAACGGTAGGCATCTTGCTTGGGAACCTGATTGTGAACACGATGGCTGCTTATTCCTTAGCCCGGTTGAATTACCGGGGGAGAGGAGTGGTGTTCTTTCTAATTATCGGGATGATGATGGTGCCATACCAGGTCATGATTATTCCAATTTTCTCTATGATCGTAGATTTGAAGTGGTTGAACAGCTATTACGGCTTGATTATTCCGTTCTTGTTCCAGGGGTTCCTCGTCTTTCTGATGCGGCAGTTCTTCCTGACGATTCCGAAGGAGCTAGAAGAAGCGGCGGAGGTCGACGGATTGAACAAGATCAGCATCTTCTACCGGATCATGTTGCCCTTATCTAAGGGAGCGATCGGCACCCAGATTATTTTCAGCTTTACCGGGACCTGGAACTCCTTCGTATGGCCGGTGACACTTGTGAATGACAGCCGCTGGTATGTGCTGACGGTCGGTCTGAACACGCTGAAGAACCGTTATTTTGAATGGCCGAACCTGACCATGACCGGTGTTGTCCTGTTGACCGTACCGATCATTATCGTATTCCTGATTTTCCAGCGTCAAATGGAGCAAGGGATTGCCACAACAGGCTTAAAAGGATAATTCATTGTATAAAATAGATAGTTACTGACAGGAGGAAGAGTCTTGATCGAATATAAAGCGACGGACGCACAATATGAGGGATGGGTCATTTCGGAAACCGCCTTTGACGTCAGACATTTGGCCAAGTTCGAGACGATTTTTAGTCAGGGGAACGGTTATTTGGGACTCCGGGCTGCAACGGAAGAATGCTATGGTGGGGAACGTCGCAATTTGTTTATCGCAGGAACCTTCAACCGTTTTGTGAATCAGGAGGTAACCGAGTTGCCGAATGCTGCGGATATGCTCCAGCTTGACATTCGCTTAAACGGTAACCCTTTTCATTTGGAGAAGGGAACGATTCACAGCTACCGCCGGGAGTTTGATCTGCGGCAAGGCGAACTGCGGCGTGACATCGTCTGGGAGGATGAACAGGGCGCTCAGTTCAAGCTGCGGTATAGACGTTTTGTGTCTTTGCAGAATATGCACTTGCTGGGCATGAGAGTAGAAATAACGCCGCTTACACACCCTTCGGATATTTTCATTCGTTCTGGCATCAATGGGCAAATGACGAACTCAGGCGTACAGCATTTTCTTGAGGGAGATCGGCGGGTATTCGACAAGGAGCTGCTCCAGTTGACAGCCACAACCTCGCAGTCAGACATTGAGTTTGTACATACTATTGCATCTCAGCTGTACCGGAGTGGAAGCCGCCTTCAGACGGATCCGGTACCAAGTATGGAACGGCGAAAGGTTATGTTGACGTATCAGGCTGATGCTGAGGTCGGTGAGACGATCAGGTTCGATAAAATCGCTTCGGTACATACAAGCTTCGATTTCGATTGGAACGAACGATCAACCAGCAGTCATTCGTTGATGGCGTTCGCCAGAGAACACCTGCTTGCAGCTGCCAATAAGGGGTTTGATCAACTGTTTAATGAACATGAACAGGCATGGCAGCGGCGCTGGAAGCATATTAGCATCGAAATCAGCAGCAGCGATTTCTTTGATCAGCTGTCTGTCCGCTTTGCTCAGTACCACCTCACAATCATGACACCTGCGCATGACAGCCGCTTCTCGATCGGGGCCAAGGGATTGACAGGTGAAGGATATAAAGGGCATGTATTCTGGGATACGGAAGTATTCATCCTGCCGTACTTCCTGTATACCGAGCCGGAAACGGCGCGCAAGCTGGTGGAATATCGCTACCATACCTTGAAAGGTGCCAGAAAAAATGCGCTTGACCATGGGTACCGCGGTGCGATGTATCCTTGGGAATCGGCTGTTACGGGTGAAGAGGAAACACCGGAATGGGGACCTGTTGATATAGTAACCGGCACACCAACCTATATATGGACGGGAAAAATCGAGCAGCACATTACCGCAGACGTCGCTTACGGCGCTTGGCACTATTACCAGGCGACTGATGATCAGGAGTATATGGACCGCTGCGGTTATGAAATCATGATGGAGACTGCTACCTTCTGGGCCAGCCGGCTGGAGTGGAATGAAGAGAGGCAGCAGTACCACATCACAGATGTAATCGGACCGGATGAGTATAAAGAGCATGTAAGCAATAACGCATACACCAACTACATGGCTTATTGGAATATCATGAAGGCGATCGAATGTACTCATAGCTTGATGCAAGTACAAAACGAGGTATATGCACGCCTGGAGCAAGAACTATCTTTGACTGAACGCCTGAAGGAATGGGAAGAGAAGGCCCAGTACATTTATTTGCCGCAGCCAGATTCGTATTCGCACCTGATTCCGCAGGACGACACCTATTTGCATTTGCAGGTCATAGATTTGCAGAAGTACAGAAATCAGAAGGTAGTAGCTTCGATTCTTGCTGATTACAGCATGACTCAGCTCAGTGAGATTCAGGTATCCAAGCAGGCAGATATCCTCGTCTTGTTCTATTTGCTGGAGGACTGGTTCTCTAAGGAGGTTAAAGCAGCGAACTGGCATTATTATGAGCCGAAAACACTGCATGACTCTTCGCTCAGCCTGTCCACACACAGTTTACTGGCTTGTGATGTCCATGATATGGATCTGGCTTACGAAATGTTCGCCAAGGCGGCGCGAATTGATCTGGGGACCAACATGCATAGCTGTGATGAAGGGATTCACGCTGCTTCGATCGGAGGGATCTGGAAGGCTGCCATTATGGGGTTTGGCGGCGTTCGCTCCTGGGAAGGGACTCTGCGGCTGAATCCGATGCTGCCACGTACCTGGGATCGGCTATCCTTTCCGCTATACTGGCAGGGCTCACAGCTGCAGGTGACCGTTAATCGCGATAAGCTTGAGGTGAAACGCATACTTTCCGAAGCAAGCGTGGGAAGTAAGCTGCGGGAAATGAACATCCTCATCCATGGCCGTCCATGTTCACTGACGGATCATCTTATCATCGACTTGAAGGAGGGCATTCCTGTTGAGTGATTCTAGAAGAGAGATTAAGGCTTTTATATTTGATCTGGACGGAGTCATTACAGATACGGCAAAGTATCATTTTGAGGCGTGGAAGCTGCTGGCGGATGAGCTAGGTCTTCCGTTTGACCGGGAGTTCAATGAACAGCTTAAAGGGGTCGATCGAGAAAAACAAAACTATCAGCGTTTGATAGAAGCGGTTGACGAAACGGAGATTCTACCTGGTATACTTGATTTATTTCATGAGCTCAAACAGCGGGGGATTGCCATTGGACTCGCTTCCGCCAGCCGCTAGGCATTGAGCCTCAATACTGTGTCGGCGTAGAAGATGCAGAGGCAGGAATCCGGGCTATTCAAGGAGCAGGGATGTTTGATGTGGGTATAGGCGATATGCAGGCATTAGTCGAAGCCGATTATCTCGTTTTAAAGTCAGCTCAGCTCTCCTTGTCCGAAGTAGAAAGTCATTTTAGACAATAATTCAAGCACATAAGTATGCAACTTGAACGTAATTCGAGTGAATAGGTTCAGGGTTTGCATACTTTTGCATTAATGCAACCAGTCAAATCGATATGATGGTATCGTTAAAATCTGACTTATTTCAAAAACAAAACGGAGGATGGAGTATGCTGAAATGGAAACGCTTCCGTGATCGCAGCATCCGGCAAAAAATGTTTCTGACCTATGCGCTGCTAATGATAATTCCACTTTTGGTAATCAGTATTTCTTTTTATACATATGCCATGTCCATCTTCGAGACCCGTATTGTAAAGTCGTTTGAGGAGACGAACCTGCAAATGATTTCGACTGCAGATGCTTTCGTAAACAGTATGATCAAATCATCGGAGCAGCCATTTTATGACGAGAATCTGATGACAATTTTAGCGAAGGATTACTCCAAATCCGCCTATGAGACGTTTGAGAAGAGCATGGATTTCCGCTATATCAGCGATAGCGTCTTTAAGAATTTAATGACATTCAATCCGAGTATCGATTCGATTCTGATTTATCCGGAGAACAGTCCGTTGATCTACCGAAGGGGATATAACACGACCTTTAATTATAAGTACACTCCAGTACATGAAGCGTGGTACCAGCAAATTATTAACAACATGGAAAAACCGGTTTTGCTCGGCCTGCACGAGGAAAAGCAGATGTACAGCAAGCCCAGGAGGGTGCTGTCCGTTGGTCGAGTTCTGGTGGATGCGGATTCGTATCAGAAGCTGGGTGTACTGCTTGTGAATTTCCGCGTGGAGCAGCTGGAACAATTGTTCAGCGGACTGGATAACAAGCGGGATGTAAATCAGTTCATTGTAGATGAGAAAGGAACGGTGATATTCAGCACGACGCCAGGGATGATGGGGACAAATCTCATTCAGCCTCTTTCGCAAATTCAGCCGAACAGTAAGGATTATTATGTCGTTCGCCATGAATCTAAAGTATCCGGGTGGCAATTTTACAGTGTCATTCACCGCAATCAGCTGTTCGCCGAGATCAATAAGCTCCGCGATTTTACAGTACTACTGTTCGTTCTGCTCGTAGCGATTGGATTCATCATCGCATTTCTAGTATCCGGCAGCATCTCGAATCCGATTCGAAGACTCAACCGGTTGATGCGTAAGGTGGAGAAGGGGAATTTCAATGTAGTTGCTCACCAGGACAGTCTGGATGAAGTCGGTCACTTATCCCGTACCTTTAACAGGATGACGGGGGAAATCAAAGAACTGATCGAGCAAATCAAGCTAGAGGAGAAGAAGAAGCGGAGCGCTGAGCTGAACGCCCTGCAGAATCAGATCAATCCCCATTTTATCTATAATACGCTTTCGGTTATTAAATGGATGGCTCAGGCGCAAATGGCCGACAACATTACGGAAGCGATTGATGATATGATCAAGGTTTTGTCTTTCTCTACTCGAAGTACGCAGGAGTTTGTTTCCATTAAAGAGGAAATGGAGTTTATCCGCAACTATGTCGAATTGCTGCAGCTTCGTTATTATAGCGTATTTGACTGTAAGATTGATGTTGCGCCGGATGTGATGCACTATAGAACGCTGAAATTTATGGTCCAGCCTTTTGTGGAAAATGCGGTTTTTCACGCTTTTGTCAGCCATGACCGCCCTTATGAGTTGTACATTTGTGTAGGAAAAACAGATGGCGATGATATTCAATTCATCATCCGTGATAACGGGATCGGAATCCGGCAAGAGCAGCTCCATCACCTGCTGCAACAGGAATGGTCTGACAAGGAAACAATGAACTCGATTGGCATTGGCAACGTTTCACGAAGACTGAAGCTGCATTATGGAGAAAAGTACGGGGTAGCCATGGAAAGCACGGTTGGCGAAGGAACCTCGGTGTGCATTCGCATTCCAGCGATGGAGCAGGATCCTACATCCATTCAGCCAAGGAAAGAGGGATTGATATGAGAATCATGATTGTAGACGATGAGACTTTCATCAGAGTCAATTTCAAGACATTTCTGGACTGGAAGCAAGAAGGTTACGATCTCGTGGGTGAAGCGGCTAATGGGGAAGAAGCTCTAACAAAGATCGAAGAACTTCAACCACATGTCGTATTTCTCGACATTCGGATGCCGGTACTTGACGGACTTGGCGTGCTTCGGCAGTTGAAGCAGAGGAATGCTCCCTGCAAAGTGATTATTCTTAGCAGTCACAACGAGTTTGACTATGCCAGGGAAGCGCTCAGACTGGGAGCCTGCGACTACATTCATAAGCCTAATTTGACACGAGCTGCGGTGTTTGAAGCATTGGACCAGGTTAGGATGCAACTCAGGCATCATGTAGAGGAGGATCAACTTCCTGTGCAGCAGGAGAAGAATCGTAACGATCTGAAAACACTCTTTTTACGTGATTTGGTTATCGGTGTAATTCGTCATAAATGGGAGATCGATCAGAAGACGGAGCAGTATCAGCTAGAGCTGAAGCAGCCTAATGTATGTTGCATTGTGATGTATATCGATCACTATGAAAAGGTGACGAAGCGGTATAAAAGGGGAATGGAGCATTTGCTCGGATTCTCGATCCTGAATATTTTGCATGAGATACTGAACCGGTATGATGAGCTGGAATGGTTTCAGATGAGTCCGAAGGAGCTAGTGTTTCTCCAATCCTTTTCTAGGGTGAGAAGTATGAATGAAATACTGGAGGAACGCTGGAGATTGGTCCACAAGATTGAAAAAACGCTGAAGCAATTTTTGAATGTCCATGTCAGCTTCAGCATCAGTGGATTGCATTCCCGTCTCCTCGATATCCCCAAGGCTTATCATGAGGCGCAGGAGGCGGCAGAAATGCTATTTTTTGAAGACCGCAGCAATGTTGTGTTCTATGAACCGGCTTGTATCGGGGATAGGAAATCCATGGAAATGCTGGTCTCATACGAGCAGCGGATCAGGAAGGTGGTCACGGACAAGAAAATAGCGGAAGCGATGATCATGATCCATGAATTATTCGCAATGATAAAAGAGCGGCGTCCGGCAGGGCGTCAAGAAATATTGGACCTGTCCGTCAATTTGTATTATTTAATTCAATCTCACCTGAAGAAAGAGAATACGGGAGGAAAGGCTGCTGGCGTACAGGAGTTGATGTCCGCAGAGCGGGTTGAGCGCTTGCATCAGCTGCTCATTGAGGAACTGGAGCAAATATCGGAAAGTCTAGCGGAGGATGCCACGTCGTCCAATTATAAGATCAAGCGGGTACTCGACTACATTCATCAGCATTATGATCATGATTTGACACTTGATGAACTGGCCGATTACGTTGGATTGAACAATAGCTATCTCAGCAGAATTTTTAAGGAGCAAACCGGTTCCATGCTGATTCCCTATATTAATCGTTACAGAGTGAAAAAGTCTTTGGAACTACTCAAGGAAGGAAAGCTCAAGACATATGAAATTGCAGAAAAGGTCGGTTTTAACAGCACGGATAACTATTATATCAGCTTTAAAAAGATGTATGGGCTTCCGCCGAATGAATACCGAAAAAACTGCATGGGAAAGTAAAATATCACGGGAATATGTAAATATCCTCTGTTTGCCTCATGATGCGCGCTAGCTAAGATGAAAGTAACACCTCTCAAGGTGAATTCACTTGAAATAAAGGGGAAGTGACAGATGAGAAAGAAGGTATTCCTGTTATTATGCTCCCTAATGCTGGTGCTGACTGCAATAGGATGTGGATCCAAATCCACTGAAGGCGGCGACACGAACAGTGCTGCAAACGGCGCTGGAGAAGCAAACGGGGGAAAGAAAGAAATCATCGAAGTAACGATGGCTTATTGGGCCAACGCTTCGGAGCAAAAAAACTTTGAATACATGATCGATGGTCTAGAGAAAGAGTATCCAAACATTAAAGTTAAAATGCAAATGTACCCGACCAGCGATGAATTCTGGAAAGCGATTCCGTCGGCGATTGCTGCAGGAGTAGGTCCGGATATCATTGCGATGTCGGATGAAGGTAACTACGAATATATCAAAAAAGGCGTTCTGGCTCCGCTGGATGAGCTGATCACTACGGTTGGATTTGAGAAAGACCGAATCACATCATCGCTGTATAAAGGCTGGACAGATGACAACAAGCTGTACGGTATTCCTTATGATTCATCGACTTCCATGCTCGCAATCAACAAAGCGATGCTCGAGAAATCGGGAATTACGAAATACCCGGAAACGATGGATGAGGTTGTTGAACTGGCGAAAGCCATGACAACGAAGGATGTCAAAGGGATTATCGGCAGTATTGATCCATTCCACATCACTCAATATGTTCACGCTTTCGGTGGAGACTGGGGCTTCGGTAAAACGATTAACTCCAAAGAGAACATTGCTGGTGTCCAGTTTTTTGTTGATCTGTTCCTGAAACATGGCGTGGCTATCGCTCCGATTGAGGTAGGCGCTCCTTGGGACGGCGAAGTATTTAGCCAGGAAAAAGGTGCAATGTCCACGGCAGGTCCATGGTATGTCGGTCACTTGAAAGAAGCGAATCCGAATATGCAAATGATCGCCCTGCCTATGCCTAAAGGCACAGTAGAAGCACAAAGCGCTTATTCGCACGGCTTGTCTATCCTGGCTGGCAGCAAGCATAAAGAAGAAGCTATGCAAGTTATCAAATATGCACTACGTGACGAAGCACAGCTGAATGCGATTGAGGCGGTTGGATATTCTCCTGCAGTATCTCCCTTGCTTCCTAATTACCTGGAGAAGAACCCTGAGCTGAAGCCAGTATTCGACAACATGGAGAAAGTAGGCATGCCATTTGCATATCCTGAGCAAACCAAGGCGTTCCATGCAGATCTTCTTAAAGGGGTAGAGGAAATTATCTTCAAGAAAGACGGATTGACAGTTGAACAATTGCTGAACGATCTCCAGAGCAAGTACGGAGAAAACTAGTTAAAAACGGTTGGACTTTGGATGATCAAGGTCCAGCCTTTTTTTAAAAAAATGTAAGAGAGGAGAAGGATTATGAAAAAATCACTTACCAAGGTCATTACCATCATTTTGCTCATGGGCCTGTTGATCACAACGATTGGCCCGGTATACTCAGCACATGCCGCACCTGAATTGCAGATAACAGAAGAGCAGGTACTTGAACCCGATTCGAAGTTAGCGGAAGACACGGTATTGGCATCTGACTTGAAGTTAGAGGGTGGCCAGGTATTTGGCGAATTTCCGCTGGATCTGACACAATTAGGGGACGTGGATTGGCTTCATCTTAAAGGAGATAGAGACATCACTGAAATTAGGAAGTCGGGTCAGAGCTCGGTTACTTTTAGTGTATACGGGGAAACGGGAACCGAGGGTAAATTGAATAACGGCGGAGATACGGACTACATGTCCTATTCCTGGACAGGTGGGATGCCAGGATTTGAAAACGCTATAAAGGATACCGGATTCGGTGTGTTTTTCCCAAAGTCGAGCCGTGCTCCGGGTGACTACAAGGATGTCGGTTGGAATGTAACGATAGCTCCGCAGCCGAAGGAATCTACCATTATATTCGGCGTGGGCATGTGGCAGGCTGAAATGAATATCAACATTTATTTTAACGATGAGCTGAAGGCTTCCAGCACGATTCATGCAGGCGGAGCGTCTAAAGTATACAAATATCAATTCAAAGTGCCTGCTAATGCGGAAGTTAAAGTAGAAGCACGCCAAACGAAAGTTTTATCCCAGTGGGGGAACATGTCCTTTTCCGGCCTGGCTGTAAGCAGTCAAGATATTGCCGACAAGCTTGAATTACAGAACGAGTACAACAGAGTTAAGGATATGACCCAGGGACTGTATACGGATGCAACCTGGCAGCCTTTCACAGTCGCTAGGAACAAGGTCAAGAATGTTCTCGCTCAACCGCTTGCTTCGCAGCATGAAATTGACAGCGTTCTCAATGAATTGCAAGCTGCACAACAAGCTCTGGATAAGAAAGACACAAATATTAAGATAGACTTTATGGGGAATATATCTGGCGGGTATACGTTGGGTTCTAAAGGGGATCAGGAGGACAGATATCAAACCTTTACCCCTAAAGAAGACTTTGAAATGGAATATGTTCAAGTAAGGGTAATCAGAGAACACGAGCCGGTTAGTGATCTGGTCGTGAAGCTGTATGCTACAGATACTCAAGGATTGCCGACAGGAACCGCATTGGCAGAAACAAAGGTGAAAGAGAATCAGGTTGTAAGCAGCGAAATTACAACCGTCCCATTGTCTTACTTCATTGAAGGAGGCAAGCGTTACGCTATTGTATTAACTCAGGAAACTCTTGGCTCTGGAGAATACCGCTGGTATATCATGAACAAAAATTCGGAATCAAAGAGTGAGTTTTATGGCAAATCAGCATATGGTAAATTCGTACCGGAAGCTGATCTTGGAACAGGGTTGATGCGCATTATCCAAAAGAGCGATGTGGATCGAAGCGTTCTTCAAACACTGGTGAATGACGTCGAGCAATATAATCGAAAGTTGTTCACTGTACCAACCTGGTCTCAATTGGATAGCGCCTTGAAAGAGGCTAAAGAGCGCTTGAGTGATGTAGATGTCAAACAAGAGGATATAAACTCGGCCTACGACAGGCTGTCTAAGGCATTTGAAAGCCTGCAGCAGGGCTCAGGGCTAAATGAGGTGGCCAACATCATTGAAGCCATCAACAGTGTGGAATTGAATGGGTATACGAGCGAATCGACGGCTGCCCTGAATCAAGCCGTTCAGGAAGCAAAATACTTAGGAAACACGGCTCCAGATAAAGATCGGATTATAGCCTATTCCAAAGTCATGAATGCCTTGGACGAATTGAAGCCGGTGGGTAAATATCAGTATGAATCCAATCCGAGAATGACAGCAGCTTTTGGCTTTGAAGGCGATAAGAATGCCTCGCTCGGATTCCTTGACGGATCGTACCAAATCGGCGGCTCACGTCCGGAACAGCATGGTCCCATCGCTCCGAAGCAGATGGTGACCTTTGGTGTCACGGACGCAACCGACGTTAAATGGTATAATGCCGAAGGTTATTTGCCAGCATTTATCCACGAATATTCCAAAGACGATATGGACTTCAAAATCGAATCATTCGGCAATAAGCAAATGGTTGACGGCAAGGATTATGTTATCGATTATTCGAGAATGACCGTTACGAACCATTCGAATGAGACACGTTTGCTACCAGTTGTGTCTAAAAACCTGATTCCACTTAATGCGGCAGCGAATCAGGCGTATACGATTGAACCTGGCGAGACGATCGGTAGAGATTATGCCATTGAAGCCGATAAGTATGAATACTTTGATGAAGGCAAAACCTCTTTTACTTCATTAACGATAGAGCAAGTAGCCGGGCAGGGCAATTTTGATAAGAATTACGCCTCAATGAAATCGTATTGGGACGACCGACTGTCAGCAGTAGTTAATATCGATCTGCCGAATAAAGAGTTGGTGAATGCTTTTAAAGCAGGATACATCTACACGATGATAATTAAAGATGGCAACTATCTGCATGTCGGGGAGAACGGGTATGCGAGATTGTATTCGCACGATACCATCGGAATTTTGGTTCAATTGATTCAAAGTGGAGACTTTGCTTATGCCAAGGAATATTTGAAGAGCGTTCCATTAACCGGAGGAATCAATATTGAGACCGGTGAAGTGGACGGGAACCTGTACTGGGATGCCAACTGGAAGCTTCCTTGGGCATATGCTGTATATTTGAGCAAGACGGGCGATACGTCCATCTTCAAGGACCTTATGATTGCAGATGATGGAACGGAAGGTAACGTGTTCGATAAGAGAGTCAAATACAGTGCAAGAAGTATTCATGATGATCGTACGGGCGACGGCCAGATTATGAAGAAGACATATGCGATCGACGATCCGGGTTTTTGGACAGTTGACAACTATGCTGCGCTGACAGGTCTTGCTTCATATGAATATATTACACGTGAGCTGTATGAAGCTGAAAAGAACCCAAGCTATTTGGAGGAGGCAGAGTGGGCCAAGAAAGAATATGAGGACCTGTTGGCGGCGTTCTCAGCTAGATTAAAAAAAACAATTAGGGACAATGATCTGGATTATATCCCGGCTTCCGTAATACAGACCAATGATCAGAACCGGATGAAGGAACCTAAGGATGCGAACTGGGCTTCCATGTTTATGGGCGGAAGATGGCTATGGGATGGATATTTGTATGGCGCGAACCAGCCTGAGGACAATATTAACCTGCAGATGCTGGACGATACGTATACTTATGGTATTGAAAGACGTACCGTAGCAGGAGTAACCGATTCACCGTATAACTTTGGCGGTTACCCTCACGGTTATTATTCCAGTTCTTACAATGCTGGATATGGCAGCGCTGCGCTTCGTGGAGAGCAGTATAGAGACATGGGCATTAAAGCCTATGAGTTCATGCTTGAAAACTCTATGAGCGGACCATTTAGTTGGTGGGAGGGTGTTAATTACCCTAATGAATCAAGCCCTTGGGCAGCAACCAATGAGAAGCTTGGCGTTCAAAATACACCGGGCGGCGGCGGATCAGCCCAGCATATCTGGGGTCAGTCCGTCAATTCTAAAGTACTGGTCGATTCTCTGATCGCAGAGCGTATTTACGATCAGAACACGAACTACGAAATTATCGTAGGCCGTGGTATTCCGAAAGAGTGGGTTATCGATGCGGCTAATAACAACAATGTAGTGGCTAAAGTTCATAATTATCCAGTATTCCAAGGTGGTAGAGCAGGATACGATGTAGTTAGAAATAACAACAAGCTTGAATTCACTTTTATAACCGATCTCACCCAAGCCAAGGCAGGCACAAGTAATGCAGCTTTTAGCATTCAATTGCCTAGCATGGTCAACAACATTCTAGCGGCTTCCGTGGGCGAAATCGACAATTCCAAGGGAATCGTCACTGTTCCGCTCAGCACGAAATCAGTCACAATCACGCTTAGCGATCTGCCAAAACCTCCGGATGTTGAATTGGATAAAGAAGCCCTGGAAATTGGATTTGCTGCAGGCGATTCCAGTGCATCCGTCACCCAAAATGTAATCTTGCCGAAACAAGGACAGAATGGTAGCGTGATTACCTGGTCTTCCAGCAATCCGAAAATTATTTCGGAAACAGGTAAAGTAAGTCGTCCATCAAGCACCACTCAAGTTACGCTGACAGCTGCATTGACCAAAGACGGCAAAGTGGTACAGAAGAGCTTCTTGTTAACGGTGATCAAGGCAGATGATCAAGGAAACCCTGGAAATGGCGGGGGCAACAGCAATAACGGTAACAATGGTAATAATGGAACCAGTGGAAACAATGGAACCAGTGGAAACAGTGGAAACAATGGAAACAGCGGCAACAACAGCAACAACAGCAATAACGGTAACAATGGGAACAATGGCAACAATGGCAACAAGCCTAAGTTCAAGGACATCACAGATCATTGGGCGACCGAAGCTATTATTACAGCAGTAGAACGTGGAATTGTCAACGGTTATACAGACGGAACTTTCCATCCGAACGCTGAGGTAAGTCGCAGTGAGCTAGTGGTTATGTTTGGACGCGCATTGAAGCTTCCTGAAGAAAATGCACCAGCTCTTTCATTTAAGGATACCTCCAGCATTCAGGCATGGGCGAAGTCCTATGTTGCCATTGCGGTTAAATCTGGACTTGTTAACGGATATGAAGATAATACCTTCCGTCCTAATAGCAAGGTGACCCGGATGGAATTTGTAGCCATGGTCGCAAGAGTACTTGATTTGAGGACAACTACGAATGAATCGCTTCCTTTTGCTGATGCTGATCAAATCCCTGCATGGGGGCAGAAATATGCTGCAGCAGCTTATGAAGCAGGTCTGGTTGAAGGCAAAGGTAATAACAAGTTTGCTCCGACCGATGCCGTGACAAGAGCGGAAGCGGTTACCTTGCTTCTTCGGATGTTGCAATATTCGGCTTCCGAATAAAATTGTAAACGGTACAAAAAGTAAAAGTCAGTTAAACGGCCTTAGTCCTGAGTTCGATTGGACTGAGGCCGTTTAGTTTCCTCTTTACTGCGAATAACCGATTGGATTCCATTAATCTTCACTTCTACGCCTTGATGTACATTTTATTGTAATATTCCTCAATCATGCGCTTGGTGGCGAACGGCTCACGTGTCGTCTCGATGCTTCTGCGCATCATCTCGACCCACTTCGGCCTGTTCTCATAATAGGTAGGTAGCACTCGCTGCAGCAGCGTCTCGTATAACGCTTCACCGTCATGGCGATCCAACGCTTCGGTATTGTCCGTCTCGAAGCCGTCGCCGAACTGCCATCCGTTCTCGCCGTCGAGGCAGGCCTCTGGCCACCAGCCGTCAAGGATGGAGCAGTTGAGTACGCCGTTCATCGCTGCCTTCATCCCCGATGTACCGCTCGCTTCTAGTGGCCTTCGCGGATTGTTGAGCCAGATGTCCGAGCCGCGGGTCAGCCCCGCCCCGATCGTCATATCGTAATTTTCCAGGAAGACGACGCTTCCCGGGTATTTCTTCATCATGGCGACGAGGTTGCTGACGATCCTCTTGCCAGTATCATCGAGCGGATGGGCTTTGCCGGAGAAGACGATCTGAATCTTGCCGGATTCGAGATAAGGCGCGATTAGCTCCGGCTTGGAGAAGATGAGGTCGCTCCGTTTGTAAGGGGCCGCTCGGCGCGAGAAGCCGATTAATAAGTGATCGGCATTCAGGGCTATGCCGGAACGTTCTTCGATGAAGCGGATCAGCTCACGCTTGATCTCCATATGCGCGGCCCACAGATCCCCATTACTTTCGTAAGCTTCGGTTATTCTCGGATCAACCCAGGTTGGCGTATGAATGGCGTTCGTGATGCTGATGATAGCTGAGCGGCCGGACACATCCTGCCACATTTTATTGGCTGTGATGCCATGCAGCTTGGCGACGCCGTTGGAAATGCGCGACAGCCGTAGCCCGGCGACCGTCATGTTGAAGGGATTGCCGCCAATGCGTTCCATTTGCTCGCGGGTCAGATTGTTGAAGGCGGACATATATTCAAGCCGCTCCAACGGATGGGACTCATTGCCTTCTCGAATCGGTGTATGAGTGGTGAATACGACCTCGTCCCGAGTGGCCTGCCAGGCTTCCTCGAAGGAACGGCCTCCATTCATTTTCTCACGGATCAATTCGGTTGCCGCTAACGCCGCATGTCCTTCATTGAAATGATATACATCGACCGGAATCTGCAGCGCCCGAAGTGCTCTAACTCCCCCGATGCCAAGCACGATCTCCTGGGCAATTCGCTCCTCACCGAACCAGCCGTACAATTGTCCGGTAATCCAGCTATCGCTATTCTGCGGAATATCGGTATCAAGCAAATATAGCGGGTTGTTGCCGAATTTCTCGGTTCTCCACACTTTACAGTGAACGTCAATGTTGCGAATTGTTACGCTGACTTGTATCCCTGTATCCTCAAGGAACTCATACATGTAGTTATGATAAGTATCGTAAGGCTTGCCATCGGGATCGATATGCTGATCGGTATATCCCTGCTTCCATTTGATACCGATGCCTATGATCGGGGCACCCTCATCTCTGGCGCCTTTGATATAATCGCCGGCGAGAATACCGAGACCTCCTGCATATATCTTGAAACTGGATTCAAGTCCGAACTCCATACTGAAATAAGCTACAGTCGGCAGGTGCTGTTGAGTCATTGCCAATCGCCTCCTTATATCTCATGATATGAGGCCGACATCCGGGCGTTACCAGAGGATATCATCCTGTGCCGTACTTTCTTCCTCCAAATTCTGATGATCTTCATCGGCAATGGCCTGAATTTCCTCCGCTCCGATCGTAATCACAGTGTAATCCTCTATAGCTTGCTTCTTCAGGGCCCGCTGCTTAATGTATTTCGGACTAGCTTCACCCATCTCTTCGTCATAGACCAGTAGAATACCATCGGTCTTGCGGAACAGCAGCTCATCTCTGGCGGCGAATTGCCATGGGCCTTTATAAGGCTCTTTGCTGACAGAGGCATAGAAATCAACCTTGGAGATCAAGTCTTGGTAATAAGCCTTCTTATCCTCTTTCCATTGTTCTTCAGGATTGCTAAAGGCAGTAAGTATTGAACACTTGAGCGCCGGATACTGTCTTCTGAGCTCGATCGCCGCTTCGCAGGCCCATAGGTCTACGCCGTACTGTCCTGGTGTAATGACCCATTCCAGCCCTTCCTCCAGCAGTGGTATTAAGCGCGAGATAATCGCCTGGCGGATGTACGGAATTCCTTCATGTTTATTGTTATATATTCCGAGTTCATGTGCGCGGTAACCTGTGACCAGAAGATTTTTCAAGATATTACTTCCTTTCCGAGCTATACAGATTCGTGTCTATTATATATGTCTTGGCCCAGGAAGGCGATTCATCAAGGTAGGGGACCTACGCGCTTCATGAGATATCTGGTTACATTTAGGAAAAAAGTACCTTTTCTTTTCCATGCTGTTTTGGTTAATATAGGGTTTATGTTCTAATCGAGTCCAAAAAGGCCGATTTTCAGTGGACTTTTTGGATTACCTTTTTTAGAAATAGGGGGAGAAACTGTATGAAGAAGATGGTTGTATTATTATTAGGGGCGGTTCTGGCTTTAGGATTAACTGGATGTGGCCAGGATAAGAAAGCGGACAACAATGCGAGTTCTGGTGCGGGATCAAATGCACCGGCAACTGTGGAGACAAGTGAAGATGTGGCTGTACCAACGGCGGATGAGCTTTTCACGAAGATGACAGATGCAACGAAGGATCTTAAGAGCCTCTCGATGGCTGCAAGCTCCAAGCAAAAGGTAGTTATTAAGGTGGGCGAGGAGACTCAAGAGCAAAACATCGAGATGGAAATCAAGTCTGATATTATCCAGGACCCGCTTGCAATGATGCAGGAATTGCATATGTCGATGGGAGACCTAGGAAATCAGGATGTTACGCAGTATGTTACTGCGGATGGAATCTACATGCAAACAGGCGGAGCCTGGGTGAAACTGACGGATGAGACCATGATGGCCACTCTTAAGGATGCTGCAAAGCAATCGGCTGATCCTAGCCAACAGATCGAGCAATTCAAATCGATCGCCAACGAAATGAAAGTAACTGAAGACGGCAGCGACTTCGTATTGAAGGCCAATCTGTCCGGCGACAATATGAAGGAGCTAGCTAAATCGCTAATGAGCCAAAACGGTGGCGAGAACCAAGCAGATGCTATGGCTGCAATTGATCAAATGAAGATCGAAAATATTAATATCGTATATTCCATCAACAAGGAGACGTATCTGCCTTCCAAGATGTCTGTTGAAATGAAGATGGATATGGAAGCGGAAGGACAGCAGGTATCGATGGAGATGAAGATGGATTCCAGCTTCTCCAAGTACAATGAGATCGAAGCGATTGAGGTTCCACAAGAAGCGTTGGATAATGCGATTGTTCAATAAGAATCAATAATCTGAAGACGCATCATTCATTTGGCAGCAATTTGCCGTGAATGATGCGTCTTATTATTTGCCAGAACATTACAAAAAGCGCGATTTGTCTACATACTTAGGTATAAAGTCCCTATCTCTAGTTTTGGAAATATGATTAATTATTAGGAAGTAAGCTTATCGTTAGGAGGATTTAGATGAATAGAGGGTTGCGGATACTTGGAACAGTCATACTCGCTATAAGCCTGTCAGGCTGCGGATGGCTGGGGGGAGACAAGGAACAAGCCGGGGACGAGAATAATGCGGTTAACCATCAGACTTCCGAGAACGAGCAGAACGAAGAGAACGGACCTGAGAACGAAGAGCGAAATGCTTCCGATGATCGGAAAGAAGATAAGGAGACTACGGCAGCCGTCAGTGGCGTTCCTACGGTGGATGAAATTTTTCAGCGGGCGAGTGAGGCGGCAGGGGCCTTATCCAGCTATTCCTCTACATCGATCCTTCGTATGAATATGACAGGAACGTTTGATGGACAGAGTGAGGAGCAGGCTTATGAGGTCAGGACCACGATGGATTTGATTCGTGAGCCGCTGCAGCTATTCCAGTCGATGAGAATCTCTATGGATGGCGGTACCCAGGATTTGAAGCAGTATGTGACGGAAGAGGGAGTATATTCCCATGTCGATGGAATGTGGATCAAGCATTCAGAGGATACGAGCTCGGAACTCATATCGGCGATGAAGGAAGCGTTGATAGATAAGCAATTGGAGCAGTATAGACTGTTCGCCAAGGATATGAAGGTTTCTGTGCAGGATAAAGCTTATGAACTTCACGCAGATTTTAGTGGCGAGATACTCGATAATTTCCGCAGCGCCTTGATTCAGCAAATGGCCAACGGAAATCGTGATATATCCGATATGCTCAATAAGATGGAGATCCAGAACGTCAAATTGTCGTATGTCGTCGATAAAAATACATATTTACCTACAAAATTGTCTATGGTTCTCTCCGTGGGAATGGACGTTGATGGGCAGGGCTTCTCCATGGGTTTGATGCTAGATTCGACCTTCTCTAAATTTGGGGAGATTAAACCGATTCACCTACCACAGGAGGCTATTGATACGGCTTATCTAGAGTAGGAGAGGCATATTATTAGCGATTTACAGCCCGGACTTGCGCCTATCGTGTATAATAGATAAATAGAGCGCAGCCTGACTAATTTCTGTTGGGATGTTTGAGCTGCGCATAAGGATTGGATTGGATGAGGTGTATACATGTTAGACAACAAAGCCCAATTTGAAGCAACGAACATACAGCATGCTATCATTGGCGAAGTAATGACTAGCCTGAAGGAAATTCTCCATAGTCTTACCAAGACAAGGCTTGCTGCATTAGCATCGGTGTACAAAGTGCCTGGGCGTTCTAAATTGAAAAAGGGCGAGCTTGCCGACAAATTGCTGGAATGCATTACAGATCGGGAGGTTCTGAAGACAACGCTGCTACTGGCCAGAGCCGAGGAATGGAAAGTGCTCAAAGCGATCACGGAAGATTCCGTATTACAGGACAACTATGTCCCTTACGGATATTATGCGTATTGGCTGGAGCATGGATTGGTCGTCAGCTATTTCACGGACAACAAGCTGTATTTGCTTATACCGGATGAAGTCAAGGCTGCATATGCAGAGCTGGAAGCAAGCTCGTTCGGTAAGGTTCTGAACAAATATCAGCTCGTATTTCGCTATATCTCGGCAGCTACGAATTTATATGGTGCAATCAAGCCAGGCAAGCTAGTGGAGATCTTCAATGAGCAGAATGATGACAAGCTCACTGCTGAGGAACTCAAAGCTTTGTACGAAGAGTTTAGCGGTAGAGACCAGCTATTCCGTATGTACAAGGGGTACTTGATTGTTGAGGATCTGGTCTACTCTGATGAAGCTTCTGAATTTAAGCAGCTTCTGGAGAAGATGAAGGGCAAGAGCTACCATGTGCCTGAGAAGGACGAATTGTTGAAATATTCGAATGGTCTCTATTATGAGATGAATCCTCAGCTTACGGCATTAAGAAGCTATATTATTAAGGAATTACGTCCTGATCCTGAATTTGTGGATGATTTGATCGACGACATTCAGTTGGCTTGCTCTATGGAAGCGCCAATTCAGGAGATCATGCATGAATTTGAACGAAGAGATATTGAATTCGTTAGTATGGAGCAGGTGCAAATGGTCGTCTATCTCGTCACCGAAGCATACAACCATACACGACTAGCTTCGAATGGCGGTTATACACCGGTAGAGAGACGCGCGATATCAAAGGATCTGGAGTCAGGCTACAGAGCAGCGGTGCCTCCATTCCGGGCACAGGTCAAGAATCAGGTCATATCCAAGAAGATTGGACGTAATGATCCTTGTCCGTGCGGAAGTGGTCTGAAATACAAGAAATGCTGCGGCAAATAAAAAAGAATACAAACCTGAGGCATGATGCCTCAGGTTTATTCTGAAATGAAAACTATACTGCTTGAATGCATAGGTTAATCATGTCTTCGATATTTTGACAACGGTTACATATCCCGTTTACATTAGTGATGAACTGCCATAAGGGTAAACGCGATATAAAATGCAGCGTAGAAAATGCCTAGACCAATAATTATTCCGAAAACATTGCTCTTGGCTTTGCTGCTTCCTGGTTCCCACATCATCATAATCAGCCCCTTTGTCGCTGTGATGTAATTGTGAACAATCTGTGTCTAATCTAATTATTGAACATTTTGTGTCTAATTTCAAACATTTTTTTGAACTTTTTTAAAATATTTTTCTCTTGTGCCTAAATACATATACTTTTATTCTGAATTTGGTTGAATGTTTGTAGTTAAATGATTGTAGTTGAATATAAAGGAGACGAGAAAATGCTGCTGAATAACAATGAAATCGTACTCTTTCAGGGTGACAGCGTTACGGATTGCGGTAGAGATTACTCTGACCCGGCATCACTTGGAAACGGTTACGCTAATCTGATCGCTTCCCGTCTGGGCTATCTGTATCCGGAGAAGAAGCTAACTTTCTACAATCGGGGGATTAGCGGCAACCGGGTAGTGAATCTGCAGAATCGCTGGGAAGAGGATTGTCTCGCTCTAAAACCGACCTGGGTATCGATCCTGATCGGCATCAATGATACTTGGCGGCGATTTGACAATAACGAAGAGACCTCGGTTGAGAACTATGAAGCAGGTTACCGTGAAATTCTGGAGCGTACGAAGGAGCGGCTGGGAGCGAAGCTGATCCTCATGGAACCATTCGTATTGCCAACACCGGAAGACCGTTTGACCTGGCGCTCTGATCTGGACCCGAAGATCCAGGTGGTACGTAAATTAGCGAAGGAATTTGATGCACTGCTTGTTCCGCTTGATGGATTGTTTGCAGGCGCCGTATCTCAGGCAGACGCTGCTTATTGGGCACCGGATGGCGTGCATCCGTCTGCAGCGGGTCATGCCTTGATGGCTGAGGCGTGGCTTCATGCGGTTAAGGCTCTGTAAGACCGCTAAGATTATACAAGCCCAACAGAATTCAGGATTCGATGACGAACAGACTTTTTGGAACACCTCTAACAGGAAATTATTCTATGGAAGAAGGGTAAAAGGTTATGGGAGAGTTCGCAGGGAAGAAATTGAAGTGGGGAATTTTGGGTACAGGCTGGATTGCTGAGCAATTCACGAAGGATTTGATTCATGTGACTAACGGTGAAGGATTTGCCGTAGGCTCACGAACACAAGAGAAGGCGGATGACTTCGCCAAGAGACATGGGCTTCCTCGTGCTTATGGCAGCTATGAACAGTTATTGCAGGACCCGGAGATTGATGTGGTCTATGTAGCAACGCCGCATCCGCAGCATCATGACAATGTGCTAGCAGCCCTACGAGCGGGTAAAGCTGTGTTATGCGAGAAGCCTTTTACGGTGAACAGCTCTGAGTTAGCAGAGATGATCAAGCTGGCTGCTAAGAAGGGCTTGTTCCTGATGGAGGCGATGTGGACCCGCTTCCTGCCAGCAATTGTGAAGACGAGAGAATGGATCAAGGATGGACGGATTGGCGAGATCAAGCTGTTGAAGGCGGAGTTTGGATTCTGCGCAGACTGGAACCCGGAAGGCAGGCTATTTAATCCGCAGCTTGGCGGGGGGGCCCTGCTGGATGCTGGGATTTATCCGGTCTCCTTCGCTTCAATGGTTTTCGGAACTCATCCTGTACGCATACATAGTGCAGTACAGATGGGGAAGACGGGCGTGGATGAGCAATTCTCTGTTCTGCTGGATTACGGTGTTGGCCGAAGCGCGTCATTGCACGGGGCAATCCGGCTAAATATGAACAATGATGCGCATATATATGGAACAAAAGGCATGATTCATGTTCCATCCTTCCTGAATGCAAGGACAGCTTCACTGCGGGTAGAAGGTGCGGAGGAGGAAGTATTTACGGATGATCGGACTTCGATCGGCTATGCCTTTGAAGCGCAAGAGGTGGGCGAATGTCTGCTTCGAGGGGATAAGGAGAGCTCGCGTATTTCGTTAGAAGAGTCTCTGACTATAATGGGCATACTCGATCAATTAAGGGATGATTGGAAGCTGAAGTATCCGTTTGAGTAAGCGATAGAATCATTTTATATAAAAAAGCCGTCGGTTCAGATCATCCGTTAAGATGAGAGTGAACCAGCGGCTTCTTTTTTTACATGGATAGATACTGGGTTATAGCTGTTCTACTCATGGGAGAAGCGGAGCAAACCTTCGATGAAGCTCTTCATATTGTTGTTGGACTCGTTCAACTGTTCGATGACATTCATGAAGTCAGTCACGAGCTCGGCCTGTTCCTGAGACGAGTGGGCGATCTGCTCGAATTCTCTCTCCAATTGCAGGATGGAGTCCTGAACACTTCGTAGTGTTGCAGCGATATTTGCGCTAGCGTCCTTGGTGCTGACAGACAGCTTCCTCACCTCTTTGGCAACTACGCCAAATCCAGCTCCCGCTTCACCCACTCGTGCCGCTTCAATAGCGGCATTCAATCCGAGCAGGTTCGTCTGATTGGAGATCTCTTGAATGAAACCGACGGTCTCGTTAATCTCTGACGAATTCTCCACAGCGTGCCTAGTGTTCGTCATAATATGCTCGCTCGTAGCTGTGAGCTCTTCGGCATGTGCCGCGACGGTTTGCACCATATCAACCAACTGCCCGGTGATCCCGTTCATGGCCTCCATGCCTTCCTCTAGCCTTTGTCTATTCTCATAAGACTCTGCGGTCGCGATGGCGCCGATAATGACTCCTTGTTCATCGTAGACTGGAGAGGCTGTAGCTATAATTGGAAATCCGTAAATGTGCTCCGCAATATGGGTAACGGAGTTCTCCCCGTTCAATGCCTTGCGCAGGTTCTCATCTTCTTTGGGGATAGGGGTACCTGAAGTAATGCCGAAATCTATTTTTTGCGAAGGCATATAGAATAGAAATTTCTCCAAGTCCGTTATGCCGATCATAATATCTTCTTTGACCAGCTTCTTGATATAAGGTACCGCAGCGATAAGGATGTCCAATTGATTCATATACCGACCTGCCTATCTCATTGATTTTGAAGTAATTATATCTTTTATCGACATTATTTGACAATGATAGTGTAGGCCTATTTACAACAGGATCAATGCATAAAACGTCAAAGACGAATAAATAACCAGTATATGCGGTACTTCTAAAATTATTGATCGGGTCATACGCTAAATATATACGATATGATGAACATTCGTTATAGAACTGAATGCAGCAAGATGAGGAAGTAACCCATGGGCAGTGAGTAAGTGGCTGCTCCGGATTACTTCCTCTTCGACACCTTATTATGGCTTCTAAGCGATAAGCGGAACGTTGCGGGATTTATGTGCAGATGGAGATCAGCGTTCATTCTTTTTTGGATTCGGCTTGTTCCATGGCTCTCGCTTCATGAACCTTCTCATCCAGGCTTTTGATCTCCTGGGAGAGAATCTGCAGTACACTATCCATACTGTTGAGTTTGTCATTCACATTTTGCAGCACATATTTAATCAGGATGAAACACAGAGTGACGGGGAATCCAACATTAGCGACTAGGGATACAATATCAGCAACTTGCATGTTCACGCCCTCCTCTCATGGAAGTTCCCTTTCATAGAGCTATTCAAAAACCATTTTCTGATCTTTGAAATTATCGCTCTCACTATATAGAGAAAATAATAGCCCTAAAATACAACCATAAATTAGAAAAAATGTTATAATGATAAGCATCCGACATATTAATGGTTGTGAGACTACCCTCAAAAATACCCTATAGGTAGAAGATGAAAGTGGAAGGGGGAGGTAGTTTTGAAAGAACAAAAAACCGCTTATGAGCAATATCGCAAAGAAGTGTACAGAATCGCTTGGAGGGTGCAATATCGGGCAAAAGTTGTGAAAAGACGGGAATGTTCATTAGGCGTATACGAGCCAGCCATAACCAATTTTGCTACATCTTCTGATGATAAAATTGTAGTGCAGCAGTTGATCAACGATCTTCCCTCCAATACTGGAAGGACGATTATTTTCAAGCTCTTTATGCAGGACAAGACGGAAGGAGAAGTAGCCCGTGAGTTAAACATGACTCAGCAAGGGGTGAGCAAATGGAAGCGCAAAATGCTCCAAGAGATGTCCCGGATGATGAGTTCCTGAGTTTGCTGCAGCTAGCGAAGCAGAATGATGAAGAAGCCATTTTAAAATTGATCGATTTGTTCAAAGGGGACATTTTGCGAGTAAGCAAGTACATTTACACTTCGGAGGAAGACGCCGTTTCTGATATTATATTAGAGCTTCTAGAAATGATCAAAGAAGAGAATAAGGAATGAGATAATGGCTCCCCTGACACCAGGGGAGCTTTCTTTGAATGATTGCTGAAGTAGGGGAATGGCCCATTCATAAAGTTATTTGTGAGAAAACCTTGACAAAGTAAGAAAATTACATATATTAAATAGTAAGTAGTAAGTAGTAAGTGATAAGTAGTAAGTAATAAGTGGGGCTCAACTGATTCCTCGAACTAAACAGACATCAGAGTACTTTAAGAAAATGATGATCAGAGGAGGATTTAAATGACAAGTCTAAAATTGGGACAAAGTTTTTCAATGATAGCGTTAAACGCACAGAGAAGTCTTGAGATGACTACTGCGAAGAAGGTGGCTCTTCGTTGCATGGCAGCCGCGGTTATTCTAGAGATTTACTTAGACGGCGGATTCACACAGACGGGGAACCAATTCGTTCTGAACCAAGATATGCTTGAGCAATCTCAGAGCATGCCCTATCGGGAAGTCATTTTAACATCCATCGTTCGCAAAAATACGGAGACAACGGGTGAGCTGAGCTGGTGGCTGAAGAAGGCTTCCAGGCTTCCAGAAAGAATATTGAGAAAGTTGGAACTCGTAATATCGGATTCTCTAAAGGAAATGAGCTTGCTCGAGGAGATTCCTCATATTTTGGGGTGCGATCTCTATTTTCATTCCGCAGGCGTTGATATTAAAGAATACCGCAGCGATATTCAAGGATTCTCAACAATTACGGAGAGTACTCGGGCAGAACTGTTGGAGGATGGCCTGGTTACTGATGAGACCATTTGTTTAGTATGGCTTCTTCGTGAAAGTGGATGTATGCTTGATTTCTTCTCGCGGAGCGAATTGGCCAGTATAAGTGCCGGAATGTATAAGCTATATCAAAATGAACCGCTGGCCAAAGTACTATTCCCGATCCGAATCCATAGTGGGATCGAATTAATTCTCAAGAAGCTTCTGCGCATGAAGACAGGGGTAGTCAGGACACAGGCGGGCAGCGGTATGAATTTCCTTTTTCCAATGCTGGAGCGTTCACAGGCCATATTCATTGACACTGAACAAATGCTGCCTAATGCAGTGAAAAGGCTGCATGATGTGAGGGCACGGTTAGAGTCCAAGGGCCATACGGTTACGGTGTTGCATAAGGGGCAGATTCCGACCATTAAGGTGGATAATCTTGTTTACGAAGCGATCCCACATGCCATCTACGGAAGAGTGCCGATCCATGGGGTGCGTCTAATTCCGAAACCGTTATTTTAAAGGAGTAAATAATCATGTCCAGACAACGTTCCATGGAGACGATACTAGCCTCAGAGTATGTATCTATAGGTGAATTAGTACGTCTTACGGATTCGCGCTATAGTACGTTGAAATTCTACACCGAAGAGGGGATGCTTCCTTTCGAGCAGGCAGAGGAAAATCTGACACGAAGATATAAAAGAGAGGACACTGTTGCTCGTATTCTTCGAATCAAAAAACTGAAATCCACCGGATTATCCATCCCACAAATAAAAGAGGCGCTCAACATGGGGGAATGAGGATACCGCCCCTTGGGGATTGAGAAGAACATGACGCAGTCTAAGCGGGCGGCTGCAGCTTTACATGGATTCCAGATTGTTATATGATAATTGCATCATTAGATTTCGATAAATATCTTTTGAACAATATGAGGTGCTTTATGAGTGTATTAGGTTCTTAATAGTCGTAATTGAATAAATAAACGGTACGATATAGGCACGGACGATGGACGTGTGAAATTTCCCTATATTGTAGGTTTATTTGTGTTACCTATGAAGAACCCTACGATACGTCATGAGGCTTGGATGGACCTCTATCCATGTGATGGAGATTTCCAGATCTAATATGCCTAGAACATGAATGTAAAGCTGTGGGATTCCTGCAGCTTTTTTTGCTGTCTATTTATAGTGCATGTTCAAAAAAGGTCGGTTTTCAGCACCGAGAAGGTTGGATGAAGCTAGGGTCTGAGGAGCGGAGCGTACGTAGTGGGTACGTGAGCACCGGAAGGCCCGGTTGAATTCAAGATCGATGCCGAACTGCTTCCTGATTTACTTCGTGATCAAAAGCGGACTTTTTTGAACAACCTCTTAGACACATTTGTTGAAATCTATTGGGGTAGGGTTTCTTCTTGTCATGATTAATTTACGTGAGGAGAATAAACCAATGAATATAAGTACATTTGACAAATTACAGTATGACGAACTGAAAGAAATCGTAAAAAGCTTTTGCGTAAGCGGATTAGGAAAACAGCTAATTGATAAATTACAACCGAGCGCAAGCCTGAGTGTTGTGAAAACTCGTTTGAACGAGACGACAGAGGCTAGGGCGATTCTCGATACAGAAAATCATGTCCCGTTAGTGGGTATATCGAATATCCAGAACTATATGGATAAGCTTGAGAAGGGGATGATTCTTGATCCTTCTGAGCTCGTAGCCATTGCAGATTTCTTGCGCGGCTGCCGCAAAATGAGGGGCTTTATGCGGGAGAGAGAGTTTCTGGCACCTAAAATTAGCACATATGTCTACTCCATGACGGAGTTCGCACATATCGAGGACCGGATTCATGCAAGTATTAAGGGAAATCAGGTGGACTCTGCAGCCAGTAAAGAGCTGAAGCGAATTCGCAAGCATATCGCTATAACGGAAGCGAAGATTGAAGAGCAGCTTCAACGTTTTTTGAAGAACAGCGCATATAAGGAATATATTCAGGAGTTTTTTGTAAGCAAAAAGAATGACCGATTTACGATTCCAATCAAAGCAGCCTATAAAAATCATGTGCCGGGTGCGATTGTGGAGGTATCTTCGAAGGGAGCTACGGTGTTTATTGAACCGATCTCCGTATCGAAATATAATGCGGAATTAGCGAGTTTAAAAGCCGAAGAGGTAATGGAGGAATATCAGATTCTTGCAGACTTATCTAATTTAATATTCGATCATGCACAGAGTATGAATATCAATATTGAGTTAATCAGTCAGTACGATATGATCTTTGCCAAGGGCAAATTCAGTCGCAGCATCGATGGTATAGAGCCTCTCATTAACGATCATGGCTATATGAAGCTGGTATCGTGCCGACATCCTCTGCTTACTGGCAAGGTTGTACCGCTTGACTTTGAGATCGGCGATTCCTACCGAAGTCTCGTTATTACGGGACCGAATGCTGGCGGAAAGACTGTGGTGCTGAAAACGATTGGACTCATTACCCTGGCCACGATGTCAGGCTTCCATATTGCGGCTGCTCCAGGTACTGAGGTCGCGCTGTTTCGCCATGTTTTTGTAGATATTGGGGACAATCAAAGTCTTGAGAACGCGCTCAGCACATTTTCATCCCATATGAAGAATATATCGGAGATTATGTACGCGGCAGACCGTCATACCTTATTACTATTCGATGAAATCGGCAGCGGCACTGAGCCGAACGAAGGCGCAGCGCTGGCGATTGCCATTCTCGAAGAGTTCTATCATATGGACTGTATCACGGTAGCGACCACACATTATGGCGAGATTAAGCAGTACTCGGAAATGCACAGTGATTTCATGAATGCCGCGATGGAGTTTAATCAGGAGACATTGGAGCCTCAATATAGGCTGATGATTGGTCAGTCGGGTGATAGCAATGCACTTTGGATTTCACGAAAAATGAAGCTGAAGGAGCATGTGCTGGAGCGAGCAAAAAGCTATATGCAGCGAAAGGAATATCGCTTGGACCGACTTCAAAGCAGCAAGGTCAGCAAGCCGAAGAATATGGATATCGCAGTAGAAGCGGTGATTCCTACCTATACCATGGGCGATAAGGTTAAGCTGCTGGACCAGAATGAGAGTGCTATCGTGTATCGTGGACTTGACTCCTTTAACAATCTGATCGTATTTGTTCAGGGCACGATGCTGGAGGTTCATTATAAACGTGTAGCACTGGAGCTGCAAGCAAGTGAACTGTATCCAGAGGGATATGATCTGAACATGCTCTTCACGAGCTATCAGGAACGAAAATTTCAGCATGATATGCAGCGCGGCTCGAAGAAGGCGCTCCGGAAGGTGCAGAAGGAAATGCGGAATCAGCGCCGACAAGACACTGAAGAGCAGAATTGATGCTTCTGGATAATAGATTTTAACATATGACCCAGCCTAGATAGGAGAACTATCGATGGCTGGGTTAGCGTCCCAACATTCATCAACGAAGTGTTGGGACGCTTTTACTATCTTATCTAATAAAGCTTCTACAATTACAATCGTCCTGCTGCCTTTACTTTCACAAGTAGGGCGTTACCTGGCAGATACGCGATCGGGATATCCTCGGACAATACGATCTGTACCGTATCGCGATTCGCACCAGCAAGAACCGCTTGGTTTATAGCATGGCTGCGCGCATCCTCTATCGCCTGGTCATAAGTCATTTCGTCCAGCGAATAGATTCGCTTGGTCTCGCCACTGACTTCACCCAAGGCGGCGCCAATCGCATTGGCCGCATCGTAATGATCCGGTCTCACGATCTTAGCCACGCCCTCGAGCTTGTCGGCAACGAGGATGCTTCCACCACCGACGAGGACAACATCGACAGCATCTGCGCTTGTCTTCATCCGATCGATCGCATCCTCAATATCCTGAGTAATGATCTCATCGGCTCTGCGACAGATCGATTCATCAAGCTCATCTGCTTGAACACCTTCCCAATGATAGCGTCCCAGCTTGACCGCTACGTCCGTAGCAGTAAGTGTATCCCCGCCAAAAATATGGCCGCGCTTCAACAGCTCATACCCGACGCTGTCCGGGCCAACTGTGACTTGATCCTTCTTGGCATCCGCGCGGACTATCGTGCCGCCGCCGATGCCGATCGATAGAATGTCCGGCATACGGAAATTCGTGCGAACTCCACCGATCTCAACAGCTGCCGATGACTGACGCGGGAAGCCCTGCGAGAGAACGCCGATATCGGTCGTTGTGCCGCCAATATCTACAACAAGGGCGTTGTTCAAGCCAGACAGATGCGCCGCACCGCGAATCGAGTTCGTAGGTCCGCAGGCGATCGTGAGAATCGGGTAGCGCAGCGCATACTCACTGCGCATCAGCGTCCCGTCATTTTGGCAAATATATACGCCAGCATCGATGCCAAAGCCTTGCAGCGCATCCTCAAATCCTTTGACTACCCCAGCGATTACGTTCAGTAATGCGCCGTTGAGCAAAGAAGCGTTCTCCCGCTCAAGCAGACCGATGCTCCCAATCTCATGAGACAGGGTCACTGGCATATCGGCACCAAATACTTGCTTGGCTAGCTGTTCCACACGTTTCTCCTGCGAGGTGTTAACCGGCGAGAATACCCCGCATACAGCGATGGCTTCGACTTCGCCTTTCATCTTCATGAAGCAGTCCAGGATCTCCTGCTCATCCAAATCGACAATCGTTCGACCGTCATACTCATAGCCGCCATGAACGACATAAGCGTGCCTTCCAACCGCTGCTTTTAACGTATCATCCCAATCGGCCAGCGGTGGAACCGAGGTTGTTGCCGGTGCACCGATGCGGATCAACCCGACTTTGCCCAGATGCTTGCGCTCTACAATGGCATTCGTACAATGCGTAGTCCCCAGCATCGCATAATGGATCTGCGCCGGATTAACATTGCTCTCGGAGAGTAGACGGCGAATGGACTCGATAATTCCTTCATTAACGTCGCGTGTTGTGTGTACTTTTACCGTGTGAATGGTATTCAGCTCCGAGTCGAGCAAGGCCGCATCTGTATTCGTTCCGCCGACATCCACTCCGATGCGGTAAATTTCTTCGTTGTTACTCAGGTTCATATGAGACATTACCGTGCATCCCCTTTCTGTGCTGTCAGCTTCTCAATCGGAACATAAGGCACATCATAGCCAAAATATTGCGGCCCAACCGTTTCAAGCCCTTTGGCTGTACGCCATTTCGGATCACAAGGGAATCCGACTGCGGTTACCCGGGCTCCGTATTTCAAATTCTCTGTCGTAATCGGCATGCCAGTATCTTGATCTAGCAGGGAGATCAAATCGGGAGTCACAGCGAGTGATTGTCCATCTTCTGTGGCCAGGAGAAATTCATTCTGGAAGAACAATCGCATCGTGCGACCCTTCTGCGCATCCGTTCCTTCAAATACCGCTTCACCGCGCGTAAATCCACCTTCCGTACGACGGCGAATGTCTACCGCTTTACCATGGAATAATGCATATCCATGCAAATGCTTCAGCAGAGCTTCAATCGGATTCTGCCGCATATCCTTGGATTCGTACAATATTTTGCCGATCTCATAAGCAAGCGTTAAAGTATGGTGAACGGCACTCTGCTTCACTTGTGCGCCTGTGACCGGATAATCGCAGATCGAGGCGGACCCGCCCATCTGGATCGTGATGGCGCGCGCCATCCGCTCCTCCCAGACGCCGTCGATGGCATGCATCAGCACGCCATTGCCACGCTCGTCAGCCATCGTGATTGGACTGCAATCAATGCCGTCCAGATAGAAGGTGACCATTTGCGATTCAGGAAAAGCCCGTCCCATCGCATCCGCATCCAGTAGCGGAATACCGCGCTCCGCAGCTGCGATGACTGGAACAAGTGAATTCCCGCCACCAACCTCAATCGGCATAATGGCGTTTACCTTGCGACCGAGTTCTTTTTCGATCAGATCCAGTGGCTTCGTCATCTGCTCTGTTGAAGGAATCTTCTCGTTCATTACCGTTGGCGCACCGATCATGGACAGGGGAACGACGAGAGCGTCGTCCTCCAGATCCTCCGGGCTAATTACACGTACAGGACCATATTTGCGAATGGCCTCCTGCGCCATCAGTTTACCTATATGGGGGTCGCCACCCCCGCCGGTACCAAGCACTGCTGCCCCTACGGCTATATATTGAACCGCTTGTTCATTTAACTCTGTTAGCTTGAAGTTTGTCATGATGTTATCCTTTCTTCGTCATGATTTTACCGACGATCCACTGCACAATAAAGGCGAAAATAAATGCGTCCAATGCCGGAACTCTCGTCAGCTCGAACCAGCCAAATCCGTCTGGAGCAGCTGTTGTCATATAAGCGAAGAACGTAGCCGCAACCCAAACCACTAAGGAACGAATAACCCAGTTCTTGTTGCGGTCAATCCCTTCAAAGGTGAATTTCTTGGCATTCACGAGCAGATATTCTGCGGTGTAGATCCCGCCGATTGGTGAGACAAAGCTCGTAATTACATTCAGGAAAGACAAGAATTTATCGTAGATGCCGAACACGGCGAGCAATGTAGCAATAAGACCAGCAATGACCGTAATCAGCTTCTTCGGAATCCGGTTGAATACGACGGAGAATCCGAGCGATGCCGAATATAGATTGTTCGTATTCGTGGTCCACTGCGCTAGCGTTAAGACGATAATGGCGGGAAGTCCCAACCCCAGCATAATGAAAATATTCGTCAGATCATCTGTATCCATTAACCGGGACAAGAAAATAGCGATGACGGTCATGAAGCTGTTGCCAACGAAGAAGCCGATAAAAGCAGCGGTGACCGCATGCTTCGGAGTACGTGCCCAGCGGGCAATGTCCGGTGAGAGCACCGTGCCGACAATAAAGATTCCGATAACTAAGGAGATCGCCGTCCCCATCGGAATTGGTGAACCACTGATCGGTACCCAGATGGCAGAAGAGCCTTGTTGATGGAAAGCTGTAAAAATAGCAATAGCAATAAAGATGACCAATAGAGGCACCGACCAGGTGCTTAACCGCTCAATCGAACGATATCCCCAAATGGCCGTCGACATCATCAGCACCCCGCCGATGAATGAGAGCAAGCCTAGGGACAAATCGATTCCCCATAATTTATGAAAAGCCGTCTGCATATTCGAAGCGAAGAATCCGGCCTGCACCCCAAACCAACCGAGTGAGAAAACACCCAGAACAACCGACACAACACGTGCGCCCATATTGCCGAATAAGAAGCGGCTAATCATCGCCGTAGATAATCCTGTCTTGGCTCCGACATAAGCACAAAGTGCGCCGATGAGCCCAAGAATAAGCGAACCGACCATAGTGGCAGTAAGCGAGTCGGCAAGATTCATGCCGTTGCCCAGCTCCGCCCCCAGGAACATGGCTGATAGATCAATTCCGATTGCAATCCAGACTAGCGCCATGGACAGCCATTTTTTCCGCAGATGCGCGGGAACGGGCTCTCTCTCAAAATCTTGCGTCTTTGAATCATTACTGTGTACTTGACTTACTTCTACCTCTGACATTCTCCCATCCCCTTGATGTTCATCTAGTAGTCGCTCCGTTCCAATACATCTCAAATGCATGGTTCAGCTTGCGCTCATAAACTTCTCTGGAGGTGTAATAGAAATATTGCATACTTAATCCATCCATCAAGTTGAGGAAAGCATCAACTAATAGCTGCACAGGTTGTTCGCGAATAACGCCTTCTTCGATTCCTTGCTTGATCAACTGCTCAATGATGTTCGTAAGCAGCTCGTCCGATTGCAGAAACGCTTCCTCGATCGTCTCCTTCAGAAATGTCGGCGGAAAAATCACATACCGCAGTACGATCAAGCTTGCTTCCGGATTCTGCTGATAGAATTCATACTGTCTCGTCAGAACTCGGTGGAGACTCTCCTTCGCACCAAATGATCTCTGGTCCTTGAGCAGCTCCTGAATGAACGTATTGTACAGCTGCATCGCTTCACGAAAGACAGTCATGAATAAATCCTCTTTGTTCTCGTAAAACGCATAAATCGCCGGCGTCTTTACGCCTACTTCCTTGGCAATTTCAGAGAGCGCTGTACCGTCGTACCCTTTCTCTCCAAAAAGCTTCATCGCTGCTTCTCTCAACCTATTTCTGGTCATGAATATTCTCACACTCCGAACTTAATTAACGTTAATTAAAAAGTAATATACATCCAAATGAATAAAAATACAATAGTTTTTTTAAAAATACACGACCTGGAAAGTTAGGAGCGTGGAGGAAAGAATCTCGGGGCAATGGGAATCTACTATTTTATGTTATAATGTAGAACAAATGTTCCATAATAGGAATGCGGGTGAAGAGATTAAATGAAGAATCAAGTAAAAATCGCCGTAAGGCCACTAGTTGAATATGTATTCCGCAGCGGGGATCTGGACAGCGGGTTCAGGACAGGAACAGCCTTGACCGAAGGGACGAAGGCGCATCAGCAGGTACAGCGGAGCTACGGCGAAGCAGATCAGAAGGAAGTATATCTAGCAGCGGAGATTCCCTATGGAGATCTGCTGTTCGTCATAGAGGGAAGATGCGATGGGCTGCTGGTTCTGGAGGACGGATCGGTGATGATCGATGAGATCAAATCGAGCTCCAGCGACATTCCAGCGGCGATGGAGGAGAGCTATCCGGTTCATTGGGCACAGTCTAAATGCTACGCCTATATGTATGCGAGAGAGCACGGAGCCAAGCGAATGAAGGTTCAACTGACTTATGTGCAGGTTATAACAGGAGAACAGCGACGGTTCCAACAGGAAGTGGATTTTACCGAACTGGAGGCTTTTGTAAATGAGATCATTGAGCAGTACGCGCCTTATGCACAAATGCTTCGAGATCATCAGATTGCAAGGGACAAGAGCATTGGCGAGTTGGATTTCCCGTTTGCGTCATACCGGGACGGACAGCGCAAATTGGCGGGCGCGGTCTATAAGGTGATCGGCGAGAGGGTGCATTTATTTGCCAAGGCCCCAACGGGAATCGGCAAGACGATCTCGACGACTTTTCCAGCAGTGAAGGCGATGGGAGATGGGCGGCTGGAGCGTATTTTCTATTTAACGGCCAAGACGATTACCCGTACAGCTGCGGAGCATACGTTCTCTTTGCTGCAAGCCAAAGGTTTACATCTGCATGTAGTTACGATTACTGCCAAGGAGAAGATCTGCCCTCAGGACCGAGTGAGCTGTCGTAAGGAGGATTGCCCCTTCGCGGACGGGTATTATGATCGGATTAACGGGGCTGTTCTTGATATATTGGCGAATGAGACGCTGATCGGACGTAAGACGATTGAAGAGTATGCGCGCAAGCATCGGGTATGTCCCTTTGAGTTCTCGCTTGATCTTGCCTATGCAGCGGATGTGGTGATTTGTGATTATAACTATATTTTCGATCCGAGAGTATCTTTGAAAAGAATGTTCGCAGAGTCCAAGAGCCGCACCGCGTTGTTGATCGATGAGGCTCATAATTTGGTGGACCGGGCACGCGAGATGTATTCGGCGTCTCTGAATAAAGGAGATTTCCTAAGTTTACAGCGGGTGTATAAAAGCCTTAATGCGGAGGTGCATCAGGCTGCTAAGGCCGTGAATGGCTTCTTCATTCAATTGCGTAAAGATGCCGTGGATTCGGGCAGGAAGGAGCAAGTATCCCAGCAGGTTCCGGCGCAGTTGATTGAACAAGTTGAGTATTTCATTCTTGCCGCGGAGCAGGAGCTGAGTTTACGTCAAGATGGGGAACAAGGGCAACTTCTGTTGCAGACGTATTTCACAGCACAGAGCTTCGTCAGGATCAGCAAGCTGTATGACGAGAGATTCGTGACCTATGCGGAGATCTCCTCAAGGGAAGTGTCTATAAAGCTGTTCTGTCTCGATCCTTCTCATCTGCTACGGGAGATGGGTAAGGGCTACTGTTCGCATATATACTTCTCGGCGACGTTAACACCGATGTCTTATTATCGGGATATGCTGGGGGCGAGGGAGCAGGACTATACATTATCGTTACCCACACCCTTCCATCGCGAACAGCTTGAGGTACAAATCGAGCCGTTGTCCACGCGCTATCATGACCGTGAGGGAACGAAGCTACAAGTGGCAGAGCTGCTTAGACGGATGATGGCTGGGCGTTCGGGCAATTATCTGTTCTTTTTCCCTTCCTATGCTTATATGAATCTGGTCTATGAAGCATTTATCGCTAATTTTGCCGATGAGCTAGGATTGCGCTTAATGCTGCAGCGGGGGGATATGACGGAAGAAGAACGGGAGGGCTTTCTGGCGGCGTTTGATGCTGACAATGAGGGGAATTTGGCTGGCTTTGCGGTCATGGGCGGCATTTTCTCCGAGGGAATTGATCTGGTCGGCGATCGTCTGACAGGCGTAGCGATTATCGGAGTAGGCTTGCCGCAGATCGGTTTGGAACGGAATATTATCCGCGATTACTTCAATAGCGGAGGCAAGAACGGGTTCGACTATGCCTATGTCTATCCCGGGATGAACAAGGTGCTGCAGGCCGGAGGCCGTCTCATCCGTACCGAGACGGATCAAGGGAGACTGTTGTTGATTGACGACCGTTACCTGCAGTCGCATTATGCGGGGCTGTTGCCGGAGGAGTGGAGGTAGAGGGGAACGGGAATTAATCGTTTAGTATAAAGAACTTGGACATAAATTGGCCAGGTTCTTTATTTAATAGTGGCTTAAGTTTGTTGAGTACGTGAAGCGTGTGCGAAGCAAGTGAAAAGTAACGAAAATCGTTGGAAAATCATATATGAAAGGGAACAAGGGTTGGTTAATATTGCTATATATGGAGGCGTTCAAAATATCCCTCTCTTTGCCAGAAAGACCTGCGACGAGGTCATTCAAGGATGGGCGGCCGCGATATACGAGTTTGGTTTTCTTCATGGTCGTTGTAGTTGCAATGTTTGTACTCGCCTCGCATATCAAAAGCCTGTAAATATGCAGTTATTTCGCAAATATTACGCCCCGGGAGGTGAAATTTCTGCAAAACTGCAGTTTTTTTCTCTGGCTCGCCTTGAACCTAAGGGAAGTGATGTAAAAAAGATGCATATTTGCAGGAATATAGTGATTCTAGCTGATTTGGGGTGGTAAAGCCTGCATATTTGCAGCTTTTTAAGTTTTACAAGGGCAAGGGGGTTATTCCTCGACGCAATATTACTTCAAGCAAGGAGACTGTATAATGGCGATACGACTACATTGGGGCCGAAATATGGAGCGCTGGAAGAAACAAGAAAGATTAATTAATAAGAGCCCCACGATCATTTCCAACAACTGTACTGCCGGCATCATATACCACGATTTGAACATCAGGTTCACATCCCCGACTATTAATTTGTGTTTTCCTCCAGAAGACTTCTTAAGATATATTCATTATTTAACAGACTATTCGAACTCAGAATTAGTTGAAGAAAGAGATCCAGCGGTATCCTACCCGATTGGCGTTTTACATAACCAATTTGGAGAAGTAAGGATTCATTTCATGCATTACCGATCCTTTAGAGCGGCTAAAGAAAAGTGGGAGGAACGTACACGTCGAATAGACTATGACAACATTTATATTATTATGGACGCAGGAATGGATTGCCCCCGCGAAATATTGGAGCAGTTCAATCAGTTAGAGTATTCCAACAAAGTTATACTTACCAATGGCAAAGTGGATAACGTTCAATCATTCTTTCCGATGACTTTTTACGATGAGAGGTATTTTTTCGGAAAAATGCTGTCATATAAGAGTTGGTTCAGTTCCAAAAGATATTTGGATGAATTTGATTATGTTCATTTTTTGAATACAGGGGAGATCCCCGATGGGGCTTGTCAGTGATATCATGATTCTGAGAGGCATGAGCTGAAAAGCAACTGGCATTCTTGGAGTTGGATTTGTTACAATGTCCAACTTTGAAAGAATGCCAGTTGTTGTTTTAAATACAATATTTATCTTAAGAAAGCTGGGCTTGTCTTGCTTCTGTGACGGAAATCCAGCCCTCCAAATTGTTCGTGCAGACGAGCAGGTCAGGATACTCGGACCATACCCGAAGGGAGGCTTCATCATCAGGAGTCCAAACCATCAGCCGGACGTCTTCTTCGCGGCAGCGTTCGATGAAGGACGGAGTAACATATACATGCTTAACGGACAAATATTTGCCGTGAAGCTGCGCGAGATAAGGGAAGAGGGAAGCCGAAGCTCCATAAGAGATCAGGCCTATGGCGATCTCGGAGTCGAGCTCTCTTACCCGTTCGATGGAGTAATGATCGAAGGAGGAGAGAATCACCTGATCCTTCATACCTAGGCGATTAATGACATCCAGCACAGTCTGCTCCAGGCCGGGCATGGCATCCCCAGTTTGCTTCAGCTCGATATCGACGGTCAGTCGATCCTTCAAGAGCAGCAGCGCTTCCTCCAAAGTCGGAATTCGCTCCCCGTCTCCGGCATCCAGCTGCTTCAATTCTTGCAATGTATAAGAACGGACCAGGCCTAGCCCGTTCGTCGTTCTGTCCAAGGTCGCGTCATGGATAACCACAGGTACGCCATCGCTCGTTAATTGCACGTCCAGTTCTAGATGATCGAAGCCTAATTCGAGTGCGGCCCGGAAGCCGCGCAGCGTATTTTCCGGATGCTTATGTGGGTAGCCACGGTGAGCAATTCCATGTATTTTAGACATTTCTCATACCTCCAGCTTCTCTATATAATTTCGAAAATTGCGGATCAACAGCTTCTATATAACGTTCCATTGCTTCCAATACTCCCTCGCTATAGCTAGCCCCACAGACATAGTCGGCAGCTTGCTTCAATTCATCCGGACTGTTAGCAACAGCTACACCAATACCCGCCGCTTCTAGCATTGGCAGATCATTGAGCTGGTTCCCGATGGCCATCACTTGATCCAATGGAATGTCCAGCGTTGCTGCTAATCTCTGCAGGGCAGTACCTTTGCTGACTTGGCCTGGAACCAACTCGAGATAATTGTCCTCCGATTGAAAAGCAGCGATAGAGGAGTGAAGTGCCGGAGGACGGTCTGCGAACTCGGCAAACAAACGGCGACTTAGTTCAACCGGGCCGAGCAAAATCGCCTTTTCAATCTCCGTGCCGGATTCCTGGATTTCATGCAGATTGAAGAGAGAGCAAGTAACGCCTTCTTTTCGTTCATAAGCAGCGATATTTATATTTCTAGCCAAGGTCTGTACCTCGTCCCCGCAAAAAAGCAGCACATCTAGCCCGGACTGATCCGCTGCGTTAAGCAGATTATATAGGCTGGCTAGGGAAATGCCGGAGCGTTCAAGCGGCATCCCGTTAGCCTGGGCCAATACGGCGCCGTTGCAGAGAATGATCGGTAGATCGAGTCCCAGCTGCTGAATAATCGGGCGCGCTGTAATAAAAGGCCGTCCAGTCGCCAGTGTGAAGCAGCCTCCCCGGCTGACGTACTCACGAATGGCAGTTGCTGTAGAGCTTGGCAAGGCATGATCGGCGGAGAGCAATGTACCGTCCAAATCGCTAACGATGAGTCGAATTGGATTCACGAACAACATCCCTTCTGTTATAGGTCTTCCGCGTCAGTTAGAAGGTTGTCTCTATTCTCCACCGTAACTTGTGCGGCTTAAGAGGCAGCATGAGCCAATTAAACTTCTGTACATATCAAACTAGTACCTTACTAACTTGCCTAAGTGTAAAAAGTGCAACTAAATGAGTGACGATCAGCACCAACGATGTTTTAGTTATAAAATGTACACTTAAAATTCCTGTTTTCACCCATTCTACGAACACGCGCGGGTTTTAAATGTACTAAATCCACTTATTATCGCCATAGCCCTCTGATTAGAGATTTTAAGTGTAGCTTATCCACTTATTTGGGCCGACGCACGGGTGTTTCTCTTGTAGAGAATCACAGGAATACAGGATCATAAGATCACAGGATCGCAGGATCACTGGAGCGTAAATAAGTGCTTATTTACAACTATTCCAGCCAATTATGAGCTCAATCCAGCATATAAGTGCTGTTATGCACTTATTTAGGCTGCCTCCGCTCAAAACCGGGTCGAATTCGACAAATAGTTGTATAATCGCAGTTATTTGTTGATTTTCATGGCGTTCTGTCCAAATAAGTGTGCTGCAGCAGCTATTTTTTCTGTATGAAGAGATACACACATGATCAGGCAATGTAATATCCCAATGGGGCTATCAATGGTCGGTTCTGCTGTCGTGCTGGCTTATTTGTAATTGAACCGTTGATGGGTATATGCACTTCCGTTATTTAAATGTCGAATTAGCCATAGCCGAGACGATATGCTTCTGCATGATCGTAAATACGAGCACGATCGGGATGATCGCCATGACACTGGCGGCCATGATGATGTGGAAGTACATCGCTTCGTCCCCGGCGATCGAGTCGCGCAGCATGGCGATGCCGACCGACAGCACGCGCATATTGTTCGTGTTGGTCATAATCAGTGGCCAGAAGTAAGAGTTCCAGGATGAGATGAAAGTCAGCACCCCGAGCGTAACCACCGTCGGCTTAGCCATCGGCAGCAGGATGCGATAGAGTATCGTGAATCTGCCGGCACCGTCGACTCGGGCGGCTTCCAGCACATCGTTGTTAAGCGACTTGAACGCCTGCCGCAGCAGGAAGATTCCGTAAGCCGAGGCTCCGCTTGGAACGATGAGCGCCCAGAACGTATCGAGCCAGTGTACCTTCGACATCATGACATAGACTGGTACGAAGGTAACCTGATCCGGCACGATGAGCGCGGCCAGGACGAGGAAGAACAGCACTTCCTTGCCCCAGAACCTTCCCTTGGCGAAAGCGAAGGCCGCCATCAGTGCAACATTGAGCTGGAGAATGACGATACCGACTGACATGACCAGTGTATTCATGAAGAAGCGGGCATAGGGAATGACCCGGAACGCTTCGGCATAATTGCTCCAATGGAATGACTTGGGCCATAGCGTTGGCACAGCCAGCCGCATCTCCGCTTGTGTCTTGAAGGAGCTGATCAGAAGCCAATAGATCGGGAAAAAGATCAGAACAGTCACCGCAACGCCAAGCATCGTACGCAGGGTGAAACGCAGACGGTGCTGCTTCTCCCCGGCCATTCTGCTATCCCTCATAGTGCACCTGCTTTCTGCTGACGAGCCATTGGGTGATCGTCAGTACAAGGATGATGACGAATAAGATCATGACCAGTGCCGAGGCTCTGCCAGTCTTGAATTCCGTGAAGGCCATCGTGTAGATCCAATAGACAATCGCATTCGTTGCTTGCAGCGGTCCGCCGTTGGTCATAATGTCGATGGACTGGAACACCTGCATGGACGAGATAAAGGTCGTAATGACAAGGAATAGCGTCATTGGCGACAGCAACGGCAGCGTAATATACCGGAAGCGGCTCAGCCCGGATGCGCCGTCGATTGCGGCGGCCTCATAATATTCATTCGGGATGCCGCGCATGCCGGAGATGAACAGCATCATGGCGAAGCCGACGCCTTTCCAGACTGAGACCGCGACTAGTGCGGGCAGCGCCGTGGATGGGTTGGTCAACCACTGGATCGGTTCAAATCCCATGAGATCAGTGACACGATTAAGCAAACCGTATTGTCCATTGTAAATCCAGGTAAATACCATCGCTGCAATGACCATGGAGATATAATGCGGCATGAAGATAATCCCGCGCATGACCGCATACATTTTAGAGCGAAACACGTTAAAAAGAAGCGCCAGCATCAGGCCGATCGTCAAGGTTAGCACGACATCCAGCAGCGTGTAATGTAGGGTGACCTTAAGCGACTGGTACAGATCCTCATTCTTGAACAGCTTGACATAGTTGTCCGTGCCGACGAATTTCTTCACCGGCTTGGTCATATTCCAGTTCGTGAAGCTGATATAGACCGAGTTCATCAGTGGGTAATACAAGAACACGCCAAGGAAAATCAGCGCCGGGACGGCAAACACGAAGTCTTTGGCTTTCTCTATCCATTGAAGATACTTCTTACTGGTGTGAGGAGAGACGTCCGCCTTGGCGGTCGTCTCCCTGATCAATTGAGCAGATTGCGAATTGCTGTTCATCATCATTCATAATCCTCAAGAATTTCATTCATTTTCTTGGCCGCTTCCGGCATCAGCTGTGCAGGGTCAGCCTGGTTCAGAACCATTTCGCCGATTACTTCCTTATACACGGAGCTGAATTCCGGATAAGCCGGGTGCTGCAGACGTGGAGTAACGTTGTCGAAGTTGTCGAATACAGCCTTATATTGCGGCCAGCGACCAAAATAGGCTTTGCCTTCTTCCGTCTCAAGCGCCGATTTGCGAGTTGGCAGGTAGCCTACCGATTCCGCCCAACCGATATTGTTCTCTGCAGCGGTCATGAATTCCACGAACTTCCAAGCAGCTTCCTTCTCCAGATCGTTAGCTCCGTCCATGATCACGATTCCGGCGCCGCCGATGTTGGAGGTACGAGTCTTGTCGCCAGGCAGGAAGGATACACCAACCTCGAAGCTGGCATTTTCACGGTAAGTCTTCAGCATCGCCGAAGTATGCTCCACCATTGCAATTTGACCGCCGAGGAACATCTGGCGCATATTGTCCGAAGCGCCCTTGCCGTAGCCCATTTGCATCGAGCCGTCCTTGATCCACTTCTGGAAATTCTGCACGTAGCGCAGCGATTCCGGTGTATCAACAGCCGCTTGGCCTTCCTCATTCAGAATCTGGCCACCGCCATTAATCAACCAAGGATCATAGTACCAAGTGTCCCAACCAGGAACAGCAAAAGCATAACGTGTCGTCTTGCCGTCCTTGCGCTCAGTTACCTTCTCGTTAAAAGCTTCAATCTTATCCCAGGTTTGCGGTGGTTGTACGCCAAGCTGGTCAAGCAAAGTCTTGTTGTACACGAATACGCTCGTGCTGACGATCAGTGGGAAGCCGAATTGCTTGCCGTTGTAGGCGTAAGCCTGCAGCATTCCTTTGGCAAAATCGTTGGTATCTACTGCGTCGCGGTTGATCCAAGGCGTAAGATCGGCGAACACGCCGCTGTCAGCAAAATTCGGTAGAGAAGCGACTTCGACATTTGTTACGGCAGGAACATCGCCTGCGGCAACGGCTGCCTGAAGTTTTTTGTGCAGATCGTCATAGCCGCCTTGGAATACCGGTTCTACCGTAATATGCGGGTATTTAGCTTGGAAAGCCTCGATCATTTTATTCAAGCCTTCGATCTGAGCATCGCCATGAGCGTGCCAGTATTGGATCTTTACGGGCGTAGTGTCGTCTTTGAGACCGGAGTCAGCTACTGGTGCGGAAGAGTTATTTCCTTTGCCAGCCGCATCAGCGCTGCCAGCTGTATTTGTATTACCGCCGCACGCCGCCAGCGTCAGAGTGAGGATGATGGCGAGTACCGGGTTTAACCATTTCAATGTTTTCATGGATATGAAAACTCCTTTCCTTGATCGAGATTTGGATTTTAAAATGAGAGTTTAAAAGAGAATTTAAAATGAGAGTTCAAAAAGGCCGGTTTTCAGCACCGAAGCTTATGCTTACGATGTGCGTTTTTTCAAAACGCTTCAGTTGGATGAAGCTAGGGTCTGAGGAGCGGAGCGTACGTTGTTTGTACGTGAGCACCGGAAGACCCGGGTGACTTCAAGATTCGATGCTGAATTACTGCATGATTGACTTCGTGTTAGATATAGAATTTATTCGTTATCAGCGGGCTGATGAAATTCTATATCGCAAGAAAACCTACCTTTGCAACGCGGTCGCTCATCCTTGAACTGACCTCGATCAGGTTTTTTTATCAAAAGCGGAATTTTTGAACAACTACGAAAAAGAGACGATTGAACAAACAGCCAAAAGCGCATACCACCTCCTGTGAATTAGGATTGCATGTCATGTGCCCTTGGGTTATCTCATCGTCTCCACCCAAAAGAAATATATGAAATTAAATTGCTGAACCTCTAACGAAACTCCATATCGTTATTTTGACGAAATATCGCTTTTTTGTCCCTGATTGACACAAATAACGATACCCCGTTTCGTTAGAATTTTTATCGGCCCATTTGGATGCAAATAACGATACTCAGTTTCGTTAGAAAGTGAGAAAGGGAGTATTTCAAGGTCGGCCCGCTTACCAGAAGCGCTGGTCGCCGATCGATACATAGTCTGCGCCGCTATCCAGCGCGGTTCGGATCTCTTCCTCGTGACGGATTAGCCCGCCTACGATCAGGGGACGTTGAATCCGCGCTTTGAGCTCACCGATGATTCTCGGCATCAAGCCTGGCATCAGCTCAACTTCATTCGGCTGCGCGCTGGTAATCACCTTAATCGCTGTCTCTACCGCGGCGGTATCGATAGCAAAGATGCGTTGAATCGAAGAAATACCGGCATTTCGGGCCGCAGTAATCGCGTTGCTCTTCGTCGATACAATACCGTCGATATGGAAGGTATCTGCTAAATATTGAATGGCGGAATGATCGCGGCCAATGCCGCCAACCATCTCGACATGTACGTATACCTGCTTGCCTGCCTGATGCAGCTTGTCCATCATATCGCCCATCTGTAGAATATCGCCGGTCATTAAGATGACGCGCTCTACCTGGCTGGTCAGAGCGGCATTGATCTGTTCGGGCTTGGTGATGGAGGCGATGACAGGGAGGCGGGATTCGTCCAATTGCTTCATTATGATGATCCTCTCTCTTCGGTTGACATGCTTCTATTCTAAATGATGAATGTTAGCTCGGGATCAATGCGGTGTTAACGGTATGTAATGCTCATTGAAAAGAAATCTGATTCCTGCTATGTTTGATCCAAAAAGAGAGTGAGGCGTACACTATGAAATTACATGGACCGAATCCGAATGCGCTTTATCCTAATGAACAAATCAAAAGTATCTGTTATATCAAAAATGCAATTACAAGAGACAATATTATAGTAGGTGATTATACGTATTATGATGATATCCATGGGGCGGAGAAGTTTGAGGAGCATGTGACACATCACTATGAATTTATTGGAGACAAGCTGATCATAGGGAAGTTCTGTGCGATTGCCAAAGGGATTGAATTTGTGATGAATGGTGCCAACCATCGGATGAGTTCGGTGACGACCTATCCTTTCAATATTATGGCTCATGGTTGGGAGCAAGCAGTTCCGGATTTAAAAGATCTTCCTATAAAAGGGGATACTGTGATCGGTAACGATGTGTGGATTGGACAGAATGTTACGGTTATGCCTGGGGTGCATATTGGTAATGGAGCAGTCATTGCTGCTAATTCTACGGTAGTGAAGGATATCCCGGCGTATAGTATAGCTGGGGGAAATCCTTGTAAAGTGATTAGACAACGTTTTGATGATGAGATGATCGAATATCTCGAAGCACTGAAGTGGTGGGATTGGGATGCGGAGAAAATCTTTAACAATCTTGAAGTGTTATGCAGCAGTGACTTAACTAGAATTAAAGAGATTAAATAAAACTAATATGATTTTTTCATATAAGATTCGGAATATCATTAACACTTTCAAGAAAACTCTGATACCCTTAATAAGGTAGCCCAATTAAAATGAGTTTTAGTCGGAGTTACAACCACCTGTTATGGCAGGTGGTCGTTTAATTTGAAGGGATCTTTGCATCATGAAAATCATTCGTATTATTATCCAAGTGTTGCTGCTATATTTGTTCTACATCGTTGGGGAATATCTACAAAAGAAACTGCATCTTCCTGTGTCCGGAAGTATCGTAGGCTTACTGTTACTCTTTGTTCTATTGCTTTTCAAGGTCATCCCCTTGAAGTGGATAGAAGATGGTGCCACCACGATATTAGCTTATCTTCCGTTATTTTTTATTCCAGCGACGGCTGGGATTGTGAACCATATGGATATTTTTAGTGGGAGAGGTTTACTGTTAATCCTGATCCTTATCGTTAGCAGTGTGCTCACGATTGCTGCAGCTGCACATTCTAGTCACTGGCTTTCTAGCCTTAACAGCAAGAGGAAAGCGGGCTGGAGTGGCGAGAGATTAAGCGAAAAGGGGAAGGAAATATAATGTTTTTTATCGCGACAGGTATTGTTCTACTGAATGTAGCTATTTATTTAATGATGTCGTGGGTGTATAGACGATTTCGCAATCCTGTACTTATTCCCGCGCTTACAGCGACAGTTATTGTTGTAGGGATACTCATCTATTTTCATATTCCGTATGACACCTATATGATAGGTGGTCAGTGGATCAATAAGCTGCTCGGTCCTGCTGTAGTGTCTCTTGCTTACCCGCTATATAAACAACGTAAGGTGCTCGTCGAGAATCTCCCAGCGATCTTGGGGGGAACGGTTATAGGTCTGCTTGTAGGGATGTTTAGTGGACTCCTTCTAGCGGCAGGATTAGGATTCTCGAAACTATATATTCTATCTATACTACCTAAATCGATCACTACACCCGTAGCCATTCAGATTTCAAGCAGCTTAGGTGGGGACTCTTCCTTAACCTCTGTATTTGTCATGATTGCCGGATTTACGGGCGCGATTGGCGGACCTTTGATCATCAAGCTGTTTCGAATTCAAAGTGAAGTTGGAATCGGAATTGGTCTAGGGACTGCTTCTCATGCGTTGGGAACTGCAAAAGCATTGGAATATGGTGAACGATCCGTCTCCATGAGCTCGGTGGCGATGACGGTTTGTGCGATTGTCGGTTCATGCATCGGTCCGTTAGTGGTTTGGATGATGTATCCATAAAGAAGCGCCCTTTCCGCAATGGAAAGGGCGCTCTTCATTGAACCCATATTTAGCTTCATAAATAATAGTTAGTCATCGCTTGATCGCTGGCCAGAACGGCCTCGCTGTCGAGCTTCTTCTTGAGGTAAGTCTTGTCCGACGAGATGAAGATGCTCATGATCAGATCGACGACGAACAGGAACGTGATGTGATTGGACATCAGCGCGCTGTTATTAACCGATATCTTATCCGGTACGATGATGTTCACGTCCGAATTCTCTGTAATTGGTGACGAATCATAACAGGTGATCGCAATCGTCTTGACCTGATGGACCTGCGCAATCGCGACGGTCTCCACGATCTCCTTGGTTGAACCTGAGCGAGAGAAGGCGACAACAGCGTCTTCCTTGCCGCATTGGGCGGCGGCGATCTTCATGGCACGGCTGTCGTTGATCGCTTCAGCCATAATGCCGATAATGGACAAGCGATTCTTCAAGGCGATGGCCGCCAGATAAGAATCGAACATGCCGATAATGAATATGCGCCGGGCTCCCTTCAGTATATCCACCACCTGGCTGAGCTGTTTCTCCGTAACCAGCGCGGATGTGTTCACGATCAGTTCATTATAATCGAGCGCAAGCGCGTCGATGGGATTGATTTCCCGTCTCTCTTTTTTCTTGGCCTGCATATCCCGATAGAAGGCGTCCTGGGCAAAAGCGATTTTGAAATCGTTGAAGCCCTTGAAGCCGACCTTTTTACAGAAGCGGTTGATACTTGTCTCCGATACGCCGATTTCATTAGCAATGGCCGTGATCGTGTTGCGCGTAATAAAATCCGGATTGTGTATGACAAAATTGGCGATCTGATTTTCACCGTAGGTTAATTTTTGCGTCTGGGATACGATCTTGGCGATGACGGCCGGAACCTGTGAAGACATGATACCTCCTCCTGATCTAACGCTGGAAATGACTACTCCGGCGTGTCTGGCAATAGCTTTTCCCATTATATCATACTGAGTGAGGTATTGAGAGTGCGTTATATCCATAATTTGCAAGTTGTAATCTGCTGCATAAAATCCTCAGCCTGAAGCTGCTTCTCTTCGATTAAATAGGCATAATCCAGCAAATTGGGTAGGCAGGGAAGACCCAGCAGCTCTTTGCAGAAGGCATGCGCGGCGATCTCGCAGCACTGCACTACACTGGATCTTTTCGTCCATGGCCCCAACTTAAATACCTCAATCGCTTCAAGCCGCTCATTTGTAAAAGACTGCTCCCGGTACTCCAGCCAGTGGTAGAACTCATGGGCCAGATGAATATCGACCAGAAGGTCGAGATCCGCTTCACCGCTGCTGGACCGTTCACCAAGGATTTCTTGGCATACCGTCTGCATTCCTTTGAGCGAGGAGGCATACAGAATGATTTCCGGCGGTGTCTTGGAGAAATCGATCTGTGCGCGGAAGGAGACGTTATGAAATTTACCGGAAGCCTCGGTGATCTCGTAACGAAGTCCGGCTTCCCTGCACATGGCGCGAATGCCGTGGCCTTTGTAGGCTGCAGCCGCCAAGCGTCCGGCTTGAAGCGACTCATGGACGTAATAGGGAATTTTCTCCTTCGGTATTTTATGAAACAGCGGGTCCTGCCGCAGCTCCATACAGCCCAGGATTTCATCGGACAGACCAGGCAGCATATCGGGTATAAGAGCTTGCACCGGCATTCATCATCGTCCTCCTCGCATTCAGCTAACGGATCATATTTCTATTGATAAGCAATAACCAGCATTTCATCTTCAGGCTTAAGCATTTCGGTCTCAATCTCAAGAATGGACAGAAGCTGTTCCTTGGTCTGCATACCAGTCAGATCGAGCATTTTCTCCTTATAAAAGACGAACACCTTCGGGATTGTAGCATTGGCATCAGAATAAATGGTGTTATCGTCCAAGAATGAGCTCAGCGCTTCTGTTGCGGATTTGCTTAGCTTCGTATAGTGCACATTGTTCTTCTTGAAGCGGACGACGCCTTCGCGGTCGAGAACGCTGACCGAGCTGGATTTCTTTTTTAACAGGCCAAAAAAGGATTTCTTCACGTTCTCGCTCACGAACAGGTTCCAGCGTCCAGTCTGTGCAGCAAGCGCCGTCGATTCCAGCGGCTGGTCGATCGAGCTAGCAGCAATGGCTTTCATATCTTCTACGGACATGGCCTCCTGACCCAGATCCTTGGAGCGCAGCTCGGTGGAGCCGGTCGCCATCGCGCGTAGAATGTTCTTCTGGCTGTCGATCTCGATGCTGACTTCGACGGTTTCCTCGGAAGCGCCGGATTGCACGATGCGCTCAATGATGTCGGCGCGGATGCGCTTAATATCTTCCTCGGTCGGATTAACGACTGTACGCTCCAGCTGCTCCTTCACCATGGCTAACGCAACCCCGATCGTAGAGACGTAAGGAGCATTGTTGGCGATTTGCGATTTGAAGCCCTCGCGATCTGCCATTGCCGGGATGAGCACCGCGCCGCTGCCGCCGCCGCCTACCAGCGTGACGAAGCTACGGTCCAGCTCATAGTCCGCAATCATCTCGTTGACGGTCTTCATCGTCTTATCGATAGCGATATTCATGACTTGTCTGGCGGTTTCCTCTATGCTTAGTCCAACATGATCGGCCAGTGCTTTCCAGGCTTTTAACGCCGCTTCTGTATTTCCTCGAGCATAATCGCCCTCAGGGATGTAGTTCAGAATATTGGCCGCTCCGGCGAGCGTATAGGAATACTCCTTGCCTCCGGCGCATTCGAAGATCACGTATTCAGCAGGGTCGCCCTCACGCGGGCTGATGAATTTTACCTTCGGATCGACAATATTCTCGGTCGGAGCGAAGGCTTCATATTCTTTACCGGCAATGTGCGCGCTTCGCGGTCCAACGTCCGTGATCTTGCCTCCAGCTACCTTGATCATACTGCCGCCGGCGATGCCAAGCGTACGTACATCCAGGGATTGCAGGTAGGTGCGGTGGCCGCCGACCTCGGCATTCTTGATCATGACTTTCCCGTTCTTGATGACGGAGATGTCGACACTCGTTCCGCCGACCTCGAAGAAAATCCCATCGGAGATCTTCTCGTACATCAGCGCCCCGGCGACCCCGGCAGCAAGACCGGACAGCATCGTCAGAATCGGACGCTTGCGTACTTCATCGATACTCATAACACCGCCATCGCAACGCATTATCATAAGTTGGGACTGGATGTTAGCATCCTTAACGGACTTCTCGGTCATATTGGCGGTCTCCATCATTTTCGGGATGAGGGAGGCGTTAACGACCGCCGTGCGTGTCCGTGTCTTCAGGCCATAGAGCTGGCTGATCTCATGCCCGCCTGTGGAGTACAAGCCCTTGCGGCTCGCCAGCTCCACCACGCGCAGTTCGTTGGTGGGGTCATCTACGCTGTATGCTTCAGAGGCGACAATCACCTCAGCGCCCTGGGCCGCCAATTCATCGATGGCCCCGTTGATCTGCTCATCTGTCATGTTCTTGGAGTCCAGATACGTATGGAAAGTATGCAGGAACTTGCCCGGAGCCAGCTCGATATCGCCCGGATTGGATTCGGAGCGGGCGCTCAGCCCATCGATGCCGGAGCCCATACCGATGATGCCGACGCGGGCTACGTCTCCTTCGAGCAGGGCATTGGTGGCCTGCGTTGTCCCATGGGCGATGAAGGTTACGTCTTCGGGCTGGATGCCTCTGCTGCTTAGAATCCGCTCCAGTATTTGCACAATCCCTTTGGCCACACCGTCTTGGTCATGGTGGGTGGTCGGGATCTTCATTTTCTCGATGACTTCAAATGTCTCATTGTCGATCAGTGCCGCATCGGTAAACGTACCGCCGACGTCAATGCCGACCCTTACTTTCGTTCTCCCCATAATGTCCTCCTCCAGTTGACGGGTCAAGGACCTTCTGCTCGAGCTTCAATAGAAACTCTGCGCAAGGCCCTTACCCGGTTTTATCTATAAAGGTAATTCAAAAAAGTCCACTTTTAAGGTTTAAAACACCATAAACGATCCGATGATAACGGCGATCAGGACGGACGCCATCGTCCATGGCAGTGTCTTCTTCAGAATTTCGTTGATGTCGCTCTTCGTGAAGTCGGCTACCCATACGTTATGCGAGTTCGTAGGGTCGGACACGGATTGCACGTTGCTGACTGCGCGCAGGGCGAGCATGGCAGCGACCGGAGTCATGCCGGCAGATACGAACAGGGCGGCGATACCACTGCCAAGGCCCCATACGTTCAGCGGTCCGCGATAGATAGCCAGCGGCGACAGAATCGTGAAGAACAGGATGAACATCAATGGTGTATTCGGCAGCACGGACTCGATCAGCGGCGAGATGACCGCCGATACTTGCGGCGACATTACTGAGCTGAGCAGGATGCCGATTCCGATCATAAGTCCCATCGCGCCAGCAACGTCCTGAATTCCTTCCACAAGTGCGCTGGAGAGGATATGAACCGGACGCTTCGGCCAAGTAAGAAGAATCGTAACAAGTGCGCCAGCAATAACCGCCGGAACGATATCGATCTTGAAGATAAATACGAGCAGTACTGGTACAAGCGGACTAATCAGGGCAATGGCAGGTACCTTCTTGTCGCCACCGCCAGGTGTTGCTGCTGGCATCGCCCAGGCTTTGCGGCCTTTGCCGTCTTTTCGAATATAGAAGACGATCATGGCCAAGGCAATAAGGATCAGCGGGGAAGCTACAACCAACGTGTAGTCGGCGATCTGCTCAACTGAAAGACCAAGCACATCGACGTATACAGCCCAGTTGGATACGTTGAACAGGGAGCCGACGCCAACGGCTAGCAGAACAACGATGGAAGCGACGAATTGGGAGATCCCCGCCGTCAGCATAATCGGGATAACGATGGTGCCGACGAGGATGACCATGCCCAGTCCTCCTGCCGCGGAAAAAATAATGGATGCGGTGATGAAAAATAGAATAGCTATAAGTATAGGTTTATCTCCGGCCAACTCGGCCGCTTTGCGGATAATGGATTTAGTAATACCGACTTTGTTCAGAATCTGACCGAACCAGGCACCGAAGATCAGCCCGGCGATCGCGCCAGATAGCTTCATGGAGCCTCCAGCCAGAATGGTCTTGGCGATGGACGTCGCCTCAGGATCATTCGATAGCAGCGGCACGCCCGCGATGATGGCGAACACAATCGCCATTAAGGGCAGAGCCAGAATTGTCGGCAGCTTGCGCGTCATCATCAGCCCGACAAACACCAGAAATACGAGCAAAATACCGATGGCTTGCAACCACATTGTCGTTGTCATCTGATTTTATTTCCCCTCTCCAAATGGGTGATTATACTAAACTTCTAAGTAAGCGCCTTGCTCTTTGAGAAGTGATTGAACTTGCTTGATGTCTACATCTTGGACGTTCTTGTGCTCGAGCGCCGCGAGGGCTGCTGCTACTCCGCCGCCATGACCGATGGCGCCTGTCGTCGGGGTGGTTCGCATCGCTGCCTGCGCTTCGAAGGTGGCCGAGATGCAGCGGCCGATCACGATCAGGTTGGGCATGGAAGCGGTGATCATGCAGGAATACGGAATGCTGTATACGCCGCCCCATTCCAGCTTCTCATGCTTGGTGCCTTCGCCGTCCGGACTATGGATGTCGATGGGATAGCCCGAGTGAGCGATCGTATCTTCGAACAGACGCTGCTGCAAAATATCCTCGGCCGTCAGCGTGTAGATGCCTTTGATCTGGCGCGATCCGCGCACGCCGATGCTTGGTCCAGTGGACTCGACAACCGCATGTTCGAAGCCGGGAATGTATTTGCGGACAAACAGCTCCAGCTCACGACACTGCTTGCGGCCTTCCATTTCTGCCTGGCTGAGGCTGTGCGCGTTGGTCGCGTCATATCCGATAATCCGTGTCGTATTGAGGATGACCTCGCCCGGGTTATTGGTCTCGAAGAACAGAATATTTTCACGCGGTATGGAGATTTCACCCCGCTCTTTGGCAGTTTTGAACAGGCTGTCAAAACCGCCAACTGAAAGGCGAGGGGACTTCTCAATAATGGAGGTATCCCCGTTGTATAGTGGGAAGTCCTCTGGATGAGCGTGAATATATTCCTTGACCCTTGGGATATCGACGTTGTACATTTTCATCTTAAGGGTCATCGGCTGTGTCGCTCCGTCGGATTCACGTCCTTTGGTGTACTCGACTCCTGCCAAGGCTGAGAGGTCGCCGTCACCTGTAGCATCGATGAAGACGGAGGCATGAATGTCGCTAAGCCCGGATTTGTTACAGACTTGTATGCCTGTAATGCGGCCATCTTCGGTATTAACGCCTGCTAGCATCGTGTGATACAATATATCTCCGCCGGCTTCCGTTACCATCAGCTCCAGTTCATGCTTCATTGCTTCGGCATCAAATGGGGTAACCGAGTATGTAAATCCGACGGTGTCGAAAATATGCCCCGGAGATTTGCCCAACTGCTTCAGCCGCTCGATCAATTCCCCGGTGAAACCTTGAATGACCTGCTTCTCACCAGCATGGAAGGTCATCATCGGCCCGACACCGTTGGCGGTTAGAGTGCCGCCAAGGAATCCGTGGGACTCAACAATCAGCGTCTTCGCCCCGGTTCTGGATGCCGCAATGGCAGCCATAGCCCCAGAGATGCCTCCGCCCATTACAACTACGTCATATTGCTTCATAGGTTCTTCGCTCCTTTTTCGCAAGTTAATAGCTTGTGTTGCTATTAGGCTAACAAAATAAATTTAATTTGTAAACGCTTTTAGAAAATAATTTTCTAAATATCCGGAAATGTTGAAAATTGTTTGCTGAATTTTGGGGATTTGATGTTAAAGAGGATTTTTGAGGAAATATTGTGAAAAAAAGAAGACTTCCGAGAGGGAAGTCTTCTGATAGAGTTGGGATCATTCTATTTATTGAATGGCATCCAATGCAGCCTCAACTTGATCTTCGATCGATGCCTTCACATACTGCATGCTTACCGAATACCCATCTTCGTCACCTTGCAATAAGAGAGTGATCAAAGTGTCGCCTTTCTTCCATTCGCTCATATAATAGCCCCCATCGAAGAGAGGAATCTGTTCTTGTGTATCCTCATAAGCGCCAACGACATCTGTGATAGGTTGCCCGTAACTTTTAACTAAACTATCGAACGCTCCATCATAGAAGCCAACTAACCCGTCTTCGTTAAGACCGGAAATGTCGGGGCTAAAGACCACTTTGGCTAATTTATTCTTATAGAATATATATAGCTCTTCAGGGTCTTCCATGGAATGCTGGTACAACAGCATATAAATATCGCCTTGGCCGCCTTCATCGATAAGCGTCGAATACCCGGCTACTGATTTAACTTGTTCCGGAGTTAATCCCCAGATCGGAACATTATCGGTTCCCGGCTTCTCACCAATCCAGGCGATACCCTGAGAAGCATCCAATCCGATCTGCTTTCCAGTTAACTGCTTCACCGCTGACAAAGGAATATAGGTGGTTCCGTTCAATGTCTTGGCTGGTGCAGCAAGGTTGACATTAGTTCCGTTGATTTTCGCTTTTTTGCTGCCTAGATTTACGGTGATGAATGATCCCGCTGAATTTTTGGCAGTAATGGCCTTTGTCTTTTTATCGACGGTTGTGACATATTTCAGATCAGCGAGGACAGCTTTCATCGGAACGAGTGTAACATTCTTCTCTACAACTGCCGGAGTTTTCGCAGATGAAATCGAGCCATCCACAAAGAGCGTATAAGACACAGCAGCAGCGGCGGAAGTAGGAGTAGTGAACGAGAATAGACCGATCAGGACGGCCAGACATCCCATAAGAGTAAGATAAGTAAACTTTTTCATAATGTCTCCTTTTATGTACTTGATATGAAAATCCTGTGATCCTATTAATATAGCATATGGATTGAATAGTGAGGAATATATTTCCTGGGGGCAGAAAAATATTATTAAATAATGATGCTACTTGTTGACATCCTTACTCGGAATTAGGATTATTGCATTAGAAGGTAATTTAGCGTGGGAGGTGAAAGGGTAATTCAAATCTGTATTTGTAGAACCAGAATTCTTAGGGGTTCCCATCCTGCATTTTGCCTGAATGCTGCATCATGAATTCGTAGAGGGGTAGAACTGCTTTTTGATACTGATGAAATGACTCATTCACGCAGAACGGGAGGATTCACAATGATAACCTATCAAATGATGACGGAAGAGCAAGTAGGAAAACTAAGGGAAATTGATCGTTCCGAGCATATTGATCTAATCTACGAGATGCAGAACGGTGAGATGATAGAATTGCAGGCCGGCCATGAATGTCCAAGTTGGGACGAAGATTTGCTGCATGAGATGGAGGGAAGATATCTGTTGGAATTGCGCAATGGGGGAATGGCGATTGGCGCGTTCGATGCAGATACGTTAGTTGGATTCGGTGTATTGGCTCATCAATGGCGAGGGGAGCAGCAGGATCGTCTTCAGATAGATCTCATGTATGTATCCCGGAACTATCGCAGACAGGGTATCGGAACACAGATCATACAGACGCTGGCAGAAGAAGCAAAGCGAAGAGGCGCGAAGTACCTCTACATCTCGTCTACAGAGACGCGTTCAGCGGTGTCTTTTTACAAGAGTAATGGCAGCCAATTGACGAAGGATGTAGATCCGGAGCTATTCAAAAAAGAGCCGAAGGATATTCATATGTTGGTTGAGTTGTAGATATACGAATTGAAAATAGCTTCATAGAGATTTAACGCAAAAATGCTGGCAGAATTGTTGGCATTTTTGCGTTTGTATAGTCTAATTTCACCTACTGTTGGGTTGTGAAGCTTAAGAAACATGTAAGAATTGAGAAAGAAAAAAGAGAATTACGCCTTGTACTATGAAAGTGCCAGGGAGGTGTTCGACAGAATCGGCTTCTTCATTCACTTCGTGATTAACGGCAGACGAACAGAAATTCTACTATATATATTTTTAATTGGGAAGGAATTGATGTTTTCGTGAGTTACGCCTTATACAACAAAATGCTACAGTCGCTGTGGATGGCATGGGAGACTGTATTTGAACGTATTACGCCGCTTCGGAGTGTGTACCAGTCGAAATTCGGTATTTGCAAAATTGTCGTTCGCGCCCACCGCGGTAGTTCTATCCGCTGCGAGGATGGGACATACGTACATGCGGGTGATCAAGTCTGTGAAATTCACCTTGATAATCGGGAAGTTCTGCAGTTATCACGGGCGGTCGGGGCAGATCGGGCTGCGATTGTGACGGCACGCAGGCTGCGCGAAGCGTTGAAGGATATTGGCCGAGCGGTCGACACAGATCCGAAATTGGCAAAGGCTAAGGCCTTGACCGGCATTACCTTGCTGCATCGCGGCATTATTCATGGATTGGGATTCGAGCTGCATCCGCTGGAGACGAAGTGGATGGAGCGGATATCGACGGTATATCTTCGCTTGCTGCTTCGCATGCTCAATCCAGAAGGGGCCAAACGCTTGAAGCAGCAGAGATCGAAGCTTATACCGAAAATGCTCATGATGTCCCGAGCGTCTTTGGTAAATCGATATGCAAGCGGGGTAAAGGCGTAATGATGGACAATCTCATTCCACGTTTGCTCATTTTCTTGATCGCGCTTTATATGGGGCTGCCTTTCCTGCTGACTCGAATATTCGGTTGGGGGGTCTTTCGCAAGGCCAGTCGTAAGCGGGCAGAGCGCCATGTTGCCTTTACATTCGATGATGGACCCGATCCCCGCTATACGCCCAAGCTGCTTGATCTTCTTCGGGACCGAGGCGTGAAGGCAACCTTCTTCGTTCTCGGCAGCAAGGCGGAGAAATATCCGGAATTAGTGAAGCGCATGCATGAGGAAGGACATCAGATCGGCATTCATAATTATACGCATATGCTGAATTGGATCATGTCTCCAAGAAACATACGTCGAAAACACGTTGAGCGTTCTGCAGACATTATCCAACGAATTACGGGAGAACGTCCGACCTACTATCGTCCTCCTTGGGGGATTTTGAATATTATGGACCTGTTCCTGCTGCGTAAGGCATATCGGCTCGTGTTATGGTCGGTTATCGCGCGCGACTGGAAACTGAATACAGGCGAACATCATTTGCGTAATCTGCTGTCCGATCATATCCGTCCCGGGGCTGTCATCGTATTGCATGATAGCGGCGATACTTTTGGGGCTGACAGAGAAGCTCCCGGACAAATGCTGACAGTACTTCGGGACATCCTGTCCGAGACCGAACGAAGAGGCTTGAAGTGCGTGCGCACGGATGAATTGCTGAAGCTGGAGCATGCAATGTAAAGTCGCAAAAAGAAGGATCATTCACTATCTAAAAGTAGCAAACCATAGAGAGACAAGGAATCCTTGTTGGCCCATTTCCCGGCCAATCCCCCGATTGCGATTAGGCTCTGGAACTGCTGCATCGAAAACGTAATAGATAAGAATTAACGCTTAAATGCTGGCAGGTTTGCCGGCATTTTTGCATTTGTAAGGCGGATTCTGTGAGGATCGTCTAGACCACCATCGTAGTCTAAAATGATCATTTGTTGGAGTGGCGGGCAGCGATAATATGATGAATAATTTAGTGAAAGTGAAATCGAAGCTCCATTTTGCCGATGAAACATTATGAGGAATAGTAGAAGACAGTAATATTTAATGGAGGTCAACATGAAACGATTAATTTCAGCGGTGCTATGCCTTATGTTCATCCTCACGGCTCATTCAGGTACGGTGCAAGCCAAAGGGGATAACGTAAGTGCCGTTAGCGAGCAGCACTATACACGTATCGGCGAGGACTACGACATTCTTGACGACAACGTACTACTGGCGAAAAATGATGGATCCGTATGGACATGGGTCATAAATAAAGAGTCTTTAAAAACTTCAGATTACTATATAGGTGAAATGTTCCAAATTCCGGGCTTGCAGGATGTGAAGCAATTTAGGTACAAATCGCCTGAGGAGAACAGTAGAGCTATTATTAACTACGTTGCGTTAAAAAAAGATGGAACCGTATGGTATTGGGACTCCAAAATCACCGAAACCGACGCTGCTATTATACATAGTCCTATGGGTACTCCTTCGCCCATCACAGAGTTGAATCAAGTCACTTCACTCGTCGCTGATTTTTATTATGACAATTCTAACTTCAAGACCTTGTTCGTATTAAAATCAGACGGTTCGGTTTGGAGCTGGGGAAGCGAAATAGGCAGCGCCTCGTCGAATCCGATTCAATCCAAGCTGTTTGATGATGTCGTATCCATAAGCTCGGCGAACGGTTTCGCATATGCAGTTAAAAAGGATGGTTCGGTTTGGAAATGGAGCACAAGTGACTACCTTCCGCATAATATCTCTAAAGACAAAGGTCCAGAACAGGTCAAGGGTCTTAGCGATATCGTCAAGATCGAGACGGGCGCTTATCCAAACTATGCTTACAAGAAAGATGGTACGGTCTGGTCCTGGTCGGCATATAACTCTGCGAGTGTTCCCGAACAATTACATGGGGCAACCGGCGCGCGAAGTATCGTTGAATTTAGCACGATGCTGCAAGATCAATTTATCGATTCCATTTATGCTTTGCGAACAGATGGTCAGCTTTGGTCCGTATACAACGAAGATAAAGTGTTCCAAGGGCTTATGGACATCGTCTCCATACACAATAAAGTCAAGGACAGGTATTCTAAATGGTATTATGCCTTGAAAAAGGATCAGACCTTGTGGGCATGGGAAGATGATTATTATTCCTTGCCCAAGCTTGTTGTGTTCACGAAAGGAACGGCAGTTGGTTATCGTTCTGGGACGGTAGGACAACCTACTGGTGATCAAACTGGAGCAACAGGCACGTCAACTGGTGATCATTCGGGGACAACAACCCAACCAACGGGGAATCGGAATGGGACAACAGGCACACCCACTGGCGGTCAAACTGAAAAAACAAACCAACCGACTAGTAGTCGTCCTGGCACGGGAGAGCAAGCAACTGGAGATGGTTCCGGGGCTAAAGCTAAACCTGTTATACGGACTACTCCGGAAATTAGCCTTTTTCCGTTTATCACGATGCTGCAGCCTGGCGGACAACAGATCATTACCGCAAGCAATATGCTTCCGGGGACAAAAATAACGTACACCATTGACGACCCGAGCATAGGAACTATATCGAATGTGAATGGCATACCCGTCATCACCGCGAATAAATCCGGACAAACTGTTGTACGGGCAACCGTAACCCGAGCTGGCTTTCCAGACGAGACCGCCTACTTCTTGTTGTATGTCGTGGATGGCAGCATGCTGTCTAATACGTATCTCACGGCCATCGGGTCGATTCCTGACGCTGACAGACAGAACCCCGTTATCGTAGAGGGACTGACACAAGCGGGAGAAATTGTGATCACAGCCGCTAGCAGCGAAGAGGTGGCTCCCGTTAACGGCCAGTTCGTTATAACGACCGAGTTGATGGGCCAATTAGCAGGCAATGCGTCAAAGGCGAAGTTAGCGGTAAAGCAGGCGCTGTCGGAGAACCGAATTACGCTTGCGAGAGAGTTGATCGTGAATGCAGAAATTTTGCCCTCGTCCGGACAAAATGAATATATTTTCAAGCTATACAAGGATAGCTTAGTGGGTCGGAAGGATATTGACTATATTACCATTCATGCGGGGGATGCGAAGCTGGTGCTGAATGTTGCGACCGCAGATCGCCTGTTTGATTCACGTACGGTGATTGTGATTCGTCTGGTCCAAGCGGATAAAGGCGGATATCGCGTACAATTCTCAGATGAACAAGGTCAGCAGCTGTCGAACGTATCAAGCAACATCCTGCTCATTTTGCCTGCAAAGCAGACGAATGCAACACATACCAGCGTGTTCTATTCAAATGGTAAAAAGGCGCAGCCGATCGGCGGAAAGTTCAATCCGTCCCAAAACGGCATAGAAGCGGAAATCAACCGTTCCGGAACGTATTTCGTGGACGAAAATCCCAAGTCATTCCCTGATGTTGACGATCGAGATCCAGAGCTGCAGCAAGCGGTTCAGTTCCTGGCTTCCAAAGGAATTGTGACCGGGAAAGAGAACGGTAATTTTGAACCCGATTCTCTGCTCACCCGTGCAGAGTTCACGGCTATGCTTGTAAGAGCCTTCTACGCATTGGATGAGACGGCGACGGAGAGCTTCTCCGACGTGCATCCACCGCAATGGCATCATCCCTATATCGCTTCATCGGAGAAAAAGCATATCGTCGAAGGTTACCCTGACGGCACGTTCAAGCCGGATAAAACGATATCCCGGGAAGAAATGACCGCCATCGGCGCAAGATACCTGCACGAGAAGAAACATTATTACTACCCTGCCAATCCGGAGGATTACCTGAGCCAATTCGTAGACAAAGAGACCATCTCCAATTGGGCCAAGCCAACCATGTCCTTGGCTGTGAAGCAGCACTTGATCGATGTTCCTGCTAATAAACGAATTAACGCTCGCGAGGCTGTCACGCGCGGAGAGGCTGCGCGGATGTTGTATAGGCTTTATTTGTTGCTCTGAGTGGGAGGGTTTTAAAGGGAGAATGTAGAAAGATGTAAAAAGGGCTGGATATAATTTATCCAGCCCTTTTGCGTATAAAGAATCGGATTCGAGCTCTTTTGGTGATGGAATAATATTATTGATGCCGAGCAACTCAAGTATCCCGAATCTTCTAGCCTTTTTATTTCTTAGATGTATTATGCGAATACCGCATAAATTTTAACTTACTGTATTTGTTTAGGGTAAACTCGTTTAAGGGAGAGTTTAGTCAAGTGTTAACTCTTTACTTTGATCATAGAGGACGAGCCCATGAAGAATATTATAGAAGAACTATATTACGGCAACCTGCATCCCGAAGAGGGTATTGTTCCCACAGATCCGGAATATCGTCCGCTTAATAGAAAAGTTTCTAAACTGATAGAAGAGGCAAAGGAAAGATTTTCGGAGAACGATTTCGCCACTCTTGAGCAGGTTTTGGATTTAACGAGTGACTCTAGATCCATGGTTACAAGTGCTTCTTTTGTAGAGGGGTTTAGGATGGGGGCTTTGGTGATGGTGGAGGTGTTTTGTGGGGGCAGGGTTGTTAAAGAATAGAGGAGGGATGGGGGATATACTTAATGTGATATAAAATAAATAACTATTGAAACTTCTGCTGGTAATATCAGTAGGAGTTTTTTTATTAAAGTTAATAGGAATTATTTTCCTCATTTTGCTCCAAATTTATAGTAGAATGTGCATATAGTACATTGTAACTATTTCAATGGAAGAGGTTCGTAGATTCAATTGTATTTTGTGATTTTACGAAGTTCGTGAATATTACGTTATCAGAAATGATTTCTAAAAGATATAAATGGAGGATTACCATGAAAAGTAATATCCAATGACACTAGCTTCTCATTTAAAAGAAGTGTGGAATAAAAGAGGTTTAATTCTCAAAGGAATGGCCGTTCCAGAACTGCCATCAGATGAAAATTTATTAGAGTTACTTGAAATCTCTTATCATGCATCACTCATGACTGAAGAAGCACGAAAAGTAAAGTTTCGTCTTGCATTTTGTAATCCCGATGATTTCACTAAAAAGATTTTAGCTAACAGAGAACAATACCACACTATCCATTTTAAAAATTCGCGTGATTTTAATGTGAGTGAATTATTAAGATTAGCACCAGCCACTGACCCAACATAATCTTTATTTTTCCCTTTGGGACGATAATCGTGAGTCCATTAATAAAGGAGAATTTAGAGAATATCACAGAAAGCTATCAAAAAAAGAAGAAGTAGAATCAGAATTATCTGATGCAATAAGATTTGTTGCTGTATTGTCAGGAGTAGATGGTGCTATTGTGATGACTGATAAATTACGATTATTAGGATTTGGGGCAGAAGTTACCGTATCTTCTCCATCTTTAAGTAAGATAAAAGTCGCTGAAGATGTCAATGGTATTGGCAACAATTATTTCCCCATAGAATCTTTTGGGACAAGACATCGTTCTGCTTTTAGATTTTGCTCCAGTTACGAAAATTCTGTTGCTTTTGTAATATCACAAGATGGCGGGGTAAAAGCGATTAAGAGAGTAGGGGCAGATATAGTATTATGGCCAGATATTAATTTGAGTTATCTGGGAATTTGACAGGATATTTTCTCACAGTAAATCAATTAAGAGAAATCATTTCTGATAACAAAACATTCAACGCAGCGGATCGGCTTTATCGATCCTTGGTCCCGGAAGCAGAGATCGAAGAAGTGATATCACATAACATATTATTCAAGCTGAGGTTCCTAGGAGCTTTGTTCTGCCAGGTGGATTCGAAGAGGCAATCCAGCAGACAATCACTAGCAGGGTACATGATTACAGAAACGCGATATGACATACTCTAGAACCTGAATAATTCATTTAATGTTACATGATTTATATTTAACAAGATCGAAAATTACCATATATGGAGGTGCGATTATATGAGATTATTTGGTAGTTGGGATAATACTAGAACTACGAGTGGAATATCATATCATTGTGGATTCTGTGGTACTAACGCTGCGCCAAGTGCTTATTATTATTGCGTTAGCAAATCATCAACATCATCAAAAACAACAGCACGAATTTATATCTGCCCTAATTGTAATAAACCTACTTACAAATCGGAAAGTGAACAAATACCTGGTTTTAAGTTTGGACATGAAGTAAAGCATTTACCTAATGATGAAGTAAGGGAATTGTATAAAGAAGCTAGAAAATGTACAAGCATTGGGGCATTTACTTCTAGCGTTCTAGCTTGTAGAAAACTACTGATGAATGTCGCTGTCTCTCAGGGTGCAGAAGAAGGGAAAAGTTTTGTCGAGTACATAAATTTTCTTGAGAGTAGAGGTTATATCCCTCCCGGAGGCCGAACTTGGGTTGATGAAATAAGGAAACATGGGAATCAGGCCACGCATGAAATAGAAATGAAGACTAAAGAACAAGCCGAAGGTATTATTGTATTTACTGAAATGTTACTTAAATTTATCTTTGAATTTCCTGCTTCTGTTACTAGCACATCATCAAGTTAATTCAAGGTAGAATATGAAGAGAGCACGTCATATAAGACAATATTCACGCATTGAACTTGTCGGCCCTCTGTCCAGCAGAAGAGGTTCCGAGGATGACCAGGGACAAGGGGGCATCAATCCGCTAAGATAGGAGCTATCTAAGGGGATTGACGTTGTGAATATAGGAACATTAGACGTAATTCCCTAAAAGCATAGTAGTGGATGTATGGGAATGGTATAAAAAATTTTTGATGGATAATTTAGAATGGACATTCCGCGGAGGTAATTATGTATAAAAAAGAATTTAAAATAATTTTTAATGAAGAAGATAATCGAATCAAACAAGGTGAGTATTTTGAAGATATTGTTGCTAAAATACTCAAATCCCAACGGTACATTGTCAAGCAGAGAGTGAACTTTACAGGAATGGAAATTGATTTAATTGCTAAACACAATGATAGAAATAATGAAGAAATCTATGTTGAATGTAAAGCAAAAGAGAAATTAAGTTCAAATGATATCAAAAGTTTTGTGTTTAATACTACATTCAAAAAAATGCACTATGGATATTTTATTTCAACTGTGGAATTTGGGCATCAAGTCGCTGGATTAATTGATGAAATTGAGAATAATAGCGAGTATAAGAATTTATATTTTTTTGGACCTGAAAAAATTATAGAATTTTTAGAAGAATCGAATGAAATTGTAAAGGATAATAATAAAAATTTTACCGAAAGTGTAGCTAAAATGATATTAAGTCACACATATTTTGGTGTATATAAATTGTATTTGTTTAGTGGTGGAACTTTCTCAACAAAATTTTGTGTAACTAATAGTTGCAATGAAATTGTAAATGATTTAGACATAATAACAAAATTACAATCCTACATACCTGAGATTTCTGATCTAGAATTTGTTGATTACTCTAATGAGGAAGAACTTGAAAAACTTAATAGTGCAAATATTTCTAATTTTGAAGCTACAATGTTAGAGACAGTAGCTGAGGTAAAACGAAGTGAAGAATGGTTTGATTATTTACCAACGTCAAGCAAACACTTCATTGGTAGAAAAGACATACTTATGAAATATGAAGAGTTTATTGAGTCAATTAAATCAAAAAAAAGTGATAAAAGAGTTTTTTATATAGAAGGTAAGTCTGGATGGGGCAAGAGTTCATTAGTTTCTGCAATTAGAGATAAAAGTAAGACAAAAAAATTCAGAAACTCAGAGTTTATATTCGCAGTTGATACAAGAAGTGCATCAACTAATAATTTTATTGCACTAGCATTTAGAAAAATGATTGAAAGTGCTTCAGATGAAGGGTTTCTTGGCTCAGGACATAGCAAAAATCAGATTAATATACTGTCAAGTTATGATATTTTGGGTTCTGAATCGATAAAAACATTATTTCAATTTCTTGAAGAAAATAATAAATATCTAATTCTAATTTTCGACCAATTTGAAGATATCTTCAGAAAGGAATCTATTTTTAAAGTCTTTTATAAGTTTTTACTAGATATTAATAATTTTCGAACAAATATTATCGTTGGATTTTCATGGAAATCTGAAATAGCAGTACCTATTCAGCATGAAGCATATCATTTATGGCAAGTTTTAAAAAGTGAAACTTTTAGTATTGATATGAGAGAATTTGATTCAAAGGAAGTTAATGGAGTCATTAATCAGCTTCAAAATTCTATAGAGTTTAAGCTAGACTCAAATATAAAAAGAAGAATCATGGAAAGTTCTCAAGGTTTTCCTTGGTTAACAAAGAAATTATGTATTCACACCTTCAATGAGTTTAGCAAAAATGTATCTATCGATGAGTTACTTGAGCAAGAATTGAATATTAAGACGCTATTTGACAAAGATCTTGAAACCGTGAATGTCAATGAGCTTAAAGCATTAAGGTACATTGCGAAACGAGCATTTGATGGTAATATGTTTGATGCAACGGAAATCGATGAGGTCATTGATAACATAACTCTTACTTCATTAATTAATAAGAGATTAGTTATTCGTTCTGGAGCAAAATATAATATTTATTGGGATATTTTCAGGGATTACTTGGTCAGTAATGAAATACCATTAATTGGGGAAAGTTATATTTTAAGAATAAGACCAAGTGTTTGCTTTGAAGTTTTTAGCGATTTTCAAATCAATGAAAGTATAGAATTCGAGGAACTGAGACATAGATATGTAGGAAGATATACAGATAAAACGTTATATAATATTTTAAGGCAGCTTCTAGATATTGGATTACTCACTAAAGAAGAAACAGCCTATAGAGTCAATAAGAATATTGAGTCGGTTGATAAAACTGAATTTATAGATTATTTGAGTAAGAAATTTGAGAGATACACCCCATATCTCAAATTAGTGAGTAGCACTGATGAAGTTAATTCAATTCAACAGATTCTTCTTATTCTACAAGATACATTTAAGGGAGTTGAATTAAGAAACTCGACATGGGAAATATATACAAAAACATTTATTAGTTGGATATCATATATTGGTTTAAAAGGTATCGAAGATATCGAAATGTATTCATTTGATACTATTCTTTCAAATAAGCTTCCAAGTAGAAAATCAAAAAATCAAATGTTGACATTTACGCCTCAGAAACCAATAAGAGATGATATCGAGGTGTTTTTAGAGGTAATAAACAATAAAGATAAGATAGATATTAAAAGCAAAAATAAATTTTTATATGATCTAAGTGCAATTGGGGTTTTGCATTATTGGAAGGATGATGTCATTTTGACTAAAATCGGAATACAACTGTCGATGATAAAATCTAAAGATGAGTTATTAAGTGCTTTTTCAAACCTTGCCAGCAATATGGATAAAATAAAAAGAGCAATTGAATTGATTACTGATAATAATATTACAAATATAAAAGAATTTAGAACTCATGCATTTGAGTTAGTCGAACATATTAATTCTGACATTTATAGAAAACAAACATTAGGTAAGATTTTTAATTGGGCTATTTTTATTACTGAAAATCGTAGGGGGATTTTTACTGAAATCAATTGAAATCTAGGACGTGTCTGAAAACTAAAAAAATGTGGTATGATTTGAGAAAAAAGACTGGAGCATCATCATGATTCAAAGATGGTATGAACTAAGCGACGAACAATGGGAACAAATTAAGGGCATGTTCCCTACATATCAAACAGGACGTCTAATCGCACCATGTTTAATGCCATTCTTTGGATTGCTCGTAGTGGTGCCGCTTGGCGTGACTTGCCAGAAGAACGTTATGGTTCATGGAAACGGCCTATAGTCGTTTCTGCAAAGGAGAGATACGGGATTACTTATCGCCATCTTCCAAGCACTTCAGGTAGAACCTGATTTTGAAAACTTGAGTATAGATTCTACATCGATTAAAGCCCATCAACACAGTGCCGGTGCTAAAAAAACGCAGAAGCGCACGAAGTAAATCAACACATCGGTATCAGTCGTGGTGGAAAGACCACCAAACTTCATATTTTAGTTGATGGATTAGGAAATCCCTTACCTTTCTTCTGACGGGTGGTCAAGTCTATGATTTCGTTCCAGCGATCGATTTACTTCAGGAATTTGATATTAGGGGAAGCTATATTCTTGGCGACAAAGACTATGGCTCAGAAGCTTTTCGAAAATGGATTACTGTCAACAAGCCTCCAATGTCATTCCACCTAAAGCAAATAGTCGAAATCCATGGAAAGTCGATTGGTATTTGTACAAAGAACGCCACTTGGTTGAGTGCTTTTTCAATAAAATCAAACACTTTCGCCGAGTGGCTACTCGTTATGACAAGCTAGCCAAGTCATTCTTGTCGTTTGTATACGTGGTTGCCATTTTTAAATTTACTCAGTGATGAGTTTTCAGACACGTCCTAGTAGAATAATTAAAAAAAATCTACGGACTGAGAATAACCAATTAAAGTATAAAATAAATGAACTTTATCAATCTCCAATAATACAAGTAATTGGTTTAATAGGTATTATCGGTACGCTACTATCTTTAATACCATTAATCCGTTCATTACTTAAATAGCAGCAATTTGAGTAGACTTTCTTAGTAATAGCTTTTACTTAAGGAAGTTTTTTGTTATGAGTGGGAAATCAAAGCAGTCGTTGGCATCAGCTAACACCATATTCACGCATCGGGGCGCTGCCCCTCGACCCGGCCGAAGTTAGAAGTGAATTCGAAGAGGTATTTCAGTAGAAGGGAAGCATAGTCAGCCGGACACATTCGCACCACCTAACCGCATTCGCGGCTGTCCCTTCGGGACTTAAGGTGGTGGGACGTCTTGAATACATAACGTTAGCCGAAATTAACTTGAAAGGATGAGATAATGAAAATATTCAAAAATACTAAAGAAATGATTGCTATATTACTGACATTAGCAATAGGTTACAAAGTAATTTCATCAAACATAACTATTAGTGAATTATCAATACCCGACAACATAACAAATATACTATCACTTGTATTAGCGATATTTTCTGTTTTGTTATCTGCGCTTTTCTACTTTAAAGCAAATGAAACAAGCAATAACTTTTATAATAATACTTATCAATTTACAAAAGATATTTCAGAGAAAATTGGAAGAATTGAAGAGCGGTTTGGTAAAGATTTAAGTAATATCGAAAAAAGCTATTCTCGGATGTTAGATAAAATAGATAGAACACCACTCTTTAAGTCTATTGAGGAAGAAATTGAAAATAAAACAAATAATCAAATAAAGCTTGTTAAAGAAAAAGAAGAGATTATAAATCAGCTTATTCAAGGGGCAGATATCAGTCAAGAAGAGAAACAAAAAATAATAAATCAACTTAGAAGTAAAGAAGAAGAGTTAGCTGATTTGAAGGGGAAATTGTATGAATTGGAAAATCAATTAGACCTATTCAAAAATAAATTTTGGTTAGGTCCTCATACAAAAAATATTGTTGATTATATAATAAAAGGAATGATTAGTAGAGGTGAGATACCTGAGAATTACAAGGATTTTCTTAAGATAGTTGAAGGTAAAGTTCAAAACTTGAGTGAGAGAGAGTTAAGATTATTAATAGTTGAGGGGTTATTGACACCAGAATATAATTTATCAAGGATAGGTAGAAAATTGATCATTCAGTCTCTTAAGGAAGAAAGTTAATTTCGGCTAATACCGTATTCACGCTAAGATCGCAAGCGATCCATGGTTAACAAGATGTATAATCATGGAAGAGATCAGACAACAAACGCCCTAGATAATAAGTTCCTTTTTAAGGTACTTCAATCTCCGTCCCAACAGTAATCAGTTATTTTGTACGAATTTTTTCAGGAAAGAGAGGAAACAAAGACAGGAGCTTCCCTTTAGATAGAGATAAGAGACCAGAGTTGTACAGGCATTACAAAGACGGGTAACTTGAACGAGATAACAGCAGTCCACATGCTCTTGATAAAAATAATACATTAGGAAAACTGTTCTGGTATGCACTATATGATATACATAGTCAAAAGATAAATCATAATGGAAATGATAATGATATAACAGTCGTGCCAGAATATTTGTTTGAGCGTCAAATTTATAGAAATTTTGATATCCTTGATGATGATGTTAGTTCTATTTCCCATGTTTTCGCACCTAATCTTATAAGGGGGACTTCTCCTCGAACCTTAAATCTACGAGAAATCGAGGAGATGGACGAGTTCCCTAAATACCCGTCATTGTATATTATTGAGAACCCGTCCATTATCTCTTTTTTGGTAGATGAAATAATTCATTATCTTAATCTAACAAATTATCGATAGAGCAGCTTCCAATAAGCTTTCCAGTTCTCTTGTGTACGATAGGACAATCGAGAACTGCTTCCAAGGTATTTATTAAGAGATGTCTAGAATCAAATCCAAACTGCTCTATTTATTATTCAGGTGATCTTGATGTTCCAGGTATTCAGATGTTGAAAGGAATGAAAAAAAAATTCTTTCCAGCGCAATTCTATGCATGGCGAATGGATCCTTCAATATACCTTAAGTATGTTGAACCTAAAAGTAATTTTCTATCTGAAGAGGATTTAAAATATCTTAAAGCTTCTGAAGGTGGGTTAGAAAAAGAAATGGTGGATTTTAGGGCTAAGGTTTATCAAGAGTTATTTGGTAAGGAGTTAAAAGAGGATTGGTTTCAGGCGTTATCTGAGACTATTAAATAGGTTACGACTACTACCTAAACTGAAAGTCTTGTCAATCAACTGATTACCTTTGATTTTGCAAAGGAGGTTCTGTATGAATGACCCACATGTGAATTTTTTAGAGTACCATTTAGAAACAGATGATGAAATTGAATATATAGAAGATACCGAACTTAAGTTCGAAAACGAAGACTTTGATATGCATTTGAAAAATGGTGTTTTGATTTGTAGTTTAAAGAAGCACTTTTCAGAAGTCAAAGAAGCAAGAGAAGTGGTAGAACAGTTATTAAAGTCTTGGGAGATAGATGTAGCTTTAAGAATTGGAACAGGGGAGTTAAGTTTTAAGTTTCATTATGCTGATGTCATCGATAGATCGCCCCAAAATGACAAAATAATAGACTTAGGAACTGTTAGCTTCAGCGGTAGATCAACGTTCACAGCAAACTTGAATATAGTAAGAGGAAATTATCCGAAAGTTCCTACAGATTTTTTGGCAAGCACAAATGTCGAGATATTATGGGCAAGATACAAAATGTATCTTGATGGAAAAGATCAATTACTTAGCATGGCTTATTTTTGTCTAAGCTATATTGAGGGACTTGCAGGTACAAGAGGGAAGGCCTCAAGTAAGTATAAGATTAATTTGGATGTATTGAATAGACTAGGAAGCCTTTCTTCTGAAAAAGGAGATGTGTTATCTGCAAGAAAAGGAAAAACGAATTCATTTTTACCAATAACAGATGATGAGAAACATTGGATTGAAAATGCTGTAAAAGTGATCATTCGCCGCATAGGAGAATATGAGGTGGATCCAGAGAATTTATCTGATATCAAACTTTAAGAGATTGTAAGGTAATGAGAATCGAGAATTTCTAGCAGAACATATTGATCAGGATAAATCGTACGAACTTCTTGCCACTGCATAAAATTCACCCCGTCCTTAATATCCATCTAAAGGAAATATATCATGTTTTGAGAAATAAGAGAGTTAGAGCAGCTTTCAATTAAAAAGGTTCGTAGATTCAATCGTATTTTGTGAATTTGCGAAGTTCGTGAATGTTACGTTATCTGAAAGATCAGCAAGGGCTTGAACACATAAAAACCAAAAACCATTATCAAAGAAGGAGAATAACAAATAAGCGAGAGATTTATTGAAAGAATCGATGCTGTTTTTTTACCAGTAAAAAACCTTGAAGAATCATTAAAATGGTACACTGATATTTTTGGTTTTCCACTTCGTTGGAAAAATAAAAGAATGGCAGGAATGGCGATTGCACCTAATTGTGGGTTTCATATTGTTGAAGTAAAGGACTATGAACCGCAGAAGGGATACACTCCTTTTAATTTTGTTGTTAATAATGTTGAAGAGATTAGAAATAAACTTAAAGGGAAGAAAGTAAAAGTATCTGCAATTAAGACAAGTGAACCCGTGAGATTTGACTTCATTGATATTAATGGAAATGCCATCAGTGTAATACAACTAAATTAGAAGAGTTTTCAAGCAATTCGGTGATGGCTGATCCATCAGATAACACAGTATCTACGCTGCAGGCTACACTCTCGGTTCGCAAGATGAGGTGGACGGGGAAGTTGTTTCAGCTCACAACCCTGCGAGGCTTAGTCCGTTGGACCCAGTCGCTACGCTCCTTTAAGCCTCTCGGGTTCGTAGATACAAAAAAGTTATATGAAATCAGCGGAAATAAGGTGAAATAGTAAAAGTATTTTGAGAACGCTCGACTATAAGTATGATAAAACTAAGATTGAAAGAAGAATTAGGGCGAATTTGTAGGAGGTAGAACGATGAAATGGCAAGAAGTAAGAGAACTCTTCCCTGACCAATTTGTTCTGGTTTCCATACTTAATTATCATGAAGAAGGCAATAAAAAAATAGTAGATGAAGTTGCTCCAATTCGCTCAATACCCGAAGAAGATGCTAATAAAGAGTTTTTCCAAGCAAAACCAGGGAATTTAGTATACCATACTTCAAATCAAGACTTCGTGATTCATCTTCGCCGGGATCCATTAGTGAGAGTGAGACGTAATAGTAATGAAAATTAACTATGACAGATAGTTAATTACGACATCACTTACCGTTACATTCAGAGGACGAGTATTGAGAATAGAAGATGTAGTTATAGATACAGGATCTTCGCATACTATAATCAGTCCTGATATTTTAGAGGAAATCGGTGTGACCTACGAAACAGGAGACTGTATTTACGAAGCATACGGGATTGGCGGAAGCATTCCTTTCTATACCAAAATTATGGACAGGATTGAAATAGGTGCAAGAATCATTGAAAATATAGAAATAGATGTAGGCATTCTGCCTAAGGATCATAGAGGGCTACTTGGATTAGATATTCTGAAACAACAAAATTTTATTATTGACTTGAAAACATTAGAATTACGAAATTGAATAATAGATTGGAAAGAGAATTTATAAGCGAAATCGAAGATGTCGCCGAAATCATATAACAAATGCATCTATGCTGCAGGGCATTTGCCCCTTGGGTGTCAGGTGAGCAAGCATAGAAGAGTATTCAGGCAACACACGACCCGACCTAAGATAAGAGCTATCTAAGGTCGGGTCGCGTCATAGATACAGTGACGTTATATGACAGCGATGCAGGATAAAGACTGTAAAACAAATAAAAAGAAATGTGAGAACACTTGTACGCAGATATGAATGAAGGTAAAATATAACTACAATTGAATCTTGGGTGGGCATGGTTTCCCTTCGAAAGGAGGTGAAGCCATGGAAGTTAAGGATGCATTAACGATTATGTTCCTATTTGGATCATTTATTCTTGCTCTTTTAACTTACATTAATAATAACAACAAGAGAAAGTAAAAACCCACCCCAAGGTTACCAGCCGAAGGTGGGTTTTCGTTCTTAACTGACTAAGAAGGGAATTCCTATCCAAGCCAATTGTACTGACCAAGTGTTCACCGCACTTGGTCTTTATTAACTTTATAATAACACATGTAAAAACATGTATCAAAACAATATTGAAAAACGATAATAAATGACTTACTTAAGTAAATCAAGGAAGGCATCTCCATCATATAACACAGTATCTACGCCGCGTCGCTTTCACTCCTTGATCTGCTGAGGAATTTAGAGGAAGCGGAAAATCAGCAGACAACCCTGCAAGGGTAAGTGGCGAAGCCACCCAGTCGCATACGCTCCTTTAAGCATAATTTAACGATGATTTCAAAAGCAATTACGCATTTTTCTTTTAGAAATGACGATCAGAATATTGTCTGAAGAATTTTAGTGGGAGGGATGATTTTCAAAATGATAATATACAATAACACAAGCTTACCTATAGAGAAAAAAGTAGATCAACTCTATGCTTGTATTCATAAGATGATCGGTGAGAATGGTTTTAAGATAGATGCCTTCACGTGTGACGCTTTAGAAAGTGAAACTCTGAATTTTACTACAAAAGGTATTTATCATTTATACGGTTTCCTTGAAACTAATAATGAACAACTACCATGGTCTATTATTCTAAAAGTAATCAAGCCAGATAGTGAAGAAAAGGATGATATCAAACATCACAATTACTGGCGCCGGGAAGCGCTTTTGTTTGAATCCAACCTCCTTGATCATCTTTCTGAATATATCAAAGCTCCGAATACTTATCTTGTTGAAGAACAGAATGATGGGACTATCTGGTTATGGATGGAGCGGGTAAATGGACATTTTGCTCATTCAAAGGAGCAATTCAATTTTATTGCTCATCGACTTGGCATGTTTAACGCAGAGTATCTTACTGCAAAAGCATTACCCGACGAAAAATGGGTCTGCAAAAATTGGCTTAAATCGTGGACAACCTCAAGTCGAATGTATGCACCTAACCCAGAGCCATACATATTCAAGTTACAAGATGAAGAGATAAAGTATATTTGGGAATGGTTCAAGAGACTGACTGAAGAAATAAATGAAAAGTTGGCTTCTCTTAGCAATTTGCCACATGTGTTAGCACATCAAGACTTAGGACAAAAGAATATGATTTTAACTTCAAACGATCAACTGGTGCTCATTGATTGGCAGTTTTTGAGTATCTCAGGTATTGGAGAAGATCTCGGTAAGATGTTTGGCGCAAATATGAGCCTTGGGATCATTCCTACAGATCAATATGAAACTTATCGAGATTCTTTGTTCTACTCCTATATTAAAGGAATGAGGGAATTGGGGTGGGAAGGGGATGAGAGGTTAGCTAGATACGGTTATTGTATAAGCACCGCTTTACGAAGCGTCTGGGAAGTACCTCAGCTCTGTTCTTTAGTTGCCCAGCTTGAAAGTGACCCAACTAATCCTAAACTCCAAGAGAGGGTATATCAGCTAAAACAAATAATCAATATTCATAAAGCAATGGACCATGAAGCGGAATCATTAAAGGATTGAGATTTTTTAGCTTCGGGCAAGCGACCATACTCAGTAACCTGGTATATAATAGAGACAATAGCTTTTTTATTTCAAATGAGTAATTTGAGGTGATTCCTAAATGGAAAATGGCAAAATCATATCCATCAACATAGGTAAACCCATACAAGTGCAGTACAACAACAGAGAAGTCTCTACAGGCATATTCAAAACCCCTAGCGATGAACCACTGTTCTTGACCTCAGTCAACTTCGAGGGAGATGGTCAGGCAGATCTTGTTCACCACGGGGGCAGGGAGAAAGCCGTCTGCGTGTATCCCTATGAGCATTATCCCTATTGGGAAAAGGAATTGAATATGGGGCTGAAATACAGCGCATTCGGTGAGAATTTAACGACCCAAGGTTTGCTGGAGACGGAGGTTTGTATCGGCGATATTTTTCAGCTAGGAGAAGCGGTTGTGCAGGTGAGTCAGCCCAGGCAGCCATGCTTTAAATTGTCTGTAAGATATGGGGCGCCCGACATGCCGCTGAAGGTGCAGGAAACCGGCTATACTGGCTTTTATTTTCGCGTGCTTCAGGAAGGGCTTGTATCGAAGTCGGATAGTCTGATTAGAACGAGCTGCCATCCGAAAGGAATTACTGTTTCCTATGCTAACTACATCATGCACAGGGACAAGAATGATACTGAAGGGATTAAGAAGATTCTTGAAGTAGAAGAACTCTCGACCAGCTGGAGAAAAACATTTGTGAAGCGTCTGGAAGGAACCGCAACGGATACCAAGGAAAGACTGACAGGTAATCAGGGTGAGTAGTGCCACTTTTCGTGATATAAACATATCATACATTATTAAATAACTACGGGAAAAGTAAGAACCCACTCCTAATCAAGAAATCCCCCTGTAAAAGCGTTATAAAATGAGCTATAATAAGGTAAGAATAAGTAAGGAGCCGTGCGGTAACACGACTCCAGTGTGCAATAACTGCATAAAGAGCAGACGGCCACAAAAGATGGGTCGGAAATAGACCGTTATCCTAGGTAGGGCGGTCTATTTCTTTTTCATGTAGGTGAGCAATGCCAGAATGAACATGCCGAACATGAACATTAAGGAAAGTGCATCTTTAACCTCCATGGGCATCACCTCCCTTCTGGGAGATTAGCCGACCGCCCTTATAGCCGTATATGTACTCTAAAATTATAACATAATGAACAGAATAAAAGTGAAATAAGAACTATAATAGCTAAGTGAGTAAATAATAGAATTATGTAACATAACCCCCTTTAATCCTCGTATAACCAATTTTAATCTACTTTCCTAACATCATATTCATGCATGGGCTTGGTCCTCGGTCCGTCATCCGATCAATAATATTTGTGCTTTTATATTTTTATTAGTTTTTTTAGGCTTGCCAAGTCCATTTTAAGGTTGAAAGAGATTATAATGGTGAAACGATTACACTGGAGTCGAAATATAGAGTGCAGGAAGAAACAAGAGAGATTAATAAATAAAACCCCAACATATTTGGAGAAGTCAGGATTCATTTTAGCATTATCGATCCTTTCAGGTGAAATACCGTAAGCTTAAAATTCAAATCGCAATTATTTGAATTTCGGAAACGGGGGACCATTTCTTGGTATCCATGTCTTTAAAGTACACTCTAATGATATAATTGTCCTTTGTACTAAAGGTGTAGGTGAAATTTTCCGATCTGAACCAGAAATATTCCGTTGAATCTTTAATCTGCTCAGAACTTATTGTTTCTGTCTTGCCAGCAGGGCTAGTTATTGTAATTTTCAAATCAGAAATTTTTGTTTTTAAATTATCTACCTGTACTAAAGTAGAGAATGTAACACGATTATTGCTTTTAACTTTGCCAAAAACTTGATCATTATTATCTAGCAAAACTAAGTTAACATTAGGTTTGTAGATTCGAACTGTTTCTCCCAACTCGTCCGAGGAAAATAATGCAAACAAATCCTCAGACAGCTGTTCAGTAGACAGTAAAATATCTCCATTAATTATTAATCCCTCTCGTTTTTGAAACACATTATTTAAATAAAATGAAATTTCAGATTTGTTAACTGCTGCAAACAGAATTGTCCCACTTTGTAGAATCATAAAACATAGTAATAAAAAAAATATTTTCTTGATCTTTTTCAATACTTTTTCCTCCTATGGCTTGATTATCCTGTTTATACCTATAACTTACAAATAAGTTGCTATTTTTCTGGATTTTTTTATTTATGCACCCAGATAAGAATGATACCGAAGGGATTAAGAAGATCCTTGAAGTGAAAGGCTTTTTTCATAGGCGACCATACGAGTATCTGGAATGGAGGTGAAGCGGTGAACCACCGTGATCAATTAGAACAACAGCAAATCGAAGAGTACAAGAAGAATCCAACCATCAATATGGCTGATTCGATGAACCGCTCGGTGAGCGGCGATTTGGGAGCTATGACAAGAGGAAGCTTCCTGACAAGGATCATAACGACTTTGGTAATCATCGGAGGATTACTTGTTTTCCTATTGCTCAAATAGTGTTTCTGCTTAAGTCAAATTATTTGTTCGTCAAATTATTCCATGATTGTAGTAGAATATAGCTATAGTTCATATAGACTATTACTAATGAGAATTGTCTGTTAAGAACGTGAACAGGCGAACGGTAATATGGGTAGAGGATGGTGATGATTGTTTGGAAGTAAGATATTGTTCTTCATGCGGACAAAGTATAAGTACGACCGCCCGCTTTTGCACAAACTGTGGGAGACCTCAAGAGCAACAGGCATATTTGGAGCAGGCTTCTCAAGAGCAAGTGAATCAGCAGCTGACATCACAGCAGGAGGCATACCAGCAGCAAGACAATCAACAGCAATTATTTCAAGACCAGTCGTATCCACAACAAGGTTATCCACAGCAAGCGCATCAGCGACAGGATTATCATAAACAGGGGTATCAACAACAACCATATCAACAACAAACCTACCAGCAGCAAGAATATACGCAACAGGCCTATCCACAACAAGTCTACCAACAACAAGCGTATCAAACCCCAACATGGCAAAATCAACAATCCAACCCTTATAATACACCTGAAGCAGAATGGTTATGGTTATATTCCCATAGTGATAAATATGTTGAAAAATGGATTAAAAATTCAAAATGGAACTGGGCGTCCTTTCTTTTCTTTCCGTTTTGGGCGGGGTATCGGAAAATGTATGCCGAGTGCGCGATATATGCAGCCATCTTAGTCGGGCTGGCCTTCATTGAACTATTATTAGGCTTTTCACTTAAGGGTGCCTATATCGGAATCTATATTTTATGCGGAACATTAGGAAATAAACTATACTATCAGAAAGCTCAAAAAGAGATTGATCATATCCTGGCTTTACATGGGGATCATGAGCTCCGTCGCAGCTTGATTTACCAAAAGGGTGGAACCTCTGGCTGGGGCATTGTCTATGGAATTGGTATGATTCTAATTGGCGTCATTATAGAGATCCTTATGGAAGAGGGATTTTATTATTGAACATGGTTAATACATAATTGGAATAAGTGTTGGAAAAGGACAGGACAGTTCTCAGAATGAGGATTGTCCTTTTTTTGCGGCTCACTAAGCTATGCTAATCATCAGTAAGCCCTACAGGGAACTAGAGCGAGAAGTATGGCAGATAGTCTATGTAGGAGAATATTGTATCATTTTATACATATTGGTAGAATGAATGTAAAATAACCCCGTTTAACCCTCATATGACCATCGAATTTTATACTACTTTCCTAACATCATGCGAATCCAGAAGAATATAGAGTAATTAGTGAGTGTACAGGAGGTGCCCTTCCATTCAAAAGATAGATCTGGATCGACTTGACAATTTGGCTAAAGTAGTGGAGCATTTGCGACAGACAATGGAGCAGGAAATCATCGGCATGTCCAAGGATGTAAATTGTCTGCTCCAAAATACAGAAGCGAATTACTCGGAGTATTATGTGCGCACGGCTACTCAAGATGCGGCAAGTCTGCTCCGGGAGATTGAAATGCTGGCACGGCGATTGGATGATCAAATGCGTGAAAAGGTAAGCGGCCTGAAATATGCCGTAAGTCAATATGCGCAGACAGACAAGCAAGTGGAGAAATTGGCTCAAACCCAGCCTTCCTCGTCTTTGTTCAATCATAAATCTCCGTTTCTAGCCGCACAGTGGTCAGATATCACAGGAAATAGTCTGTATGGACCTGCGAAGTCCACTACTTCAGAGCCGTTCCCATTCCCCAATTTCTTCGAACAACTTGAGGCTTTTCAGCGGCAAGGAATTATGGATCGTTTAGCTCCCTTCCAGGAAGATTCGCGAATTGCTGCTCTTCTACAAACGATGCAGAACCAAGATGCCTTCGCCCAGAAACTCGCCCAAGCAGAACTAACCAAAATCGCTGAGGCATTTACGGAAATCGCCCGTAGTCAAAAGGCCTACGTCGTCTATCAGGCTTATGGCCAGCGTGAGTACATGGAGTCGGCTCATCAATATGCCGAAGCCCAACGGAAGAAGCTCGAAGAAATGGGCGTATCGGACGAGTGGTATAAAGAAGGCATTGATCTGAGTGATTTTTATCAAGGTGGGTTTCTTAAGGCCTGTAGATACAATCCGTTAAAAAATGACCGATCACTCTTGCTGGATGATGAAGAGATTAGGGCTTTGTTGGAGCAGGGGATGTTGGGAGAAGTTGAATTGGATGTGCTTCGTCAGAAATATGACGAGCTGGAAGTCAAGGTACTTCACCGTCTGCAACTCGAGCAGCAGTTGGAGGAATATAATCGCTTGGTCGCCGAGGAAGATATCCGAAAGATGCAGCAGCTTCTCAAGGATATGAATCTATATCATGGAGAAATCACCGGGAAGTATGAACAAGAGCTGCTAATTGCTATAGCTGGATATCAGTATATTGCCAATAATCACAGTACCATGTTTGCCGTGTGGCGTGAATTAAGCGGGTATCATGATGGTAAGGAATTTGAAGTAGACGGATTGATTACGAAAGAGCTGCTGGAGCTAGCGAATGCAGAAAGAGGGTTAGGATATTGGAATGATCCCAATGTGAAAGCCAGTGGACTAGGTGTGGCGCTGACATCGGTAGGAGTCGGAGATGGAATCGTTAGTCAGATTTGGGATGAAGGAAGCGGGCTTTTGAAGCAAGCCTGGTCCGTCAATCCGACCAATCCGAAATTCTGGACAGAGACGGTACCAGGATATTATGATTTAGCCAAGGCGATCACAAATGGGGATATCACCCTGGAAGATATCAAGGAAGCACTGAAAGAAGGGGCCACAGAAGAGTTCGTGGTTCCTTTCCAGGATATCTGGGATTTGCAGGGGAAGATATTGAGTGGAAAAGCCAGCTATGAAGAGAGCGAGCGATATGGACGCGCCTTAGTCAAGGCCTTTTTGGCTCTGACGCTGGTGGAAGGAGCAGTTAAGTCAGGAGTTAAGATATCTGGCAAACTGAGCAAGCAGCTCTCCGAGCTATTGCCCAAGCTGAATGGTGGTGCCGTGGCGGTTACCGAGGGTGGAACTAGATTCCGAATTCCTGATGGTTACCACATCGATACCCCTGACCTTCCCAAGACGGATACACAACGGCAGTTTATTGAGTTTCAGAGGCAGCAGGAGCCTAGAGGGAATGCTGGGGGGACGGGTAATGGTGGTAGAATAATCTCAAGTGTTGATGATTTACCAGATGTTACAAAGTCTAAAATCACTACTAGTCAGAGGGCTACATTGAATCAACAGGAAAGAACATATTCACATTTAACCGAAATGGATTTAAAAGGAGCACAGAGAGACTTAGATGGTAACCCTGTTCCAAAACCAGGGGGAGGTTTCTATGATCATGTTCAAGAAGTGTCTGATGCGTATCGTGGTTTAGTTGATTTGAAAAGAAGTTGGGAAGGGGTGCTTAAAAACCCTAATTTAGATACAGAACTTAGACAACTTTATACGTCAAAGTTGAATGAGATAAACGCTACGATGAAAAAAATAGAAGATATGTTTGCTCCCCATGGGGGAGTGTATCCACCAAAATAATGATTGGAGTAATCTAAATATGATTGATAGAAAGAAAATATTAAAAGAGTTTTTGACTAATGAAGAATATGAGGCTGTAATACAAAATGCAACACAGTTTTCCGATATGCCATTACCTACATGGCATTTGGAAATAACAAGGAAATGTCTAACCGATTTGTCAAACTTTGATTTGATTCGTTGCATTAGACAAGATGTTTTTACAGATTTAGTAACTTTTGAAATTATTGAAAGGATTGATGAACAAAATACACCTTTCTATGCTGACATTGATTCAATAGAATTGATGGAAAAACTATCATCTGTTAGTTCGGAAATGCTCTCAGTATATAAGAGTAAATTAGTTAGAATGATTGAAAATATTGAAAAGAACAACTTAATAGATTTAGCAGATATTTGGATGTTCGATGAACAGAAGGGAACGTATCAAGGCTATATCAATATAATAAAAAATAAAATTCAATAATGTCAGTAAAATATTTCCTGTTTTTTGTATTGGGGTCCAACCATTGCTGAATAATCTCGCCAATCAACAACAGCACATATACCTTCCAGAAATGTAGACTGGTTTACATCTTAAACTCTTTAAAAGCTCTTTCCACCTGAATCATGAGTAGGAAATGAGCTTTTTCTGATGTATACAATTAAAGAAAAACTCGCCCAAGCAGAACTAACAAATCTATGAAAAGACTACCGTTGGGTACTATAAGGTCGAGTGGCTAGTTTCTGATAAGAGGGCTGTAGAACAATTGACAAATTTGTTCAAATCAAAAAACATTGAAATTGATGTCGAATACTTTCCAGAATTAAGGATAGGTTTTGTAAATGAAAATTATAAAAGAAGACGAGTTGAAGAATTTTATTACTGATGAAGAACTACGCAAATTCTGCAATGTGAATATCAATGATACTCGTTTAAATAAGTTGTTAGCATATTATACGTTTTTTAAAAGTAACGCTAGGTTAGTCTCACTTGATAAGCAAAGCACATATTACAGTATGTACTTTTGGTTTGTGCAGTTTAAAGAGCGGTATTTTAAAGTGTATGGACATGATGAAGGGATTGAGCAAGAAGGATTTAAACTGTTAGAGGAGATAGATTATCAACTTGAAGAAAGCGTAGATTGGGGTCTAATTGAAAGAATTGAACTCAAAGCTATTTAAACCTTGATGAAGTAACTATTTCTTTAACGGGAACTTTCTATAAGAGGAAAAGAATTAGCTTAAAAATAGGAAAAAGATGCAATTCAAAAGGAGGGAATATCAGACAGGATAACTGGTATCCCTACAAGGAGGAAAAACCATGAACGTTCATAGAGATGAGGAACTAATTCAATCTTTAAAGTCACACAAAATCTGGATTGAAACAATTGGTCGAGAGGGAAAAAAACTAGCGGTCGATGAAGTGGATTTTCGAGATATAGATTTAGCAGATTACCCGCTAGATCAAGCCTATATAACTGCGTGTATATTTAATGGAATGAACTTGGTAGAAAAGGATATGTACGCTTCAGTAATATGTTCCTCAACTTTTGAAAATGCAAATTTAGAAAGTGCTGATTTCTACAAGGCGGACGTCTCTTATGCAAATTTTACAAATGCGAACTTGCAAAACTCTCGATTTGCTAGAAGTGATTGTATTGAAACTATATTTAACAAAGCTGATTTGAGAAATGCGAAATTAGTAGGGGCACTTTTTGATCAAGTAGATTTTCGCAATGCAAACCTCCAAAATACTGATGTAAGCACCTCAACATTTGAGGAAGTATTGCTTCAAGCAGCACAGCTAGAAGGAATGTGTGGACTGGAAGAGGCTTTCATTAAGAGTATTAATATTGGTACTCCAGAACAACCTATCATTCTTAAAGGCGAAGATGCTAGACAGTGGCTCATAATCAAATCGACAGATAACTTAAAAAGTAATTGACCTTAAAGCATTAACTCAAGCGCGCCAGGCACCGCCCAATAATCGGGTAGAAGATAACAAACCTAAACAAAATTTTAACTATACTTGATCCTGTTAAGATTGAATTAGAATATCATTCAAATTGTATGACGAGGTGCGGTAATCTAATCGAATCCATTTAGGATTTATGGTTATTAACTTGGCGGTGATATTTATGGATCATTCCCGATTTTACAAATTTAGGATTTAACAAACGCCCTGTGCTTCTGTATTTCTGTTGTGGTTTTCTGATTGTAGGGTGTCTAACCATGGAGAGGGCATTTAGTTAAGGAGTACATCCAGAAGCTAGGACTAGCACATACAGGAAGCACAACAGCAAATATCCCTTATGGAGGAAGTGGAAAGTCTAGCAAGAACTAAACGCCCCGCCGCCACAGAAGGGAGAGCGAATCCATGAAACGACGACCACCGTTAGGTATGCCCTTAACCCTGATGCGGCGGGAGAATGTGTTAGGACATAGCTTTGATCTTGATGAACTGATTGAATCTTCGATAAGTATGTCAAAGAGCCAATGACACAGGAGCAAGTCGAGCTAAGCCTCGCCCATTACTTTGCTCTGATTCTACCGGAGCGAACTAAGACTCAGAACTTTCAATTATATAGAAAGAACTCGAACACCTAAATAAACCCCTAGATACCTCCCCGACAAAACCTACGAAGGCAAAATCATCAAGGCTATAAATGAAAAATATAGCGATGAACGATATAGCACAAACCTCATGTAGAACAATCAAAATAGAAGATACGAGAGTAAAAATAGGATTACAGCAGAAACACTAGGAACACTAGGAACACTAAACCTATAGTCATATGAAAAAGGGGTTAATTATCGGAATTTCCATTGTTTGTGGTACATCGCAATAGTATAATATGAAGGATTGCATAAGGGAAATATTCCCACACATCTATGAAATATACATATAGGCTATAAAAAAACAAAAAAGGAGCTATTAATCTATGAAACTAAAGAAAACTGGATTTGCACTTATGTCATTGATTCTAATACTGACAATGATTCCTGCCATGATATCCGCTGCATCCAAACTGTCGATCGTAGTTGAAGTTAACGGGAAACTAATATCATTTCCGGATGCGAAGCCATTTATGGACAAGAGCAACCGGGTTCAGGTGCCTGTCCGATTTGTAAGTGAAGCACTTGGGGCGGAGGTAGGCTGGAACAGCAAGAGCAAACAAGTAACTGTACAAATGGGTGAAGACACCACTGTTTTGACGATGGGGAAAAAGGCGTATACCGTTAATGGCCAAACGAAACAAATGGACACGGTAGCTCAGCAGAAACAGAACCGGACTTTCGTGCCTTTACGATTTGTCAGCGAGGCGCTCGGAGCTAAAGTAATCTGGCATAAAGATCTTTATAGTGTAGAGATTTTAACGGGGCTTGCAGCCGTGCAGGAAGACAATAAGGAGGAGATAAAAGAGGAAACATCGTCCAGTGAAACCCCAAAATATATTGTGGATTCCTGGGGACGTAAGAGAAGAATAGAAGGGGAGACTCAGAAATGGACTGCTGAAGGATTCAGCTTCTACAATTCCTATAAATCGGGATTAGGTGTAAGTTACGAATCAGTAGATGGAAAAGGTCTAATGTTCTTACAATCATCTATTCATTTTGACAGAGATGGTGTGGATTATAACCAGCAGGTCAAGGATTTGGATGAATTGCTGCGTCAAAAGATTAATTCTGAAACTGTGGATAAGATCATGAAATACGTAAAACAAAAGACCAAAAGGGAAGATGAGTTGGAAGCGAAGGAGTTCAATGACAAAACGTATGGAATTCAGGTTGAGTCCAGGTATTGGGGTAATATCGTTATATCGATTTGGTATAAGTAGGTGTAATTTAGATGAAAAAACTATTCGTTATATTTCTTATGGCCGTTCTTTTCTGCGGTCTGGTATCGCAAAACAATATAGCTGCTGAGAAAAAAGAAGATAGTGAGGAGAAGATAACTCTCGAGGAACTAAAGACTCTTACTCCGAAAGCAGTGTTAGAAAGAGCTAATAAGGATATGCAAGAATTATACGGACTGAAGGACTTTTTCCCACAAAAGGCAAAAGGGAGAGAGCTTAATACTACACTGTTGCAACATCAAATTAATGAGGCAATTAAAGCTCCTCAGAATTTTACAGGTTTTGATATTGTTTATGGTACTAGTCACGGTAAAGAGATTACCCATAAAGGAAAAGTCATGACCAGATATTCCGGATACAATGTATTTGGAGATCCTGTATCCACGGATGGATTTCCTTGGGATGCGGGCTGGAGCGGCACTAAGATTCAGAACCTTCAATCCATATAAAAAGACCTCGAATACCAAATAACCCCTTGAGTACCTCCCGATAAAACCTTCGAAGACGAAATCATCAAGGCCCTAAATGCAACCTCATTGTAGAACAATCAAAATAGAAGATACGAGAGTAAAAATAGGATTACAGCAGAAACACTAGGAACACTAAACCTATAGTCATATGAAAAAGGGGTTAATTATCGGAATTTCCATTGTTTGTGGTACATCGCAATAGTATAATATGAAGGATTGCATAAGGGAAATATTCCCACACATCTATGAAATATACATATAGGCTATAAAAAAACAAAAAAGGAGCTATTAATCTATGAAACTAAAGAAAACTGGATTTGCACTTATGTCATTGATTCTCATACTGACAATGATTCCTGCCATGACATCCGCTGCATCCAAACTGTCGATCGTAGTTGAAGTTAACGGGGAACTAATATCATTTCCGGATGCGAAGCCATTTATGGACAAGAGCAACCGGGTTCAGGTGCCTGTCCGATTTGTAAGTGAAGCACTTGGGGCGGAGGTAGGCTGGAACAGCAAGAGCAAACAAGTAACTGTACAAATGGGTGAAGACACCACTGTTTTGACGATGGGGAAAAAGGCGTATACCGTTAATGGCCAAACGAAACAAATGGACACGGTAGCTCAGCAGAAACAGAACCGGACTTTCGTGCCTTTACGATTTGTCAGCGAGGCGCTCGGAGCTAAAGTAATTTGGCATAAAGATCTTTACAGTGTAGAGATTCTAACGGGGCTTGCGGCGGTGCAGGAAGATAAGAAGGAGGAAAAAAAGGGGGAGACATCCGCAACTGATACCCCCGAATATATTGTGGATTCATGGGGGATTAAGAGAAGAATAGAAGGGGAGACTCAGAAACAGACTGCTGAAGGATTCAGTTTCTATAATTCCTATAAATCGGGAATGTATGTAGCCAGCGATTATGAAGAATATAAAAAAGAATACGGTAAAAATGCATCAATAATGCAACCACGTATCCATTTTGACAAAGATGGTGTGGATTACAACCAACAGGTTAAAGATTTGGATGAACTGTTACGTCAGAAGATTGATTCTGAAACAGTTGATAAAATCATGAAATACGTAAAGCAAAAGACCAAAAGGGAAGATGAATTAGAAACGAAGGAATTCAGTGATAAGACATATAAGATTAGTGTGTCATCTCAATATTGGAGTAATATAATTGTTACTGTACGGTATAAGTAGGTGGGATATATGAGAGGACGAATCATTGTACTCCTTCTGTCTATACTCATTTACAGCATTTTGCCGGAAGTGAATATACATGCGGAACCGAAGGAAGTAGTAGAAGACAAAATAAATCCTGAGGAGTATTTTAAAACTCTTACTCCTGCAAAAGTATTGCAAATAGCCAATAAAGATATGGAAGAATTGTACGGGATAAAAAACTTTTTTCCACAAAAAGCAAAAGGGAGAGAGCTTAATACTACCCTGTTGCAACAGCAAATTAATGAGGCGATGAAAGCCCCTGAGAAATTTACAGGTTTTGATATTGTATATGGCACTAGTCACGGTAAAGAGATTACCCATAAAGGAAAAGTCATGACTAGATACTCCGGATACAATGTATTTGGAGATCCTGTATCCACGGATGGATTTCCTTGGGATGCGGGCTGGAGCGGCACTAAGATTCAGAGTTTCAATCTGATACCAACTCCTTGGGAACCGAAGGATCTCAATCGACAATTCGATTATTTTCCAACTAACTTTGGTTCTGATCCACCTGAAAAACTCACTGATTACCTAGGCGACAAAACCTTCGAAGGAAAAATCATCGAAGCCCTTAATGCGGAATACGGTGAAGAACCTTACGGCGCAAACCTCATGTACAACAATCAAAATAAACAATACGCTACAAAAACTGTTTACGACAAAAATACCGCCCCCAAAGGCGGCTGGATTAAATACGTTCACGTCATCCAACCGCCAACGTATCTGTCCCAGGGATTTGGGAGGGTGTATCTAAAGGTCGGTACTTATATGGATGTGCCAATCGCTGCGTTTATGAATACGAAACCGAATGATATTTCCGCGGAGTTTGTTGATTTGCCGTCCGGAGCGATGGCCGGGGAGGAAGTTCAAGTATCCGTATGGTTGAGGTCGACGTTCCCTAAAAGGGAAACTACCAAGTTTTCGTGGAGTGTTACCCGCAAGAGCGATGGATTGCCTCTGACAGCAGCGGAGAATCAGTTGAAGTTTAGCGGCGGCGTAGCGGCCGAATCCGGTGAAATCGGTATTTCCAAAACCGAGAAGAGGCGTCTTACTGTCTCATTTGTCATGCCGGAAAGTGATGTGCGGATTCAGTTTAAGGTCAACGAGGAGGGCAAAGAGCCGGAAGAGGTGTTACTAGATAATAACGTTCTAGACTCTGATGTCCTGGGCGCGGTGAAATTGATTGTTCCCCGGGAGCTCAAGCTTCCTTATGATATGCTGACCAAGAAAGAGAAAATATCCTTGCCAAGCAGTACGGCTACCTTACAGCTGCCTGATTTGACCGAGGCCAAGTGGACGGGAAATGCCACAGGGAAACTAACGGTAACCAACCTGACGAAGGAATTGCAAAAGGATTTTGAGATTCATAATAATCCAGAAATTAACGAGGCCAGCAGCGTAATTACCCGAACCCCGATAGTAACTTATACGATAAGGAGAGTGGATTATGGGGACGATCCAATGGGTGGAAATTGGCTCAAACTGGATAAACCTGGAACTCCGTTGTCTAAAACAGGGGAAGTACACACTGAAGGCTCAGTAAGCAGACCCTATGAATATAAGCGTTATTATACGGTTTGCACAGGTGAAGGGGAAGAAAAAAAATGTGAGGAAAAATCGGAAACCCTAACGGGAACCGCAACCGCACAATTCTCACCCAACACGGTTTCCAATACCTATGACATGTATGTCTACAATGGGATGAAGGATGTTCCAAAGCGCAAGTACCGTGACGAAATCGAAGATAATCAAACGGATTCCCTTGTGAAGAATCTCTATTGGACCAATGAACCCTATGACTATGATGTGATCCGCTGGATGCACCATCAGGACGTAGAGGGGAAGAAGTACGACTGGACGCAAGCGCCGGGACAATATAAGCGTGAATTCATCCAGCAAGCAAGCGGAAGTGTCGAGTGGGATATCAAAAGCTCCATGCGCGATGAATACGCTCAGGCTAGAGATGCTGCAGCTAAGAGGAAAAACAACAAGAAGCTTTACGATAAAGCTGTATTTGCAACAGACAAGGTGCTTCAGGAGCACGATTATCCAATTAAATCGGGATACTATTTTAATCCTGCGGGGAGTTACACTTTCACCGTCACAACCGAGGTATTTAAGAAAGAGAAACCTGAGGACATGACGGGAGACCATAAAGATCTGCTGAACAGTCTGATTAAATCCTTCCGCTATGAAACCGATCTAATGTTTATCAACAATCAGAAGGTTGCTGTTAATATCAAAAATGATAAGCTTACGGGAAAAGGCGGGGGCTTCGAGCGGGAACCGGGTATTTTGTCTGTTGAGGACAGCAAGTCGGTGAACGAAACATCGTTGATCAGTGTGTTGGATCGAAACGCCGATCCGTCCAGGTATACGAAAAAAGTAAAGGAGATTGAATACTCGGACAAGCGCGGCGGCGATTCTGATAAGTTCTGGAAGATGGTCCTGGAAGGGTATAGCGAGTCGTATACGTTGGGCAAATACACGGACTATACCTACCGGGAGTATGTTAAAGCCGGACAGCATATGTATAAAATCACGGAAACGTCAACGATTACGATCGTCGTCAATTCAGGCAATGTACCGTTGTATACCCATGCCAATATGCCGAACGGAAACTACTATATCAAAGTGTGGTTCGACAAAGTGAATATGACTGACGGGAATCATGCTTACGCAGGCCTCAAGACTTTGCAAGGCTTCGAAAATTTGGATTCTATCAAGGTAACCGTGGTTGGCTCCATGTTTGATGATTTGAATAACTAGACGAACAACAAGACCTGGGATTCAACATCCCGGGTCTATTTTCTAAAAGTAGATATAATCCTCATATAACCACCGTTTTAAACTACTTTCCTTACATCATGTGAATCCAGAACAATATGGAGTAATTAGTGAGTGTACAGGAGGTGTCCTTCCATTCAAAAGATAGATCTGGACCGACTCGACAATTTGGCTAAAGTAGTGGAGCATTTGCGACAGACAATGGAGCAGGAAATCACCGGCATGTCCAAGGATGTGAATCGTCTGCTCCAAAATACAGAGGCGGATTACTCGGAATATTATGTGCGCACAGCTACCCAAGAAGCGGCAAGCCTGCTCCGTGAGATTGAAATGCTGGCTCGGCGATTGGATGATCAAATGCATGAAAAAGTAAGCGGCCTGAAATATGCCGTGAGTCAATATGCGCAGACAGACAAGCAAGTGGAGAAATTGGCTCAAACCCAGCCTTCTTCATCGTTGTTCGATCATAAATCTCCGTTTCTTGCCGCGAAGTGGTCAGATATCACAGGAAATAGCTTGTATGGACCTGCGAAGTCGACTACTTCAGAGCCATTCCCATTCCCCAATTTCCTCGAACAACTTGAGGCTTTTCAGCGCCAAGGAATTATGGATAGTTTAGCTCCCTTCCAAGAAGATCCGCGAATTCATGCTCTTCTACAAACGATGCAGAACCAAGATGCCTTCGCCCAGAAACTCGCCCAAGCAGAACTAACCAAAATCGCTGAAGCCTTTACGGAAATCGCCCGTAGTCAGAAGGCTTATGTCGTCTATCAGGCTTATGGGCAACGTGAATATATGGAGTCGGCTCATCAATATGCCGAAGCCCAGCGGAAGAAGCTCGAAGAAATGGGCGTATCGGACGAATGGTATAAAGAAGGCATTGATCTAAGTTATTTTTATCAAGGTGGGTTTCTTAAGGCCTGTAGATACAATCCGTTAAAAAATGACCGATCGCTCTTACTGGATGATGAAGAGATTAGAACTTTGTTGAAGCAGGGGATGTTGGGTGAAGTTCAATTGGATGTGCTTCGTCAGAAATATGACGAGCTGGAAGTAAAGGTACTTCACCGTCTGCAACTCGAGCAGCAGTTGGAGGAATATAATCGCTTGGTCGCCGAGGAAGACATCCGAAAGATGCAGCAGCTTCTTAAGGATATGAATCTATATCATGGAGAAATTACCGGGAAGTATGATCAAGAGCTGTTAATTGCTGTAGCTGGATATCAGTATATTGCCAATAACCATAGTACCATGTTTGCCGTGTGGCGTGAATTAAGCGGGTATCATGATGGTAAGGAATTTGAAGTAGATGGATTGATCACGAAAGAGCTGCTGGAGCTAGCGAATGCAGAGAGAGGGTTAGGATATTGGAATGATCCCAATGTGAAAGCCAGTGGACTAGGGGTGGCGCTGACAGCGGTAGGAGTGGGGGATGGAATCGTCAGTCAGATTTGGGATGAAGGAAGCGGGCTTTTGAAGCAAGCCTGGTCCGTCAATCCGACCAATCCGAAGTTCTGGACAGAGACGATCCCAGGATATTATGATTTAGCTAAGGCAATCACAAATGGGGATATTACCCTGGAAGATATCAAGGAAGCGCTGAAAGAAGGGGCCGCAGAAGAGTTCGTGGTTCCGTTCCAGGATATTTGGGATTTGCAGGGGAAGGTATTGAGTGGAAAAGCCAGTTATGAAGAGAGCGAGCGATATGGACGCGCTTTGGTCAAGGCCTTTTTGGCTCTGACGTTGGTGGAAGGAGCAGTTAAGTCAGGAGTTAAGATATCTGGCAAACTGAGCAAGCAGCTCTCCGAGCTATTGCCTAAGCTGAACGGCGGAGCCGTGGCGGTTACTGAGAGTGGAGTGAAAATCCAGGTTCCGAACAATTATCGTATCGAGACCCCGGAGAATCCAAATATTCAGAGAAGGCAATATAATTTAGATAAAGAAGAGGGTATTGAGGGGACGGGACAAGGTAATAAACCTAACCTCTTTGATAAGGATGGAAATTATACGGGCGGTAGAACGCAAAAGGAATTGGATGATTTAGCAGGCGATCCTTCACATGGCGGTAAAATTAGGGATCAAGGTTTGAAAGAAAGAGAGATAGGACTAGATTTGGAACAACAAGGAAAACTAGGGAAGATAGTACGTGACCCACAAGGAAACGGAGGAGCAGAATTTATTGATACAACCAATAACGTTAAATGGGACGTTAAAAGTTTCGTATCTTATCCAAATGGTCATACTTCACCCAAGAAAGGCGCATTTACAGTAAATAACGGGATGAAGGCAATTAATAAAGAACTAGATAAAACTTATAATGTAATTGTGGATAAAAGAGACATGATTCCTGAACATATTGAACAGTTAAAAGAGGCAATTGAAAAAGCTGGGATATCAGATAGGATTATTTGGTATCCATAGGAGGGTTAAGTATGACAACTGATATCAAAGAAATTATGACTCAATTAGAATCACACCGCCTTTGGATTGAAACTATTGGAGAACAAGGCGAAAAACTAGGTATAGATGAAATTGATTTGCGAAATGTGGATTTGTCACAATACCCATTAGACCAAGCATATATAACAGCTTGTATCTTTGATGGCATGAACTTAAATCACAAAGATTTCTCTTCATCTTTACTAAGTTCATCAACTTTTATATCTACAAATTTAGAAGGGGCAGACTTTTGTAAATCTAATGTCTCGTATGTGGACTTCACAAATGCCAATGTTAAAGCTGCTAGACTTGCTGATAGTGAATGTATTGAGACGGTGTTTGTTCAAGCTGATTTATCAGATGCTAATTTAGTAGCTGGTCTTTTTGACGAGACGGATTTTCGCAATGCAATATTGTTTAATGCTGATGTGCGGTTAGCTACGTTTGAAAGAGTATTGCTAAAAGGAGCTAAATTAACTGGGGTTCGGGGGCTAGAAGAGGCTTTTATAAAAAGCATCAATATTGGGACGCCAGAACAACCAAATATTCTAGTAGGTGAAGAAGCTAGAAAATGGTTACAAGATAATAAGTAGACCCTTTACATCAGTAGAGAGTAGGTCATACAATACAACCAACAAACCAAACACTAAACAATTCAAACACTTGATAAACTTTCAAAAGCTCTTTCCAACTTGAACTATGAGTAGGAATGAGCTTTGTTTGCATGTTCAAAATCAAAGGAGGACGAAACGAATGGCAAAACGTGAACAGGTAGTGGCAGAAGAGTTGAAAATAAAGCAACTAGCACAGGAAGCAGAAAAAAAGTGAGGTCTATTGCGAACGGAAACCACTATATCAAAGTATGGTTCGACAAAGTGAATATGACTGACGGGAATCATGCTTACACAGGCCTCAAGACTTTGCAAGGCGTCGAAAATTTGGATTCCATCAAGGTAACCGTAGTTGGCTCCATGTTTGATGATTTGAATAACTAGACGAACAACAAGACCTGGGATCCAACATCCCGGGTCTATTTTCTAAAAGTAGATTTACCCTCATATGGCCATCGACTTTTAAACTACTTTCCTTACATCATGCGAATTCAGAAAAATATGGAGTAATAAGCGAGTGTACAGGAGGTGTCCTTTCATTCAAAAGATAGATCTGGATCGACTTGAGAATTTGTCTAGAGTAGTGGAGCATTTGCGACAGACGATGGAGCAGGAAATCACCGGCATGTCCAAGGATGTGAATCGTCTGCTCCAAAATACAGAAGCGAATTACTCGGAGTATTATGTACGCACAGTAACTCAAGAAACGGCAAGCCTGCTCCGGGAGATTGAAATGCTGGCACGGCGATTGGATGATCAAATGCGTGAAAAGGTAAGCGGCCTGAAATATGCCGTAAGTCAATATGCGCAGACAGACAAGCAAGTGGAGAAATTGGCTCAAACCCAGCCTTCCTCGTCTTTGTTCAATCATAAATCTCCGTTTCTAGCCGCACAGTGGTCAGATATCACAGGAAATAGTCTGTATGGGCCTGCGAAGTCCACTACTTCAGAGCCGTTCCCATTCCCCAATTTCTTCGAACAACTTGAGGCTTTTCAGCGGTAAGGAATTATGGATCGTTTAGCTCCCTTCCAAGAAGATCCGCGAATTGCTGCTCTTCTACAAACGATACAGAACCAAGATGCCTTCGCCCAGAAACTCGCCCAAGCAGAACTAACCAAAATCGCTGAAGCCTTTACGGAAATCGCCCGTAGTCAGAAGGCTTATGTCGTCTATCAGGCTTATGGTCAGCGTGAATATATGGAGTCGGCTCATCGATATGCCGAAGCCCAGCGGAGAAAGCTCGAAGAAATGGGTGTGTCGGAGGAATGGTATAAAGAAGGCATTGATCTGAGTTATTTTTATCAAGGTGGGCTTCTTAAGGCCTGTAGATACAATCCGTTAAAAAGTGACCGATCACTCTTGCTGGATGATGAAGAGATTAGGGCTTTGTTGGAGCAGGGGATGTTGGGAGAAGTTGAATTGGATGTGCTTCGTCAGAAATATGACGAGCTGGAAGTCAAGGTACTTCACCGTCTGCAACTAGAGCAACAGTTGGAGGAATATAATCGCTTGGTCGCCGAGGAAGATATCCGAAAGATGCAGCAGCTTCTCAAGGATATGAATCTATATCATGGAGAAATCACCGGGAAGTATGATCAAGAGCTGCTAATTGCTATAGCGGGATATCAGTATATTGCAAATAACTATAGTACAATGTTCGCCGTCTGGCGTGAATTAAGTGGGTATCATGATGGTAAAAAATTTGAAGTAGATGGATTGATTACGAAAGAGCTTCTGGAGCTAGCGAATGCAGAGAGAGGGTTAGGATATTGGAATGATCCCAATGTGAAAGCCAGTGGACTAGGTGTGGCGCTGACATCGGTAGGAGTCGGAGATGGAATCGTGAGTCAGATTTGGGATGAGGGAAGCGGGCTTTTGAAGCAAGCCTGGTCCGTCAATCCGACCAATCCGAAGTTCTGGACAGAGACGATCCCAGGATATTATGATTTAGCTAAGGCAATCACAAATGGGGATATTACCCTGGAAGATATCAAGGAAGCGCTGAAAGAAGGGGCAGCAGAAGAGTTTGTGGTTCCGTTCCAGGATATCTGGGATTTGCAGGGGAAGGTATTGAGCGGAAAAGCCAGCTATGAAGAGAGCGAGCGATATGGACGCGCTTTGGTCAAGGCATTTTTGGCTCTGACATTGGTGGAAGGAGCAGTTAAGTCAGGAGTTAAGATATCTGGCAAACTGAGCAAGCAGCTCTCCGCGCTATTGCCTAAGCTGAATGGCGGAGCCGTGGCGGTTACTGAGAGTGGAACTAGATTCCGAATTCCTGATGGTTACCACCTCGATACACCTGAACTTCCCAAGACAAATGCACAACGGCAATTTATCGATTTTCAGAGGCAACAGGAGCTTAGAGAAAATGCTGGAGGGGCAGGGAATACAACAAGACAGACTGTAAAGTCTAATCTCGGTACTGAAATTGATATAACACCATCTGGTAATCATAAAATTGCGCCTTCTAATAAGAATTCTGGATTGAAGGGGGAACCTAACTCGAGTGTTGACATTGTTGACCCAAAAACTGGGGAAGTAAAGACACGAAGATACTATGGAGCTGATGGGAAAGCAGCTAGAGATGTAGATATGACAAATCATGGTAACCCCAAGCAACATCCAGAATACCCACATGAGCATATATTTGAATATAATCCTGACGGTTCCTTAAAGTCGAGATAAGGAGAATCTATATGACGCACAGTGAATTTATCCAGCTAGTAAAGTGTGGTATGGAGTATAATTTTTACGTGAAAGATGAAGAGTATTGGATTAGCTCGAATGAGAATGGGTACTACTTAACAAGAGTCAGAGATAGTAGTTCACAAGAATTTAAGACACCCGAGGAATTACTTGAAAATGGGCGGATAAATGGTCTCTCTCTATTTGATCTATGGGATGATCTAAAGGATTTCTTCCAATAGTTTTTTATATAAACAGCGGAGTTTCCCTTTTATGGACTGGGACTAGATATAAGGTTGGAGATATAGTTTAAGGGACTTTGAAGGCTATGATCGATTGCGATCATGGCTTTTTTTCTGTGTGTACCTAATTCATTTTTTTGAAAACTGTCCCTTTTTCCGTTCCTTAAGTGTTATACATAGTTAGAGGGGAGGATGGCTTGATGGAGTTCGTTGAGGAATGCGTAATGCAAGTCAAAGCGGGCGAAGTGAATAAGTATGTACATATTGTTGAGGCGTTCCAAGCTCCGATTTATCGATATTGCAGTCGTATGTTAGGGAATCGGCAGGAGGCGGAGGATGCCGTACAGGACATTCTAGTTAAAGCCTATGAAAAAATAGACAAGTATGAGCCGACGAGCAGCTTCTCATCCTGGCTGTATAAGATTGCGCACTACCATTGTCTGAATCTGCTTCGTAAACGCAGCGTGCAGCGTAAATTCCAGGGCTGGTTCCAGCAAGAGGCAATTGCGGAAAGTGCGGAGCAGACGATGACGAACCGATTATTCGGGGAGCCGTTGGCATCTGCTATAACAGCTTTAAGCGCGGACGAGCGGAGTTTACTGATATTACGGGCGCTTGAGGAGAAGTCTTTTGCCGAGATTGGAGAAATTTCCGGAAAAAGCACGGAAGCGGTGAAGAAGAAGTACGGGCGGCTCAAGCTGAAGCTGCAGAAACTGATGGAGCAGAAGGAGGGAGCAGGTTATGCGAAAAGCCAAAGTTACACTTCAAGATGATCAGATCAAGGAGCTTCTCATGAATAAGGAGCCGGATGATATTGATGTGCGACTGAGCGTGATGAATCGGGTTCGGGAAATTCACGGACGACGCACTGGCACTAAGAAGGTTCGGCACCGGACCGGAGCCATTGTCACGATTGCCTGCATCATTTTGGTGCTGTCCTCCTTAACAGGCTATGCGGCTTCCCGGTACGTACAAATTATGAATTCAAAAGGTGAAGTCATTGTTGAAACGAAGGAAATTATAGAAGATCAGTATACTCCCCATGCCAAAACATATGATAAGCTGCTGTCTGAGTACAGAGAGCGTGTCCAGGCCCAGCTTAAACCGGGGGAACTTGTGGCTTACTACATTAATGACGATACACTGAATGCCTATAACCAAGCTAATAAGATTAAAACGGAGTTTAAACCGGTGGTCTACAGTAGTTTCGTGGAATTGAAGAAGCAGATTGAAATTACATCTGGGCCAATGCTGGCTGAGCCGAAGTATTTGCCTAAAGGGTACTCTTTTACAGAAGGAAATGTATTTGTTAGTGTGACGGAAGGCGAGGCCAGCTTGGCAAATCTGCATAAGTTAGAACCGGAGTTTATCCAAATGGCTGAATCCTCGACTAGTGGTGCTAAATTGTTCATCAAGCCGTTGACTTGGAGTAAAGCAGGGAGTTCAAAGGCGATCTATAGCAATGGGAAGGATACGATCGATATCATTGCTTTTACACGGGAAAAACACCCATCCTCGGTAATAACGAAGTATCCCAAGGGCGTATCGGTCGAGAAGCTGACGGCAGGCGCTCAGGAGATGGTTTATATGGAGGCAGAAACAGCCGAAGCGGATACTGTCTACTACAAGCACAAATTGGAGTGGCTTGATGAAGAAGCGGAGATTTATTATTCCATATTCGATAATCCAGATAGTGCTCTGTCCAAGTCTGAATTCATCCGTTTTGCAGGCAGCATGGTGAAATAACTTCACTTCATAGTGTCCCTTTTCCAGAGGCTCAGGGGTTATATAAGTAAACCAAACCTCATGCCTACATGGCCGAAAGGAGATTCATCCATGAACCTTACGAAGAAAATGATCATTGCCACTACAAGCATTCTGCTAGTGTTGGGATCAGCAGGCGGATTTGCTGCAGAGGCAGGCGCTGCATCGCAGAAACAGACGAAGACACAGGCTACTTCAAGCAAAAGCAACCTTGAACGTCAGAAAAAAGAAGCTATGGACATATTTCACCCGAAAGAAGTAAAACCAGGTCATTTAACCGTGCTGTATGATGGGACTGACAATACGCTGTCTTTTAGCTATCTTGGTATAACCAGTTCAGATTACGATGAATTTACAAAGCTGTTGTCCAAGTACAAAGCGCCAGAATTGCAACAACCCGGTGGGCTCCCGGAAGGTTATATGTTTAAGTCTGGAGAGATCGTGCCACTGTATCCTCTGTTTCATACCAAGCCATATGAAAGTATGCTGAAAGAACTTAAAGCGGAGGCGAAAGGGAAGAAATATTACGCGAAAAAACTGAAATGGAATGAAGCTGGTGGGGCAATAATGATCTTCTCTAAGGATTCGGACATCATCCGTATCAGCTCCCAAAAAGTTCAGCCGTTCACTACGGAAGTCACCCGGGTACCAGGTAAAGGGGAAAAGTTTGAAAACTTAAGTATCAATGGAATCGATGCTCTTTACTCCACAAACTCTAATGATTTGTACTCTACCAAGTTAAGATGGGAAGATGCAGAGAACCAATTGCAATACGAGATTTCCACCTATAAGAAGAGCCATCTGACGAAGGAAGATCTTGTAGCGATAGCGGAGAGTATGATCCAAGAGTAGATTGTAATAGAATTAGTTGTATCTTAGGAGTCTGCATATGCAGACTCTTTATTTAATTCCTGCGGTACTTCAGAGTGAAGATAGTATAGTATCGGACAAATCCATTCCATACCACAGATTTGCCGAAGGATGCCTACCAACGTTATACGCTGACGGTAGGTTCAACCACAGTTATTGAGCTATTGATTGAATCGAGATTCACCGTTGCGCCAATCGGCAAAGCCGCTTTATAAACACCATGGCCTGTAGCTAGGTTTGTTATTAGTGGCTTACCGAGAGGTACTATGAATTCTTTGATTATATCCTCATAGGACTTGCCGTATGCCGCCTGGCAGCCCGTGCATTCCCCCATAATAATGCCGATGCAGTCATGAAATTTTCCAGCCAGCTTCAAATGATTTAAGTATCTGTAGACGGTATTGGTAGGTTCATGAGTTTCTTCAAGAACGAGAATTTTACCCCGTGTATCGATTTCGAAGGGTGTGCCCAATGTATCAACAAAAGATGTCAGATTACCACCCACTAGCGGCCCCGTAACGTTGCCCGGTACCCGGCTTATCAGCGGAACTCCCGGCGGATTTAGGATCGGTCTGGTTAGTGAGAAAAGGGACGTCGCAGAGAAAAATTGGTCGAAATTATAGCCAGGTGTATTGGATTTGAAGTCAATAAGCAGCAAACTATGGAATGTTATTAAACCCACAATTTCATACAGTACGTTTAATAATACTGTTATGTCACTGTAGCCTGTAATGATTTTTGGATTTTTCTGGATCACATTATAATCCAGGTACGGAAGAATACCTGCCACTCCTGTACCGCCTCGGGTGGGCAGTATCATTTTAACTTGCTCGTCTTGAAACATCCTCATCAAATCGGATGCTCGCTGCTCGTCTGTACCAGCTAGAAACCCATCTTGCGCATATACAAATTGACCCAATAGGACATTAAGCCCCATTGCCTTCAAATATTCGATCCGTTCATTAATGATGTTTGCTGCCAATGGGCTACCTAAGGTAACGATTCCAACGGTATCTCCCTTCTGTAATATTGGCGGACGTATCGGCATATGCTCATCTTCCTCTCCTGAAAATAGAAGAAGCCATTGTGATACCCTATTTTTAGATTATATTGGTGAAGGCGACTATGCAGTACTAAATAGCAGCAAGTGCAATATTAGATTGTTGAGTCTTAGTTGAGTTTATAGAGAGTGAATATTGCCAAACAGGAACGTATGTTCTATAATCTATAAGTGATTTAGAAATATGGAATAAGGGGGATGTTAGCTTTGATAAATCGAATTCCCACACCTTTCAGTTATTCATCTGCAGTTGTGGCTGGGGAGTACATATTTTTAGGGTTACATAGAGGATTCGGTGAGTCGTTCACTCAGCAGATTCATGACACCTTTGAACATCTGAAAAAGACACTTCTACAATGCAATGCATCATTAGATAGTGTCGTGAAGGTTCATGTTTATCTAAAGAACATTAAGGATTTACCCGAAATGGAAAAGGTATTTTGTGACTACTTTGAAACAGATCGATTTCCAGCTAGAATGACCTCAACGACTGAGTTTATTGATTCGGATTGCCTTCTGATGATTGATGGAGTAGCCTATCATCCAATCCCCCAATAATCAAGCAAAATGCCGAAAGGATAGTCTAACTTACTATCTTTTCGGCACTTTTTATAACCAATTCTAACGCTAACATATTGATGTCCTTGCACCTCATAACGGGACCCGTTAGGTTGATCTCAAATACGAACCTTCGGCGCACGCAGCTTCAGCGTCAATTCCTTGCCACCAGGAGCTTCCTTGGCTTCAGCCACAGTCCAGTTCACAGCCAAGCGCTGATGAACCAGTTCGGCTTGCTGCTCGGTGAGGTGCAATTTCTCGATGATCCCCTCGCCTACTTCGAAATCTTGTCCGCCTTGCAGGCCAAAGGCTTGCTCCAACCAGCTTTTTAGCCCATTGCGGGTATTGAAAGTCAGGCGGTATCCTTCCTTAATAGCTTCGGCCAGTCTCTCTCCATGTTCTTCGGCATAGCTGATGAAGTGCTCATAATTGAAGCGTTCATCTTCAATTTGCTGAAAGACGGCAGAATCTTTGGCTTCGACCGCAGCAAGGATCGCTTGGTCAGACATTCCTGCTCTGCGGGCATGCTCCAGCAAAATAGCGGTGCTCTGCGATAATTTAATAGATATATGAGTCATGTATCTCTTCCTCTCCATCGGATACTAGTAAATCAATAGGATTACCTTACATTATAGCGTCTGAACCTTAAAATTAAAACGATTCTACCATTACTTCTCTCGTCTAGGTACTAAGTTATAATCCCAAATACCTTGCGATATCGGTATAAAGTTGCAAAGTCGGCCGCTAGAGCTGTTCATCAAGCGCCATTTTTCGAACATTTGTAACGGTTTTCGGCGGCCCGTACGGCCTATTCACAATTGTCTAGAATTGTGGTTTTCTGAATAATGGTGCAAGATTTTGCTGTCATGCAGCTTGTATTATATTATTCAGGGGGCATATCTATGAGAATTCATTTAATCAAGCCAAGAGGTGTGCGTATCCTCCTATCTCTTAGCTTGATCGTCGGACTATTTGCCGGGGTACCCCAAGCCGAGGCGGGTGCGGTACCCGTAGAAGCGAAGGATCCGGTATTCAAAGACATCAAAGGGCATTGGGCGAGACAAGAGATCGAGGCTATGGTACAACAAGGTATTCTGGACGGTTATCCGGACGGAAGCTTCCGCCCGAACGAGCCAGTGAAGGTCGATCAGTTCATCAAAATGTTAATTATGTCTTACAGTGAGCAGCATCCGAATCTGGAGCGAAGCTGGAAGAGCTCCTTCCTTGACTCCCTCACTGAGGAGAATCGGACAATCCTGAAGCAGGATTACCGATATTTCAATTTCAAGCCTGCGATGACTGGGTATTGGGCTAAACCTTACATAGATGTTGCCAGTGATCTGAATTTTCTGAATAAAGGCCGGTACAGTGATTTTCAGGCGAATATGACCCGTGAGAATGTAGCGGAAGTACTGTTCTACACACTGCAGGAAACCGAGTATCTGGAAGATGAACAGTTCAGCCGCTCAGTTGCACAAGGTTATGGAGATTTAACGAGCGCTAGTGATCGAGAGCAGAAATTCATTGCTGAGTCCTTAATCAAAGGAATCATGGAAGGATATCCAGATGGCAAATTTGGCGTAGGCCGTTATGTCTCCCGTGCGGAGTCACTCGTTATCTTGAATCGTCTGACTGATAAAACAAAGCGTATTCCAGTTCTCCCACGGGCAGATATGCTGCAACGGCTTGTGCCTACGAACGGGGGCGGACAGAAGATCGTTGCCTTCCCGGACAAGAAAATGTGGGATGCTTACGATACATTGAAGCAGGCTGGACAGCTGCGCGGAACCAATTATGATCTGTTCGATACGACGCTTCGCCTGTTCAAGGATGAGAAAGAGAAGAAAGCGGTGCAAGAGAACACAGCGTTGGGTGCTACAAGCGCGAAGGCCGCAACCGAAGAGGCGGCGATCTGGCTCGATCCGGCCTATAATACGTATGGAATTACGGTAAGACTACGTGAAGGTACCCAGGCACGGAACAAGGAGCCAATCCAACTCTTTGCCAATCAGTTATTCTCTTATGACGCGATTGCCTTCAATCGCTGGTTCGATGCGATTTGCGCTGAGGTTGAAGCAGGCAGACCGTTAGCTTCCAAGCAGGCCGATCTCGGAGATTATACCGTCAATGTCCTGGTCGATAACCCAGCCAAGACAGTAGTATTCTCAATCGCAATCAAGAAGGGATAATTGCAGAATAGATCGCAAATCACAATAAAGCCTTCGGTTTCCTGAACAGAGGAAGCTGAAGGCTTTTTGTATCCTATTTACATATCACTCCAGAACTTTTCCGAATGTCTCTCGTCTAATGAAATAAATCCTTCTATTCGGTAATAAATAAGCGCATAATCAGATAATTGTTCATAAGGGAGATGAGGCGATGTTACCGTTAAGCAAGATGGCTGCAGGGCTGGGGTTATGTACTCTTTTAATACTTTCTCCACTAGATGCAGCTCTAGGGACTGAGGCTAGTTATACAACGTTTGCCGCAACCGACTTCTCTAGTACTGTTCTTCCGAAAAAGGGCGATTCCCTGGAGGCTCAACAACGAGCTCCTTTATTTCCAAAACAAATAACCACCAAGAGTGACATACATAAATTGAACTTGTCATATTACGGGCAGAGGGGAGACAGGTTCAAAGTCCGTGATATGAAGGGCGAGCTGCTTCAGGTTCATTCTGATGATCGGGGTGAGGTCTGGACCCCACTGTGGTATTGGACGAAGGATGCAGGTCAGGTAGTACAGCTTGGAGATATGAAGTGGATTACTCTGAGCAACGAGGCTAAGCTGGCGTTAACTCCGAACAGTTCGCTCACATGGGATAACAAAGTGGCAAGTGATTCCGAATGGGTTGCTGTAGCCCAATGGAAGAGCTGGGTAGGGGTGCTCGCGAATCCCGAGCCTTGGCAACAGGACGGAGAGATCTATCAGCCGGTTCTGCTGTGGATTCAGAAGCAGGATATAGCGAGTGAAGTTCCGCTTCCTCCGGGAATCTTTGCCCCAAGCTCCAAAGTATCCACGGATCTGATCAGAAATATGGCCAGTTGGCTGCTGGTTCCCGGCACAGATAGTTCATACGTGAAGAAGCTGCTAGGCGCACCGCAATTTATCGAAACTTCAGGGAACTTACAGATGGAGAACGGAAAGCCGATGCAGCTAGGAAAGACCTGGCGTTACGAACGGCCTGACGGGCAGTTCTTAGTGACTTTCTCTCAGGAAGGCAAGCTGGAGAGGAACAGTTGGATCATTCCTGGTGCAGATAGGAGCAGGAGCATCTACACTGGGCTGGACTATCGTGATTCTTATCATTTTATGAATACTCCTATGTCAGAGACGTTGCAGATGGATCCGTTATGGAGGCAGCAGGGGGATTTGGATTTTGCTTACATGCTGGCGGCTACTCCGGATGTATTGTTAATCAAGGGAGACGACGGCGGCTTCAGTGGAATGCATCAGAGCTCTAATATATACGCAGTCACCCGGACGGATGGCAAGAAGCTGTGGCAGGTGGAGGCCGGCTTTGGAATTTTGCAGGCGGAAGTAGCAGATTCCGGTGATATGGTGACGATCTTGACGGATTACAACCCGGAGGCGAAGCAGTACGAGAACAGATTGCGGCAGATCCGTTTATCCGATGGCAAGGTTCTATGGGAGAGAAAGTCTGAGGACCAGGGGTATAGAGTTGGAATGGGGCTGGCGAAAAACAGCGTAATTACGCTGGAGACTCCAGATATGGAAGAGAAGGATCATCTAGCGCAATTATCTGTCTTCGATAATACTACGGGCAAGCTGAAATGGAAGCGGGAAGTCCCTGCGAAGGCTCAAATATTCAATGCAGGTGGTCAAGATCCCTATGTGCTGGTTCGAGATCAGAAAGCCTTGAATGCTTATGATCCGAATTCCGGGCAGGTGAAGTGGACGGTTGAGCTGCAAGGGCAGCAGTCTGGCTACGCTAGTTACGATGCCTACTATCCGGGAGGACCAAGGATCAATCCCCTCGAGCCGCCTTCGTCCAGTCGTTGGATTCAGCTGGGCGATCGCTGGATGCTGTTGGATTTACGGACGGGGAACAGCTTGACCGTGTATTCCTTGACTGCAAATGAACGAATCGAGATAATCGATGAGCGTTATTTGCTTGTGCAACGCATGGCGAAGACCGCCAATCATACGGGTGTTAACCGGAGCGAGGAGCAATATGAATCGGTGCTGTATGATGCAGAACGGGGGCAGGAACTGTGGACGATGAAGGGTAGAGCCTCCAAGGGAACCATCGCCGAGGATATATTATATCTCTTGGCTGATGGGATTCCTACAGCGGTAAGGCTTGGTGACGGTACACCGGTATGGCAAATGAACCATACTACTGCTGAGGCAGAGAATATGTCCTACTTTGCCGGAGGCGGATATATGGTGATGAGCGATTACTTGCTTCTGCCCTATGGCCCGAACCTGCTCGTTATCGACAGACAGAGTGGCGATCTGCTGGGACGGATGCAAAATATGCTGATGGGCTACGCAGAGCTGCGTGAGCTGGAGTCGCGTAACGGAACAATCAACAGATCGGGAGATGAACTGTATGTTGGCACGGCCAACGGGGCGATCGTACGGTTTAGTATTCGTGAGATAGAGCAGGGATTAAGAACAAAAGATCAAATACAATAGAATCCTCTATGGTCATAATCCAAAGGAGTGAACGGTGAACAGCCGGATCACTCCTTTCTTTTATCATTCCTTACTGAAGCTCTCCAGGAACTTTCTAGCCAACGAGGACATGTAACGATCCTTGATCCAGATTGCCGCGACCCGGGTCTGGAGGGAGGGACTGTCAATTTCCTTATAGATCAGATTGCTGTGGTTCGCCAGCTCAAACGCGGACTTCGGGATAATTCCGATGCCGAGGCCGGCATTGGCCCAGAGCAGGGTGGTCCGTGCATCGTCATTTTTACAGAATAGGTTTGGTTCGAAGCCGGATTTCTGGCAGGTCTCGCGGATCAGCTGCTCGAATCGGCGGTAAATGACCAGAGGGCGCTCGCGGAGTTCATCGATTCCGATGGCATCCCGCCCTCCGCTCCAATCCAGCTCCGGGGTCATCACGGCGATCATCGGCTCGCTTTCGGCATATTTGTAACCTATCCCCGCATTATGAAAGGGCGTTCTAACGATCCCCAGTTCGATGACTCCACTCTGCAGCAATTCAATGACCCTGAATGTGTTGCCCTCATGGATTTCAAATTTGATCCCGGTGTAAGTTTTGTGAAATTCGGATAATCTATCCTTTAATAACGTCGCTCCGGAGGAGGACACCGTACCGATCGTCAATGTGCCTTTCAATCCTTTGGCAAAATCACTGACCTCTCTGGACGTCGAGTCTGTTAAATCTACAATTTGCTGCGCTCTGCGGCGTAGAATCTCACCGGCGTCCGTGAGTCGGATACTGCGTGGACCACGCTCTACGAGCTTCACGCCAAGCTCCTCCTCCAACAGCTTAAGCTGCTGGCTAAGCGGGGGTTGGGCCATTTGCAGTTTTTTGGCGGCTGAGGTAATCTGTCCTTCCTCCGCAATCATCAGAAAATATTTTAACTGCCTGATGTCCATAAGCTTCTCCTTTTATGCTGACATATTTATTTCATATAGATTAGATATAAATCAAATATTATTAATATGGAAGATGTTATGTCATAATCATATCCGGTAAATAAATTTCGTCAAACCCTTTGTATTGCATGAAATGAAATTTTTAGTCCAAGTTCAGAATGGCCGATTTGTCAGATCAAAAGCGGCCTTTATAACAGTCATGATGGGGATGATACTTTGTTTAGACTCGTTGCATTTTTAAAACCTTACAAGAAGGAAAGTATTCTAGGCCCTTTCTTTAAGCTGGTGGAGGCAATTCTAGAGCTGCTTCTACCGACGATTGTGGCCCTGATTGTGAACCATGGGATTGGTAGAAATGATATCGCTTATGTATGGAAGATGGGCGGCTTAATGGTCGTCATGTCGATACTGGGCTTCGGCAGCTCGCTGATCTGTCAATATTATGCGGCCCGGGCATCGCAGGGCTTCGGGACAACGCTGCGTAATACGCTGTTCCGGCATGTCTCGACGCTGTCTTATGCTGAGATTGATCGCTTCGGGACACCATCACTGATCAACCGTATCACAAATGATGTCAATCAGCTGCAGATCGCGGTAGCGATGCTGATTCGGCTCGTGATTCGTGCCCCGTTCATTTGCATTGGGGCAATCATCATGTCGATGCTGCTTGATTTTAGACTGTCGCTTGTTCTGCTTGCGGCAACACCCGTGTTTGCAATTATTCTATATTTGATTATTACCAAGACCGCACCTATGTATCGGTTATACCAGAAGAAGCTGGACAGAATCGCACTAGTATTGAGCGAGAATCTGACGGGGGTTCGCGTCATCCGTGCGTTCGCGAAGAGACAGGCTGAGAAGGCGAGATTCCGCGAGGCTTCCGACGACATTACGGCCACTGCGATCCGAGTAGGGCGTGTGTCTGCGCTGCTTAGTCCGGTAACAACGGTTGTTGTCAACGGGGCGATTATCGCTATTCTATGGATTGGCGGTATTCACATTAATACGGGGACATTATCTTCTGGCGAGATCATCGCCTTTATTAACTATGTCACGCAAATTTTGCTCGCTTTGATCGTCGTGTCGAACCTGATTATTATTTTTACCAAGGCAGCGTCCTCGGCAGCACGGATCAATGAGGTGCTCGATACCGTTCCTTCCATTGCGGACCCTGCGCCAGAAGAGCGAAAACAGTCTGCAGCGAAAATAGAAGATAAAAAGGACGGTCCCGCTGTTGTATTTGATCATGTCACCTTCGGATATAGCGCAACGGGTGATCCGGCTCTGACAGATATATCGGTGGAGATAAGACGTGGCGAGACCGTGGGCATTATCGGTGGTACTGGTTCAGGCAAATCTACATTTGTGAACCTGATTCCGAGATTCTATGACACTACCTCTGGGCAAATCCTCATCAATGGGATCGACGTAAGGGATTATAGCCTGCATGAGCTACGCGGCAAGATCGGGATCGTTCCGCAGAAGGCACTGCTCTTCACAGGGACGATTGACGATAACATCCGTTGGGGCAATGAATTAGCTGCGGATGAAGAGGTTAAGCGGGCAGCTGTCATTGCACAGGCCGATGAATTCATATCGAAAATGCCAGAAGGCTATAACACTCCGGTGTCCAGGGGCGGACTTAATCTGTCGGGTGGGCAGAAGCAGCGCTTAACGATCGCCCGGGCAATTGTCGCCAGTCCCGATATTCTCATCCTTGATGATTCTTCGAGCGCACTCGATTTTGCCACAGATGCGGCGTTAAGAAGGTCGATCCAGGAGAACAGCCAGGGAATGACGGTATTCCTCGTCTCGCAGCGGGTTAGCACCGTGCAGCAGGCTGATAAGATCATCGTCATCGAAGATGGACGGATCGCCGGCATCGGCACAGATGCTGAACTCAAGCGCGATTGCAGTGTCTATCAAGAGATTTGCCGCTCACAGTTCTCTAATGAGGAGGCAGGACAACAATGAACATGAAGCAAACATGGGGAAGACTGCTGACTTATACAGGAAAATATAAAAGCTATACAATCTGGGCCTTCATTAGTGCGATTATTAGCGTAGCTTCCAGCTTGATCGGGCCGCTTATGATCGGGATTACGATCGACCATATGGTCGGCAAGGGTGCCGTTGAGTTCGCGGACATATTCAGACTGCTTACGCAGCTTGGTCTGGTGTATCTCATCGGAAGCTTGTTCGGTTGGCTGTTGACATATCTTACGAATCGGCTTGCTTATCAAACGGTTAATGATCTGCGCAGCGAGATGTTCGACAGGCTGAATGTTCTACCGCTGAAATATCATGATAATCATCCGCAAGGGGACAGCATCAGCCGGTTCGTCAACGATATGGATGCCATATCGGACGGGTTGCTGCAAGGCTTCTCCACACTCTTAACCGGCGTTGTTACAATCATCGGAGCGATCGCGCTCATGCTGTATACGAATCCACTCATGACCATCGTCGTGCTGTTATCTGCACCAGCGGCCTTCTTCGTAGCGCGGTTCATCACGATGCGCTCCCAACAGCTATTTCGTGATCAGGCCCGTATATTGGGTGGGCTAAATGGTTATGTCGAGGAGATGATCGGCGGGCAGAAGGTGGTTCAGGCCTTCCGTTATGAAGACCACTCTTTTGCGGAGTTCACAGCGCGAAATGATGAATTACATCACACCGGGGTAAAATCACAATTTGTCAGCTCCCTGTCTAATCCATCTACCCGCTTGGTGAACAATGTGACCTTCTCAATCATCGCGTTAATTGGGAGTATTATGGTCATCATGTCCAGAATATCGGTGGGGGGACTGTCCAGCTTCCTGATCTATGCCAATCTGTTCGCTAAGCCGTTCAACGAGATCACTGGCGTAATTACGCAGTTGCAATCAGCTACGGCCTCGGCGCAGCGTGTCTTCCAGGTGCTTGATGAACCGGCGGAGTCACCGGATGCTGATGATGCTGTTCATATCCCGGCGAAGCAGGGGACGATTACGTTCCGGCATGTGAAGTTCGCTTACCAGCCTGAACGGCCCCTTATTACTGATTTGAACCTCGTTGTCGAACCAGGCACGCGGGTCGCGATCGTGGGACAGACCGGTGCCGGCAAGACAACGCTGGTGAATCTGTTAATGCGATTCTATGATGTTGATGCTGGCGAGATTGCGATAGACGGCATTAACATTAACGATATGACCCGTGACAGCTTACGCCATACCTTCGGGATGGTGCTACAGGATACCTGGCTGTTCGGCGGGACGATCCGCGACAATATCGCCTACGGGAAGCCGAATGCTAGCCAGGAGGAGGTTATTGCTGCCGCTAAGGCGGCTAACGCCCACAGCTTCATCAAGCGGCTGCCGCAGGGCTATGATACGGTGATCAGCGGCTCCGGCGACAGCCTGTCCCAGGGACAGAAGCAGCTCCTGACGATCGCTCGGGTTATGCTGGTTGATCCGCCGATGCTGATTCTTGATGAAGCGACGAGCAGCATCGATACGCTGACGGAGATTCGTATCCAGGCGGCGTTCCTGAAGATGATGGAAGGCCGAACGAGCTTCGTCATCGCCCACCGTCTGTCGACGATCCGTGAGGCCGATATGATCCTCTACATGAAGGACGGGGATGTCATCGAGAGCGGCAGTCATGAACAGCTGCTGGAGAGCGGCGGGTACTACGCCAATCTGTACAACAGCCAGTTCGCGGCAGTGAACGGGTAGTAGGCTATTAGTAACGCCATTCCGGCTGGTGAACGCCTGATGTACCAGCCGGAATGGCATTTTTTGTCTAAGAGTTCTATCCTATGGAGTGTGAGAGTTCATGAAGATCATGTGGCATGGTAACGACCGCTCATATAGAACGGTATAGATGCGGTGTGGATATACCAGTTCGCATTTGGAAGGCCCAGCGGACAGTAAATTCCTGCAAAAATACAGTTTTTATCAGGAATAGAGATCGTAAATCGGGAATTCCTGCAAAAATGCAGTTTTTTTCTCGAAATAGACTCGATTACGCCGGATTAGGCGTAAAAGCCTGCATATTTGCAGGCTTTTTGCTAAATCAAGTGATTTGTATCTTAAAAAGCTGCATATTTGCAGTTTTCGTTACTTGCCCTGCTAAGTACGAGTGCGATTAAGTTCTACTAAGTTCTTGATCTCTAATATGTTCAAGTTCTTAATCACTAAATATGTGCAAAGCCGTTGTTCAACTGCGATATGCAGTGAGAGCAGCGGCTTTGCTGTGTTCACACTCGATTTTCAGGAGTGTATGCTACCCTTACCCTTCTATAAGCGCCAAATATCGGTGCTGCTTACCGTCCAACTCAATGATGAGAACTTCTCCTCCTTGCCGGGGCGAAGGAGCATAAATTTCAGTTCCGACAGTCAGCTTCGTAGACATGCCATTAATGAAGCTGTCTTGCTTATCATATACAGCTGTAATCTCTCCGACTTTGCTCTGATCCTCGAACTTTAATTCCTGAACCCAACTCGAGGGATCAGCTTTGATGAAGATAAGATCCCCGAACATGAAGATGTCGGCGTCAGGATTGAGCTTGAGCACCTCCTCACCAGTGGGATTGTGAGTTGTACTCACCTGTACTTGGTCCCCATCAGTCCCACCTCCAAGCACGGAACATGCCGTTAACACATACCCCGCAATCACAATAGTGAGCATGCAGATAGCTAGTGACCAGTATCTTCGTTTCATAACTAATCCTCTCATAGTTCTCCTCCCCCCGCATAAAGCGACTTAAGCTTGAACATATAAGCTGCACGAGAATGGTTGTATGGCTGACTCATCTTAGTAAAATGTTCTATCATTTCCCGCTTCTGTCTGCTATTTATTCTTATTCCAGATGACGAATGAATCGGCTCCGATGTTGCATACATATGTAACTGAAAAGCTTTTCGGAAAAGAGGTCGTGACCATTGAAGACTACGATTCATGATGTTGCCAGGAGGGCGGGGGTTTCGATCAGTACCGTATCCCGGGTGATGAATACGCCGCAGATGGTAGGCAAGAGTAAGCGGCTGCGCGTGCTTGAAGCGATCGAGGCGTTGAAGTACCAGCCGAACGCTTTTGCCAGGGGACTCATTTACAAGAAGTCGTTCACCCTCGGCCTGCTCATTCCCGACATTGAGAGTATGTATTATGCAGGGATGATCCGCGGCATGCAGGATGCCTGTATTAAACTTGGCTACAGCCTGATGATCTGCAACACGGACAGGAATAAGGAACGTCTGCTGGCCTACATCGATACCTTCCATGAGAAGCAGGTAGACGGGATCGTCTTCGCTAGCGACGCCATGCTGCCGGAATATCACCGCAAATTAACAGACTACAAAATCCCGACAGTGCTTGTCTCTACCCATTCGGAGGAATATAGCCTCCCCTGCATCGAGATCGATGATGAGGCGGCGGCTTATGACGCCGTTAAATTCCTGATCGGACTGGGCCACCGGGATATCGGGATGATCGGCTTCCACCATGACAACTCCATATCCGGACCGCCGAGGTACGCCGGGTTCATCCGTGCAATTACTGAATTCGGTCTTCCGGAAAATACAAGCAAAGTAAGCTACGCTAATTACCGCTTCAATCACGCCTATGCTGCGACACATGATCTGCTAATAAGTTACCCTGAGTTAACCGCGCTGTTCTGCGTGTCGGATGAGTTCGCCATGGGGGCGATCTCCTATCTGAAGGATCGGAACATACTCGTTCCCGGGCAGATCTCGATCATCGGATTCGATAATGTACGCATGGCCGGCATGTTCATTCCCAAGCTGACGACCGTCGCCCAGCCGATCTATCAGCTCGGTTATCGTGCAGCTGAGAAGCTGCATGAGCTGATTACCACCGGAAGAGTAGAGATCCGAAGAGAGATTTTAGAGCATCAGCTGATGATTCGCGAATCTACACGAGAGAGATAATGAGGCATGAGCAGTATATTACAGGTTCAGGCATATAACCGACTGATAGCGCATACAAAGATGAATAAACCAATCGATATGATTTTATCCGGTAAATTTCTGAAAAGCTTTGCAAAGGGGGGATGCGTACTGCCACAGGCTGGCAAACAGATGCATGACAGAGCTTAATAACGGTTAGAGGGGATGTATGAAAATATGAGAAAATCTCTCACACACAAAGTCTCGCTGCTGCTCATCTTATGCCTATCCTTCGCAATGCTGTTAAGTGCCTGCGGGGGAGGCGGTAATGAGGGGAAGACGGCGAATCAGCCCGGTGATAATCAGAAGAATGAGGGGAATCAGGGGAAATCTCCCGACAACGCGAATACGAACGGCAATCAAGGCTCAGATACACAAGGCTCGCCGCTTGAATTAGCGCTGAAGGGCGAATATAAGGGAACGAAAGTAACAATGTTCGGCCCCTTCGTAGATGCTGACCAAGTCAAGTTCGAGAATAGCATTAAGGACTTTGAGGAGAAGACGGGCATCGATATTCAATATGAAGGCTCCAAGGAGTTCGAGGCAACGATCAATATCCGTGTAGATGGCGGGAATGCGCCTGATATTGCTGATTTCCCACAGCCGGGCTTGCTCGCTTCAATTGCCAAGACGGGCAAGGTCATTGATCTGAACAATATTCTTGATATCAATAAATTGAAGTCTAATTACAATCAGAGCTGGCTTGATATGGCGACCATGCCGGGTAAGGACGGCGATATTATGACCGGGGTATGGAACCGCAGTAATGTGAAGAGCCTGGTCTGGTATCCGAAGAAGCAATTTGAAGATGCCGGATATCAAATTCCGGAGACCTGGGATGAGTTGATGGCGTTAACGGAACAGATTGCCAAGGACGGCGATGCGCCTTGGACGATCGGGATTGAGAGCGGCGCGGCGACAGGCTGGACGGCCACGGATTGGGTCGAGGATATCATGCTCCGTACGACTACTCCAGAGAATTACGACAAATGGGTAAAGGGCGAGCTTGCTTTCACCTCGCCGGAAGTGAAGCATGCCGTGGAGTTGATGTCGCAGATCTGGATGAACAAAGATTATGTATACGGTGGCACTAAGTCGATCGTTACGACAGCCTTTGGTGATGCCACTGCCCCGATGTTCGACAATCCGCCGAAGGCATGGCTGCACCGTCAGGCCAACTTTATCACAAGCTTCTTCCCGGAGACAGCTAAGATCGACGAGGATGTAGCCTGGTTCTATTTCCCGCCGATTGATGAGCAGTACGGCAAGCCGGTGCTGGTAGCAGGGGATATTTATTCGATGTTCAACGACCGTCCAGAGGTTCGCGCGGTCATGGAGTTCTTCACGACAGGCGAATCGATCAAGACCTGGGTACAGTCCGGCGGGGTTATTGCACCGATGAATGATGCATCGCTGGATTGGTATACAACGGATTCCGACCGCCGGATGGCGAAGCTCGTTCAAGAGGCTTCCACACTGCGCTTCGACGGCTCCGATCTGATGCCGGGAAGCGTTGGAGCGGGTACGTTCTGGAAAGGCATGACCGACTATGTCAGCGGTGCGGCGAATCTGGATGATGCGTTGAAGCAGATCCAGGCAGGCTGGGACAACAAATAATCCGCTTTTGATCACCCCGCGGCAGTCCCTAGCTTCATCCAGCTGAAACGTTTTGAAAAAACGCACATCGGAAGCATAAGCTTCGGTGCTGAAAACCGGATTTATTAAAAAAAGGAGGCGGCCGTATGCGGGAAGTGATTAAATCCAAAATCAGCATAGGGGCAGTTTTGCTATCGCTTGCTGTGCTTGTGGTAAACACGGCAGTCCATGGGGCAATCTTCATCTTTTTTCGCAACACCGCTCTAAATCCGCTTATTACGGCCGTTCTCGCTGTTCTATGGGGAGTGCTGGGCGTCTATTTTCTCTACTATACGTTGAACTGGGCAGCGGAGAAGTATCCTGATCATCTTCGCGGCAAAATATTACCCTATATCTTCATCGGCCCCGCGGCTATATTGCTCGGCTGGCTGTTGATCATTCCGGCGCTGCGTACCTTCTACTTAAGCTTCTTCAACGCCTCCTCCGATCGATTCATCGGCTTCGGCAATTATGCGGCCATCTTCAGTGATCGGCTGCTGGGCGTTGCGCTGCGCAACAATCTGCTCTGGGTATTCATCGGCACACTGGCCTGTGTATCGCTGGGACTGTTAATCGCCATATTGGCGGATCGGAGCAGCTATGAGCGAATCGCCAAGGCGATCATCTTCATGCCAATGGCGATCTCGTTCGTCGCCGCAGGGGTCATCTGGAAGTTCATCTATTACTATCAGCCGGGTGATGAACAGATCGGCTTGCTCAACGCGATAGTCATGTTCTTCGGCGGCGAACCGCAGGCATGGACGAGTATGCTCCAGCCCTGGAACAATCTGTTCCTGATCGTCATTCTGATCTGGATGCAGACCGGGTTCGCGATGGTAATCTTCTCGGCGGCGATCAAGGGGGTTCCCGATGATATTCTGGAGGCAGCCCGCGTCGATGGCGCCGGTGAGATCCGCATATTCGGCCGCATCATTATTCCGTATATTTCGGCGACAATATTGACGGTAACGACGACGATTATTGTATTTACGCTTAAAATATTCGATGTCGTCATGGTCATGACCGGAGGTCAGTATGATACCGAGGTGGTAGCTACCCAATTTTACCGCCAATTCTTCATGTATCGTAATTTCGGGTATGGATCGACGCTGGCCATTGTCCTGCTGATTGCGATCATTCCTGTCATTATTATTAATTTGCGGCAGTTCCGCAGACAGGGGGGATGGTAAATGGCCGCAAAATCCAGACGAAGGGGCAGCAAGACTGTCGTCAACATTGTACTCGGTATCATCTGTCTGATCTGGCTGATTCCTACGCTCGGACTGTTCATCTCTTCCTTCCGTCCGGCGGCGGATATACTGCAGAGCGGATGGTGGAAGGTATTCCCCCATCAAGGCTGGCAGACGAAGGATACACTGACCTTACCGAAGGAGACGGATCTGCGCGAGCCGATTCAGGTCGATGGCAGGACTTTCAGTGATGAGCAGTTGAAGGCGGGCGTTGTTGTTGACGGTCAGCGACTGCAATGGGAGAACCGCAGGGCGAGAACGCTGAATGTGCAGGAACGCGGCTGGGAGGCACTGCCGAATTTCACACTGGACAATTACAGAAATGTGCTGTCCGGTAAGGAATATAAGCTCAAGCAGGCTGACGGCAGCGAGACGATCCAGAAGGGAACCGGCCTGTCTCAAGCCTTCTTGAATACGCTGACGATTGCCGTTCCAGCGACAGTGATCCCTGTGCTGATTGCCTCCTTTGCCGCCTATGCCTTCGCCTGGTTGCGTTTCCCAGGCAGGAAGACATTATTCGTCGCCATCATCGCACTGCTCGTTATTCCACTGCAGGTGGCGCTGATTCCGGTACTGAAGGATTACACGGCGCTCGGCCTGAACGGGAGCTATCTGGGAATCTGGCTAGCCCACACGGCCTTTGGACTGCCGCTCGTGACTTACTTTATGTACAATTTCATTAGTCAGCTCCCGCGGGATTTGTTCGAATCGGCCTTCATAGATGGGGCCAGTCATTTTACGATCTTCAGTCGATTGATCCTTCCGTTATCGGTGCCGGCCCTGGCTTCGATCGGGATCTTCCAATTCCTGTGGGTGTGGAACGACTATCTTGTCTCGCTTATCTTCATCGGCAATCAGCCAAGCGTACAGGTGATATCCATGAAGATCGCCGATCTGGTCGGTTCTCGCGGCAGCGACTGGCATCTCTTAACCTCGGCTGCCTTTATCTCCATGCTGATGCCGCTCACCATCTTCTTCCTGCTGCAGAAGTATTTCGTCAGAGGGCTGATGGGCGGTTCGGTCAAAGGCTAAGTGTGGATAGGAACGAGAACGATGCTACATTGCTTCATACATCATAAAAGCCTGCAATTATGCAGGAATTTCGTAAACAGATCGACCTGAAATAGTGAATTCCTGCGAAAATGCAGTTTTTTTCTCCACATTAGCTTGATTTCAAGAAAAAAGGAGGAGAAGCCTGCATATTTGCAGGTTTTTCCTAATAACTAGTGATTTGATGCGATAAAGCCTGTATATTTGCAGTTTTGAGTTTGTAGGGGGAATGGCAGGTATACATATCGTTATGTACAACTAAGGAGCTGCGTCCGTATCAATGTGAGGTGGCTTCTTTGCTGTTGTTTAAGTCTCAATATCGGATGCTGTTAAGCGACTGAAGTGCAGAAGGGATGTATGATGATAATTGCAATAAGATGCATTTCAATGCGAGAGAAAGTTTTATATAATAATAATGCAATCGGTTGCACAAAGAGAGCGTGTATAGTAACCTGCTGACTCATCTGGAGTTCAGGCTATTCAGCTCGTACGCTTGGCGGTTGCTTTTGATTGTGAGTGGATGAACCAACAAGAATGGAGGAGAGGCTATGTTTGATTTACATACACATCACGAACGATGTGGACATGCTGCGGGGACCATCGAGCAGTATATCGAAAGCGCAATCTCTAAAGGTATACAGGTGCTTGGTATTACCGATCATTCTCCGTATTTTTTTGCGGATGAGGATCATCCCTTTCCGGGCTTGGCTATGGCCAAGAGTGAATTTGCTCGCTATGTGGAAGAGGCTGTACAGTTAAAAGAGAAATATGGGGACCGGATCGAGCTGTTAATCGGGGTCGAATCGGATATTTTTAAGGAGCATATGGTATTGTACAACCAGGTATACAGAGGCTTTCCGCTGGATTATGTGATTGGTTCGATCCATTTCACCTCTCCATCCCTTATTCTCCAAGGACTGGATTGGAGCCAGGCTTCTGAGGAAGAGCGGATGGCGGAATTTAGAAGATTCATAGAGCTGATGCAGCACGCTGTACAGAGCGATTGGGTGAACATCATCGGGCATATGGACCGGGTTCATCGAGGGAATCCGTCGTTCGAAGATTTATATGCCCCCTATATCGCACCTTTGCTCAAGACGATGGCTGGGAGAGGGGCCGTGCTGGAAGTGAATACGGGTGGATTCCGGAAGAGCGCGAAGGACTGGTATCCTTCGATAAATATCATCGAGCAGGCCTACCATTATGGCGTAGATGTTACCTTTGGCTCGGATGCGCATGATCCGCTGCGGGTCGGAGATGAATGGGAAGAGGTTCGTCAGACATTAGAGCAGATTGGTTATAAGCGATGGGTTATTTTCAGACAGCGTAGGCCTTATTACTTGGACATTCATTCCTAAGATATCCCTTTCGACACCATATTTTGAAGCGTCGCCCGACGGTATAAGAGGCGGCGTTTCTCATTTATAAGACCCGTGGGGAACATGCTCTAATAGGGCAACAATCGCCGTAGAAGTCATGACCTTACACTTGACAGAGTTTCGCTCTGTAATGCACAATATTAACAGAGTCGGACTCTGTTAGGAGAGTGCTATATGGCCAGGGTTGTTAAGAAGCCGGAAGAGAGAAAAGAAGAATTACTGGATATTGCAATCAAGCTGTTTATGGAGAAGGGCTACATCAATACTTCAGTCAAAGATATTTACACACAGGCCAACGGTTCGTTTGGCATGTTCTATCACCACTTTGCTTCGAAGGAAGAAATATTTGAAGCTGCCATGGCCAAGTATACCGACTTGTTCGTGTCCGGCATTTCTGAGATTTTACAAGATAAGAGGCTTCCCTACCCCGAGCGCTACAAGCGCGTGCTCATTCATTGGATGGGATTAATGAACGGTCGCGACAAAGTACGAGGGAGCAGGCATGATGTTGAGGTGTTCCGCGTATTGTCCGGTAAAATGCTGAGCGGTGCTATCGATCCGGTGAGGCGTTATTTGGACGAGGGAATCGAGCAGGGATTTATAAAGACAGATGATAGCCATAGCTCTGCTATATTTATAGTCTATGGAACTTTCGGATTGCTGAATGAAGAGAGAAACCACATAGGCAGTAATGACAACGCCCTACATATTTTTGCTGAGGTATCCAAACGAATAACGGCGATGCTGGATGCTGGTGAGAATACTTTTAATTTTGCAGAGGAGGGATAGTGTGTACAATGATTTATTTTCAATAGGCCCCTTTACGGTTCATGGATACGGGGTGATGATCGCCATTGGTGTCCTGGCTGCTTACATGGTTATGATGAAGCGGGCCAAGCGGCTCAACATCGATAGTAGTCATATTGATTCGCTAACAGTTTGGGTTCTAGTAGGCGGGGCAATCGGCGCCAAGGTTTTGTTTTGGCTCACTCAGATGGAGAATATCTTGCAAAATCCTAGCCTCTTGCTGCTGATGATCACAGACGGTTTTGTGGTATACGGAGGGATTATAGGCGGCGTATTAGCCGGATATATCTATTGCCGAAAGAAGCAGATAGGGTTCTTGAAGTATTTTGATTTGATTATCCCTTCTGTAGCGCTAGCCCAAGGCTTCGGGCGTATTGGTTGCTTTATGGCGGGCTGCTGTTATGGCAGGGAGACAGATAGTGCGTTTGGAGTGGTCTTTCCATCCTCCTCTCTTGCCCCAGGTGGCGTAAGGCTGGTCCCCACACAGTTAATTTCAAGCGGCTTGGATTTCCTTCTGTTTGCGGTACTGGTTCTCTATGCGAAGAGAAAAAAAGCCGACGGTCAGGTAGCAGCACTCTATTTGATCTTATATAGCGGCGGTAGATTTATACTTGAATTTTTCAGAGGGGATATCATACGTGGAAGTGTCGGTATTCTATCGACCTCGCAATTTATAGCCATTTTCCTGTTCGCAATCGGATGTGGAATGTTCATAGCAAGGCAATATAAAGCCGCTATACTGCGATAAGCAGTAATTAGCGGCTTTGCTGCGATGCTCGTCAGAGCGCTTGATCTTCAAAGGGGAAGCAGTAGTAGTGGAGATGCTTTGTATAACGATGTGAAGTCCGATGCATGGTATGGAGATGCTATTGCTACGGCTGTCATTATGGACTGGTGCAAGGCTATGCCGATCAAAGCTTCCGACCGAACGCGCAAATTACCCGGGAGGAAATGTCCGTAATGGGCGCGCGGGCGCTGCGTATACTGCAGAATGGGGTGAAGCAGGGAACGGGCACGGAAGTGATCCTTGCTACCGGGGAGAGCACGGATCTAGTGTCAGGTTATGCCGACGGTTCACAGCTTCATTCATGGTCTCAGGCAGAGGTGGAGCTAATGCTCCAGGCAGGCATTATGCAGGGACAGAGCAAAGACAAATTTGCTCCAGCCAGCCGCACGACAAGAGCGGAAGCGGCGGCCATCCTGTCCCGACTGCTTGCAGCAGTAAAGCTGCTCAATCCTTAACTCGGAAATGGAACGGATGAAAGTGCAGAGTTTAGGAGATAGGGGTTAACTATAGAGGGCGCTTATTAGCGTCCTCTTTCTTTTGAACATACGTATGCGAGATATGCTTCTAGACGGGCAAAGGGGGAGATGTGTTCGATGACGACTCCAATTGATCCTTGACTACGCCTAGTAAGTTATAAGCAGTGAAAAACTGCAAATCTGCAGTTTTTGGTATGTAAAATCGCCTGCATTTATAAAAAGCCTGCAAATCTGCAGGCTTTTAGCGTTATCCGCTTGAAATCGGGTTAATCCAGCGAAAAAAGCTGCATTATTGCAGGAATTTTCTATTTTCGACTACTATCGTATTCGAAAAACTGCATTTTTGCAGCAATTGGTTGGCCTGCGCTGCTTGCGGGCTCTCCAGTGTATAGTAATCAGATGCCTAATTAAATCAGCCAAGCATTCAATTCATACATTGTTTCAAAGCCTATAAAAAACAGTTGCCACCTCTGGAATAATAAGGTATGATGTTTGTCCCTACTGCTGCAAAATGCCCTTGTCTGAAGTGGACGGAACAAGCCGTCAAAAATGCTTATCGGAGGTGCTTCATGCTTTATTTTACGTTGGCTGCCAAGGCCTATTCACGCAATTTGCAGTACCGCGGTGCACATATGGTGCACAATCTTGCCAGCGCGATGTTCGGATTCATCTACGCCAGTATTTGGATCGGGCTCGGCAGGGATAATCCCCTCGGCACTTATGGAACCCACGGCATGATCAGTTACATCTGCTTCACGCAGAGCCTGCTGTGGATCACCAGCTTCATCTCGAACGGACTCGGCATTCCGCAAGCCGTGCGGACCGGTCAAATCTCACTGGATCTGATGCGTCCCGTCCATTTATTCAGCCATATGGCGGCGCGCGAATGGGGGCAAATCGCCTACCAGTTCATTTACAAATCAATCCCTATCTACATGCTGTATCTCATCATTTTCCCGCTTCACATTCCCAAGAGCAGCTTCACCGTTATGCTTGTTGCAATCAGTATAGTTGGCGCAGCCTACATATCGATTTGCATGAATTATCTGATCGGGGTAACTGCATTGTGGACGACGGAATCTTCCTGGTTCTACTGGGCGAATCATGCGCTCGTGAATTTACTGGCTGGCTTCTTCATTCCGCTGGAGTGGCTGCCCTCCTGGTTATCTCAGTTAGCCTGGTTATCGCCATACCCGTATCTTCTCTATATTCCTACGCGCATCTATCTCGGTTATGAACACGGCTCTCATTTATGGGGGACGCTGCTTTGGTGTGCCTTCTTGACGTTGATCTGCCTGCTGGCGACTAAGGTGCTGCGGCATAAAGTGGAGGTGCAGGGCGGATGAGCAGCAAGTTAAAGACATGGCTGGAACTATACGTTCTATTGATCAAGACAAGTGTTCGCAGCCGGATGCAATACCGATTTAATTTTATTCTCGGATCGGTACTCGCGGCGTTGATTCAAATTTCGGAGTTCCTGATGATCGCGATTGTTCTATACAAGTTCGGGGCAATCCAAGGGTGGTCCATCTATGAAATTGGTTATCTGTTCTCGGTGATTACACTATCCAAGACCTTATACCGTACGTTCGCCGATGAGGTTCATCATTTGGAAAAATATCTGGTAGACGGTGAACTGGATCAAATATTGACCAGGCCTGTCCCCGTGCTTCTTGCCATCATGCCGCGGAATTTCCGCATTATGATTGGAGAGGTGCTGCAGGGCGGTTTCATCCTATGCTGGTCAATGAACGGATTATGGCGCAGCGGGCAGATCGATTGGACCTCCATCGTATTTACTCTATTCATAATAGTAACTGGAGCGGTCATTCTTTTCTCGATCGGGTTGGCTACAGCAACGATTGGCTTCTGGACGACACGGATTGAAGAATTGCAGACCTTCACCGAGGATGCAGCTAGAACAGCTGGGCAATATCCGCTGACCATATATCCCAAATGGATGTCATCTATGCTGCTGATCGTCATCCCCGTCGGCTTCGTCAATTATATTCCAGCTCTATATATTATTCGCGGCGAGCTTGGAGCTTGGGTGCTGGTAGCTGTGGCCGCGATGGCGACGATTTGTCTTGGGGTAAGTATGCGGTTCTGGCGGTTCGGAATTACGAAATATCAGAGCACAGGAAGCTAAGGGAGGGTATAGAAATGATCGAAGCCAAACATTTATATAAAGAATTCAAGACCCCGATCGTTCGTGAGGGACGATTCTCCGGCATTCGGACACTATTCGCACGGGAATATACTAGGAAAGAAGCGGTCCGTGGCATCAGCTTCCAGATTGAGCAGGGCGAATTCGTCGGATACATTGGACCGAACGGGGCCGGTAAATCGACGACGATCAAGATGCTGACCGGCATCCTTCATCCGAACTCAGGCGAAGTAGTTGTTGGCGGCTATAATCCTCACCAGGAGCGGCGGAAGGCGGTGCGGAACCTCGGTGTTGTATTTGGTCAGCGAAGTCAACTGTGGTGGGATCTTCCAGTCAAGGCCTCCTATGACATCTTGGCCAAAATGTACAATGTGACGGATAGCGATAAGCGAAGACGCTTGGACCAATTGGCAGAGCTTCTGGATTTGTATGAATTCTGGGCTACACCGGTTCGCAAGCTGTCGCTCGGACAACGAATGCGGGCCGATCTGGCCGCATCCATGCTGCATGATCCCGATGTGCTGTTCCTGGACGAACCGACGATTGGACTCGATGTAAATGCGAAGCGGAATATCCGGAAATTTCTTAAGCAGCTGAATGAGGATTTCGGGAAGACGATATTGCTTACTACGCACGATATGGATGATATTGAGCAGCTCTGCGGTCGTGTGATGGTCATCAATCACGGTGAACTCACCTTCGATGGCACCGCTCGCTCGCTTCGTGAGACGATCGGCCTGCCGACCGAGATTCGCGTCACATTCCGCGGCCAATTTCAGCTGCCGGATACCCTTAATCCCGCAATTCGAGTAACCGATCAGGAGGATGATGTCGTAACGATTGAGGCCAATCGCCAGGAATGGAGTACGGTTGATATCTTGCGTGAGCTAGAGACCTGGGGGGACATCGACGATTTTGAGATGAAGGAGCCGGACTTCGAGGAGATCATCCACAAGGTCTATTAGAGGTTGTTCAAACCGTCCGCTTTTGATCACGAAGTAAATAAGGAAGCTGCTCGGCATCGAATCTTGAATTCAGCCGGGCCTTCCGGTGCTCACGTACCAAAAACGTACGTTCCGCTCCTCAGTCCCTAGCTTCATCCAACCTTCTCGGTGCTGAGAACCGACCTCTTTGAACACGTACTATTAGAGCTTGATGAATGAGACCGATTTTGTGTTGCGCGGACCTGTTGCGCTGCATACAAATATTAAATAGCATGAAACAATGAAATTATTCTCATTGAAAATACATGAAACAAGTCATATACTAAGTATAATGTGATATTCATTACAGTTATATCCGCGGCAAAGATTGTAATATGAATTCAGCGGATATTGTAAAATCAAACAATTAAAAATTTGAATATGGATCTTCGGGGTAAGGTGAAATTCCTGACCGGCGGTGAATGGTTCGATCAGCACATAGCGATTGAATCACAGCCCGCGACTCGCTGTCTGTCCTGTAGGACGATAGCGACTGATCTGGTGCAAATCCAGAGCCGACGGTAAAGTCCGGATGGGAGAAGATCAATCTTAAGTTTGTGCGACAAGGCGATAAGCCTGTCTTTGCACATGCTTATTTGATCAGCCCCCGTAGATGTCGACTGTTGTCGATTCACGGGGGCTTTCTGCTGGCAAGACTCCGTATTCAAGGAGAGGGAGAGACAGCAAGATGGAAAACGTAAGTACAGGCTATAAGGTGCAGGAGCCCGCTTCAGTGCGTCCTGCTAAGGCAAAAAGCGGTTTTTGGCTAGTGGTATTGGGAGCGGCTCTATGGGGTGTCGATCCATTATTCCGGATCATTCTGCTCCGTGCACTGACTTCAGCGCAAATCGTTCTGCTGGAGCATGTCATTATCGCGTTGATCGCTATTCCAGTGTTATGGAAGAATCGCGGGGAATTGAAAGGCATGAGCATGAAGCATCTCGGCGCTTTGCTCTTCATTTCTTGGGGTGGCTCAGCCATAGCAACTATCCTGTTCACGATGGGGCTTGCTAACGGCAACGCCAACGCAGTATTGCTGCTGCAGAAGCTGCAGCCGTTGTTCGCCATCATTTTAGCGAGCTTGTTGCTCAAAGAGAAGCTACCGCGTCATTTCTCGATTCTGTTCCTGATCGCGCTGGCTGGAACTTATTTTCTAACCTTTGGATTTGCTATTCCGATCGGGCACTGGAATGAATTTGTGCAAGTGGGGAGTCTGTTATCTTTGGGGGCTGCAGCCCTATGGGGCGGTTCCACCGTGATGGGCAGATTGATGGTCGGACAGATGAAATACGAGACAGTGACCTCGCTACGGTTCGTTCTCGCTCTTCCGCTGTTGCTCGCGGTAACCTGGAATGAAGGTGCTGCGTGGAATCTTCCATCAGGCACATACGATCTATCTTTGGTAGGACTTAACCTGCTTGGTCAGGCGCTTCTGCCAGGACTGCTCAGCATCCTAGTCTACTATAAAGGTCTAACCACTACAAAGGCGTCTGTGGCTACACTGGCGGAGCTCAGCTTCCCGATGGTCGGCGTTCTGATCAACTGGATCGCTTTCCAGCAGATCGTAACCGTCCCTCAAGTGCTAGGCTTCCTGCTAATCTGGTTCGTATTGTTTGCCATCTCCAGACAAAATAGTGCTTCGGCGGCTTAAGTTTTTCATATGATATTACAGAATAACCTGGGACGGACTGTCTCGGGTTGTTCTTTTTATTTTCTAACGAAACTACAGATCGTTATTTCCTCATCAAAAGCCGCAAATTAAATCTAACGAAACTACAGATCGTTATTCGGGTGAAATTCGGACTTTAAGCCTCTTTTTTGCTTCAATAGCGATACCCAGTTTCGTTAGAATTTTTTAATGCCTAATTTGGCCTAAATAGCGATACCTAGTTTCGTTAGAATTTTCAAGTGCCCATTTGGTCTGAATAACGATACCCAGTTTTGTTAGAGGACGGGTTCTAGGTTCAGAAAGTGGTTGCGAACAGTTACTATGAATAAATTATCGGAAGAAAAGAGCCCCACACGCTCTTCATCCTCCCCATTTAGTGGGGGTAAGAAAGTCGTGTGAGGCTTTTGCGATAGGTTGGTTGAAGTATTACGCAGACGGTTGCTCATCCAGCCACAGAATGGATGTCACTCCGCGCGGATAGTAGCGGCTGCCGCAGATCACTCCGGCGAGCATCTGGTCGCTCCAGCTCCAGTAAGCATTCGCCGTGGAAGTCAGCCAGCCGACATGGGCTGCGTCCGCAGCTCTGCCTTGCTCGTTCCACTCCAGGCCAAGAATTTGCCGAGCGATGAATTGGCACAGATAGATCTTACTGAGCCAGGAGTTGTCGCTGGTGGAGGAGAGCTTCCAGCCTCCGTCTGCGAACAGGCACACACCTGGTTGGAGCACTGTATTCAGATGCTTGTTCAGCGTCTGGATGTATGCACCGAAGCGTCCATTCGGATCAAGCGCTTCTTTGCAGCCGGTAAAGAGCGGGAAGATCAGCCCTTCGATAGCCGGAATAATTCGGGAATCGTTGTTCTCTTGAATGACAGCCGGAACGTAGCCTTCTGGCAGCATCTGCGACACAATAGTCGCTGCGCAGCGATCAGCTTGTTCAGCAGCCAGGCTTGCTTGTTCCCCACGGCCAAGCTTCGTGAACAGCTTCTCCATGGCTACATAAGCAGCCCAGCTCTTGCCGGCCAAATAGATGTTGTTCCGTGCTTGTCCAAGCGATACGTCAAGGCTGTCATAGGTTGTGATCTCAGCTCCACCCATCGTGCGGGAGCTATCGAGACCCATAATACCTGTGCGTTTGGCTGGATCCGGATGGTCACGGTTCACCATGCTCTCCAGGCACTGCTCCATAATGCTCAAGTTATCATTGATCCACTTGCTATCCTGTGTTTGCTGTACGTATACAGTAGCGCACAGTAACCAGTTCACGAGCTGCTCATGCGTCATGTGCGAGAAGCAGTCATCAATCGAATGCAGCTCGTAGGAGGAATATTCAGGCTTGGAGAAGGCATTGGCCACGCCCATATCATGGGTGAAGCTGATGCCGCCCGGATAAGGAGTCGGATCTCCAGGGAAGTGAACCTGATCGGTGTAGCTGTAGCGCTTCACGAACAGATCGAGCTCATTTTTCACGGTCCATGGGTTCATTTTCATCTCATAGAACAGTTGGTCTACGGTCAGGTCGAACGTATTCATCATCCGGTACTCGCCTTCATTCACAACCCAGAGCGCTTCTCCCTTGTGGTCGAGCAATTGTGTAGAGCCATAGTAGCTGCGAATTGAAGACTTAAGCATGAAGCGCTGATCGTCATTCAGGTGAGGTGCATCTGTGATGCGGTCAGCCTGCTGTGCAATTTCTACCTTCTTATCGAAGTGATCCATCGCATAAGCGGCAACCTCTTCAATATTTCCAAAATAGCGTGTGTAATAGTAGGTAGTATCGAGACCGGTTGTAACATATCCCTCACGGTAGAAGCAGATCGCAAAGCGGTAGGTTGCTTTCTCCCCTGCAGGTGTATCCATAAGCAGAGCGCCGACGGCTCCGAGACCAAAACGCAGATTCTCTTCGACCTTAGGCTCAAGAATGGCTTCCATTGTGAAGAAGCCTGCACTTTTTACTCGGCTGTCACTCGTCGCAATCGCGGTATGTCTGCCTTGTCCAATCCCGATAATCTCACCGTTCGTTACTTCTTCAAGACGGCGGATAGATCTGTACGGGTCGCTGTTCTGCAAGCCGAAGAAGGCCCGGCGGCTGCTTGTTCCGCGTGTGTTATCGACGACGATCTCAGCCAGAACGGCTGGCATAATGGCAAATTTAAGTTCCTCATCCTTGGAGGTAGCTGGATCAGGCACACTGTCAAATGGCGAATAGATCCGGAAGGTCAGATCTCCGGCTTGCCATTCATCGGTTGCCGCATTGAAGTTGCGAGTAATGCTCTCTTGGGCAAAAGAAGTGATCAGCTTATCTTCAACGACTTCTTTCTCGCCATCCTGTTCAGAAGTATAGCGATCGCGCTCATCCTGGCCCTCCCCGAAGAAAGGTAGCGCTTGGTAACGGTTCTTGCCATCCTCTTGCAGTCCAATGTATATATTCTGATTGGGCGGGCTAGCCAGTTCAAGATCTAAGCCGCCTTTCTTGCCGGGATAACCTAGTGTAAAACTCGCAAACGCTCCTATTGGAGAGTGGTGTGCGTTGAATAACATCTTCTTATCCAATTTAACTACCTCCTATATATAGAGATGATTATGTGATATGTTAATTATAACAAGGTAGAAAATGATATATTATATCCAAACTATGAATCAATTTACCCAAATTGACTACAAATTATCGAGCTTGGGTATAAGGAGGCTGCTGCCATGGAACTGGAACTGGCTAATAATCGTTATATCGCGGAATTTATGCTGCCGGATATGGATTCGACCTTTCGGATATTTGCATCCCATGTCCGTACGGTGACTAGGGATTGGTCATACCCTCGGCATACTCATCCTTTGTTTGAAGTCAATTTACTGCTCGCCGGGGGACAGGAGATGATTGTGAACAGTCAGCGTTATATCCAGAAGCCCGGTGATTTACTGCTGCTTAGGCCGGAGGATGTTCATGAGAGTCGGGCGATTGGTGAAGAGCCGATGACTTATTACTGTTTGCATTTTAATGCGGATGATCCTATTCTCCATGCCTTGCTGAGCCGTAGGAACTTCGACCTGTATGAGTCGACGAGCGCCCTGACCCGGGCAATTCGCCCAAGTCTGGACAAGCTGATCTCACTGACCTCAGCTAATGAGGTGCCGCTGAAGCTAGCTAACAAGATGAGGGCCATGTCCGCCGTATTCGACCTGCTTGCTGGCCTGAGCGAGGTGCTGTCAGAGCAGGGCGAGGAGGAACTGGCCAGCAGCAAGATGGGCAGGGTAGCCTTTGAGATTGCGGCGAGATTGGAGAAGTGTGTTGAGGATAGCGATATCCAGGGAGAGACTTTGTCCGAGGTTGAAAAGGAAGAGCAGCATTCCAGAGATGCTGTAGCGGCTGCCACCGCGGATCTCGGATACAGCGCTTCGTCTTGCAACCGCATCTTCCAGCGAGTATATGGTATATCGCCGCGCCAATATTTATCCGGCCTGAAGCTGAAGAAGGCCAAGCTTCTGCTCATGGAGCCCGAGCTTACGGTAGAGGCCGTCTCCACCCGTCTTGGCTACAAGGATATTGCCCATTTCAGCCGTCAATTCAAGCGCTGGACCGGAGAGTCCCCAGGGAAATTCCGGGCCCGGTTTCATGTGTGAGAGGAACTAGAGCACACCGTGCAATAGCTGATTTATAGCTATGCAGGTGTGCTTTTTTTAGTTTAATAGAATGGATGTTTATATCTGGATGAGTAGGGGGTTGTTCCTATATATACCAATTGTTATAATGTGGTTGGAAATTCTAATAGAAGGAAAAAGGGGAGGATTCTGCTAAATGGTGAAATGTACCCTGCCTAATGAGGAGCTATTTTACTTATGTATGCTGGCTGGTGCGGAGTCTCTGCTTGGGATTGAAGATTTACGAGGTAATTTGGACACAGAGGAAATTCGCAACAAGTGGATTGCGGTTTCAGATCGATTGATACATAAGGGGATTTTGTCATTTGAAGAGAACTCTGAGCTATACATAGATTCTGATTATGCTGAGCTGATCTCGGTACTGGCTTTTCCGGAGCAAGCATTCGCATGTTTGCTAGAGGAAAATGATGAAGTAAGCCTGGAGTTTATTCACTCACGCCATGGGAAATATACCTCTCTAAAAGGGGAAGAGAATTGCGAAGTGGAACTTTTTCTGGAGAGGGATGATTGTTTTAAACTGCTAGTGGAACATTTTCTGTTAAGTGATTGCCTTGAGGAACTGCAGTTTGATCTACCTGCTGAAATTATTAACTATGCGTTTGCCTTGGCTGGAACGGGAGCTGTGAAGAGCTCGGCAATGATGTTGGAGCCATATGGATTGAAGTATGAAGTAGCGGAGGAACTGACAAGGGCAGTGTATGATGAATCCTTATGTCGGATCGTTGCGGGGTATCGGTTTGATCGTGAGCATCCTGCGGAAGCTCTCTTCCATTGTCTAAAGACTCCGCAAGGGACGTGGATCACTTGTATGAGGCAAGGTCGGGAGCAGGTTAGGCTGTTTCGCCAACGACCGGAGGCTGCTTTACGACAAATTATTCAATTTCACGGGATATAGAGAGGAGCTCGGGGCTTATGGAGCAGAAGGTGAATCCCAATCAGGTAGAAGGATTGGCAGATAGCCTTGGACGTCTAAACCGAATGATTGAAGATCAGGTTACAGGAATGTGCAAGGATGTATCCCGAGTCGTGGGTGACACTCGTACCCAGTATTCGGAGGATTACGTTGGCAGAGCCGCAGATGAGGTAGAGCGCTTGATTCAGGAGATTCAGCAGCTGGCCCTGGCGATTGATGATCAGCTGCGAATTAAGGAGAAGACGTTGAGGTGGGCGGCAGGAGAATATGTTGAACGTGAGAAGGAAGCGATCCGGAAAATCGAAGAAATGCAGCAGAAGAAAATTCCTCTCGTTCTGAGTCGAGAAGCTCTATTCCAAGAGAAGAATCAAACCTTATCTCCATTTGGGGCCCTTCCCGTGTATCCATTCGTTTTATCCGCCTCAGTTTCACTGCCGGTATATATTCCACCCTTGTCTGAAGAATTAAGCTTAAATTCCGAGAAGTATAGCGATGAAGTGTTGCGGCTGCAGCAGAGATTGAAGGAGCTAGGCTATGAAGTAGAGGCCAATGGCTTCTTCGACGAGGAGACTCTAAAAGCGGTGAATCAGTTCAAAGATAATTATGGACTAGAGAACCGAAGAAGCGCAGCAGGCGTTGTAGACGATCAGATGTGGCGCTATTTGTTTGGAGGTTTAAATGGAATCCTGACAAAAGACTCAGGGGTCTATTCAGATCCAGTTAAGATAGTGCAGAGCCGTCTGAAGAAATTGGGATTTGATATTGAGGCAACAGGCTACTATGATGAACAGACCCAGCGAGCGATTGATGGATTCCGGGAAATCTACGGGAAGGATCTGTCCGGAGCAGACGGAGTCATTGGAGAGCAGACGTGGAATGCATTATTCAATATTAAAGTCCCCCAGCCTCAGTATACGATAGGAGCCTATGATCCGTATAATTCAGTAGATGTGAACGATATATTGAACCGTGACGATCCTGAAGTACAGAAAAGGTTGGAACAGACGTATTGGGCCACGTTATCGAAGGAAGAGCAGGATCGGCGGTATCGGGAAATCAAGGAGGAAATGGATGCGATCGATAATAAATGGGCAGACAAAATGCGTCGGGCCCAGAGCGGAATCGGAAATCAATTCTTCGCAAATTTGATTACAGGAACATCGAATGCTGTAGTCAATACTATTAATACCGCTTCAGCAGGATTACCGGAGTTGATTACCGAATGGATAATGGGACCGATGCCAGAAGGATACGTAGACCCGTTAGACGATCCATACGGAAAAAAGGCCGGAGTAATCGCAGGCAATATGGTCGGCTTCTTTCTACCATTCAAGTATTTAAAGGGGATCAAGACGCCAGCTCTATTAGCAAAGCTGTCCCCAACCGTGTTGCGATCGGTGACGGCAGAAGCCATATTCAGTGGAGTAACTGAAGTGTCTGATTCCGTAACGGATTTCCGCAAGGATGGAGATCAGAGCCTGGGAGAGCGATTATTCAATATAGCATTCAACTCTTCAGCAGCGGGTGTTGGTGATGTGGCATTTACTTACGCGTTCAAGACAATATCCGGCATGTTAAAAAGTTCAGGTGCACAAAAAATATTTGAGTATATTAGGCCGAAGAAGATAGAGAAAACCTATCAGGGTAATGAAAATGTCGATAAGAATTTGTATGATGAAATACGAAGACGCGTATTGCAGAATATTGAAAATAGTCGGAAAGCACGAGAAGCTTCTAAGTATAAGGAATATGCAAAAAAGGAAAAGTCGATACTTGATGATATTAATAAGAGACATCAATTAGAAGGAACGGGCAATGTTGTCAACAGAGTCCCCCTGCCAGATACATCAACTATAAAGAATATAGAACAAGCTATTATTAATAATAGATTAACTAAAGACAGCTTTTTATCTTTAATGAGAAAGTCTGCAAATGAATTAACACCAGATGAAGCAAGAATTATGGAAAATATCAGAAAAACCGTTCCAACCCCAGAAGTTAATACACCGTTACAAAAAGTGCTAAACCCTTCATTTGTTAACGGATATCTAGACGGCAGTTTCATGAATTTTAACGGAGGAAAAATAGGGGGTTGTATAACTACTGTAGAAGATGCATCAAAATTAATGAGTCCCAAAATAATATACGATGGATTACGTTTGGATTATCCAGGTACGCCATTTAGTCCAACAGATGGTTTTACGACGGTGATTAGGTTTACTTCTAAAGATGCAGGCAATATTAAAATCCCTTTTGGAGACAGTATGCCAAACCCTACAGGAGGAAGAGTGTCGACTATGACAGACCCATTTACCGGGAATGGATTTACTTCTGCAACAAATGGACAAATAATTCCAGAGTTCTATTCCGATGGGCTTACTTTAACTAATGGGGCTCAAATGATTAAAATCAGTAGTGATGGGATAGAAACCCTATTTGCTGTATTTGATAAAGTCGAGGGGAAATTTATACCTGTAAATTAATGACGAGGAGATGTTTTTATGTTGAGGACTTTGGGGATAAATGCAATTTATGATGAAAAGGAGTATGAGTTTATTGATCTTGATGATGGTACGTTTGCTTTGATTTCTAATGACAACAATGATTTAAATCGTGGTTTTGTTAAAGTGATAAATTCTAGTAATAGGTTTATTAAATATGTAAAACTCGAAGAGTTATCCTTTATCTATCAGAAGGATACTGAGGTGAAATATAAAGGAGACATTTTTATAGGTTCAATTATTGAAGGAAATCAAATAATGCTTTACACAAGGGATGTCCCTTTAGGAAAAAAGCATAATATGATGATGAGGGATAAGGATGAGTATTATCTCCATGTCGATTTAAAAGAAGTTGATGAAATAATCCAAATATTGAAACCATTATCTCAATATACAAAAAAGTAAAAAATACCCCATATAAAGCTTTTTAATTTTTGATTCATAATGGTATGAAACAGACACTGGTGATAGTTGGGTAAAAGCAGCTATCATCTTTTTATTTCCAAGACTTAGATAGCAATTTAGGTAAAGGGAACTGTCGCTCCACAAATTATTAAACCACCCACTGGTGAGATTATTGAATCAAGCCCTGAAAGTGCAATTCAATATTGGATAAATAGCATTAATAACGACTGGCTATTAAAGTGAATATCAAGGGGATCAAGACGTCGGCTCTATTAGCAAGGCTGTCCCCAACCTTACTGCGTTCGGTGACGGCTGAAGCCATATTTAGTGTAGTAAATACGGTTGGTTACTTCAAGCCATGAATAAATGGTGGGGGGATTTCGAGGATCTGCCTCCCGGATTAAAAGACATTGAACTAGATGAATGGTTTGTTAATTCAGAAAGGTGACAGAACAGGAAGCTAAGGGGATAACTTTTAAAGAGATGTTAAGACGAGAAAATGAGGTAGGTGTTAAATTTGTTGATAACCAATGGGAAGTATATAACGGACGAAAGGGCTAGTATAGTTACGGGTTCAATTATTAAGTTTAATAATGAAAGCAACGCTTTAGATAACTTTATAAAAAGATTAAGAACTGAAAAATCCAGCCTATCTTAGGTTGGATTTTTTTTCTTGAATTCAACTAATCAAAAAGAATCGTTGTCCGTGCGAAAATGAGCTTATTGCATAGGATAATCGACAAATCGATAGGCATATAGTCCTTAAAAAGGGCAATTTACCCATATAAGGTATTGTCTGAATGTGTAGATACTTGTATAATAGCATTCAGATAAAGAGGTAGATTTTACTAATTACTAGTAAATAATTCATTGGCAGGTGAATATATGAAACTACTAGTGATCGCCGGTGGATTTCATAGTTTGGTGTTGGGTAGTCTCTCTAGAAAGACCGTTGTTATTAATTCCAAAGGATTAGAACTTCAGGATCTGAGGGAGTTTGTTGCTGAAGAATCTCCAACTGCAGACTCAGTCTTGATTACTGATGAGGCGTTCTCGCAGAAGCTGGGCCAGGATCGCGAGCATCTGACTCATTTCCTGGAATGGGTGAAGGATAGCGGTCGTCCAGGGATTCCAGTACTCATCATCACCAGGGATAGCATGAGAGTTGAGGATTTCGCCGCACTGTCCTCACGATACAGCAATCTTAGAATAGTGACCATTGACAAGGTCCGAGCCCCGCTAGATATTTTTCAATTTGAACTTGATATAGCAGCCAGACGAGAATCCTCCTCGATACATACAAATTCACAAGCAGTACATAAGATTCAGAACGAAACGCAAGCAAATAAGGAACCTGTAGAACGTAAAAGATCATTCTTCGACCGTTTTCGCTCCAAGCCGGATAGTTCAACAGAGCAATTGGAAGCTACAGATCGATTAAGCCGGGAATTGGACAACATAAGCCGGGGAATTAGCCGGATTATAGCGATAACCGGGCATCGGGGAAGCGGAGTAACAAGTACGATTGTGAACTTGGCTCATGAAGCCTCGAAGCGGGGGCTAAGCACGATCATCATCGATATGGATACCGAGTATAGAAGTATGAATATGTACTTTGACCGTTTCCACGAAAGAACCAATAAAGAAGAACAAATGAGCTCTTCGCTCATCCGCACACTTGCCAGACCTCAAGATTACATGACAACCGCTTTTAATATCAAAGACAACTTATGGCTTACCTCACTAGGATATTCCTTTCACGACCACAGACTAATGGAGCAATTCTACAACAGTGAGAAATTAATAGGCTTGATCTCAGTACTAAGAAGCAGATTCAATCTGGTCTTACTGGATATGCCGTTGGATTTGTTCAGGAAGTTCAAAGAAACAATGATTCATATCGACATATTCGGGTTATGCGTTCCTAACAATTTACATGCCGTATTAAGTACGGTTCGGAACGTAGAAGTCGTGCTCGATCAAGAGAAGGCCACCTATCTAAATGCCAAGGCGAAGGTGATCGTTACTCAGTATAATGATCGTTCCAGATTTCAGGATCAATTATTTACACCGGATAAAGTGAGTGAGGTGTTAACTTCCGGATTGAGCGAGTACTTCCGCTATGACATGAGGACGGCAGGAGCTGTCCCTTACAATTCCGGATTCGATTCCCAGATTGAGACGGATGTTCCATTGACCAATACAGGCGCTGAATTCGAGAGAGCATTCGGTCAGATGCTTCTTAGATTAATGGAGGGTGCATAACACTATGGATTTAAAGACGGTAAAGAGCGTATCCCCGAACAGAAAATTGTTCAAGAAAATTTTAGCATTACTGCTCAGTATTCTTATCATTATTGTCTCTTATGTTGTTCTCAATAATGCCAATGAGGCAGCCAAGGATACGGTGGAGGTCCTTCGCATAAGTCAGTCGGGGGGAGTTCCGGCTTACGTTCCAATCACAGAGAAACAAATCAAGAAGTACTCGATCATTCGCAGAGAATATTCCGATGATATGGTACTGGCGAAGGATATGGATTCTGTGGTGGACAAATTCACCAAATACTACTTGCGGGACGACAGCATCCTCTACAAAGATCAATTCATGGATGAAAAGCCGCAGCAGAATGAATGGCTCTATGAAATGGAGGATCAACATGAGGTTCTTACCTTGCCCTATAACTTCCTGGAGGCAGGTGGAGATATTCTGATGCCTGGGGATCGGGTGAGGATCCGTGTCTCCTATGAACAGGAAGAAGGTTCATCAGCGGGCAATCCCAATGCGGGATATTCCTCTGGAGGATCCAAGATGAAGACAGAGATACTGTTCGACAGTATCGAAGTCCGTGACATGCTCAACTCAAGCAGCCACTCGATTTATGAAGTCTACAAAGAGGTGCTTAAGCTTAGTGAAGACAAGCGGCAGGAAGTGATGAAGAGCAATGACTTTCTGAAGAGTATTCAACCGAAATCGCTGCTGCTGGAAGGAACGAAGGAGCAAATCGATAATTTTGCCAAATATAACGGGTACGACGGTAAAAAGTATCTGATAACGATGCTTAGTCGCAAGAACAGTCAGGTGATATTAGATCAGTTGCCTACCTTGCAGAGGGAGGTAGAGTCATGGATCAAACCGAAAGACTAAGCCTCGATCAGGTACTAGACAAAATATCTCCCAAAGAATATATGGGCTCCGAATTCCAGGAGAGCAAGCTCATCTATAGCGTCATCGGATTTATACCAGCCTGCGATATGGTTGATAATGCGCTTGTGATTAGCAATTTAGGCTACATGCTATCCCAGAAGGGCTTAAATACCTGCATTCTGGACTTGAAGGTCTTCAATCCCAATCTGTATCACTATCTGGATGCTAAGCCGAATAAGAAAGGCAGCGGACTTATACGTGTACTGAAGAGCGACAAGGTGGATTTCCGGGAAGAGATCCAGGCTACTAAATACGAGAGACTATACCTGCTCTCCCCAAGTCCGCATGATCTGATTGAGGAATATTTGGATTTTGAATTCGATCATCTGGAACATGTAATTAATACGCTGAAGGGCATGTTCGATATCGTGCTAGTGGATATACCGAATAACCCTCCGCTGGAATTCTGTCTGGGAGCGATGAAATTTTCTCATATCGGCTTCTTTACTTCTACCGAGCGGATTGAAGCAACCAGCAACATGATCCGGCTGCTCGATTTTGCTTCATCGGTCGGCATTAGTACAGCCAAGTTCACGAGCGTTATTCTGATGAACATCCAGGATATTAACTATGATCACAAGGCAATCAGTGAGTTCGGACTCAATATTGTGGCTGCATTGCCGTATGTGAAGGCGGCTTACGCTTATTCCTTGGAAGGCAAGCTGTATGTAAGGGATAATCCTCTGATTAACAGATATTTTCTGAAGCAAATGAGGCGCCTAACGGATATCCTCTGCAACCAGTAAGGAGGGAGAGACGAATGCTTACTCGCGCCAAGATTAGTGATATGCAGCAGAAGGTGAGCTATCAGGTCAGCAAAAAAGAAGATATGGACGACCTGAAGAACAAATATACGACGATTCAATTTGAAGAGGCACTAGAGCATTGCCAGAAATATATCACCAAGGTGGCGACGCATGCTTTCAGACGGGAACATGATCCTGCACGAAAGAGAGAGATGACCAAGGCCTACATCAATGAGTTCGTAGATTCACAGAAGCCGGTTGTCGAAGGCTATTACGAATTGGTTGATCTAAAAAGGGCGCTGATTGACGAGATCACTCACTATGGTCCGATTACGAAAGCGATGGAGGATCCGGCAATTGATGAGATTCGCATTAACGGGATAGAGCAGATCTTTGTTGAGACAGGCGGTAAGACATTACCTTGGGAGCATCAATTTCTGGATCGTGATCATCTGGAGAGGATTATCTCCAAGCTGCTCGGCGTCTCCAAAGTACGCTTAACTCCGAAAATTCCGATGGTCAATGCCAGGACGATTGAAGGATACCGGGTCAATGCGACACATGCAGATATATCTCCTTACGATATGCCTGCGGTAGTTATCCGGAAGTTCAGCAAGAAGAGCATCACACCGGAAATGATGATCAAGAACGAATCATTCTCTGTGAACATGTTCAAGATGCTGTCTCTGCTTCCCAAATCTGACCTGTCCTGGATTACGGTAGGGCCGACCGGCAGCGGCAAGACAACGCTTAACGAAATGATGGTTAAGGAGATTAACCCGCTGTCCCGAATCATCACGATAGAGAATCCATCGGAAATGCGCTTGCTTCGCCGCGAAGGGAATCTGGAGCATGGCAGAATCATTAATGATGTGTTGCAGTATGAATCGGTTCCGGATGACGATGATGCCAGTCCGGCTACGATGGAGAACTTGCTGATTAACGCGATGCGGCAATCCCCTCACTGGATTGGCCCAGGGGAGTTGAGAACTCCGGGAGAGTTCGCGACCGCGCTTCGCGCCGCCCAGACCGGGCACTTCTTCTTCACAACCTTGCATGCCGAAGGAGACAGAGAGGCGATCTTCCGCTTCTTGACAGCCTATCTGATGGCCTCGAATGAGCCGGCTGAACTTGCTCTTCGCAACATCTGCAGCGCCGTCAAGTTTGTTGTGTTCCAGGAGAAGCTCGCAGATGGTACACGTAAGGTTACTTCAATCTCCGAGGTGATCGGCTCCGAAGGTCTGGAACCGATTATCAATCCGATCTATAAATTTATCTCTGAGGATGTGGTGGAAGACGAGGAGACGCATCGAGTACTGAAGATCATTGGTAAACATAAGCGGGTGGGGACATTGTCAGAGAAGGTGCAGCAGACGATGATCAAGGCGGGGATTAAGCGAAGCAGATTTGAGTTTCTGACAGCAGAGCCTGCAGAAGATGAGATAGAGGAGTATGGGTTCGATGGATACAACTTCAATCATTAGTCTGTTCTTCGGTATAGCTGCATTTATTGTTCTGAACTCCATGTTCGAGATTCGTTTCTTCGAAGGGACAGGTCGTTTCTTCCTGAACCTATTGGATACTTTCGCAGAGTACTTAGGGAAATACAACACGAAACGCTATGTGGAGCGGATGAAGAAGGAACGGATCGTTAAGCAGAAAGAGAATGTGTATGCGAAGTACAACCGGCTTGTTGAGGGACTGATCATTGACTTCAATTTACCGTTGACTTTAGAGAGCTTTACGTCTCTGCTCTGTATTTGCTTCGCGATTGTTGTCCTGGTCGTCGTCATTTTTATGCAGAACGTGACTCTGGCGGTAGTCGTTACGGTTGCTATTTTCATTGGGCTCTTGACCTACTTCGTCATGCAGTCTAAGGCGATCAAGGCGGAGAAGCTGGAGAGCATCATGGATGCTGAAGATATCATCTGTCCTCTTGCCAGAGAGGGAGTGCTTGTGGCGATTAAGAAGGTGATGGAGAGCGACGAGTACATTAGGCCCGGGATCAGGCCGTACTTCCAGCAGTTCATCGATAACTGCGAGAATAACGGTTACTCCTTCAAGCAGGCGATTACACTCCTTAACCGACAGCTTGGTCCCAAGTTCGATAACTTCACCAAGAAAGCGATCGTGTTCGAATACAATGAGCGCAAAGGGATGGCCGATATCTTCCTCGACATTGTTGATGAGAATGCCGTGCTACGAGAGATCAACGCCAGGAAGGACCGGATCTTCCGCAAGATGAATCGTGACTTTTTACTGAAGACCGTGATTATCGTGCTGTTCTTCCTGTACGCTCTATCGGTCAAGGATTTCCGCGAGTTCATGCTCTATACGACTTTTGGGAAAGTCATCAATACATCAATGATCAGTATTATTTGTCTGAGCTTCGCCCGAACGCAGGCGTTGCAGGGAAATCTGGGACCTGGAAGTGATGGCAAATGAGTCTGTTGGTGAAGCTTATCGCTCTGGCCTGTGTGATATATCTGGTGAAGGTATTTATTTATCCCTATTTCAAGCCAGTCAATCGAAGGCAGAAGAAGCGCAACCGCAAGTACCTGCAGGAGCGCAAGAACGAGCAGTTCAATCAGAAGCTTAAGAACTTCAAACGCAACTTCGCAGAGAAGTATGTTAGCAAGCTGCTCAGTAATGCCGAGCGAATGAGATTCCAGAAAATGATCGATCGCCTCGATCTTCCAATCAAGGCGGAAGAGCTGCGGGCAGAGCAATTGTTTTATATGGCCTGCGGGATCGTTGTAACGGTCGTGATGATGACGGCGAATCAGCTCCTTGGTTATGTAACAGCGATTTTCATCGTTCTAGGCTGGATGTATCCGGTATCGGAGATGGAGAAGAAGATTGAGAAGAAGAACAAGAATATTGCCTTCGATTTTCCGGCCTTCTACAGCATGGTTTACTACCAGTACTCGAAATCGGTCAATATTTATCTGGCGGATGTCATCCGCGATTATTTGCCCAATGCCCAGGCGGATATGGCCGAGGAGCTGGGTGTTATGCTCGACAATATTGAGTATGGCGAGGAATACGCCCTGAAGCAGCTGAAAAAGCGCGTGCCAATTCATTACATCATCAAGTTTTGCGATGTAATGGAAACCCGGCTCAAAGGCTATGACAATATCTCGCAAATGGTCTATCTCAAGAACGAGGTGGACAGTTACCGAATCCTTGCATTGGAGGAGGATCTGGAGCGTCGGCAGAAGACGAATTCTAGGGTTCAGCTGGTGCTGATTGGGGTATTGGGGATTTATATAATGGTTTATTTTGCTTTTTCAATTATGAGTTCTATCAAAATGTTTCTATAAAAATGCACTTAAAAAAATGGAGGTATTAAGTTATGGAGCAAAAAAGTCAAAGAAAAAATGAAAGAACCTCTTTCTGGAGAGAAGAAAGGGGAGAGATTGGGATTAAACAGATAGCGATTACTGTTGGAGTGATTGTCCTCGTAGGTCTTTCTATTACCATTGTTAATGGCAAAATCGGGGAGTGGTTGGATACAATATTCGGAATATTTACGAAATACATTAACGAAATAACGGGATAAACATAAATGCGAGCCTTTGCTAAATCTATGTTGATTTCAATTTTTGCTGTCATCGTTATTATGCTATTTACTAACTTGGTTTTCTTCTTTCCCTGGTATATGACTTTAGTTGTCGAAACTTTTAATGTTACTCAGTACGTAGCAAGTGATAATTATCTTAAAGAAAGTTATTATAACGATACAAAGGAGCGATTGGAGAAGCGTCCAATTTTTTCTCAGAAAGCTAATGACATAAAAATTGTTGCTGAACATGAAGATCACCATTCTACTAAAGGAAATGATGACGTATATGATTATGAGAAAAAGGATGATGCAGATAAACCTTATAGGCAGCGGGGAGAATCAGTAATAGTAACGATAAGTGCTGTATACCCTCTAAGTGTTAAATTATGGGGGGAGAGGTATGAAAGAGAAATACCTGTATCTTTTACGTTAAAAACGACGGGCCTCAAGCATTATAAAGATCTGGAATATGACGAATATTTAGAAAATTGGAATGGACAACCATGAGAAATGTCGCTATTGGTTTATTACTATTAGTCTTAGCTTCCGTTATAGTTCAGCCATTAATAGAAATAGTAAATCTAGGACGTGAAAAGTTAATTCTTAGTACTGCGATTATTACATCTGCTCGTTCAGCCAAGGATCGAAGTTTGGAGTATAAATTCCAGAGGGATTTAAATGCCGTAGTTAATGAAAAACTGTTTGCTGAATATTTTGCAGATGCATTTCTGAAATCAATGAATCTATCTTTAGTAAACTCGGATGGTATTAATAAATATAGATTCAAACCAGAGAAAGACAAATATAATGATATTATTGTAACTTTGGATTTTGTAAAAGAAGGGGACGGATTATCCAATCAATATGTTACAACGGTAAGGATGAGAGCTGAGACTGAATATAAGTTTAAAACTAAAGCGATGCAATTAGTGGAGAAGATGAGTATTAACGAAAAGAATAACTTAGTTGAGGAACGAATTCTCATCCTCTCCATTAAGAACTAACCATAGGGATGTGACGGCATGGACTATATTATAGTCACTTTTCAGGCGGGGCCGCAGATGACGAAGGAGCTGAAGATTCCGGTATTTGTGACTCCGGAAGATCTCCTCGCTATGCTGTCTGAAGCGCTGGGGCTGCCGATTAGAGCTGAGCATCGGATTCAGGCGGAGCCTCTGGGGCGAATTCTGGAACACACCCGGACACTTGAAGAGGAGGGCGTAGCGGATGGAGCGCTGCTTACTCTCATATAGAAGGGGCCGATTAAATGATAGGAAACGGTAGCAATGGCGGATTAGCTCTAAAAATAGGCGAAAATCTGCTTCTGACGGATATTAAGCATTACTCTGGTACATGGATGTACAATAACGCAACTGAAGAAGCAAAGCTGCTGGATGGCGTGTTCTGGTTCATGAACCAGGCGGAGAATATGATCGTGTACAGTGATCAGGCGCGTGGAAATAAATTATGCAGCATCGATCTGGGAACACACATCTCACAAGTGCTCGTTGATCAGCCAGCGTATGGAGTCATTGTTCATGGCGACTGGATTTACTATCTCAATGAATCTGATCATGCTATCTATCGCTGTACTTGGAATGGCAGGGATAAGTCTCGGATTGCGGATGATAAAGTTGAATCTTTTCTAATCGATCAGGAACGCATTTATTACACGACTCAACAAGGGATCAGAAGCTGTAGTCTGACCGGCCGGGATAGAGAACTCGTCTCGGAAGATACGGCGGTTCATATGCTCTTAATCGGCAACAAGCTAGCCTACGCCAATCGAAAGAATCGTTATTTACTGACCTTACTAAATTTACATACTGGAACTACTGAACTGGATCAAGATATTTCACCGAATAGTCTGAATAGTGACGGGCGTTATTTGTACTGTGCTAACCGCGGCAATGAGATGACCATATACCGTATTGATCCGGAGATGGGGCATAAAATACGGATTTGCGGTGAAAGTGCAGATTACCTTCATATCGTAGAGGACAGGATTTATTTCTGTAGCCGCAGAGAATGGAACAGCATGTCGCTAACAGGTGGTCAAGCCGTCAAAATTGATTTCTCTGAGAGGTAATTATGATTAACGAAAAATATGAATTTAGTCGTCAGCCTCGGTTTCTGCCGGAAATGCCGAGAGGTGAAATTGAAATACCCAATCCGCCCAGTGCTTATGATAAACCGGAAATAGCGTGGTTTGCTATTTTAGCTCCACCAGCGGTCATGCTCGTTATTTCAATGCTGCTGGCGATGACCTCCAATTCAAGGTACATGCTGTTGTCTATTTCGATGACGATCATGACTCTGATTGTCTCTCTAACCGGGGCCGCCTCTCAAATCAAGAAGTATAAAAAGAAGAAGAAGGAACGGGAGAAGAAGTATTTGCAATTCATTGCCGACAGTCGAAGTGAACTACAGCTTGCCAGAGAACAGCAGATCAAAGCGATGAATGAGATGAATCCCGATCCTAATGCCTGCCTGCAGCGAATACAGGAATCGGACAATCGTCTCTGGGAAAGAACGCCGTCATCTCCGGACTTTCTATCGCTTCGTCTCGGGGTGGGGAGTGTATCAGCTGCCTTGCGAATTAATTATACCAAGCAGGCGATCATTATGGAGACAGATCCGCTCTTGATGGAGCCGCAGCGGTTAGCGCTTGAATTTGACCGTGTACCGGGCGTTCCTGTCTCTGTTGACCTCATTGCATCAGAAATATGCGGCATTGCAGGCGAGGAAGACAAGACCTTTGACATGGTTACGCAAATGCTGCTTCAGCTCATTACTCATCATGGCTACGATGATGTGCGGGTCGTTATACTGGCCTCTGAAGAAGGCTTGGAGAAATGGGATTGGCTTAAGCATTTACCGCATCTATGGAGCGAGGGATATGGTATTCGGTTTCTGCTGTGCGGCAAGGCCATCGCGCATGCTGTATTTGGAGAATTAAATACCGTCTTCAAGGAACGGGAGATGAAGAAGCTTGGCGGAATTCCCCTTCCCCATTATGTGTTCATTATCGAGGAGCCGTCTCTTCTTGAAGAGGAACCGGTTAATAAATACCTTTACAACAAAAGCGCTTCGCTTGGAATCTCTTCCGTATATATTGCCAGAAATCAGGCCTATCTTCCGATGAACTGTAAGCAAGTTATATTGGTTCAGGGGAAAACTGGAGAGCTGGCCGACCGGGAGACCGGAGAAAAGACGACCTTCAATCCGGATACGGTCAACCTGCAGTCACTCAGCGAGTCGGTTCGGAAAATGGCTCCGCTGCGAATTAAAAATTCAGGCGGCAACTTTACTTTACCCACCTCATTAACGCTATTGGATATGCTGCAAGCGAAGAAGACCGGGGAAATTGATTTATTAACACGCTGGAATATGAATAAGCCGTATCAGGGGATGAGTGTTCCGATTGGGGCTAAAGCGGGTGGAACGTTATTCCATCTGGATATGCATGAGACTGGACATGGTCCGCATGGACTGGTGGCAGGGACGACCGGATCAGGGAAGAGTGAGTTGCTTCAGAGCATCATTATTTCTCTGGCGATCAACTATCACCCGCATGATGTCGTGTTTGTACTTATCGATTATAAGGGCGGCGGCATGGCTGATGTCTTCCAGGGAATGCCGCATCTCGTAGGCACGATTACGAATTTGGGCGGGAATCAGACTACAAGGGCGCTTCTATCCATTAAGAGCGAACTGATGAGAAGACAGCGTCTGTTCTCCGAGTTTGGCGTGAACAACATCGATAAGTACCAGAAGCTGTACTATAGCCACAATGCAGGCGGTCATATGCCGGCCATACCGCATTTGATCATGATCGCGGATGAGTTCGCTGAATTGAAGCAGGACCAGCCTGATTTTATGAAGGAACTGGTTAGTGCAGCCCGTGTAGGCCGTAGCTTGGGAGTGCATCTGATCCTGGCCACTCAGAAACCGGCCGGGGTAGTAGATGACCAGATCTGGAGTAACTCTAAATTCAAGATTTGTCTCAAGGTACAGGATGAGCGGGATAGCCGGGATGTCATCAAGCGTCCGGATGCCGCGATGATCAAGGAGCCAGGCAGGGCATTTATCCAGGTAGGAAATGATGAGATATTCGAATTATTCCAATCGACTTATTCTGGTGCTGATTATGATCCTGAAGGTGAGCTGCAAAAAAATGAAAACAAAACAAAAAGAATCTACGAAGTTTCATTAAACGGTAGGATCGAACAAATTTATCCTCGATATGAAGAAAAGATTGTGAAGCATGAACTGCCTTCGCAACTTGGCGCAACGGTAGAGCATATCGTTAGAACCGCTGAACGGACTAATATTGAGCCGTTGAAGGGGCCTTGGCTGCCTCCACTTCCAGAATTAGTATACACTGATGGTATTTTAGAAAATAAACAAGAGCTTGGACATTGGTCTAAACAGGAGAACCTGCTGAGAGTACCTGTTGGCATAATGGATGATCCAAGAAGCCAAAGCCAGGATCTACTGGAGATTGACTTTGCAAATGAAGGAAATTTATTTGTATACGGTGCTTCTGGGACCGGTAAGACAGAATTTCTAAAGACGCTCTGTATGTCTATGGCACATAACTATTCTGCTGAAGATGTGAATATTTACATCATGGATTTCGGAGGCAACTCGCTTCGCATTTTCGAGAAGCTTCCTCATGTAGGCGGTGTTATGACCATTGAGGAGAAGGCCAAGATCGATCAGTTTATCATGTTCCTATTCAGGGAGATCGAAGAGAGGAAAGTACTGTTCGAGCAGAGCGGTAGTAACGGTTTTAACGCTTATCGACATAGTGGAAGGAAGCTAGCCTCGATTGTACTGATGATTGATAATTATTTCGCTCTATCGGAGTCCTATGAGGATTTGGATGCACATATGATGCTACTGGCCCGGGAAGGGACGAAATATGGTATCTACCTGGTGGCAACAGCTTCTAACGCTACTTTCGTAAGATATAAGTTCAGTGTCAATTTCAAGCTGGCTGTTACTTTCCAGATGACAGACAAAGGGGATTACGCAGGAGTTGTCGGCAGGACGGAAGGGTTAGAGCCTATGAAGGTTCTCGGCAGGGGCTTGGTACGAGGCAAGCCGCCGTTGGAGTTTCAGGCTTCGCTGCCAGAATATGAAGGACTCACTTGCGATCAACTTCTGGATCGTTTTGCAAGTCTTGAGACGTTCCAGGCCAAACCTATTCCGATTATGCCATCGAGCATTGATATCGAGCAGATCAATAAAGAAGCAGGTAAGCTCGCTATTGGCTTGGCTAATAATGATCTTCAACCTGTCTATGTTGATCTTTATACCACACCGATTATTATGGTTGCCGGTGAAGCAATGTCTGGAAAAAGCACATTGCTTCGTTCCTGGGTTAGCCTACTGGATGAAGTGCAAGTTTATGCGCTTGATTCCAATGGTATGGGACTGTTCGAGATCATGAGGCTTCCTTATGTCACGGATTTGGCGGAGGTCGAGGAATCTTTTATCGATGAGATGAAGGAACTGCTGGATGAACGCCGGAGCCAGATGGCAGAGTGTAGGCGAGGAGGCGGAGACATCAAGCAATTGATGAGATCATGGAAGCAAATTGTCTTCGTATTCGATAAGCTGAGCGAGTTCACCGACGGGGATAATTACGCACTCAAAGAACTGCTTGAACGGATTGTGAAGCAGGAGCGCGGGATGAAGGTAGCTCTTATAGCTGCGGATGTGATCTCTGATTTTAACGGCAATTGGGATAGCCTTGGTAAAGCGATTAAGGAAGAGCAGACGGGGATTCTGCTTGGCAGTATCAAGGAGCAGGGGCTCTTCTCGGCAAGATTGCCTTATGGCATGACGGAGAAGGAAATGGACAATTATGATGGCTATTTCATTCATAAGAGCAAATTTGTAGGCATGAGATGTGCAACCATTCCGGCCAATGATGCTACGCAATCTTTAGTGCTTACTAATTAACATTACGGGTGCCGAGATCCTAAATATCTGAGGGGAAATGGATATGTCAACTGTATCAGAAATCAAGAATAAGGCCAGCCGGGTATCAGAAGTAAAAAGTGATATCAATAGCGAGGCTTCAAGCTGCTATGGGCAGGTTAATGATTCGAGTTCCTGGTGGCAGGGGGACGCAGCTAAGGCTTTTCGAACCGGATATAAGGAGTTGCACACAGATATCAAATCTCTGATCAGTAAAATGACAAGCCTGTCCTCCAATCTGAGCAGTTTAAGTAGTAAAGTTCAACGGGCAGATGATGAGAAAAGATTAGCTGCCGAGGCTGCGGCCAGGGCTGAGGCTCAGAAGAAGGCATCCAAGATCATGCAGTATTAGGTAGATAGGAACAGCTTGAAAGGAGGTGAAATAAAAATGGCAGCGAACCAACAAAAGTTTGATTTTGACCAAGCTAAAAACTTGGAGTCCAAACTACAAAGTGAAATCAGTAAAATCGAAGCTGATCTGAAAAAGATGGCGACTATGGTTGAAGGTGTCAGATCTTGGTGGTCTGGTGGCTCGGAAGAGGCATTTATTGGTAATTTCCAAACAACTAAAGCGGAAGTAGTTAAAAGCCTGAACGTTTGGGTTGATGATTACAAGAAGCTGATCCAGAATATTGCTGAAATCAAGAGACAAAGTGATGCAGATCTTGCAAGTCAACTCAAAATCTAATCAGGTAAGTGTGGACATGGTGGCGGCTATAGTCGCCACCATGTCTAGCGTTTTATAGGTAAGCTAGGTTGGAAAATAACTATTTAACATATATAGAGTGAACAAGAAGAGAATTAGAAGGAAGATAAGTCTTTGAAAGTAAGGAGGGGAGTTAATGGGAATAAAGAAAGTTGGAGTAGTGCTAGTGTCTATGGTTCTAGTTCTTGTTATGTTGTCGGGAATATCATCCGCGGCACCATCGTCTTTAAGGGTAAAGCTCAACGGAGTAGGAATCTCTTTTCCGGATGCCCAGCCTTATGTAGATAAGAATAATCGGGTACAGGTTCCTGTTCGATTTGTAAGTGAAGCACTTGGTGCCAAGGTGGGCTGGGCCAGCAAGACACAGGAAGTTACGATTGAACTCGATGGAACAAAGCTCGTCCTAACCATTGGCAAGAAATCCTATAAAATCAACGAGTCTACTAAACTCATGGATACGGCTGCCTTAAGAAAATCGAACAGAACCTTCGTTCCATTGCGCTTTGTAAGTGAAGGCTTGGGAGCCAAGGTGAAGTGGGATTCAGCCAATTATACCGTTGAGATTACAACGGGGGATGGAACGACAGCTTCTAGTGGGGAGACTGATGAAAATCCAGCTTTGAAGCCAGTTGATCAAGAGACTTGGGAAGCCTCCAGATCTATGGAGGGAAAGACTGACAAACGAACGACGGAAGGCTTTAGCTATTATAGTATTTATAAATCTGGATTATCACCGGGTACAACTCATTATAAAAAAGAGTACGGAAATACTAGAACAATCTTGAGCATATTGTTGACTATGGATAACCTTGATGCACAAGCTAAAGATCTTGATGAACTTTTACGCCAAAAGATAGACGGTAAAACGGTAGATGAAGTTACGAAATATGTAAGGCAAAAGAAGAACCAGGAAGATGTACTTTCAGAAAAAGTATTTAAAGATGATACCTATAAAATTGTTGTGGAATCAAAGGAATGGCTTGATGTGAATATAGAAGTTTGGTATAAGTAGGGTTTTCTATGAAAAATATATTTAATAGACATCAGGGATTAGAGGGATACAGTGATTCACGTACAGAAGGCAGCAATACCAAATATAATTACCGTGAATATGTAAAGGAAGGACAGTATATTTACAAAATTACGGAAACGTCAAAGATAACCATTCAAGTAAATCCTGAAAATATCCCTTTATAACACCCATGCCAATATGCCAAATGGGAATTATAGTATCAAGGTTTGGTTTGATGACACGAAGTTAACTGAAATGAAGCATATGTACAGCAACCTAGACCTCCTAAAAGGCATTGCAGACATGGATTCAATCAATGTAACTGTAGTAGGTTCAATGTTTGATGATTTGAATAATTAGACTAGATATGGCGGCAAAAGATAAACTTTTGTCGCCATGTTTGTTATTAGAACTTGATATGGGAAAGGAAATCATTAATGAGTAGTATCAAAGTGGACTCTACTAAACTGGAGGAGCTATCTGCTAATAGAGTATATATTTTAATTACTTTAATTCTAATGATTATATTCTTAGTTGCATGCGACTCGACAAAGAAATTATCCGAAGAACCAAAAGAATCTTCAACGGCAATAGGTAATCAAGTCACACTTGAGCAGGCTACTGAGCTTAAACCGGAATTTGATTTGAGTAATCCAACTTTTTATCAAAATTTCATCTCATATTTCGATATGGATAAGGAATCATTGTTTGCTGCTTTAAAGAAAACATATGATGAAACTCCTGTTGAAGGTATAGATGAGAAATCAGGTTTGGAATGGATCAAGTTGAAACAAGCTGGCTTACAGTTTTATTTAACGGAAGAGGCTGGGATACCTGTTAGTCAAGTAGATATTATGTCTTCAAGTCCTATTCATTTTGGTAAGACGAAGGGTGGAATGAATTTTGCTGATATTATGAAGCAATTAGGTGAAACAATAATTGATGCTGGGTCATTGGGAACTACAGAAGACAGGACTTATAGAATTTCCTACCCTCTAGACGAATTTAGTGTCAATTTTACAACGACTAACGTATTTGAAGACAGTGCAGTTATGTCGATTCATTCATGGGGATATTATGATGAAAAGCCGACTCTATTGAACCCAAATGAGATAATTACAAGTTATGGTACGTTGACACTTCCTGATTCATGGATTGGACGGATTGCAATAGAAGATATAGGTAACGAGCCGACTATATTATATTTGGGCCGTCATAGTGATTTTCCATTATTTCGACTTTCATCTATGAATATAACTGAATGGAGTACTTTGAGTCAGAGTGATCAAGCCCAATTTCATATCATCTCACAAGACAAGGATTGGATTGTGGCTGTGACAACTACATTTACCAATAGACCTAATAATGAACAAGAACTGAGCGAATTTAATCATATGAAATTACAGCTTGAAGAGATATGGGGGACTTTTAAGTCAACAGTTGTGTCAGATGAAATAGAAGAAGGGAATTTATCTTATCTGTGCAATAATTCAACCTTAGAACTCCTGAATATCGATCGCGTTGTTACGGTGTATGAAGAGGCTCATAACATGATATCAACAGATGAATCAGAATTTGCAACGGATGAATATTTTAGCGAAATGGGAAAATGCTATTCATCTCAAATCGATAAATTGACGAGTAAGGATTCTTCTTTAAAAATAAGTACGAACAAGCTGCTAGATCACATAAAGGAATTAAATGGTACTTGGTTCACTGTCCATTACTTGGCGGACGGGGGAGGGACGATGTGGAGTCATTTCTCTTCTAGACGAAGTGCTATGGTGGATGTGGCAGTTTATATTTACCTAAATCAGCTAGAAATCAATCTAGATCAAAAAATAAATAAAGACCAGATTAGTGAAAGAATCGACCAATTATCAAAATATCGTGAATTTTATTATTCAGGTTCAATTGAAACTATAAATGAGTCGGATATAAAACAACTAAAAGAAGCAAGGCAACAGCTAGTAGGTTCTTATGATAACATAATCAGCATTTTAAAAGAGATGCCACAAAGTGAAGCCGCAATGAATCTCTTCGATTTTTTACTGAAATATGATGATCAAATTTATTAAACAAGCTATTTCTTTGTTTGTTATTAGAACTTGATATGGGAAAGGAAATAATTAATGAGTAGTATCAAAGTGGACTCTACTAAACTGGAAGAGCTATCTGCTAGTCTGAAGCGCTTAAGTGGAACGGTTGAGGATCGGGAGAAGTACATCAATTCAATCATTACAGAATTAATTCGCGATGTTCGAAGACAGTATTCTGAACAACGGGATGTACAGCTGGCTTTGAATCATGTCGAGGAGGATCTACGGGAAGTAAGGAAACTAGCCGACAAGGTAACGCAAGGTCTAGCAAAAAAGTCAACCGCATTATTACAGGCTTCCGGACAGTATCAGGCAGAAGAAAAAGCGACACAGAGGATGATCGGTCAAACCCAACCACCTTCTACTTATTATTCCAGTGGTGGGGACCTTGCCGGTGAAGGGCTGAACAACTATTTAATGGATAAATTGTTCGAAGACCCTGTAGTACAGGAATTGCACTTGAAAGCGATGAACGGCACAGAAGAAGAACGGCAAGAAGCGAAAGAGAAGCTGGATGCCATATTCAAAGCGCGGGACACCATTGCAAGGGCGCAAGTGGCTTATGCAACATATAAGTTGTTTGGTAACAGTTATTTGATGGAGATGGCTCATAAAGAAGCAATGAGACAGCGAAATATATTAAAGGGATATGGCATAAAAGAAGAGCTTTACAAAGAAGGAGTCAATCTAAGTCACCTATACACAGGAACAGCATTACAAGCATGTTCTTATGATCCATCCATACAGCTTACAAAAGACGGAAAATCAGTATCAGTACTTATGCCTCAAGATAATCAATATACATATTTACTGGGTTTAGTGATCAAGGGTGGTTCTGAAGGGGCCTGGGCCAAAAAACAGTTGGATGAAATACATAAATGGCTTAGCGAGATTGGCCGCGCTCAGGTAGCCTGGCATGAATACAAGTTAAAAGATATGAAGAAGAAAATGGAAGGAGCCCATATATACGCTGAGAAACTCCGGACAACCCTGAAGGAGAAATACTCCCTGTCCTCAGGAATGGTAGACGATGTGGACTTAAAATATATGTGGACAGGCACGGGATCTGCGGGGAAGTATTTGAGTGAATCGGAAAGTATCACCACTAATTCTAATACAAAATTAGAACCTCAGAAGAATCAACTACTATCCAGGGAAAGTATAGATATGATTTTAAAATTTGAAATTACTAGTAAAGAATATTATATAGGACATTATCAGCATCCTATTCTACCAGGTGAGAGTAGTGGCATTACTATAGGAATCGGTTATGACTTGGGACAAATTTCTTTAGAAGAATTTAAGAGGGACTGGGGGGATAAGCTGTCCAGCTCGGATTTCGAACTCTTATCTCAATGTATTGGGAAACACTTGAAAGACGGCGATAATGCGAATAATAAAAACATGAAGAATCTATTAGCAGCGGTTAGTAAAGTGACTATAAGCTTGGATAAGGCGGAGTCTGTTTATTTAAACAAAACGTTACCTAAATATGTGGGATTAGCCAAAAAGACCTTTCCAAATTTCGACAAATTGCCTGAAAATGCACAAGGGGCTTTAGTAAGCCTAGTTATTAATCGGGGTGGAGGTTTAGATAGAACTAACAATCGCCGCAAGGAAATGGTCGAAATATCGGATTTTATGAAGAATAAGACTGTTTTCTCTCAATCGGATTTGAATTATATTGCAAGTAAGATTACAGAAATGAAGCGCCTATGGCCAAATACTAACGGGTTGCAAGTTCGCAGAGATATTGAAGCGGCTTTCTTAAAAAATGCATTAAAATCCAATGAGAATTCTACTATAACTTCTCCATCATATAACCCACCTGATAAAAGTACCAATACCCTAGATGGGAGTGGGAACAATCTTAAAGTTGAACCGGTAAATCAAATTGATCTAAACAAAAAGGGTTGTGCTGTGGCTTCATTCGTTATGGTAGCTAACTTTTTTGGAGCGAAAACGGACTTTAGAACGGTAGAATCTAAGTTTGTCGGTAAGGGGTACATGCTGGATTTCTCCAAAGCGGCTAAAGCTTATGGACTGAAATATTCAGACAAAAGGGGACTTACAGAAGCTGAGGTTTTGGCGCTTGCAAGAAACAGCTTGGATAAGGGAGAGCCAGTTCTGATACAAATTTATGGAAATGGAGTAACCCATTTTGTGGTGGCGATAGGATATAAGGGAGATGGTAAAGCTGCTAAAGATTTTACTATTGTCGATCCTTGGGGCGGGGTAGAAAAAACCTTGGATAAAGCATCCAGATATAATGAAGCTCCTGTTACATCTATTAGGTTTATAACTAAGGAGGGAAAGTGAGTGAGAGGGAATTTATATAAACTGCTAGCTGTTGTTATAATGGTCTCTTTTATAGTAGGATGCGGTCTTAAAGATATGACAAATGCGAAGGAGAATGTACCTATGATACCAACACTAAATGAAGAAGCGGCTCTAAAGCTAAGGACAGAAGCAATTGCTAAGTTCTATAGCGTCTTTCATGATGGAGGGGGAAGTGCAGAGTTAAATGACGAAAGAATCGCGAACGATGAATATTATTATTATTTTTGTGATGATCTAGATTCACTGGAAAAAATAAAAGCGGCACTTCTACCGTTTTTTAGTACAGATATTGTTTCAGAACTGGTTGATTCGTACCCTATATCGGAAATTAACGGCAAGTTATCATATCAACCCTATGATGTGGGATCTATGCTTAAATGGGATGAAGCTAAAGGAACATTAAAGAAGGATCAGGCGGATGTTAAAGTATATGAATTTATTGTTCCCGACATCGACGGAGTTACAGAACCGATAGAAGTCGAATTTGTCAATATTGAGAATAGTGGATGGAGGATCAATACAGACCCAGTAAATATCCTGTAGTTAATTAGCATATTACTTGCCTACGGAGAGGAGAGAGGTACATGCGGAAAGCGATTTTACTTATTATATTAGTTATGTTATCTGCTTGTAGTAATGAAAAAGAAAATAGTATCTCCGTTCCACTGTCTTCAATAACAAATGATGTTGAAACAAGTATTGATTCTTATGAAGAACAAGGAGTTGAAAAAGGGATCCTCTCCGATAAGGATAATGCGAAGCTATGTATGGAATCCTTAACAAGAGAAAGACAAAAATATTCAAGTACGATGTTTAGTATTCTTTCATCGCAAGTTTATTTAAATAAAAAATTTGGTTTGTATGACGCAGATCTCGAACAAACAAACTCAATTCTAGCAAAGAAACCTCAGCCTATTTTTTTTAGTGAGGAGAGAGATACCATACTGATCTATCCGGGTATGGGGTATCGGAATACTTCTATTGAAATGGATACGTCCGAAGAGAAGTTTAATGAGATGGTACGGTCTTCTTCCGAGGAGAATAAACCTTGGGAAGTGGATGCTGCTCAAATAAAGGGTTTAGCTGGTTGCTCGGTCTTGCCTGTTAAGGATATTGCCTATACAAGTACGGGTGGGGCAATGGAGAGATCATTGAGTGATGAAGTAGCTTCTCCAGCTTATGATTACTTGAACACATTAAATATGTGGGGCGGACAAGCCAATGCTGCTAGCACATATGGCTCGAGAATAAATGCATCTTCTAAGAATACCGAAATGTTTGAATTAAATGATCAATACGTTTATGTTTATTTCCCTGATCGTGAAATAGATACATTGATTCTTCAGCATGTAGGAAAAGGGACTGCTACAGAGCTCATCTTTTCAGAAATAGAAGCTGAGAAGGGTTGGCACGTCTTTATGGCTAAAACCAGAGAGAGTCCTTGGTTTGAAAATCCCCCCTATGTGTTGGATTACACGGAAGGATACTCACAATTTATTATAAAAACGAAGGGGGAATCTATTTATATGACTAACCAATATCATTCTTCGTTACAAGCTCAATACACTGATGTGATCAAGGATACGCAGAGAAGCTCATTAGTTGGTATCTACTATGCTGGTGAAGCCAGCCTAACTATTGATTCCTATCAAGATGGCAAGATTGGGGGGACTCTCAGTAGAGCTAGCTACAATTTAAGTAAAATAGCAGAAGTAAGCTTTTCAGGTGAAGTTGTTGATAATCAGTTGAAATTCTCCTTTGAAGGAGATGGCTATGGAACAGAGGGGCTTAGCCAGGGAGTCTTGCGTTTAAATAATGATCAACTTGAGGTGAGTCTAAAGATTTATCCTAATGAGGGAGATTGGTCATTTACAGATGGAGATCTGGTATTTACGAAATCTTTAAGAACATATCTGTATGAGTAATAGTAGGAATACACACCAGAGATTGTGAAAGACTCTATAGATGCTCTCCTCACTGAAAATGACTGATTCAATCTCTTGGACCTTCGAAATCCATCGTGCATGCGGATTTCCCTTTACGGGTTGTTGTGAATGGGAAGAAGGTTGGATTTCCGGATGCAAAGCCTTTCAATATTGAGGGACTTCCCAAGGTGTTAATGGACAAACCTCAAGACTATGTCCAGATGATCCAACCCCCTACCTACAAGCCTAATGAGAGTGTTGGATATACACTGTTATATCAAATGAGAATGATGAAGGTATAAGCAATAAAGTGATGTTGAACAAAGACTGGTGAAGCACTATATATGGAGGAGTGGTATAGGAAGTGAAGTATCTGTCAACCTGGATCCTGCTAGTGTGCATCGTATTGGCCACTGTTGGATGTAACCTAAATGAAGATACGAATACAAACCTAGCTAGCCAAGAGATACATAACAAAATTCAAGAGGAGAATGAAGTTCAGAACTTACAACAGTTTCACCTCGGAATGACAATTGATAAAGTCAGAGAGGTTCTTGAAGCTAATGATATTGAAATAATAAATGAAATTGAAAATACCGGCGATTCAGACGCATGGGATTGGGGAAATAAGTCCATATGGACAGAAGGGATAAGTTTTACTTTTGATCATGATTATATACTATATGAACTTGAATATGAGAATGATGAAGCAACTGAGTTAGGGGTTAAAGCTGGAGACAAAATAGACCTTTTGAAAGAGGTGTATGGGAATAATTATAAATTGTATTCTTATGATCAATTAGTAGATTTGGGTGTAGTCATTTCGAAAGATCTAACAGCAGAGATCTATGAATATCAGATGGAAGATCATTATTTTCGAGTATTCGTTATTGATTCAAAAATAACTAGCTGGGGAATCTCGAAATATAAGCTTGGAACGAATAGCCCTATTACCGAAGATTATTCTCAAGTTGCACTGCATAAGCAGGATAACCCTGTTAAGAAGAAGTTATGGGAAGAATTTCAACATTATAGAGAACTAATTCATGCAGACAATAATTCCAAGTATACTCAAATATTAGCTTCGGATCGAGCCCGGGGGCTGCTCACGTTAGATAAGTTGGGATTTTTCAAACTGAGTGAATACGAGTTCAATCAAGTAAATAAAAGTAGAGAGGAACTGAGGAGTGTCTTGGAACATTCCGTTGTATATTCTGGATATTCATCAAACAATGAGCATATTATAGCGATAATCTCGCCACAATCTTATGAGAGTGAAAGCTATCAAGAGGCCATAAATCTGGTAGCCAATCAAGATGATGAATATGAGTTCTTGTCGTATATTACAGAGCAGTCTGATGAACGCTCCTTGTTAGTAGGCTTGGATCTAAAAATTGAGAGCACATCTGTTCAAACGGATGAGATGAATATAGAAAAAATAATAGTATCAAATCCAGATGATTCAAATTCCGATACTGCTTATTTTGCAGAAGAATTAACCGATGTTATAGCAAAATATAAACGGACAAAGATGGTAAATAATAGCCTTAAAAGTGGAGAATGGTACGCTTTAGCATATGACGGGACTTTAATTTATGATCCTGTTATTACAGTGTTTTTAAATGGCGAACAAGTTGTTTTGAGTAGACAGTAGTGACAGCAAGGCGGAGCCACTTCTCTACAAAACGAGTGAGATGGTGAATTGGTTGATCAACACGACAATTTGGGAAGAGTAGTGGAGCATTTGCGACAACGATGGAGCAGGAAATCACCGACATGTCCAAGGATGTGAGTCGTCTGCTCCAAAATAAGAAGCGAATTATTGGAAATTTAGTTAATATGATTGAGATGGCAGATAAAAAGCGACATGAGATTTTGGATGGTAGAATAAGAGCGATTTATGGCCATTCTACACCTCAAAAAATATTAAAAACTGCAGTTGTCCACCCTCAATCCTGTATCATGGGACAGCAAGACATTTAGTTGATCAGATTTTATTGAGGGACTTCAACCGATGGCGAGGCTTTATCAGGCTATTTTGCTTGGAAAATAAACGGCCAAACGTTTGAAATAATACGTCTGGCCGTTTTCGAATATTAATAAGTTTGATTCAAACTTACAGGTCCTAGACTGCCATATGATCCTTGGAATTGTCCTTTAAGGACATAAGTGCCTGCACTAAGATAACCTACTGAATACTCGACTGGACTTGGAGAGGTTGGCCCAATATTTGCAGTAGTCGAGAAGACTTTACTAAGTTGACCGGAAGGCCCTTTGGAATAAAGCGATAACTCAACAGTTTCATTCGTAGAGCTCCATAGTCCGACACTTAATTTATATTGAGCTGATTGACTGACTGTCAAATCATGGGATGTTGCAGTATAGGCAGCAAATGCGCTAGTAGAGAAAGAGAATAAGGCCAGTAATAAGATCAATGCAACTTTTTTCATTAATTTCACCTCCCTTCATATTATGGAGTAACAGAAGAAAACTAAGATTGAAAAGTAATATTTTAACTATTGTAACAAAATAATGATTATATGCATATATATTAAATTTCTGAATTTTCATTGTGATTAGATGAGCCAATGCTATTAATTTCCCTATCTCTTCCCCCAATTCTAGTGTATAATCAAAGTTTAAGAGTTTCATATTAAGCATCTGAAGATGGCTTATCATACATAATCATGTCAAGGAATAGAGTTGACACGGAGGTGTCAGCTTTTTTTCTATGGGCTTCTTACGGTTTCAAGGAAAAATACATAAATAGAGAGATCATAGAGTAGGAGGACGAGAGAAATGTGGTTTGTCTTTGCTGTGGCTGCGGCAACATGCTTTGGGATGCGGGGAATCTTGTATCAGTGGACGTCCCAGCGTCCGCTTGATCGGAATTTACTGTTGTTTGGCGTTTATTTGTCGGGAACAATCATTGCACTGGCCAGCAATGTGTTTGCGGGTCAAGCGTGGAATAATGGGGCAATGATCGGTCTGTTGATGGGGGTATTCTCCTTCATCGCTAACGCCTCGATGTATAAAGGCTACGCGGTCGGCAAGGCATCGTTGATCGCTTTATTCACCGGTCTGCCGCCCGTGGTCGTGGTCATTGTGGCTTATCTGTTGTGGGGAGAGACGTTGAATCCGTGGCAGATTGTTTCCTTTGCCGTGGTTATTCTCGGACTATTGCTGATTAAGTACTCCCAGGATTTAAAGCTTGGACAATTAAAAGGCATTCAATGGGGCATTCTGACCATGCTGTTCTTCGGCATGACCGATTTAACCTCCAAGCAAGCCACACTTTCGGGAGCCTCTACGCTTCCGTTGTTATCCGTGATGTATGGGACGGGAGCGGTACTATTTGGCACACAGTGGGCCATAAGCCAGTACAGGACCTCCAAGAAGGTGGCCGGTAGTGCAGTCGCAGAGACTGAAGGCTCTGTATCGAGTGCAGCTTCTACTGCAACAGCTTCCGCTCCTGTGCAATGGAGCCGCGGCAAGACGCTTGGCTGGGGTCTGTTTGTCGGGATTTCCAATATCGCCGGCATGATCTTCCTGATCCCGGCTTTTCGTGGAGGAGTGACCGGGATCGTCTCAGCGATCAGCGCCATGAACGTTGTGTTCGTACTGCTGTATGCCCGGTTCTATCTGAAGGAGTCGATGTCGCTGCGAGAGGTCTTGGGATTGTCGACCGCGCTGATAGGCATTTTGCTGCTGCGTTTACTTGCTTAGCGTAAAATAAACCCGAAAGATAAGCATCCTTCTGACAGGCGCTTCTCTTTCGGGTTTTTTCATTATTTAACGGCTACTCAGGCTCTATCCCCAAAAACTTCTCACGCATCTTCTTCAATGTATCCGAATCCTTATAATCGTTCTTGGCCGCAGTATCCATATATTGCTTGAGATCGGCAAGAAGCTGGCTTTGGCTGGCCTCAGTTTTGCTTACATAAGCGTTGTAGGTCTTCTGGGCTTCATCATTCATGATGTGCGTGGAATAGTCGAATAATTGGCTATTATCGCTCCCAAAGAAAATAGCCCCCTTATACTGTTGAAACAAATCCTTCATTTCTTTATAACGAGGAGAGGAAGGATAATCTGTCATGAAGGACTCGGCATCAAGCGCTCGATTCAGAAGCTCTTCCAGACTGACGGCAACTGCTGCGTCACGAAGAGCTGGCGCTTTAGTATCCCTGGCCTTCAGCTTGATATAAGCCGCGATATCCTCATTAATCTTATCCTCGTATTGGGTATAGGTCTCGTAATCGATAACCGGGAAGAAGACCCCCTCTACTGAATAGAGGAAATAACCGTTATCTTGTGTCTCAGACAGCAAATCCTTCAGCTTGCCATCCGGTAATTGGGAGATGATATCTTCCAGACTGCGCGTATAGGCATCGTTATTGGCCAGTTCCTGCAGAATGCCTTCTGCGTAATAACGTTCTTCAAGGGCTGGTGTTGCTTGTATCTGCGCGTCCTCAAGGGAGAGAAGCATTTGAGTGGCCTGCTCTCTGGATACCTCATTAATATGCTCCTGAAGATAGCTGATCGCCTCTGACAGCTTGCCATCGTTCTGCAACAATGCGTTATACTCGGCGCTCACCTTCGCAGCTTGATCTGCTACAGCTTGATCATCTTGATCTGTAGAGGGATTATTCTGTTCATTAGATGGGACGTTCTGTTCACTTGCATTTTCATGGTTCTGGGCATTAGTGTTTGGTTCCGTGTCAGGCTGCTTATTGTTGCATGCAGCAAGCGCCAATACCGTTGCAAGGGCCAACGTTATCCTCATCATCTTCTTATGCAATGCAAAATTCCTCCTTAGATGCGATGCCTTTTGGTTATCATAACGCTGGCTCACGGTCAAAGGTTGCAGCCATTTCCAAGTGCATGATTTCATTTAATAAAATGAGATACGACGAATACGGCAGGAGAGTTCCAATAGATGGTGACCTCATTGCCGGCAAAGCTGTCCTGATGGTCGATATAACATTGCGCCGGAGCTTTACCCTGTAGATGCTCCATCATATAATCGTCATTAAGTCCATGATTCGGACCGCCAGCCACCAGGCCAGGCACGGGATCATCAACCTGGTCTCCGACAGAAGGACGATGATGTGGATGCATGACGGGACGATCTCCATATCCGGTAACATAGCTTATATCCAGCACATTACGCCCCAGTAAATAATGCATATGCTCCAACGCACAAGCTTCGTATTCTTTTTGTCCGCTGAAATGATAGGCAAGCAATAGCAGCGTAGCCCGATTCATCAGAAGCATATTGCTACCCCAGATATAGTCCGTCTTCGCGAGGGAGATCAAATATCCATCCGTAGCGCTTCGTCGGACCGATTGGTCTGCTTCATTGATCAATCCGCTTAACAGTGAAGAGCGCAAATCCTGCTCAACCTCGAAGTTATCATTCAGCAGGTAAGCGATCGTTCCATACCCGCCCATATCTGCCCATCCGAGCTCATACTTGGGGAAAGCTTTTCTTGCTAGATCCAGAAAGGCGGTGTGGTAAGCGACTTCTCCAGTGGTCCGGTACAGTTCGCCTGCGGCCCAGTAGCGCTCGTCCAGATCTAGGTCATCACCGTATTCGCCAGTGTACACATCCATAGGATTTCTGAAGCCTCGGACGTCGGGATGTTCTTCAAGCCAGGACCATGCCCGTCTTGCTGCCTGGAGGCAATGATGTGCAAACTCAGGATCAAAGGACTTATAAATCCGGCATGCCATAGCCATGACTCCGGCGAAGCATCCGGTGGCAGTGGCTGAGACAGCAAGGAAGTACAGATCATCACGGTCCTTTTCAGGAATAATGGTAAGCGCAGGAAAATACTTGGTCGTTAGCTTATGAAACACGCCACCGCTCTGCTTATCCTGCATTTTGAACAGCCATTCCAGCTCATAACGGCATTCATGCAGAATATCGGGGATCTTCCCGTCCGTCTCCGGAATAGGTGTAGCTTGGTAAAAAGCTTGTGGGTGGAGTTCATAGGCCAGAAGCAGATCAGCGACGGCCTTGGCTCCGGGGCCGGAGTATTTACCATAATCTCCGGCATCATGCCAGCCTCCGCTGCTGTCCAGCCTGCGAGAAGGATCATCGTATACGATCCCTTCCTGGGTATGACAGGCTTGATGCGTCCACTTCCCGGCATATTCCTCCTCCAGTTCCATACCGCAGCGGAACAGATAGAACGCTCGTAATAGCCCGCGGTGAACCTGTTCGTAGGGTTGCTCTGAAATGGTAAAAGAAGCTGACTTGCGACCATTCAGCTCAATATGATATATCCCGGGTGTAGTCCAACTGGAGAAGTCGGCATGAGAGATGGATACTCCAGCCATATGATCCTCGACGGGATTAGTGGTATTCCCTTCATGTACAATCTCTCCGAGCCGGTCGTCAACTAGATGGAAAATGCCGCTATCGTTAGCGATAACGGCGATCTTGCCAAAATTCTTAGGATAGCCGATTTGATTCACGGCAATATTGCGTTGCTCCTGTCCGTTCATCGTTTCTCACACTCCAATTATGTAATCGTTTTCAAATAACAATCCAATTTCTGTTAGTATCATTCTTATCCTTACATGTTCCGGGCGGCTTGACAAGACTCCTTATTAAATCACTTACCTTCATTATTATGAATCACGCTCTGCCAAGAGTGCTGTTCATCCTCAGTCAGCTCATGGTACTATTGCATATAATTAGGGGAAGCTTTACTAGAAACCGTACCTTATGAACACATATAACAGGAACTATTTTTATTGAAGGAGTGAAGGATTCATGGATGCTTTCTTTTCCTCCGGGGCGATGTCCGGCTTTGTCCTTCTATCTCTCCCTCACCTGCTGGCGCTTGCCGTCGTGCTGCTTCTGATTCTAGGCTTATATTATACGAGAATTACGATACGCAATCGCCCGTGGTTAAGGAGGGCCGTCCGCTACGGCTTGGCCTTGTTATTGCTTCTGTCTGAAGTCAGCCTAAATATCTGGTATTTGGAGCAGAACGTCTGGGATGCTCGTTACACGCTGCCGCTTGAGCTATGCAGCCTTACGCTTCTGTTATCCATCATTATGCTGCTGACGGGCAGCCGCTGGCTTTATCCCTTTCTGTTCTTCGCCGGGATTGGGGGTGCTCTCCAAGCACTGGTTACGCCTAATTTGCTGTATGAATTTCCGCATTTCCGCTATTTTCAATTTTTTATCTCTCATGCGGCGATTATATTAGCTTCGTTATACATGACCTGGATCGAAAGTTACAGACCTGGCTGGAAGTCCATTGCTTGGGCGATGCTCTTGCTGAATATTTCAGCAGCTGCAGTATGGGGAGTAGACTATGCCATCGGGGCGAACTACATGTTCCTGGCTCATAAACCGGATACGGCGTCTCTGCTCGATCTATTAGGTCCGTATCCATATTATTTGCTTGTGGAGGAAGGAATCGCCCTGATGATGTTTATAATATTGTATGTCATCTTCTTCTTACTTCCCGATAAAATAACGCAGTATAATCGCAGCAGGAAAGGAGCTCGATCATCATCATGAAGGAGATACCCGATCATTTGCGAACCGGACTATCGGTCGTGTTCATAGGATTCAATCCCAGCCCGAAATCGGGGGAGGTGGGTCATCATTATGCCAACCCGCGTAATAACTTCTGGCGTATTCTGTATCGCTCGGGACTGACACCTCGCTTGTATACGGCTGCAGAGGATCATGAACTGTTGGAGCTGGGATACGGCTTCACCAATATTGTATCTAGGCCGACGCGCACGGCGGAGGAGATCACCCGGGAGGAATATGCGCAAGGCAGGCAAATTCTACGCGATAAGCTTGAGCTTTACCGTCCGGAAGTGGCTTGCTTTGTCGGAAAAGGGGTATATACGGAATTTAGCCGCCGTTCTCATGCGGAATGGGGGTTCCAAGAGGAGCCGATCATCGAGGATGTTCGGGAATTTGTAGCTCCTTCCTCCAGTGGGTTAGTGCGGATGCCAATGGAGGAGATCATTTCTATTTATAAGGGGTTGTTCCAAGGATGAACAGCAGGGGCCAGGTGACTTCTGCGGTAGCTGCGGCGGCATTCACAGACAAGTAGCTCCTGGGCCCAGGAGGCTGTAGCAGAAGTGCATGCGCTCGGCTTCATTAAGGGGTGGGCCAACGGCTAATTTGCACCACAGAGCCAGACTACTCGGGCTGAGGCTGCCCAGATAGTTGCTAGATTGATTAACGGATAATTGGGGTCAGGATATTGCAGTGGGGCTGCTTCATGGTCGATTTATGGCCAAGGGCAGTCCTTGTTCTATGTAGCCGTAGTCACCGCGTCGCGCACATTGTGCCAAGTTGGGACGAGTCACGTAACCGCTTCACTCAAAGTTACCTTTATTTCCATGACCGCCACCATGCGACGCCATAACGGGCGCTGGGAGCTGCGCTAGGGGCAAAATGGCCAGCAGCAGCGAGAAAAGATGCAAAAGTGCATCTTTTCATCAGAGACACGCAGGGGAAATTGTAAATTGATGCAAAAGTGCAGGATTTCCAAAGGATTTGGTTGATTTTATGAGAAATAGGCTTAAAAAGAGGTAAAACTGCAGTTTTTTTCTAAAAATAGGCGAATTAATCGCTAAAAACCTGCATTATTGCATCTTTTTCATTTCATAGATTAGGTCAGCTGGAAATGACTTCTTTCTATCGACTATTTTACAGTAGTGTGCTATTATAGAGTCCTGATAACGTGGTAACGAACTAAAGCGTTTGGGCTGAATCTTGAAACTGGAGTAATCATACGAGAGCAGGCGCAAGCGAACTAAAGAGCAAAATTATTTTAATATAATTACCATGATTGTTCGGATTATTGAGTATTACGGGGGAGAGAGAAATGATGAAGAAGACGGGATTAATTAGCCTAATCGTAGTGGCCATGTTTGTGGCCTTGGCCGGATGCGGCGCATCGGGATCAAGTAAGAATGAGAACAAGCTGGTGATCGGGATCGATGATCAATTTGCACCGCTTGGATTCCGGGACAAAGATAATAATATCGTAGGCTTCGATATTGACTATGCTAGAGCTGCCGCGGAGAAGATGGGTAAGGAAGCGGTATTCCAGCCAATCGATTGGAAGGCGAAGGAATCCGAGCTGAAGAGCGGCCGGATCGACTTGATCTGGAACGGATATACGATTACAGATGAACGCAAAGAGATGGTGCTGTTTACGAAGCCTTATCTGGAGAATAGCCAGGTTATCGTGACGCTGGTGGACTCGGAGATTGCTGGAGTGAATGATCTGGCAGGCAAGGTTGTCGGACTGCAGGCTCAGTCGTCGGCTGCCGATGCGCTGGATGCCAATCCGATCAAAGACAAGATCAAGACCGTATCTGAATTTTCCGATAACGTGCTTGCATTAAGCGACCTCAAGACGAAGCGTCTTGATGCGGTTATTATCGATGAAGTAGTAGCTCGCTACTATCTATCTCAAGAGGAAGGGACCTTTAAGATTCTGGATGAGTCGTTAGCTCCTGAACTCTATGGTATCGGCGTGAAGCAAGGCAATGAAGAGCTGCTGAACAAGCTGCAGCAGGCACTCGATGAACTGAACAGCGATGGGACTGCAGCGGAGATTTCTAAGAAATGGTTCGGCGAGGATAAAGTGCTGAAATAGATCGTGAGGAGACGTTGGGTATGAGCTTGGACTACATCTTAGAGATCATTGGACCTATGCTGGAAGGCGTAAAAATGACGGTGTTGCTGTTCTTTCTGGCCATCATTACGTCCGTTCCGCTCGGATTCCTCGTCACCTTAATGGTGAAGAGCCGAATTAAGCCGCTGGCAGGGCTGGCGCATATATATATTTACGTCATGCGGGGAACGCCTCTATTGCTGCAAATGCTCGTCATTTGCTTCGGATTGCCTGTCATTCCGGGGATTGGACAGTATTTGGTCATGGATCGCTTCGTCGCTGCTTGCCTAGCCTTCACCTTGAACTATGGCGCTTATTTTGCTGAGATCTTCCGCGGCGGGTTGCTGGCGATCGATCGGGGACAGTATGAGGCGGCTCAAGTATTAGGCTTGAGCAAATGGCATACGACGACGCGAGTCGTGCTGCCGCAGATGTTCCGAATCGCGCTTCCGGCGGTAGCCAATGAATCGATTACCCTTGTGAAGGATACTGCTCTGCTCTATGCCGTTGCGGTGCCGGAGCTGCTGCATTTTGCCCAGACAGCGGTGAACCGCGACTTTACGATCGTGCCTTTCTTTGTAGCGGGGGTTATATATCTATTGATGACGCTAGTGTTGACCTTGCTGTTCAAAGCACTTGAGCGGAAGCTCAAATTCGAATAAAAGGACGTAGAATCGTTATGGCAATCATAGAGGTTATGAATCTTAGAAAATCGTTCGGTACCGTGGATGTGCTGAAGAATGTATCCTTATCGGTCAATGCGCAGGAAGTGGTCGCCGTCATTGGTCCGTCTGGTTCTGGGAAGAGCACGATGCTGCGCAGCCTGGCGTATCTGGAGAAGATCGATGGCGGCAGCATTCAAATTGGCGGAGGATTTCTGGCCAAGGATGGGAATTACTCTGCTGCTCCTAAGGTGAAGGAGATTACATCACGAATGGGAATGGTGTTCCAGCATTTCAATCTGTTCCCTCACTTGACGGTTCGCGACAATCTGGAGCTTGCGCCCCGGTTAGTGAAGAAGCTTCCCGCTGTAGAACTGCGTAATAGAGCTTCAGAGTTGTTGGAGAAGGTCGGCCTGCTTGATAAGGCTGATGTCTATCCGGCCAATCTATCCGGCGGGCAGAAGCAGAGGGTAGCGATTGCAAGAGCACTAATGATGAGCCCGGAGATTCTGCTCTTTGACGAGCCGACATCGGCGCTTGATCCAGAGTTAACGGGCGAGGTGTTGGAAGTCATGAAGCAGCTTGCTGAGGAGCATATGACGATGATCGTTGTTACTCATGAGATGGGCTTTGCGCGTGAAGTCGCCGATCGGGTCATGTTCATGGCCGACGGTGAGTTTATTGAAGCAGGAACACCGGAGCAACTATTTGATCATCCACAGCATGAGCGGACAAAAGCTTTTTTAACTAGAGTGTTATAGGAATGAGAAGTGTAAATCGGCTGTTTGAGCAAAATCATACAACGGGGCGCCATAGGGTGCTTCGTTTTTTGCTCTGGGAAGAATCTGAATCGGCATTTCTTATATCGTGGGATGGCCGTGTCGGTTATAATGATTGAACAATTAACACCCCTAGTAAGGAGAATAATATGGCACAATCCAGAACAAAACGGCTAAACGTCGGTATATTTGCGCATGTGGATGCGGGAAAGACGACGACGACAGAGCATATTCTATTTGAGAGCGGCCGAACTCGGGAATTGGGAAGCGTGGACGAGGGGACTGCTTTGACTGATTCTATGGACGTAGAGCGGCAGCGTGGCATCTCCGTGCGATCAGCGCTTACTGCATTCCATTGGAACGGGGCTCAGATTAATTTGGTAGATACACCGGGGCATGTCGACTTTCTGTCTGAGGTGGAGCGCTCTTTGCGCGTGATGGACTGTGCTGTCCTCATCGTGTCGGCTGTAGAAGGAGTACAGGCACAGACGGAGATGATCTGGAACGGATTGCGTAGATTGGGTATCCCGACCTTGTTATTTGTGAATAAGATGGACCGGGTCGGGGCTGATTCGGAAGCGGTATTGGAGCAAATTCGCAAGCATCTCTCGCCTGATGCCATACCGCTGCAAATCCCACTGGGAAGGGAACAGGAATTCCGTGGTACGATACATCTGTTAGACGAATACTGGGAAAACGGTGAGGAATCGCCCGCAAATAATCGACCTGAACATGGGGGCAACGGAGTAAATCGAACGATTGAAAATAGAAATGACGAGGAAGAGCGGAATCTTGAAGAAGCGCGTAATCGACTCTATGATTTTCTCGCGGAACGGGATGATGCCTTATTTGAGGCCTACTTGGAAAATAATACAGTTCCAGAAGAACGATGGATGAGCACGATGAGTGAAATGATCAGGAAGGCGCTTATTTTTCCGGTCATGTATGGAGCGGCTTCGCGGGGAATAGGCATCCCTGCTCTGCTTGATGCTATCGTACAATATTTGCCTGATGCGGGTGGCAATCCGCAAGGTGCTCTATCTGGCATCGTCTTCAAGATAGAACGGGACAAGATGATGGGGCGGATGGCTTATGTTCGTGTATATGAAGGGAGTATGCGCAACCGGGATATCGTATACAACCATACACAGGGCATTCAGGAGAAAGTGACGCAAATCCGCAAGGTCGAAGGAGGACGTACCGAAGATCTTGGGCTGCTGGAAGCGGGGGATATTGCTGCCGTCTGTGGTCTGACACAGGTCAGAATCGGGGATGTGCTGGGGGGACCTGAGGCGATTCCGCCGGAGGCCCATCTCGCAGTACCATTGCTGACGGTCCGCGTTCATTGGGCGAATGAGGAACAATATCCGCAGGTCGTTCAGGCACTACAGGAGCTGTCCGATGAGGACCCACTGCTCGATGTGCAGTGGCTGCAGGATGAGCGTGAGCTGCATGCCAAGGTGATGGGACCGATTCAGCTCGAAATACTTAGTAGTATTCTAGAGACGCGATATGGATTATCCGTAACCTTCGGGCAGCCTTCGGTCATCTACAAGGAGACGCCGCTGCAGAGCGGTGAGGGCTTCATCGCATATACAATGCCTAAGCCGTGCTGGGCGATACTGCGCTTCAAGATTGAGCCGGGGCCTCGGGGCAGCGGACTGGTCTATGAATCACAGGTCAAAAGCGAGGATTTGCTGGCACAGTACCAGAACGAAGTACAGCGACGAGTACCGGAGGCACTTATGCAGGGACTTCATGGCTGGGAAGTAACCGATCTGAAGGTCACCTTGATATATGGTCAACATCATGTATGGCATACACATCCGCTTGATTTCGCTGTGGCGACGCCAATGGGGATGATGGATGGCTTAGCGAATACAGGAACAGCATTGCTGGAGCCGATGCTACGTGTGCGGATCATCGTCCCTGAAGAGAATGGGGGCCGGGTCATGAACGATCTGGTGCAGATGCGTGGTACCTACGATCCGCCTGTGCTTCAAGGAGAGCGGATGTTGATTGAAGGTAGGGTTCCGCTTGCGACATCGATGAATTACCCGGTAGAGCTCAGTTCCTATACGAAGGGACGCAGTACATTCGCTTCCTTCTTCGACGGCTATGAGCCCTGTCCGCCAGAAGTGAAGGCGGTAAGACAGCGCCGAGGTGTTAGTCCTCTGGACCAGGCAAAATATATACTTAGCGTAAGAAAAGCGCTGCAAGGATGATCATCCATCCTGCAGCGCTTTTTTGGTTGATGGGACAAACCCCATTCTACATATAAGCCTTCCTAATAATATATGTTCAAAAGTATTTTGTAAGTAAATTTTATCTTGTTAACTTGACTGCAGCCAGTGCGTGTAGTAAACTGAATGCAATTTTACTAAGGGGAGATTTTGATGTCCAAGGTCGTTCTTAACTAATAAATTCCATACTTGAAGTTTTCAACAGTCACAAGGGCCATTTGCTGAAATAGAGTGGTCGGTTTTGTTGCGGGCATATGAAGACTTCGGAATTAGTTAAGAACAACGGATATATCTAAGCCTTAGGGCCAACTAGTATTATTCACCCATCCGTACTGAGTTCAGTTCGGATTTTTTTGTTTTTTTGGCGTGATAATCTAGATGGTTTCTATAAAGGGAAGGGATGACGTATGTTCATCCCTTCCCTTTTTTTGTCTTTATCAGGATTGATGCATGTCAAAATTAGATGTTGCCATGCAATTCGAACCAAAGCAGATTATGAATTCAGGAGGTATTAGGTGAGAACGTAACTTGTCGAGTGTGGAGAATATTGTCTCTTTTATTGAAAAAAACGATAATTTGGAGGTATTAAGAACCAATGAATGAAATGAATTTGAAGCGACTGGAATATGACAAAATTAAAAATCAAATGATCTCTTTTACCGTCTCATCTGGTGGCAGAAGTCTAGCTGAGCAGCATCAACCAAGCTCAGACGGGGCAGTTGTCAGAGAATGGCTGGGAGAGACAACAGAGGCTGCCGCCCTGCTTGAAGCGGGATCGAGCGTTCCACTGTCGGCGATGGAAGGAATCGAACCGTTCCTGGCTACGCTGGGCAAAGGGAAAATCTACAATGAAAGGGAACTTGGCCAGTTGGCTGGCTGGCTAAACTCGGTAGGACAGATGAAGCGTTATATGGACGCTAAGCGACAGAATGCCCCGACTATTAGCGTTTACTCCGATTCGATGAATGAATGTCCGGCGCTGCGTGAGCATCTGGAACGCTGTATTCGCAACGGTGCCCTGACAGATCAGGCCAGCGCGGCTCTAGCCGAAGCCAGACGCCACATTGTGCTGTCGGAATCTAAGATCGAACGCAAGGTGAGTCAGACATTGGCCAAGTACAAACATGCGCTGCAGGAGCACCTGGTCAGTAAACGCAACGACCATTATGTGCTTCCAGTGAAGCGGGATTACCGAAAGCAGGTGCCAGGCACGGTATGGGATGAGTCGGCGAGCGGTCAGACCTTATTTATTGAGCCTGCTGATGTAGCCGAGCTGCATGCCGAATGGCAGATGTGGAAAGGAGAGGAGGAGCGCGAGCGGATGATTGTGCTCTCCGAGCTGTCGGAAATGGTGGAAAGCCAAGGCAGCAAGTTGAAATGGAATTTAGAGGTTATGGCCTCCTTCGATTTCATATTCGCACGTGCCAAGCTTTCTCGCACCTGGGATGGTATCCGCGTCCGACTGTCCGCTCATCCGGTCATCAAACTCATCGATGCGAAGCATCCGCTGCTCGGCAAGGAATGTAAGCCGTTGAACGTATCGATCGGCCAGCATTGGAGGCAACTCGTCATTACGGGGCCGAATTCAGGGGGGAAAACGGTCACACTCAAGACAATCGGCCTGCTGACGCTCATGGTGCAATCAGGTCTGCTGATTCCCGCCCGCGAAGGCACGGTCTTCGGGATTTTCGAGCATGTGCTTGCCGATGTCGGTGACGGGCAGAGCATCGAGCACTCGCTCAGCACCTTCTCCGCCCATATGGCCAACCTCAAGGAGATGCTGGATGTAGCAGGAGGCCGCTCGCTGCTGCTGCTGGATGAGTTGGCGGCCGGGACCGATCCCGGTGAAGGCATCGCGTTATCAATCGCATTGCTGGAAGAATTTTTACGACGCGGCTCAATCGTAGCAGCGACGACCCACTTCAACGAGATCAAACGCTTTGCCGCACAAACTCCGGGATGCGTAAATGCGCGCATGGCATTTGATCCCCAGACACTGCGTTCGTTGTATCGGTTGGAGATTGGCGAGGCTGGTGACAGCTTTGCCTTTGCGATTGCCCGTCGCTTCGGGTTGCCGGAGCATTTGATTGTCAGAGCAGAGGAAAAAGCAGCTGCTGGACATGCAGACAAGAGCGGTGAATGGCTGACATCAGGCAGCGAAGTGGAATTCATTCCATTGCCGGATGAAGATGAGGATGATAAGGGGCAGGGAAGCACTAACGCTTCTCAAGTCGAAGAACTGACCTGGCAGAGCCAGCCAACTGGAAGTAACGATCAGGAAGCTAATGGCGATAATGAGCCAGCAGCCAATCATCCATTGCAAGTCGGGGACAGCATATGGATTCCTTCACTAAAGTGTAGTGGAACGATACAGCAGTTGGAAGATACCAAAGATGAGGTCGTTGTTCAGGTGATGGGCAAAAAACTGACCATTAGTAACCGCTGGTTGTCACTGGATCCTCCTACGGAATGATGGACAAAGGAGTGCAGATCACTGACAGAGATGATATCGATGATCGCCGGATCTGGTTCATTTTGGCATTTTCATAGTATGATTGGGGTGGAAAAGAGGTGGATTGTATGTCTAAGTCTATTGAGATTGTAAACTATCATCCGAAGTATGCGGCAGGTATTGCGGTGATGTGGGATCGCAGTCAGGATGAATGGGGCGGCGGCACGACCATCAGTACAGCTGAGCAAGTAAAGCGGGAGGAGGAAAACTCGGATTCCTTAGCTGTTTTCCTTGCGGTTTGCGGCGAAGAGGTCGTCGGTTACTGCAGTCTAAGCGAGTATCGGGAAGATACCGGAGCCCTTTATATTCAATTGTTGAATGTGCGGCCGGATTATCATGGCAAGAAAGTCGGCAAAATGCTCGTGCTGCGGGCGGTAGAGGAGACGATTCAGCGCGGATGGCCGCGTGTCGATCTATACACGTGGGAAGCGAATATGAAGGCGGTGCCGCTTTACAAACGATGCGGCTTCTTCTGGGAAGACCGCGAAGATATGACGCATTTCATGAACTTTATTCCTCAGGTGGTGAACTGTGCGGCGCTTGCGCCGTATTTGGAAGGGATCGATTGGTATACGGACTCGGCGCGAACCATCGAGGTGGCACCAGATGGCAAGGAGAATAATGGTTTTCATACGTATATATATGAATGGCAAAAAGCTGGGCGGGAACTTCGTGTAGGTGTTGAACGAAGAGGAAGAGGCATTTGTCTGATCGAAACGGAAGACTACCTGCTGTCAGCGACAGTGGAACAGGCCGAGCCCGTATTTGGTCAAGAATACATGGTCAGGTACCATATCGTTAATAAATCGGGCGCGCCGCTTAGGCTCGATATCGAAGGTGTTAACGATCGGAATATTACGTTCGACTGGCAGCAAACGGTTGATGTGGAAAGCGAGCAGTTGCTGACGGCTCGATTCTTTGTCGGGGAGATCGAGGAGCCGCAAAGCGATCGTCAGACCTGCCCGACCGTTCGAGCGAACGTGAAGATTAATGGCCTTGATGCGGTTCTGCAGGTTGGCATCGTACCGAAATTTCCGGCTAATATCATGATGAAGGTACCCGACTTGATGTATGCGCAGCAGGGGCGATACGAGTTCTATCTGGATATTGAGAATCATTACCCGGAAGCCGCCTTTTTCACGTTTGAACTCGCTTCCGAACCTTGGTTGAAGCTGGAACGCCGCGAATGTACGGTCCATTTGGAGGCAAAAGAACGAATTTCCCTGCCTGTTCCGTGCAAACTTTTGGATAACGGTTTCTATGAGAAGAAGCTGGAAGTACTCGCTCGTCTAGAAAGCGGGCAAATGGTGCGATTTGTCCGCTCCATCGGCGGAGGGTTTCGCGGACCTGGTGCGATGTGTGTTGGCGAGACCGAGCACTTGCGAGTGGCGATGAACGGGAAATATACGCTCGAATACAGTAAAGAAGACAATAGCCTACAAGTCGTTGGTTGGGGGCGGGAGTACGGATTTTCGCTGATGCATCCGCAAGTCGGCAAGCCGTATTCCGGAGAATTATCGAAGATAAGACCGGAGCGTGTGGAACGAATAGAGGAGCGTGGCGCTGTCGGTTTTATCTATACCTATCGATCTGATGCTTTTTCGCAGGTGCTGCTGCATGTACATTCATTGCTTTATGCGGACGGTACCGTAAAGTTGTGGCAGGAGTTAGAGAATGTCTCCGACCGTGCGACTGCCGGCGATATGTGGATTTCCCAGCGGGTTATCCATGAGCTATATCGAGCTGTACTTCCATATGATGGACGTTATGTGGAAATGAACGATTCACACGGTTCCGATTACGACTACTGGAACGGTGATAAAGTAGGCGAACCGTGGCTTTTCTTCCGCGGTGACGGGGTAGCAAACGGTATCTGCTGGTCCGATATACATCGAATGAACTTGGGCAACTGGTTCCTCGAGTTGGAAACGCCGCTCGGACAGCTAGAAGCTGGCGAGAGGAAGCGGTCCGGCGAAATGATGCTGTCATTAGGAGGGTTTGACGATTGGCGGTCGTTCCGCGACTTTGCCCTGAAGCGGGCCGAGCTGCCGCAACCGTTGCAAGCGATCGGCGATGTGGCACTGACGGTGAACGATGGCAATCCATTCGTATTGCCCGGTGAGGATGGCGTTTCCGTGACGCTGCACGACGTAAAGCAGAGTTTATGGGAAGGGGAAGTGGCAGCCTCGTACGACAGCGATAAGTCTGTCGCCAATGAGATCGCCGGCGGCGAGCCATCGGCGAGCAAGGTGGCATTGACGTTGGAAGAGGAAATCGCGGAAGCCCGGTTTACATTGCCCCTGCCGCACCGCAGCTGTGATACGGTACGGGTGGATGCTCGACTAAGCTCGCTGGACGAGTCATACCGAACCGCATTGTTCCCGATTTCTTCCGGCAGCGTAGAGTGTTGGGAGATGGAGGAAGCGGACAAGAAGACGCATGAAGTGAACAATGGACTGATCCGTATTTCCGCGTCCGCAGATTATTATCCGGGTTTGCGTTCAATGACAGTAGGTGGTCGCGAATGGCTCGCTTCCGGGTTTCCGGTGTACGGCTCCAAGTCCTGGTGGAATCCATGGATCGGTGGGATGTACGATCAGCTCAATAACATGGGGCCTTTATCGGTATTGAAGGAGGAACGCTCAGCGTCTTTCGTGAGCCAATCGGATGCCATGGGCAATAACTGGTCTGGAATCCGGGTTCGTCTCTCCGTACGAAAGCATGAGAAATACAAGGGGTTGACATGTGACATGTATTATCTCATGCTGCCAGGGGTGCCGGTTCTCGCTTATTGGACGGAAATTCGGCAAGAAACGGGAACGTATTTGTATAACGAATCTTCATCGACCGAGATGTTCCTTCGTCTGGGCGAGAGTCCGGGAGAAGATTGGCTGCGGACATTCGGCCCACGAGGGGAGACGATTCGTTATCGGCTTGGCTCTGGCGATATGCAGGCGGAAGAAACGAAGGACTATGCGTTTGGACGCCACGGACAATCAGGCGTCATGCATGTGGTAATGGACGAATCTATGATTCGGCCGAACGTTTATTCCACTAAAGGGATTGCTTGTCTGACCTTTAAGCGGCGCTTGGAGCTGCCGCACGGCAGTGTCACTCGCTCGGCTCCGGTGTTTTTCGTATTCGCCGACGATCTGTTGCCAGTGGAAGCGCTGCATGGATTGCGTCAGTTGACATTCCCTAGTTCATAACCCAATAGCAAGGAAGGGGAAAGGTAGAAATGAAAATCATTAAATGCGCATATGCATTTATCCCATATCGAGTCCTTTAAAGAATCAAACGCCCCGGCCTAGATAAGAGTTATCTAAGGCTGGGGCGTTTCGTGATTATCTGAGTCGTTATTTGAAAGTAAGGAAATTAAAATTTGCCTCGATTGGTTTTCTTATCAAAAGTGGACTTTTGAACAACCTATTATAGCAGAAGGGATGCCAATTCATCATAACTTGCAGCCTCAAAATGAGGACGATGCTCGGATTCGGGTCCAACCTTACGATGATTGAACCAGATCACATTCCAGCCGCCGTTCAATGCGCCGATGACATCATTGCGCCAGGAATCGCCAATGTAGCAGCAAGCTTCGGCAGGAAGTCCGAGCTGCTCGGCGACATGATCGAATAAACCGCGGTCCGGCTTCGTGATTCCGACTGCACCGGAGATGAAGATGAGCTCGGCGGGTATTATCTCCCGAAGTCCCAAAGCATTGATCTTCTGCATTTGATGCTGTGGCGGTCCGTTTGTAATCAATCCGACGGTAACGCCACTATCCTTCAATTGCTTGATTAGCTCCTTGGCTCCATCGAATAATTGGATCGTGAATTGATGCTGCAAATACTCCTCCTGCACCTTGTCTGCTTGCATATCAGTGACATGCAGCCCGAATTCCTCTAAGGTGAATTTGAATCGGTTACGCCGCATTTCCAGAAGTACGGTACCATGCGTTGGCGTCCCCCCGGCTTGGGCAGATAAGTAATCGCTATAATATCTCATCCGATGATAAGCTGCCTCATAGGGGAACTGTTCATGGGTATGAAGTACATTTTGCAGTGCTTGGCGAAACGGGATGAGATGATCATATAAGGTGTCATCTACATCAAAGAATACGGCCTGCGGGGATAGAGCAGCTTGTAATGATGGTATATTCATGTTCTAGAGACTCTCTCCTTCAAGTATGGTCTACTAGAAATTATACCGGATATAGGGACAAGCTGCTCGCTTATTGGAGGTAGTTCACAAAGTTCACTATTGATAAGAAAACCAATCGAAGATAATCCGAGGATGAGCGACCGCTATTCATCGGTAGGCTTTCTTGCGATATAGAATTTCATCAGCTACGCTGATAACTTGTAAATTCTCTATCTAACACGAAGTAGATCATGAAGCTATTCGACATCGAATCTTGAATTCAGCCGGGCCTAAGCGAATGCTTACGGAGTCATGTTTCCTACGGAAACATCTCAGGTGCTCACGAACCCACTACGTACGCTCTGCTCCTTTCGTCCCTAGCTTCATCCAACCTTCTCGGTGCTGAAAACTGGTCTTTTTGAACACATACTATAGGAACTGTAAGGTTAGAATCTTCGGCTTGCGCCTCCGCCGCCTGAGGATCCTCCACCACCCCCGCTGAAGCCACCGCCGCCGAATCCGCCGCCTCCCCCTCGGCCGCCGCCACGGCTGAGCATCGCCAGCAGAAAGAAGGTCATTCGTCCACCGAAGAAGATGAAATCGATCGCCAGGAAGACGACAACCAAGATGATCCAGCCCAGAGGCAGATCGCCGCCCTCATCACCTGGAGATTCCGGGACGACTACATTTTGCGGCGTTAATTGATCCTCTACCCCGTATTCCTTGGCTACTTCATTGTAGAGTACCTTATAAGTCTCCACGATGGCATCGCCAGGCTTGTTCTGAACGAGATAGGGAATCGTGACCTGATCGAGGATTCGTCCAACTTTTCCGTCGGGCAGAGCCCCTTCCAAGCCGTACCCCACCTCAATCCGCAGCGGGCGATTACCAGGTTCTCCATCCTCCATCGAGAGGAGCAGCAGCACCCCGTTGTTCAATTTCTGATCGCCCAGACGAAACTGTCGGAAGGCTTGCAACGCATATTCCTCCACGGAATAGCCATCCAGTGAAGTCACCGTTAAGACGGCGATTTGCGCTTTTGTCTTATCCTCCAACGCCCGTCCTAGCCTGTTCAGCTCATACTTCTGGTCGCTGGATAGCAACTTCTCGAAATCCTGAACATAGATATCTCCTCGAGGAGTAGGTAACTTCGGGGCTGCATCAGCGACTAGACTGTAAGGAAAGAGCAAGGAGATGATTGCCAACAGAAGCAGACCAGGCCGGAACAGATTCCGCAGAAGCCGCTTCGAGTGGCTGATCATGCGCTTGCACCAGCCATCAGTACGACTGCTGCTGCGAATACACCGCTCATTGGAGCAGTCTTGTCATCAAAGCGAAGCGACGTATTTCCTGTGCCGAAGTCGACCTGTGGATTCGTTCTCGATTCTGTGGTTGTCTCGAAATAGGCCCTCTTATCGAAGCCCATCATGCCGGCGAGCAGATTGCCTGGGAAACGCTTGATCAGTTTATTGTAATCGGCAACTGCATTGTTATAGTCGTTCCGGGCAACCGCGATGCGATTCTCGGTACCTGATAATTCGTCCATCAGCTGAGTAAACTGCGTGTCTGCCTTAAGCGTAGGATAGTTCTCGACTACGACCAGCAAGCGGCTAAGCGCGCTCGAGAGCTGTGCGTCGGCATCTGCCATCTCGGCTGGGGTTCTTGCTCCTCCCAGGGCCGCGCGGGCATCGGAGACAGACTTAATGACTTCCTTCTCATGTTCCGCATAGCCTTTTACTGTATTGACCAGGTTTGGAATCAGATCATATCTGCGTTGCAACTGTACGTCAATCTTGCTCCATTGCTGATCAACCGTCTCTTCCGCAGTAACATACGAATTATATTTACCTGCGAACATGGCGATGAAGATGACGATTACAGCAACGATAATGACTACTGGTATTACCCAGCCTCTTCTTCTTGAATTCATAAAAATCTCTCCTTCTCATTTACTGCTAACAGTACTTTATGGGACTTGCACGTGAACTATTCATTTTTACGAATTAGATGGCACATAGTTTCATGGTTGCTGAAAAAAGCTCAATTTTCAGAAATTGAGAAAAATTTGCAAGAGGGATTAAGACCATGCGGGAGAATGATGGAGGATGTTTAAGAATGTTATTTATGAGATGAATCAGGCCGCGCTGGATTGTAGTATTTTTGGCTTGAAGGCGATGTACAGGATTTCCCCTAAAAGGGTGAAAGCTCTATACTAGAAACTGTATTTATTAATCGTGACTATAACTTAGAGGAGATGACTTTACTTGCGTAATCATGAGATGTTGGAGCGCCGCAGTGAAATGCTAAAACGACGGATTGGTGAGTTGATCGCCAAGGAGAACCAATACGGATTAGGAAGGCAAGAAAGTCACTTTCTGCAGATGTCGATCAGAGAACTGCACCAGACTTCGTTTGAATTGAACGGAAGGATTCAAGCCTAAGCATTTGCAAAATAAAAAATCAGGGATATCCGCTGGTACGAAAATTCTGCGGATCATCCCTGATTTTTTTACTTTGTTAGTGGATCCCAGGTTTATAATAAATGCTTCGCGATGGAGATAAGGGCGGTAATCGTCACAATATTCAGCAGCGTCGAGATCAGTACGGTCTGCGAAGCGAAATCAGGCTCGTTATTGTATTCCTCAGCCAGAATCGTACTGTTGACTCCGGTTGGCATACCAGAAGCGATGAGCAGCGCTTGGGCGGGAATGCCCCGCATGCCGAGCACCATAATTAAGGTGAAACCGACCACTGGACCTATAAGCAGGCGAAGCAATACGCTGATATATACATCGAGCCGATCCAGCCGCAGTGGATACTTAATGATCTGTGCACCAAGCGTCAAGAGCGCGATGCTGACCATCGAGTCAGCCATATAACCGAGCGGCTTCGAGACGAAATTCGGCAGCGGCATCTTCAGCACATGGAAGACCAAGCCCAGTACGAGCGCGTAAGGCACCGGCATTTTTAGAAATCCGGTCAGTGCTGCCTTCAAACTGCCTCCATTCTTGGCTTTCTGAATCGACATTACGCCATAGGTGAAGGTGACGAGACTCTGGAAGGTCATAATGAGAGCTTGTAGAGACATCGCCATAGGATCTCCCTTGAAGGCCAGTTGATTAACTGGCAGACCGTAGTTTCCCGAATTGTCGAGCAGCAGGCTGTTCGTAAAAGCTGCCTTCATGCCTTGACTGAATTTCATTCTGCGGCTGACAAGGGAGCTGACCCCGTAGAGCAAAGCAATATACAGTACATAGAATAAAGTTACACTACCGAGCAATTCCGCCGACATTTCTGATTGGTACATGCTAAGGAATACGACCGCCGGGGTAATATAGTAGAAGTTGATCTTGGCCAATGTATATAGATCAAGCCGAAAGATGCGGTGCATCACAGCCCCGATTCCGATTAGCACGAAAATGGGCAGCACGACATCCAGCAATATCTCGATAATCATCTTGGTGGTTCATCCTCATTTCAAACAATGTCCTGAGACACAGCAGTTCAAAGACCCCGGTTCCCGATGATGGAAGCTGGGGTCTATTTGCTGCGGAGCTTATTCGGTACCCGGACTGGGATTTTGCGGATCAGCTGATTCAGAACCTCGGATATGACAAGTCCGATGGCAATGGAGCCGGAGATCAGAAATGCCTGGGTTGCAAGCTGAATAGCTGCATAATAATTATTTTCTACGAATCTCCGCATCGCGTCGTAGGCTAGCCCTCCAGGAACGAGGGGAATAATTCCTGCAACGCTGAAAATAATAACAGGCTTCTTGTAGATTCGGGCGAAGAACTGGCTGATCACTCCGACGATGAAGGTCGCCGTGACGGTGGCAAATATCGTATCGATGCGGGGGGTTAGCAAGTAGTAAGCTGCCCAGCCCAACATCCCGGATAGACCGCACTGCAGTAAGGTACGCCGTGGTGCATTGAAGATGACGACGAATGCGGCGCTGGCGAAGAAACTGGTAATTAGCTGCAGAATTAGCGTCATATGTCAATCAAGCCTTCCCTTTCTGGCAAATTAGAATATCGTGAACAACACAGCAACACCCGCGCCGATCGCAAAGGCGGTCAGAAAAGCTTCCGCACCGCGAGACAGGCCTGAGACCAAATGGCCAGCCATCAAATCCCTGACAGCATTTGTAATCAGCAGACCAGGTACAAGCGGCATCACTGAGCCAATAATAATCTTGTCCAGCTGTGAACCGACTCCAATAGAGACGAGTAAGAACGCAAGTAGTCCAATTAGCAAAGAGGCGACAAATTCGGCAAAAAATCTCACCTTCACCCAACGATGCAGCAAAATGAAGGCCGAGAATCCTAGTCCGCCGCATAGCACTCCGGGGATGAAATCGGATAAACCCGCTTTGAACATATAAGTGAAGCAACCGCTCGATAGAGCTGCGGCTGCAATTTGTACCCATACAGGATAAGCCCGATTCACGGTATCGACCTCAGTCAATAGCTTGTAGGCATCATCTACTGATAGTGCATGACTGCACAATTTCCTGGAGATGTCGTTCACCCTGGATACCTTCTGCAGGTCCGTTGTCCTGTCCTGTACCCGGATCAGCTTCGCTTGCTGCTTCTCTCCGCACTGAAAGATGATGCCAGTAGGGGTAACGTAGCTTTGCGAAGGGGTTAGATTTAATGCGTCGGCGATCCGAATCATCGTATCCTCCACCCGGTATGTCTCTGCTCCGCTTTGCAGCATGATTCGTCCTGCCAGAAGACATATATCGATAGGATCATATGTAGCTGCCACGCTGTCCAAACTGGTTCCCCGTCCTTTCTAAATAACTGCAGTCATTATATCATGAGTGTTCCCCAATGCGAATACTTTTGTCCCAACAACTAGCCTCGTATCGTCACTCGGGTTCCAATCGGTACAAGGGAAGCGAGCTCCAATACGTCACTGTTGAACATACGAATACAGCCATGCGAGACAATATGGCCGATCGAGGAGGGATCATTCGTCCCATGAATGCCATAATGCGGCTTGGACAACCCCATCCAGAAAGCTCCGAAAGGACCTCCGGGATTGGGCTGCTTGTTAATAATGGCATAGTCGCCAATGGGAGTTGGAGTGAGCATCTTGCCGACGCCGATCGGGTACCCTTTGACTACTGTATCACCGTCCAACAAGTAGAGTTGACGATCCGATACATCCACAATGATGCGATAATCAGGCATGAAATGTCCTCCCTTGAATTGAAGAGTATGATTCATTAAGCAGATGGCTCTGGACACTTGGACTAACCCTGCTTATGTCCTCCGTTATTTATAATCTTATGTTTGAGAATCAGAATTTGATCATATTGATTATATTTGTGATTTGCTATAGCGTTGTAGGACTCTTCGTGTACATCATGCTGAAATATCTTAACAATTCCGCAGAATCTCTGCGTATTATGCATGAAGCTGCGGTTCAGCCCATTCGAGAGTGATTGCTGAGCGCGTCAGAAGAACGGTGGAGAACACAATCTTCACTTTGAAGGATGGGATGAGGCTGCACATTACGTTATCTATCGGTTGTTCGACTTATCCTGATATTAGTAAGGAGCAACTGTTGGAGATTGCTGACAAGAGGTTATATTCTGCCAAAAGAAAACGGGAGGAATCAGGTAGGCATGGACAGGGGATAGGAAAAAAGAAATCCGGGCTAGAGGAATGTGCGTTGCATTCCCCTGGCCCGGTTCTTGTTAGTCGCGCTCTTCTTCCACTTCATCTCCATTGTATCCGTTCAAGAGATCTATACCGTGCATCGTCGTATCGATGTCGGGTGTAGCTGGATCTACAGGGGTATCCGACTGTATCGCGTCTGCATCGGGAACATCGGGGAATGTATCTTCGCGATCATCGCTGCTGTTCTCAGGACCGGGCTCACTTATACCTTGGGTAATTCGAGTATCGAAGGGGAGTGCATCGTCACGCGGGATATCGTTCTCGAAGCGGTATTCTGCAAGCAGCTTATATTGCTCGTAGACAAGATCACCAGTCGTCTTCGGGTAATCGTCCATGATGAAGTTCCTCCTGTATATAGTCTATAGGGTGTGATTGGTTGGTCATATGGGAAGTTTACCCCGGATTTTCGCGATTCAGCCAAGAAATTTGAGCATCGACCGGGATGCATATATTATGCACTGGCTATTGACTTCAAAGTGGAGGACGACTACAATTTCCATGAATCGTGCGGATGATACAGGAGGCGAGAAGGATAGTTACCATTTATGATATAGCCAAAAAAACAGGGTTCTCACCGACGACAGTCTCCAAGGTATTTAACGGTTATTCCGATGTCAGCCAGAAGACGAGACGAATCATTATGGATACGGCTGAGGAGCTGGGCTATTTGCCAAATGCACATGCCCGGTCATTAACGACGAAGCGGTCATGGACGATCGGCATCTTGTTCATTGAAACCTCTGGGGTTGGACTTCTCCATCCTTATTTTGGTGGGGTAATCGAGGGGTTCAAGAAGGTAGCTACTTCCAAAGGATATGACCTGATGTTTGTCTCTAAGGATATCGGCGGCAAGAAGAGCGGTTATCTGGAGCATTGTAAAATTCGTGGCGTTGACGGTGTTGTTATTGTGCTGCCGGATTATACGGATCCCTATTTCATCGAGCTATTGGAATCCGATATCCCTTGTGTGCTGCTGGATCAAGAGTCGGACAGCAAGAGTACCGTTTATTCGGATAATGTGGCGGGAAGTATTGAGGCCATTGAATACTTATACTCGCTGGGTCATCGTGATATCGCCTATATTAACGGCGGTCAGACTTTTGCCGGCGAGAAGCGTCTGCAGGGCTATATGCAGGGGATGCAGAAATTGGGCCTGCCGGTTCTACCGCAGCACATTGTACAGGGAAGCTATGATTATACGGTGGAATCCGGGCGGATTGCGATGGAGGAGCTGCTGAAGTTGGATACTTTGCCAACAGCTGTCTTCGTGGCTGGGGACAATTTTGCAATTGGCGCAATTGGTGCCATTAAGGCACATGGCCTCTCGGTGCCGGAGGATATTTCAGCAGTTGGCTTCGATGATATAGAAATGGCGAAATATGTAACACCGGCCTTAACTACGGTCCGGCAGGATACATATGTACTTGGCAAGCGCGCCGCTGACATGTTAATCTATTGCATAGAAGGCGGATCAGAAATACAACAGGCTGTTATTCCAGTTGAATTGGTAATCCGGGATTCATGCCGTCCGCTATGAGGTTCCGGTTTCCTTTTTTTTAACGAAAATCGAAACCGGTTTCGATTTTGTGATAACAATGAAAAGGAGAGATGAAAATGGCTAATTGGTCTAAGGTATTAACCGCCCGTGATTCGGGAGAGAGACTTACATCCCAGGGACAGATTGTAAGCGTTAGCAGCAGATTGAAGCGATCGGCAATCAAGCTTGATCCGGAGCAGCAGTTCCAGACGATAATCGGATTCGGAGGTGCGTTTACAGAGGCGGCTGCTTATACGCTGTCGCGTATGAGCCCGGAGAAGAGGGATGAAGCCATCCGCAGTTATTTTGATCCAGAACATGGTCTGGGCTATACGATCGGCAGAGTGCATATCCATAGCTGTGACTTCGCCCTGGAGAACTACACTTATGTGGAGGATCACGATACAGAGCTGAACAGCTTCGATATTTCCAGAGACCGGAAATGGGTTCTTCCGCTGATCCATGACGCTGTGAAGACGGCAGGGCAGGATATTACGATGCTTGCGTCGCCTTGGAGTCCGCCGGCATGGATGAAGACGAACGGGGAGATGAACAACGGCGGCCAATTGAAGCCTGAATTCCGTGATGCGTGGGCGCTGTACTATACCAAGTTCATCAAGGCCTATCGCGAGGAAGGCGTTCCAATCTGGGGGATTACTGTTCAGAATGAACCAGCTGCAGTGCAGACTTGGGACTCCTGTATCTACAGCGGCGAGGAGGAGCGCGATTTTGTACGCGATTACCTTGGCCCTACAATGCATCGCGAAGGATTGGCAGATGTGAATATCCTGATCTGGGACCATAACCGCGATCTGATGGTAGAACGGGCATCGGCAGTGCTTTCGGACCCGGAAGCTGCCAAGTACGTATGGGGAACCGGGTTCCACTGGTATGTCAGTGAGGAGTTTGAGAATGTTGGCAAGGTGCATGATCTGTTCCCAGATAAGCATCTGCTCTTCACGGAAGGTTGCAAGGAAGGTGGAGCCAAGTTCGGCAGCTGGACGAATGGCGAGCATTATGGCCGTAATATGATCGGTGACCTAAACCAATGGACAGAGGGCTATCTGGACTGGAACCTGATTCTGGATGAGACCGGTGGACCGAACCATGTCAACAATCTGTGCGATGCACCGATCATTGCTGATACGAAGACGAATACGCTTCATTACAATATTTCCTACTACTATATCGGCCATTTCAGCAAATACATCATTCCGGGTGCGGTACGAATCGGCGTGAACTCCGGGAATGCGGTCCTCGGTACGACGGCATTCCGCAATCCGGATGGCAGTATAGCCGCTGTGGTCATGAATGAAACGGATGAGCAGCAAGCTTTCTCACTTGTTCTGGGAACAGAAGGGGTCTCCGAAGTGCTCCCAGCACATTCGATCGCGACTTATATCATCAAGTAAATACGATTGGGGTGCAATCATCTATGCCTAATTATATGTTCAAGGACAATACATTTGTTATCGAGCAGTTCGATCAAGTGAAGCCTTTCTCCAGCTTCCTGCCAGGGATTGCTGGACTCAGAGGGATTCCGATGTGGACGTTCTATGTGAACCGCGGCCAGGCCGTATGCAGCTTCGGAATTCGTGACAAGAACAGTCCGATTATGGAATTCTCTCCTGCCAGCATATCCTATCAGTCGGTATCGATGAAGGGGTTCCGCACTTTCATCAAGATAGATGGACAGGACTCTATATATGAACCGTTCCAGAGCACTGCTCCAGACCAGGATGCTGTGCGCAGGATGGAAATCCGGTCTAACGATATCAGCATAACAGAGGTTCACTCGTCCAAAGGCTTGCGGACCAAGGTGACTTATTTTCATATTCCTAATGATGACTTCGCAGCGCTTGTACGCAAGGTTGAGCTGACGAATATTTTTGGGCAGCCGATTCACCTGGAAGTTCTTGACGGAATGCCGGAAATATTGCCGTACGGAGTAGAGAATTCAGGCTATAAGGAGATCGGCAACCTGCTGCGCAGCTGGATGGAGGTCGAGAATCTGGATCGAGGCGTTCCATATTACCGCGTCCGTTCCAGTACAGGTGACGAGGCTGAGGTCAGTGAGGTGAAGAACGGCCACTTCTATTTATCTTTCAACGATGAAGGTCAGTTGATCCAGCCAATCGCTGATTTTGAGATTGTTTTCGGCGATAATACATCCCTCGGATATCCCGACCGCTTCGCTGACCATTCGGTTGCGGATCTCAAGCGGGAGACCCAGTACTGTACGAATAAAGTACCATGTGGCTTCAGCGGAACGGAAGTGTCGCTGCAACCTGGGCAGAGTACAGTCATTTATAGCTTAATCGGAAATATTGACAGTCTGGAGCGATTAAATCAGAAGGTGTCCTCGATCGCTTCCCCAGCTTATGTGGAATTAAAATATGCGGAAGCGAGCAGGCTGACCGAGGAGTTAACCGAGGATATTGCTACAAAAACGGCGGAGCCCCTGTTCGACGCCTATAGCAGGCAGAGCTATCTTGATAATTTTCTGCGCGGAGGGTATCCATTTATTTTCGACAACGGAAAAGATGGCTACGTCACTCATTTATATTCTCGCAAACATGGGGATCTTGAGCGGGACTACAACTTCTTCTCGATTGCACCGGAATTCTATTCCCAAGGCAACGGGAACTTCCGGGATGCGAATCAGAACCGGCGTAGTGATGTCTACTTCAATCCACAGGTTGGCACGTTCAATATCAGAACCTTCTTCAGTCTGATTCAGGCTGATGGCTACAATCCATTGAGCGTGGAGGGCACAAGCTTCCAGGTGCCTTTGGACAAGGCAGCGCAGTTACAGGAATGGCTGGAGAATGCGCTTCATTCACATCGACAGGAGCTGGAGAAAATCTGCCTCGGCAAGTTCACTCCCGGCCAGATTATCACCTATATCACCAGCCGTGGTGTGAAGCTGAAGATCAGTGAGCAAGAACTGCTTAGCGGAATTTTGAAGCTAGCTGTTCAGAATATAGAGGCATCCTTCGGCGAAGGCTATTGGTCGGATCACTGGACTTATAATATGGACCTGATCGACAGTTATCTGGATATTTTCCCGGATCACAAAGCGGAGATGCTGTTCGAGGAGAAGGCATACACCTACTTCGACAGCCCGGTTCGCGTTCTGCCGCGTAGTGAGAAGTACGTGCTGAATGGTGATCAAGTTCGCCAGTACGGAGCAACGGTCCATGACGATGAGAAAATGCAGAAGCTCGGGGTTTCGTTGAAGCATACCAACTGGCTGAGAACCGGATACGGCAGCGGAGAGGTATATCGTACAAATCTGTTCGTTAAGCTGTTGTCACTCTCCCTGGTGAAGTTCGCCACGCTGGATCCTTATGGAATGGGGATCGAGATGGAAGGCAATAAGCCAGGCTGGAACGATGCGATGAATGGCTTGCCAGGTTTGTTTGGCTCAGGTATGGGCGAGACCTTCGAATTAACCCGAATTGTGAAATTTGTATTGGAGTCGGCAGCGGAATTGCCTGACCAAATGGTTGCAGTGCCTAAGGAAATGTCCTCCCTTCTCCAGAAGGTAGCCGGATATTTAACTCAGAATTTGTCGGGTGAGTTGACAGAATTCGATTATTGGGATCAAGTGGCCTCAGCCCGTGAGCATTACCGTGACAAGATCCGATTCGGCATCAGCGGAGAGGAGGTCATGCTGAAGGCAGGGGAATTGCTGCCGACCTACCGCCAGATGGAACAGAAGCTTGATCAAGGCATTAAGCTGGCAATCCAGTTCGGGAATGGATTAACGCCAACCTATTTTGTATACGAGGCGGTAGAATTTGAAGCTGTCGTTGATGAGCTGGGTCAGCCTGTCATTAGCGGCTACGGCTTGCCGAAAGCCCGGGTTAAGCGGCTTGATCCAAGGCCGCTACCGCATTTCCTCGAGGGCCCGGCGCGCTGGATGAAGACCCTGAATGACCCGGAAGAAGCGAGAAGGGCTTATGAGCAAATCCGCCGCAGCGATCTGTTCGACGACAAGATCCAAATGTATAAGACCTCGGTGAGTCTTGACGGGGAGACCCATGAGATCGGACGAATCCGTGCTTTCACCGCAGGATGGCTGGAGCGGGAATCCGTCTTTCTTCATATGAGCTATAAATATCTGCTTGCACTATTAAAGAGCGGGCTGCAGGAGCAGTTCTTCCATGAGATGAGAACCTCATTGATTCCGTTCCTTGATCCGGCGGTATATGGCCGCAGTACGCTGGAGAACTCGTCCTTCATCGCGACTAGTGTCAATCCGGACCCTAAGGTTCATGGCCGGGGATTTGTGGCCAGACTTAGTGGCTCTACGGCTGAATTTATCAGTATATGGATGATGATGATGGCGGGTCCACATGTGTTCCGAATGCAAGGAGAAGAGTTGCAACTCGCCTTCGCACCATCGTTACCAGGCTGGCTGTTCGATGAACATGGGGAAGTTGCGTTCAAATTCCTGGGAACGACGGAAGTAACTTATCATAATCCAGGCAGAGGTAATACGTATGGCCCGGGCGGGGTCACAATTCAATCTATCGTTTTACAGCATCGGAATGGCGATACTGTTCAAGTAGACGGTCCTGTAATCAGCGGCGGGATGGCGGAGCAAGTCCGGGCCGGCCAATTCGCAGCGATTCGTATTGAACTTGGCTAGCGGAATTTTACTGATTATTTAGCAATTGATCGTATCTGATAGCTTCTGGCAGCGTCTGACGTTGTCAGGGGCTATCTTTTTTAGACACCAAGATCAGAACATGGAAAATATCGGGGCCAAAATTAAACTGTTGTTGCCGTCTCACAGTGAAAGGGATAAGATGGGGGGGCCTGGGTAGGAATTCCCGATTTCCAACATATGGAGGACGTGATGTGCATAATGCCTAAAAGTATTCATGGATTAAATGCATTAATCACGTTAAAATAGTTTTGTTTGTTACATATTGGATACTGACTGATCTTATTATGAAATTTTTCCATTTTATTGAAGGTTTAGCGCGGAAAGTATCGAATTATATATTGTAACTTCTTAGCTTGTGAATTTAAGGTTAGAGGTGCTGAGATGAAAGGTCTGGTAAAAGTATTAGCTACTGTATTTGTTGTGGTAGTAGCGGTTTTCAGTGTCTTCTTCATAGAAAGCACAAATAATAAAAAGAGTGCGGAGCAGACGATTGATGAGTGGCAGATTTTATGGATGGATCATTTTGACCCGGACATGACTGTAGGGCAGCTGGAGAAGGAGAAGGGCTGGATCAATGTAAGGGCAGATGATAAGGCTATGGCTAGACCCGAAGGCGCGGCTTCGCAGTGGGTCAGGATTAAGGCACCTGTTAATTCAGAGGGAAAAGCAATCCTGTTCAAGAAAATTTATGGATACGATATTATTGCGAAACAAGGAGATCACAAAATTTATGAATCCCATAGAGAATACAAGTATGGGGTTAATGTTGTCCTATTGCCATCTGATAGTATTAATAAGGAAGATCCGATATATCTTGGCATTAGGTCGCCGGTTAGAATTGGTATTCAGAGTGAGGTATATGTCGGTGATTTTTATAATTTACATAATATGTATGTCAAAAGTAGCTTAAGTGATTTTATTATCGGCAGTAGCCTAATGTTTATTGCATTTACTATGCTGATTTGCGCTATCTTTTTGAATTCAGAATATGCTGCAACTTGGGTTTCTCTTTGTTTAATCATCTTATCGTGTGGATTCATTATGATTACATATTCATCATTCTTGTATTCTACATATGGCGAGTACGGAAGTATATATGTGATTTTGTTTGATTTATCCTTGTTTATATTGTTACCTTCCTTTTCTTTCTTCTTCGAAAAAGTGATAGGCAGTGGTTATCGCTCATTAATTCGTAAATTTCGAACCTTCCAAATTGGTTATTCATTATTATGTACTGCTCTAATGTTGATTAATATATTCACTCATAATCATATTTACGATCTGTATAGAATCGCCTCAGCAACGTTGCTTGGTCTTATAATGATGGTACAATTTATCATTCTGATCACTACTGCCATCTTTTACGCGAAGAGGGGCAGCAAAGAAGCGCTTATATTCTCAGTAGGGTTTGCAATTTTCTCTGTTTTGGGTCTTGGTGAGTTGTTCTGGTTCTACTTAAAGGCGGAATATTATGATTTGTTCTTATGGAAATGGGGAGTGGTTAGCTTCCTCATATCGCTGATTGTTATTATGGGCAAGCGCTTTGCTCGTAACCATGAACAGATCGTAGAATATTCGAGACAACTGGAAATGTTCAATAATGAGCTTCAACGTTCAGAGAAGATGGAAATCATAAGTGAACTAGCAGCTTCTGTGGCGCATGAGGTTCGTAACCCGCTTCAGGTGACGCGAGGATTTCTGCAACTCTTATCTGAGAAGAATTCGTCGTCAAATCAGTTATATTTGAATATGGCCCTTGATGAATTGGATCGGGCAGCTTTGATTATTACTGATTTTCTTACCTTCGCTAAGCCAGAAGCCGGGAAGGTCACGACACTTAATGTATTGGAGGAGTTCATTCATATTGAAGGAATTCTCATGCCGCTGGTGAATCTGCAGGGCGGGAAGATAACGGTGCATATTCCAAGTGATTTGCATATAAGGGGAAGTTCCTCAAAATTCAAGCAGGCTTTCATTAATATTATCAAGAACAGCATCGAGGCGCTCGATGGCGAAGGAGAAATCGACATTTGGGCTCATGGAGATGATGGAAAGGTATGCATTTATATTAAGGACAACGGCGAGGGGATGGAACCTGAGGTGCTTGCCCGCTTGGGCGAGCCATATTTCTCGAATAAGACGAAGGGAACGGGATTAGGATTGATGGTCACCTTCAGAATTATCGAGGTTATGCAAGGGAATATTTCCTTTACAAGTACAAAAGGAGTTGGAACCGAGGTGTGTGTCAGCTTTCCTTCAGTGATAATCTAAAGGATGCCATTTACACTCTCGGGGTCCAACCCCTTTTTTAATAATTTTTTACGAGCCCCAAATCGCATTAGGTTTGATTTCATCTGATCTCATGACATCCGATGGCTTAGGCGGCAGAACTAGAAAAAGCTCATTTGAATTTTCTTCAACAGTGGTCACCTTGATATGATCCGGGAGAATCACACCAAGCACTTCTTGAATAGCTGCTTTAGGATTTTTGAGAAGCTGTGCCTTGAAGTCGGGATCTTGCCACGCTCTTTGGATAATTTGACTTTGAAGAACGGACTCTGATGTCATAGATATCACCCTTTCAAAGATAGTTAAATTTTCCTATTCAGTATATCATGGAATATCCGACAAATCTATTAACTAGCGTTATTACTTGCTTTTAGTCAATTGCTGAGAGAGTAAGTACTCCAGACCGCCACGCTGTAATAAGCTCCGATCCCTCTCAATTTGCTGTGCAATCTCTTCCAATTGATCACAGAGGTAAGCGTGAAATTCATAGAGTAGTGGGAAGCTGGTACTAGTGTAAGATAGGGTGCGATGATGTACATCGGCCCTTTCAGAATAGCGAATTAGACATCCCTCCACATATACCGCCTGTTTAATCTCCTCAACGGTAGGTCTCCGATCCGACAAATGTAGATCTGCTTGAACCATGGACAGCAGACAATTATAGCTACCCTCGATCAGGTCCTTCTCCCAATCCTGCCAATCATCGATCATTTGCAATGTAATTAGCACGAGATCGACAGCCTCCTCCAACTGGGGGATCCGCGTTTCCTGCCCCGACAGAAGCATCATCGCCGCGACGGATAATTTTACGGGTGCCGCTCTATGAGCAATGCGAGCCGGATTCACCTGAAAAAAATCCTGCTCATTCTCATAAGTTACCGCGACGGCCCATTCTCCTATGTACTTATCATAATATGTCCAGAATGGCGAGGAACTGGGGAAGAGTGCGCTGTAAATTTTAATGAATTCCGAATGAATTAACTGCGCTAGAGGGAGCTGCGATCGCGATATCAGAGAAGGGTTGTCCATCGTCTCATCGATCAGATGATAGTACAGCATTCCCATAATGTTAGCCGTAGAAATCTGGTGCACATGGTCTGGGTCGATAGGTACTTCCTCATTGAGCCAGTAGGGAAGGAGATAGCAAATATAGTTCTTGGAACGGTGTTCCTTTAGTGGATGGAACTTGTCCAGATAACTAAGGGTAGGGTTTCTGAACTCCTCAGGGATAGTGGCAAGAATCGACTCCGCCCGCGAGAAAATGAGGCCCAAATCTCCTTCAAAACGAGTTAGCCACATCAAAATATCAACGCTCCTTTATATGAACTTTGTATCACGACCATTTTACTAAATCATTGTAACTTAAACAGCCAGGTTCCGCGAGGAACTAATGCTGCTGCGCCCATTTTTGCAATTGCCTGGAGAATGTAAAGGGGCAGCAGCAGACATAGTGTATATAGCTTGTTCATGTATATTTAGAAAAGTTGGTGAAGGCCAATGAGGATCAGCAATACTCCTGAGATTACGGTAGCGCGGTTGCCGAATTTCTCAGCTGCGAATTTCTGGCCGAAGCCTGCACAGAGCGCCAACAAGATGAAGCTGAATATGCCTACGGATAGAGAGGTTCCCCATATGCTGAGGCGGGTAATCCCGGCATTGAATCCCCCGGCTAGTGCATTCATCGCTAGAGCAATCCCAAGCAGTATCGATTCGCCTAGACTGATTGACTGGGAGCTATCCTTATCGGCTTCCTCCGGGTTGCGCAGTAGCCGGGTTAGTGCATTGGCATCATCATCTTGCTGCGCCGGCTTCTTCTCCAGATAAGGCTGCAGCAGCACCCAGATGCCTACCCCAACGATCACGACTGTTCCGATCATCTGCCCAATCCAAGGTTGAACCCACACCGACAGCCAGCTTCCGAACAGACCTGATAGCAAGGTAGCCAGGAATGAGATGAAGGCAATCGTCAGATTGGAGTACCAAGGGATGCGGATCTTCCTGACACCGTAGGCTATCCCCACACCGGCATTATCCAGGTTGGAGGCCAGACCGATGATCACGATAGCAGCCAGACTGTATGAATCCATGATATTCGCTCCTTTACATTTGCTTGATGCCACAGCATATGCCCAGGAGTCCATATTGGTTTCTTGTACCCCTATAAGAAGGGGAGTGAGAATAAATCTTTGCATTTTTTGCAATATTAGTTCCCATTTAGGAGAATATAGTAGTATAATCTTCAATAAGATATACCGGAGGAGTGATAAATGTGATAGAGAATTTATTGCGTCCGTCTCATCTGCTCTTGTTGGTCATTGCTGCATTGCTGCTGTTTGGTCCGAGCAAGCTTCCGGAACTTGGGCGCAGCTTCGGTACAATGCTGAAGGAGTTCAGAAAAGGGGCACGTGGTGATTTTATAGAGGAGACCCCGCAGGAAGTCAAGCCTGTCCAAGAATCGAATAAATCTTAGATTTCACAAGGGCACCTGCATGAAGGTGTTCTTTTTTTTGAAGAAAATAGTTGCAAATGAATACATCTTCGAAGTCCTGAATACTCATTAATAATTCTGGGTCTGAGCGCAGTATAAGGAGAGATGAGTGGAGAAGTCGATAAATGATCGTAATTATGTTATCTTAAGAGAATAAATTGTCAGCTATAAGCAAGCCTTTGGCATGGAGGGATACTGATGCAGGATGATTACGCGCGCAAGCTGGACGATCAGAAGAGTCTGTTCAAGCAGCTTGGCATCAAATTGGATGCGCTAACCATTCATGAGAAAGATTTTGATGTAAAAATGAGGGGTTATGAGAAAGAAGAGGTAGACCGGTTTCTAGATGATATCATCATTGATTACGAACGATTCTACGATATTATTACGGATCTGCTGGACAAATACAAAGAGATTCAGCGCAGACAGGCTTATTGGGAAGAAGAGAAGAAGATGATGTCATCTATGGCCGCCCGTAAGCCGCAAGTAGATACGGAGAATGCAGTTGACCGCCGTCTTGTAGATGACGGAATCCGTCAATTGGAACGTAGCCTCGAGCATTTTAAGCAGTTTATTAATGGTGGATTGAAGTGAGACGAAGGAGCTGGCAGTAAAGATGCCGGCTTCTTTTTTTGTGAATAAGAGCAGCCATTCCAACGCAAACTTGAACTAGGTTGATTGTTGTTAAAATCGGGTGTTTATTGCAGTTTTCTGCAAATTCATTTGATATTCATCTTTTAATCATTGCATCTGTGTGAAGGAAGTGGTAATATATAAACAAGATTTAGATTTAGTCTAAATTTAAAGAAATGTTTCACAACACGAACATTTCGCCGTTTATCTAAACCGTTAAAATTATGAATGGAGGAACGAGAAATGGCAAATCAAGCATTGGAAAAACAAATGAATCTCCTGATTGCAAACTGGACAACCATGTACACGAAGTTGCATAACTTCCACTGGTATGTTAAAGGACATAACTTCTTCACCTTGCATGTAAAATTTGAAGAATTGTACGATGAAGCTGCTGGATATATTGATGATATTGCAGAACGTCTGCTTTCTATTGGCGGCAAACCGGTCGCAACACTACGTGAATCCTTGGAGCTGGCAACGATTAAGGAAGCTACAGGTAATGAGACTCCTGACCAAATGGTAGCTGCTATCGTTGCTGACTTTGAAGTACTGGATAAGGAACTGCGTGAGGGTATGTCCATCGCTGAGGAAGCAGGAGATGAAGCAACAAGTGACTTGCTGTTAGGTGTTGTTTCTACTCTTGAGAAGCATCGTTGGATGCTTAATGCATTTTTGAACAACTAATCACCGTATCACTGATGAATGATTAATGAGGGACCTGCCGCGTACAGCCTGAAGGCTGAGCGGCAGGTCCCTTTTTTCTTACACTTTGAACTTCTCGATTAATGTGTGCAGCTTATCCGATAAATTGGCCAGGAAGTTAGCCGAGGCATCTACTTCCTCCATCGTCGCAAGCTGTTCCTGAGATGCAGCAGACATGGACTGGGCGCCATCGACGTTGTTGTTGGCGATTTCCACGATGTTCTCGAGCGATTTTACCAATAGCTCGGTCTGGCCCGAGAGCTCTTGAACAGCGCCGCTGATGTTGCTTATTGCCCCAGCAGTTGCTGTGGACTGGTTCTCGATCTCATCGAAGGATTCGCCGGCACTATACACTAGAGAAGTACTTAGCTCAACCTCTCGGGCGGTCTCGATCATCGTTGTACCAGTCGCTTCCATTTGTGTAACGATATAGCCTACGAGGGTGGCTATCTGCTTCACTGATTCAGCTGAACGTTCGGCCAGTTTGCCGACGGATGAAGCGACCACGGCGAAGCCGCTGCCATATTCACCAGCCCGGGCTGCTTCGATCGAAGCATTGATCGCCAGCAGATTAGTCTCGTCAGCAATTGCAGTAATAATCTCCAGAATGCTCTGAATTTCTTTGGAATGACCAGAAAGCTCAGTGATATTAGCAGACAATTCGTTGATTTTGCCCTGCATTCTGTTCATTTGCTGTATGCTCTGCTGAATGGACGCTACGCCCTGTCCTGCAGCAACTGAGGAACTCTGGGCTGCGTCGGACACATCGCTCATAGTATGGACAATTTGCTTCGTGGAGGTCGACATGCTGCGCAGAGTATTCGAGCTCTGCTCCAGATCATGCAGTTGCGTCTCTGCTCCTTCCGCCAGTTCCTGTGTGATGTAGACGGTCTGCTCACAGGCTGTCCCCGTTTGCTCCGCGCTTGCAGACAACTGTTGGGAAGATGAAGCTACTTGGATGGAAGTCGAGCTCACCTCGGTGATCAGGCTCCGCAGATTGATGATCATATTGCTGAAGTCCCGTGACAGCTTGCCAACTTCATCATTACTCTTCAGCACCATAGGCGTAATCGTAAGATCACCTTGTGCAATTTGGTTCACCTGGTTGGATAAATGTTCAAGCGGGCGAATCATACGATGAATGATGAAATAGACAACCAGAGCGGCAAGCAGGAAGACCACAGCGCCAATGATAAAGGGTAAGGTGATGATCTCCCATGTTCTGTCATGAATAATGGATGCATCGAAATTGATGGCCATTAATCCGACGATGGACTTGTTCGGATCATTGTCCTGGAAGATAGGACCATATCCTGTCAATAGCTCCGTGTCATCATATGTATAGACCTTCGTGTATACGGAATGCTTCATGTCCATGATCATATCCCGATCGGCTGGATCGAAATAGAAAGCATCGCCGGCGTTATAGCCGCGCTCCTTAAGGTGTTGGTCGGCAGCAAGAATGGAGCCATCGAGCGAGAGAATGAAAGCTTCCTTGAACAATGGTTTATGGTCTACCGTCCAGTTCAGTTGCTGCTCCACTTCAGCCAATTTGGACTTGTCTCCATTTGCGAGCAGTTCGATGACGGCAGGATTGATCAAGCCGGTCGTAATATTAGCGCAACCTACGGTTTCGACACCGACGGATTTCTCTACCTGACGGTAGGTTGTCTGATAGCCGAATACACCGATAATGGCGCCGATAAGCCCAAGAAGGGTAACAATGGCTATAGTTATTTTTTTTGCAAATCCCATATAAATCTCCTATCTATTGTAAAATGATGTTGGAACTTTGGGGCACATCTATTCAACATTATAATGAGGAATTGTTTGCGGAATAATAAGGAATATCGTCGCTTTGTGTCGGAAAAGCGAACTTTGAGCAAAAAATCACAAGGAGTGAGACTTCATGTCTAATAATTCAGAAGTTTGGCGTCTATTTATCGCGATTCCGATCCCGTCCCCTGTTAAACAGGCGATTGCTGACTGGTGTAAGGAGCAGAGGGACAAGTTAGCTTTTCAAAAATGGGTGCATCAGGAGGATTATCATATAACGGTGCAGTTTCTGGGCGATACATCCCCGGAGAGGTTGGATGATCTTCAATTAGCCGCTACGAGGGCTGTCTCCAATATTCGGCCTACACATATGGAAGCCCATGGATGCGGTACATTCGGACGTGCAGATCAGCCAAGGGTACTCTGGGCAGGATTAAGTGGGGATATGGAGCTATTGAACAAGCTGCAGAATAACGTCATTGAGGAGAACGGGAAGCTGGGGTATATTCCGGAGGACCGTCCTTACCGGCCGCATATTACGATGGCTCGCAAGTACCGTGCAGGATACAAGCTGGAAACGGATATTAAGATGACCAATCCTCAGTTTGGTTCATGGACTGCAGATGCATTGGTGATCTATCGAACGAATATGCATCATCAGCCGATGTATGAGAAGGTTGCCGAGATTCCCTTCGCCAAATAACTTTATTTTTATACAGATTATGTGATATTTCATACAGACTAAGAAAAATGGCCATGAAAAATGGTGAAAATAATTGAAAAAAAATAACTTGCAATGCATTTCAGAACGTGCTAAAGTGTTAATTGACCAAATGACCAAAACGGACTTTTAGTCATTTTCGAGGAAAAAGTAAGTCTAAAGATAAGGAGGTGCTTTATTTGGCTGTAGTGGATCGCAGAAGACAAATCGTTGAAGCGGCAGAAAAATCATTTGCATTGTTTGGTTACAAAGCTACAACGATGGATCATGTAGCTAAAATTGCAAATGTCGCCAAGGGCACGATTTACACGTTTTTTGCGAATAAGGAGGAACTGTTTGATGAAATTCTTCGTTCCGTCATTATAGAGATGAAGAAAATTACGGAACAAGAGGTTCAGGATGACAGACCTTTCTTCGAGAATCTGTACCAGAGCATGGATAAACTTCTGGAATTCAGGAGAGAACATGAGCTGCTTGTGAAGCTGTTCCAGGAGGTAAGAGATTTTGGAACGCCGCAAGCGCGTGAGGGCCTGGAGAAGATCGAGTTGGCCATCCTTGATTACTTGGAGCGTCAAATCGATCGTGCGGCCAAACATGGGGAAATTCGCGAGTTTGATCCTAAAGTAATTGCATTTGTGCTTGTGAAGCTGTACATTGCGCTAACTTCGGATTGGAACAAAATTCACGAGCCACTAAGCAAAGAGCAGATCAGAGAATTTTCTCAAATATTTTTATCAGGCGGGTTATCCAAGACATAGTTAGAGATAGGAAAGGACCCGTACGGTAATGAGAGAAAGAGATAAGAGATAAGATTCAGGGATATAAGGAGAGAAATTATTATGAAATCAATGTCGGTATTTTTTAAGGATCTTGCATCTTCCTTTAAAAAGCCTAAAGTGATTATCCCAATTCTTGTCGTCATGTTCATTCCCGTATTATACAGCGGAATGTTTCTGAAGGCATTTTGGGACCCGTACGGGAAAATGGATGAGATTCCTGTCGCGGTTGTCAATGAGGATCGCGGTGCTGAATACGAAGGAACAGAGCTACAAGCAGGTAATGATTTGGTCGAAGAGCTGAAGAAGAACGCGGCCTTTGGTTGGGAGTTCGTCACCCGCGAGCAAGCGAATGAAGGAATGAAGAACAACGATTATTATATGACGCTTGTAATTCCAAGCAACTTCTCGGAACAGGCTACAACTTTGATGGATGATCAACCGAAACCTGCTGAGATTATCTATGAACCGAACGAAGCTTACAACTTCCTGGCCGCGCAAATTGGCGGAACAGCAGTGAAGGAAATCAAGAGCAAAGTATCCGCGAAAGTAACGGAAGCTTATACAGATGTTCTGTTTGATCAAGTTGAGAAAATTTCTAGTGGTCTTGGCGATGCGGGCGAAGGCGCAACTGAGATCAATGACGGAGCCGTTAAGCTGGATGAAGGCGCTCAGAAGCTGAAAGAGAACCTGGCCAAAATGGTAGACGGTTCAGTGAAGCTGCAAGATGGCATCTCCCCATTGACGGAAGGTGTGGGTTCCCTGAATAAAGGGGCCGGCGATTTGAAGACAGGTGCCACCTCTCTTGCTTCTGGTTTGAATCAGTTAGCAGATGCCAATAAGCAGTTGCAGAACGGGGCTGCAGCCGCAAATGAAGGCGGCAATCAATTGAAGACAGGACTTGGCGCTTCGCTGAATGGAGCTAACGCTCTGGCTCAAGGCTTGAAGCAGTCCGAACAAGGCAGCGCATCGCTGGTAACCGGACTGGAATCTTCAGCACAAGGCAGCACAAAGGTTGCAGAGGGTGCGAAGGCAGTTGCCCAAGGTATTGAACAATTAACACAAGCTAGCCCAGAGCTGGCAGCGAATCCTGCAGTGAAGCAGCTTCTGGCAGCCAGCCAAGCAGTTGCTACCGGCAGTGAGCAAGTAGCGCAAGGTCAACAGCAATTGTTGAAAGGCAGCAAGGATTTACACGGTGCACAACAACAGCTTGTACAAGGCAGTGAACAGCTTGTTCAAGGTCAAGAGCAATTGGCCCAAGGGGCCGCGAAGTTGACTGAAGGTCAAGGTCAACTTGTAGGCGGACTGAAGCAGTTCGGCGTGAAGCTGAATGAAGCAGCAGCCGGCGGCAGCCAGCTTGCGACAGGGGCTGGCGCACTTAGCGAAGGAGCTAAGAAAATTGAAGGCGGTATGGGTCAATTGTCTAGCGGTGTCGCTACACTCGCTGATGGCTCGAAGCAATTGGATGAAGGTGCCGGTGAACTTAAGGACGGCACAAGCAAGCTGAGCGAAGGCTCGGGAGAATTGGCTAGCAAGCTGAACGAGGCAGCGGATGAAACTTCTTCTGTGAAGAAGACAGATGCCCTAGTTGATATGTTCGCTCAGCCAGTAGATGTGGATGAGCAGAAGATGAATGAAGTACCGAACTATGGTACAGGATTCTCACCATACTTCCTGTCCCTCGGTCTGTTCGTCGGCGCTCTGATCTCGACGCTGGTCGTTCCACTCCGCAGCTCTTCCGTATCGGAAGCAAGCGGATGGAATCGCTTCGTAAGCCGTTCGCTCTCCTTCACAGGAATGAGCCTTTTCCAATCACTATTCGCAGTAGTATTGGTACTCTATGGCTTGAAGCTTGAGGTACAGAATGTACCGATGTTCTACCTGTTCACATTTGTTACCAGCCTGTGCTTCATGTTCATCATTCAGGCCCTTGTCACTTGGCTCGACAATCCAGGCCGCTTCCTGGCGATCCTGCTCTTGATCTTCCAATTGACAACATCTGCAGGAACATTCCCAGTAGAATTGCTTCCTTCCTGGATGAAGGCATTCAATCCGTTCATGCCAATGACATTTAGCGTCAAAGGCTATAAAGCGGTAATCTCTTCGGGAGAAATGAGTGTCGCTTGGGGTCAAATGGGTATTCTGATTGGCGTTGCTGTTGTATTCTTGGCACTCACGCTTGTATACTTCCTGGCACATAATAATAGTGTAGCTGAAGAAGTAAGCGCAGAAGCTAGTCTGCAAGCCTAAGATCGTCTACAGAATGCATCAAGAAGCTCGTCCTCCGGTATTTGCGCCGGGAGCGAGCTTCTTTTTTTATATACATAATGCAAGCCAAGTTTGGTAAGTTTCACAGGTTCATCTCATTTGTGCGCAGCTTTTATGACCGCTATGCATAAGGGGAGTGTCTGGTATAGCTTCGTTTACAATATTTTTCAAATTTATAAGTGATAGTACAAAAGAAAGAGAAGATAGTGCAAAAACAGTGGAGCCGATTTCCGTTAGAATAAACCTACGGAGAAGATATAGAAAGGTTGCGCTGATGATGACAAATAGACATACTGTTGCACCACCTCGGCAGGGACTTTATGATCCCGTATTTGAAAAAGATGCCTGCGGCATGGGCTTTGTCGCACATATCAAGGGAAAAGCGTCGCATTCGATCGTTGTCCAGGCGCTCACCATGCTGACGAATATGGAGCATCGCGGCGGACAGGGCAGCGAGCCGAATTCGGGAGACGGCGCTGGTATATTAGTGCAAATCCCACACCGATTCCTGGCGCGGGAGGCCTTGAAGCTGGGATTCGAGCTTCCGGTGTCTGGGGAATATGGGGTTGGGATGCTGTTCCTATCACAGATTGCTGAAGAGCGAGCTTCCCAGGAGGCTGCAATTACTCGTATCGCCGAAGAGGAAGGCCAAGGAGTTCTAGGTTTTCGCGATGTGCCGACGAATGATGAAATGCTGGGGGAATCGGCTAAGGAAGCCAAGCCTTATGTACGACAAGTGTTTATCAGCCGCAGCGCAGATCTGGAGGATGAACTGGCTTTTGAACGGAAATTGTATGTCATCCGTCGCCGAGCTGAGTTATCGATTCGTTATGCGGATGATACGGAGGAGAATTCATTCTATGTATCCAGCTTGTCATGCAGCAAACTTGTCTATAAAGGGATGCTGACAACGGAGCAGGTGGGACAATTCTATCTTGACCTGCAGGATGAAGCAGTAGAATCAGCGATCGCATTGGTGCATTCCCGTTTCAGCACCAATACGTTCCCAAGCTGGGAACGGGCGCATCCGTATCGCTTTATGATTCACAACGGTGAGATTAATACACTGCCGGGAAATGTGAACTGGATGCATGCGCGTCAGTCGCTGTTCGTGAGCGATGTGTTCGGCAGCGATCTGGAGAAGATCAAACCGGTCATTAATCCGGATGGGTCGGATACAGCGATGTTTGACAACACCTTTGAGTTCCTCTACTTGAGCGGGCGTTCTTTACCGCATGTGGCCATGATGATGGTTCCCGAACCCTGGAATAATCATGCGGAGATGGAGCCGACACGCCGGGCTTTCTATGATTATCATAGCTCCTTGATGGAGCCTTGGGATGGGCCTGCAGCTATGGGCTTCACAGACGGAATCCAGATCGGGGCGATTCTAGATCGCAATGGACTGAGACCTTCCCGCTATTATGTAACAAAGGATGACTTGATCATATTGTCTTCCGAGGTGGGGGTACTCGATATTCCGGCGGAAGACGTCCTCTATAAAGATCGCCTGCGTCCGGGACGGATGCTGCTTGTAGATACAAAGGAAGGAAGAATTATAGCGGACGAGGAAGTGAAGGCACGAGTCGCCCAGGAGCTGCCTTATGATAGGTGGCTTGCTGAGCATCGGATCACCCTTCAAGAGCTGCCTGAGGCTTCTATGAAGTTGGAGCTGTCTCATGAAGAGATTACGAATAAACAGATGGCATTTGGGTATTCCTACGAGGACCTGCATAAAGTACTGGAGCCTATGGCGCTGACAGGGAGCGAAGGCTTGGTGTCTATGGGCTATGATGCGCCGCTTGCTGTGCTGTCGGAGCGTCCGCAGCGCTTGTACAATTACTTTAAGCAAATGTTCGCACAGGTGACGAATCCACCGATGGATGCAATCCGCGAGGAGCTCGTTACCTCGGCTATGACACTGATCGGGCCAGAGCAGGATTTGCTTCACCCCGCGCCAGAGAGCTGCCGGCAGATTGTTCTTTCATCGCCATTCCTGTCCGACGAAGACCTAGCCAAGTTACGCCATGTGAAGCGGGAGGGGTTAAAGCCAGCTGTGCTGCCGATCTTATTCGCCACGACCAAGGGGGCTGCTGGAATAGCGCAAGCGCTGGACGATCTCTGTGCAGCGGCTGATCAAGCGATTGCTCAAGGCAAGTCGATACTGATCTTGTCGGATCGTACGGTGGACGCTGAATATGCAGCAATCCCGGCCTTGCTTGCCGTATCCTGCCTGCATCATCATCTTATCTCGCAAGGAACGCGTACACAGGTCAGCATTGTGCTGGAGTCCGGTGAGCCTAGAGAGGTGCATCATTTCGCGTTATTGATAGGCTATGGCGCTAATGCCGTTAATCCGTATCTCGCGTTGGCTAGCTTGAGGGATATGATCAACGGGGGCATGCTACGCGGCGTATCTATTAGTCGGGCTGAAGTGAACTATATCAAAGCCGTGAATAAAGGCGTCATTAAAATATTGTCCAAAATGGGTATCTCTACGATTCAGTCCTATCGAGGAGCGCAAATCTTCGAGGCAGTAGGATTGAATCAACAATTCGTCGATCGTTATTTCACCCGGACGCCAACGCGGATTGAGGGGATTGGTCTAAAGGAGGTTGCTATTGAGACATTGGCTTCACATCAACAAGCCTTCTCTGTAGCGCAAGGTGGCCAGGAGAAAATCCTGGATTCGGGTGGGCAATATCAATGGCGCAACGAGGGAGAAGAGCATCTGTTCAATCCACAGACCATTCATCTGCTGCAGCAGGCTGTGCGCAGCGGGGATTATAGTCTGTATAAGAAATTTGCTGGACTCGTGCAAGGAGAGAACGAGCAGCGCTATACGCTGCGTTCCTTGCTCCACTTGTTGCCAGCCGGACCGAGGGTGCCGCTGGAGGAAGTTGAGTCCGCTGCATCGATTATGCGCAGGTTCAAGACTGGAGCGATGTCATTCGGCTCGATCAGCAAGGAGGCGCATGAGACGATCGCTATCGCGATGAATCGGATCGGAGGCAAGAGTAATTCTGGCGAAGGCGGAGAGGACCCAGCTCGCTATGTGAAGGATGCGAACGGGGACTCACGCCGCAGCGCGATTAAGCAGGTGGCTTCAGGCCGCTTCGGCGTTACTTCGCAATATCTGGTCAATGCGGATGAGATCCAGATCAAGATGGCTCAGGGAGCCAAGCCGGGGGAAGGTGGCCAACTGCCAGGCAACAAGGTCTATCCGTGGGTAGCCGAGGTTCGCGGCTCAACGCCAGGCGTTGGTCTCATCTCGCCGCCACCGCATCATGATATTTACTCAATCGAAGATCTGGCTGAACTGATCTATGATCTGAAGAATGCGAACCCGCGCGCTCGCATTAATGTCAAGCTTGTCTCTGAGGTCGGCGTAGGCACGATCGCTGCTGGGGTCGCCAAGGGCCGCGCCGATGTTATTCTAGTCAGTGGTTATGACGGGGGAACTGGCGCATCACCGCAGAGCTCGATCCGTCATGCAGGCTTGCCATGGGAGCTTGGTCTGGCCGAGACGCATCAGACACTGATGCTGAATCACTTGCGCGATCGGGTCGTGCTCGAGACGGACGGTAAAATGCTGACCGGCCGTGATTTGGCCGTCGCTGCGCTGCTTGGTGCGGAGGAGTATGGCTTCTCCACAGCTCCGCTCGTCTCCGTCGGTTGTATCATGATGCGGGTCTGCCAGCTCGATACATGTCCGGTTGGGGTCGCTACGCAGAATCCGGAGCTGCGCAAGAATTTCACCGGCGATCCGCAGCATGTCGTAAACTTCATGACCTTCATCGCCGAGGATCTGCGCGAGTGGATGGCCGAGCTGGGCTTCCACAGTCTGGATGAGATGATCGGCCGTACGGACTGTCTGGATGCGGGAAGGGTAGATCAGCATTGGAAGAGGAGCGGGCTTGATTTAAGTGCACTGCTGCACACGCCTGTGATGGAGGAGGAAGAGAGCAGACGTCGCCATTCGCGTGAGCAGAATCACGGCTTGGAAGAGACGCTGGATGCCGTTGAGCTGCTGAAGCAAGCTGCGCCGGCGCTAGATCGCGGCGAGGCTGTAAGCATCTCACTACCGATCTGCAATGTGAATCGGGCGACCGGCACGTTATTGGGTAGTGAGGTAACGCGTCGTTATGGCGCGGACGGCTTGCCGGACGATACGATTCTACTGAACTTCGAAGGCTCGGCCGGACAGAGTCTAGGGGCATTTGTGCCGCGTGGTATTACGATTACGGTCGAAGGCGATGCGAATGATTACGTTGGGAAGGGACTCTCGGGCGGAAAGATTATCGTCAGACCATCCCGATTCGCGACCTTTGCCGCAGAAGAGAATGTCATTATCGGCAACACCTCCTTCTATGGTGCAACGAGCGGAGAAGCGTATATCCGTGGTATCGCTGGAGAACGGTTTGCAGTACGTAATTCCGGTGCGAATGTTGTTGTTGAAGGTGTCGGCGATCATGGCTGTGAATATATGACAGGAGGCCGAGTCGTTGTTCTTGGCGATACAGGTCGTAACTTTGCAGCCGGCATGTCTGGAGGCATCGCTTATGTGCTAGATTTACATGGCAAGTTCAAGAAGCGGTGCAACCAAGAGATGGTGCTGCTGGAACAGGTAGAGTCCGAGGTAGAAGCCGAGCATCTGCGAACCTGGATCCGTCGTCATGTGCTATACACGGATAGCACTGTAGGACGGCGCATACTGGATTGCTGGCACGAGATGCTTCCAAGATTCGTCCGTGTCATTCCACAGGATTATAAACGGATGCTGGAACAGATCCGCAAGGTCGAGGAGAAGGGCTTGCAGGGCGAAGCAGCACGGTTAGCTGCTTTCGAAGCGAATTCGCGGGAATTAGACCAGACTGGTATTAGAGCTGCTAGCGGGCTGCCAAATCCTAGGTAAGGCTAGGTAAAGCTAGGTAAAGCCAGGTAAAGCCAGGTAAAGCCAGGTAAGGTGTAAATAACTATGGCATTCGTACAGGTTCATGTATGCTAAAGCAATTCGGTGATCACGCAAGCCCCCCATTCTAGTCCAAAGCTAAAATACCTGCAGAAATGCAGTTTTTTAACAGGTTTAACAAGCTTGGAATGGGAATACCTGCAAAAATGCAGTTTTTTATTAAGTATTGACCAGATTCCCACAATGAAGAGTGAGAATTCCTGCATATTTGCAGGAATTCCTCAAAAATAGCTGATTTTAGGTTTAAAACCTGCACTTTTGCATTTTTTATTCCGAGGCTGTCCATGCCAAGAACCGTATCCAGTTAGCAGACAACTAGAGCAGAAGTTCTTGATATCTATGGAGTATCCTAGCCAAAAACTGCATCCAGTTAGCAGACAACCCAGACAACCTGAGCACCAAAATTGAATAAGCCGGGGAAGCAACAAGAGCAAAAGAACCTGAATGGTGTAACAAGTTCAGGTCTTTTGCCGTTTATTTTAATGAAAATGGCATTCTGTGGTAAAATGAGGGAAATCTTTAACTTCGCTAAGGTGGATATTGCTCAGTGGAGTGTTGGGAGGTTAGAGCTTTGTTGGATTTAGAGCCTGTTGTTCGGCTGAAGCAAGTCAGCAAAAGAATTGGTGGTAAGACGATTATCGATAAATTAACACTTGATATTCCTCCGGGCCAGGTGTACGGATTTCTCGGACCGAACGGCGCGGGCAAGACGACGACAATTCGGATGATGGTTGGATTGATGTCAATCTCTGAAGGAGATATTGAAATCCAGGGCGCCAGTGTATCAGAACAATTCGAGCTAGCGATCTCTCATGTGGGAGCCATTGTAGAGAATCCGGAAATGTATAAGTTTCTGAGCGGTTATCACAACCTGCTGCATTATGCGCGGATGTCACCTGGTGTGACGAAACAGCGAATTGCTGAGGTTGTTGAGCTGGTGGGATTGGAGCAGCGGATTCATGACAAGGTGAAGACCTATTCGCTCGGGATGCGCCAGCGTCTCGGTGTTGCTCAGGCGATATTACACCGGCCCAGGCTGCTTGTCCTGGACGAGCCAACGAACGGGCTTGATCCGCAAGGAATTCGCGAACTGCGTAGTTATTTGCGCCAGTTGGCCGAGAAGGAAGGGACGACCGTATTCGTCTCAAGTCACTTGCTATCCGAGATGGAGCTGATGTGTGATACCGTTGCTGTTATTCAGCAGGGGCGGTTGATCGATGTGAGGCAGCTGCATGATCAGGACAAGCTGGAGAATGAACGGAAGCAGACGGTGTTCGAGGTTAGCGATCCGCAGCGGGCCTGGGAATTGATCGGCCAGGGCCAGGTCGTGGATGGTGGTCTGCTGCTTGAGTTGGACCGGAATGCGGCGGCTGTCATTAATGAGCAATTAGTACGTGGGGGAATCTCGGTATACCGAATCCGCGTCGTGACGAGAACGCTGGAAGACCAATTTATCGAGCTGACAGGGGGTGTGGGCATTGAATAATTTCATAAACTTGGTTCAGAATGAGAATATGAAAATATATCGGCGCATCCGTACCTGGATTATGTTCGGGATTATTGTGCTAATGGTGCTGTTCTTTGCGATTCTGTTCCGTCTGGGCGGAGGCGGTTCAACGATAAGCGCTTGGGATGCAACGGGCCAACTTTCTTTTCTATATTATCTAGTAACGATCTTCGCCTCTGTCGTTGCAGCTGATATTGTAGCTGGAGAATTTACCTGGGGAACGATCAAGCTTCTATTAATTCGTCCATGGACCCGAACTAAGGTCCTCGCTTCGAAGCTGTTGGCATTGATCTTGTTCACCCTGCTCATTACAGTTCTGTTCTTCTTGAGTTCGATGCTGATCTCTTATGCGATGTATCCGGTTAAGACATCGATGATGTTCTCGGATAACGCCAGTCCGTTCGCGTACTTACTTGAGGATATGCTGTATAGATATATAGATCTACTGGTTATTACCTTATTCTCGTTCATGATATCTACGGTATTTCGCTCCAGCGGAATCGCCATTGGCTTGTCTATGTTCATTCTGTTCACCGGAGGCATCTTCACGATGCTCTTCAATCCCGTCCGCTATCCATGGGCAAAATATACACTGTTCGTTAACATGGATCTAAGCCAGTATCGAGGTGGACAAGAAGGGGTAGCCGGAATGACGCTTGGTTTCTCGATTACCGTGCTGATCTGCTACGTCCTGTTATTTCTGATGATATCCTGGTTGGTGTTCAACAAGCGGGATGTAGCCGCCTAAGCAAAAACAAGTTCCCGTTTGCTATGCAGACGGGAACTATTTTTGATTCTTCACTATGAATTACCCCGCTTCGGGCTGTGGGGTTTTTTTGCGCCTTTTCCTTGATCGGGGCCACAGCTTTGATTTTCTCCATCGTGCTAACGCCATTAAGCAGGCCGCCTTCGAGAATAATCAGCATAGAGACGCTGACATTTCCATCCACTTGCCCGCTGCTCGTAATCGTCAATTTGCCCTTGGTAGATATATCACCGACGACGTGTCCGGCTACGATGATGTTCGCCCCTATGATACTTGATCTGGCTTCGCCCGATTCTCCGACGATGACCTGACCTTTACAATCGATCTCACCGTGAAAGGCACCATCGATACGAACATTAGATTCGCACTGTATCTTCCCCTCGACAATGCTGCCTTGGCCAATCAGTGTGTCGGTCAAGCCGTGTGCCCGTGCATTTTTCCTCCGCATAGTTATTCCTCCGTTTACTATTGTGAGTGTTCAAAAAGGCTGGTTGGACGATTTGAAAAACCTCTTAAAAATGAATTATTGCAGATAAGGCAATGGATCGATCGTCTTCCCATTCTTAACAATCTCGAAATGCAAATGAGGTCCGGTGCTGCGTCCGGTATTGCCGACTTGACCAATCGTCTGCCCCTTCTTGATGAAGTCCCCCTCGGAGACGCTGATCTTGCTCAGATGAAGGTACCAGCTCTGCAGTCCTCCAGGATGCTGGATAATGATGTATTTTCCGTGCGAATTGTCCTGCGCCGTGGTAATGACTTCGCCTGCCGCTGCAGCATATACCGGATCACCTTGCTTGGCGCCGATATCAATGCCGGCATGGAAGGAGGCGCGGCCTGTGAACGGATCGGTACGGTAGCCAAAATTAGAGGTAAGCCGTTTCGATAAAGTCGGCCATTCTGATGGAGTCCCTGATAGGGAGTACTGGGTTTGCTTCGCTCTTTTCAGAGTCAGGGGCACATTCTTCTCCATCTCGTCCAACATGGCATTCATTTCAAGAAATTGATCCTTCGTATGCTCAGCCAATTGTTCAATCTCATTCTCATGGACAGCGATAAATTCTCCCCCCACACCCAGCTGCTCATTGGGGTCGTCAACATCAAGACCTTTCAGCGATAGGGCGGATAGATTGCTCAGTGCACTTGAGTCCGATTCTCCATACTTCTCAATAAATTTCTGCAGTTGATCCTCCAGCTCAGCTACTCGCTCCATCCGATTCATCATGTCCTGTGATTGGCTAGAGAGCGAGATTACTTCATTCTGAAGTCTCTCGATGGCCGCATTTTTGTCAGAGACAACGGCCTCGAACTTGAGGTTCTGAGACTGCAATTGACCTTCAAGCCTCGCGATCGTCTGGTTGGATTGTAGTTGCAGGCTTATAATCAGGCCCGATATCGATAGAATGGCGACCAGCGGGACGGCAATGATGAGCGGCTTTGACATGTGCATTTGCTTGGCGGGCTGTCCTGCTTCTCGCAGAACGAGCAATGTCATCCGATTTGGATTCGGTAAGGTGGCACTTCTCATGGCAACTCCTTTCCTCTCGCACTAGAAGTAGTACTTCGTACTTCTGTTCCGATCACGGTTAATAGAGCTCATATGGAAAAAACGCGCTTATATATTTTATCTATTCCTTTATCTCTTAAATCATGTCAAAAAACTGCCTTGTCTGATATATCGCAAAGCTTAAATTTGCTGAATTAGACTTGATTAAATAGATCTAGACTCCGTTAGTTTAGATGAATTTTGAAGGCGTATTAGACTAGTAATTTCTGCAGAAACGCAGTTTTGATGTAGTTATTTACCTCTCGCTCTCTCTTCCTCAATGTCTCGTGTTACGAATAAACGTTGTACAAAGTGGAAAAGGCTGAGTGGAAGATAGCCATCATTATGTAAAGGTGTGGTTAGAGCCGTATTCCGTAGTATTTCTAAGCCTTGGATTGTAAATGTCGTAAGATCAGCTCTAGCGATTGCGGCTTCACCTCTTGCAACAAATCTCCTCTTTGCTGCAGTCTTTCACCGATGTTCAGCAGATTGAATTCAGATGGATGGGGGTTCTTGCGTACCTCATCCCAGGTTAATGGCGTTGATACGCTGGCAGCTTGCCGTGCGCGTGGGGTGTAGGGAGCTGCCAAGGTTTTTCCGCTGTAATGCTGGAGATAATCAAAATAAATTTTGCCCTCGCGATCCTTCTTCAGACGTTCGATGGTGAAGAAAGAAGGATACTTCTCCGTAGCGTAGCGGGCTACGAATTGGCCGATAGAGCGTAGTTGATCAAACGTAACGCCGTATTCAATTGGAATAATAATCTGAACGCCAGTAGCACCCGACGTCTTGGGAACGGAAGAGATGCCAAGAGAGGCAAGAATGTCGCCAACGTAAGCGGCAGCCTCCATAATCCGCGGCTCATCATCCTGACTTGGATCGAGATCGATCATCCATTCGCAAGGCAGGATGTCCCCGACATAATGCAATGAAGGATGGAATTCGATCGCTGCCAAATTGCCGAGCCAGAGTAGAGTTGGCAGATTGTCGAGCACAATATAGTTGATATCCTCATGCTGAGCGGTTTTGACGAAATCCGGCAGTGGCTCGGGAGCATTTTTCTGATAGAAAAATTTGCTATGGATGCCGCCTGGATATCTGATTGTAGTTAAGAACCGATTGCGGCAATAGCGGAGCAAATAAGGGGACAACTCGGCCAGCCGCTGTAAATATTGCTGCTTGGTAATGCCGGCTTCCGGCCAGAGCAGCTTGTCTGGATTCGTAATGGTCACTTCCTCGCCTTCAATCCGGATCGTGCCTTTGATCGATCTTGCCATCGGAATCCTCCTTTCAAGGATTGAGAATAGAGAAGAGCTGATTACAGATTAGGCTAACCTTGTTATGCGAAAACTATAAGAGGGTGAATACGTAATTTAAGTCTTGCCAGAGCTTCGCCTGTGGCAGGCTGTGAATAGGAGAATGATGGATGATGGAATTTACGCCAGTCGTACCGTTTGAACCGATCCGCGTCTTTGAATTTCCACAAGGGAAGCAATGGATTGCCCAGGTCAAATGGGATGGAGTGCGGATGCTGGCCTATATCGATAAAGGTCGAGTGCGCCTCATTAATCGCCGCGGGAATGAACGTTCTCTGCAATATCCGGAGTTCATGAATCCGTCGGAATATTGCCGAGCAGAATCCGCCATTTTGGATGGAGAGATGATCGCAATTGCTGATGGTAAACCTTCTTTTCATGAAATTATGAAGCGGGATAGCCTTCGTCGGCAGCAGGAAATTGCTTTTGCAGTACCGAGGATTTCCGTCGTCTATATGATATTTGATATTCTGTATTGCAACGGCAGTTGGGTTACAGACCAGCCGCTTGTGCAGCGTCAGCATTTGCTACAGGAATATATACTTCCAAGTACGCGCGTACAACTTGTCCCGAATGTTGATCATGCCGAAGGCCTCTATACCGTAATGAAAGAGCGTCAATGGGAAGGTATCGTCTGTAAGCAGCTCGACAGCAGTTATGCGATTGGCGGTAAGGATGACCGTTGGCGCAAGATGAAGCTGACCTATGACTTATACGCAGTGATTGGCGGGGTAACATATCGTGACGGGATCGTCAATTCTATACTGCTTGGTCTATATAACGAGCAAGGAAATCTTATCTATATCGGAAATGCCGGCCCCGGAAAATGGAAGGGAAATGATCTCTCCCGCATTACAGAGGACTCGCGCAGATTGGCGATAGCGAATCGTCCATTTGCAGCACCCTTTGCCGCACCTCCGGGGAGGGTAAAGGGAGTCGTATGGATGCAACCGGAGTTGACGGTCAAGGTGCAATTCGCTGAGTGGACCCCCGGTGGAACGCTGCGTCATCCTGTTCTTCAAGGCTGGGCTGACGTTCCGCCGGAGACATGTGTTTTCACTCAGCAGGTATGACAAGTACAGGTAAATTGCTTCATGAAATCGTCTTTTTTGCTGTTTTGCTGGAAGGCTTACGCTTCGGCTTGGTTACTGCAGCAGGCGTGGCCTCGTTCGTCTCTGCTTGTGTTTCTGACTCCGCCACGGCCTCCTTCTTCTTTCTGGTCGTGGTCCGCTTCGGCTTGGTCTCGCCAGGATCAGTGACGATCGGACCCTTAACTGCTTCGATACTTGCTTGAAGAGCGGCCATCAGATCGATTACATTAGTCTCCGGCTTAGCTGGAGCAAGACTAATCTCTTCCCCGGCAATTTTCTGCTGAATCAGCGTTAAGAGATTCTCTCTGTAATCATCGGTATACTTCTCCGGCTCGAATGGGGTGGACAACTGCTCGATCAACAGCTTGGCCATGGTTAGCTCCTTGTCGTTCACATTGGCGCCCTGCGGTAGATTCGGAACTTGAGATACAGGACGGATTTCATCTGGATAGAAAATCGTCTCGATAACAAGGCAATCCTCCATCACCCGGATAGCAGCCAGGCTTCCCTTGGAGCGAATGGCGATCTTGGCGATCCCGATCTTGCCGGAATCCCGCATTGCTTCGAGCAGTAGCCGATAGGCGTTGCCTCCTGCTTGGTCGGGCGATAAATAATAGGTCTTCTGAAAATAGATCGGATCGATCTCTGTTAAATCAACGAAGTCGAGAATGGTGATCGTCTTCTCCGTCTGTGCGGACAATTGGTCGAGCTCTTCCTTAGAGAATAGCACGTACTTACCTTTCTCGTATTCATAGCCTCTGGAAATATCATCCCAAGTCACATCTACATCACAGGCAGGACAACGGCGCACATAGGAAATCGGGCTGCCGCACACTTTATGGATGTATTTCATGGATATATCCTTGTCTTCTGTAGCCGAGAACATCTTTACCGGTACATGGACCAGACCGAAGCTTATGGCACCTTTCCAAACGGTATGCATGATGCACACTCCCTTTCTTTTTAGAGGACGTTCAAAAATGAAGCTTTCTACGTTTATGCGACTTGGACAATTATGCTACCCCCATCGCTTCCGTGTTGCGGCTCTCTTGACAGACCTATATAATGATTTAGAACGCAATTTATATGACAGGAACTGACGGTTTTCTTTTAGGATGGCCAAGAAAGTCCAATTATATAGTTTTATGTAGATTTTTGATTTGAAGAATCTTGCTGGCGAATGCTGTAGATGAGGGTGGTCAAAATATGGAATTCGATAAATTGTCGGCAAAGCTCGTATTTGAGATAAAAGACCTTGCCGGTACAGAGAAGCTGGCTGCTTTTCTGGCGGGACAAGCCTTGGCGGGAACGGTTATCGCCCTCGACGGGGATCTTGGAGCCGGGAAGACGGCTTTTTCGCAATTGTTCGCGAAGCATCTAGGTGTCAAGGGAACGGTGAACAGTCCGACCTTCACCTTGATCAAGGAATATAAGGGGCGACTGCCTTTTTATCATATGGACGTATATCGGTTGTCGCTGGACGAAGCTGAGGAGCTTGGCCTGGACGAATATTTCTATGGGCAGGGCGTCACATTGGTGGAATGGGCCAGTCTCATTACGGATATTTTGCCGCAAAATCTGCTGCACATTTATCTGGAGACCCTATCTGTGACAGAGCGGAGAATATATCTGAAGGCCCAGGGTCAGCCCTATGACGATTGGATTTACACTTTGACAGAGAATGGAGTCCTTGAACAATGAATATAGACGGTAATCGGCCGCAGCAGCGGCTATTGGCGTTTGACACTTCCACTTCTTCGCTGGCTGTAGCGGTCATGGAGAATGGCACGCTGCTGGCGGAGCAAAATATACATGCGGAACGTAATCATTCGGCTTATTTGGTCACTGCAATTGAAAAAGCCCTTGAAGCGGCAGGCATAACCAAGCAGGAGCTTGACGGCATTGCCGTTGGCGTGGGTCCTGGCTCTTATACAGGAATTCGGATTGCGGTGACGACAGCAAAGACGCTGGCTTGGGCCTTGAAGATCCCGGTGTTCGGCATTTCCAGTCTGGAGGCGACGGCGCTAGGAGCTTGGGCCAAAGAGACGGGCCAAGATACAGCGGCGTTAGGAGCGTACGCGCTGGGGGATCGATCTAGGGTGGCGGACGCTACTGCGGAATCGAGTGCAGCTGCAGGAACAACTGCCAGTGCGAGAGAGCATTGGATTATTCCGCTCGTAGATGCGCGGCGTGGACAAGTCTATACAGCGTTATTCTCAGCTCAAGATAACACACTGACTCACCGACTAGAGCAGGATGGCATCCGGCTTATGGACCGTTGGATAGAACAACTTGCCGAACTGCTGCAAACCTACGCCCCGGAGGACAGACCAGAAGGGATCTGGATTGTTGGCGATGTTGCTCTGCATGAAGCGGCCGCCGAAGCTTTACGCCCTCTGATGGGGGATCGTCTTCATATTGTTTCCTATGAGTTGGAAGGGATCTGGATGGGAATCGCCGGAACGGCTAGGAGCCGGAGTGGCGCAGGTGATGATGTACACGCAATTGAACCGAACTATACCCAGCTTGCAGAAGCGGAAGCGAAGCGGCTTCGTAATGCATAGAGGAGGAGACCATTCATGCGGTCTATAAAGGACGCCGAACTTGGCAATATCGTATTTCGCCCTATGACATTGGATGATATACCGGACATTATGGTCATTGAACATGAGTCCTTTTCTCTGCCTTGGAGCGAGGGAGCATTCCGCAATGAGATGACGATGAATCATTTTGCTAAGTATCTCGTGATGGAGGTTGAAGGCAAGACGGTTGGATATTGCGGCATGTGGACGATCGTAGATGAAGCACATATTACCAATATAGCTGTAAGAACGGCTCTGCGCGGCCATCATCTCGGTGAACGTCTGCTGCGAGAGGTGATGGATTGGGCTGTCGAACTGGGGATGGTTCGCATGACACTGGAAGTCAGAGTCTCGAATTATGTGGCACAGTCGCTCTACAGTAAAATGGGATTTGTCCCTACGGGGAAGCGTAAGGATTATTACTCGGACAACCATGAGGACGCGCTGATTATGTGGTGTGACTTACCGGTACGGGTACAGCAGGGCTGAACCGAGGAACAGAGAGGAAGAGAGGAACTTTGGTAAATCAAGATTGCTATATATTAGCGGTAGAGACGAGCTGTGATGAGACTTCTGCCGCGGTTGTCAAGAATGGTACAGAGGTACTGTCAAATCTGATCGCCAGCCAGATTGAGACGCATAAGGCGTTCGGAGGGGTCGTACCTGAGGTTGCCTCACGCAAGCATGTGGAGAATATTACTCTAATGCTGGAAGAGGCGATTCGCCAGGCCAATATCGAGCCGGAGGAACTGAGTGCAATTGCGGTGACAGAAGGACCTGGGTTAGTTGGTGCTCTGCTCGTAGGGATCATGGCTGCGAAAAGCCTGGCCTTCGCTCTCGACAAACCGTTGATCGGCACGCATCATATTGCCGGGCATATTTATGCCAACCGGTTGGTCCAACCGATTGAATATCCTTGTGTCGCACTCGTCGTGTCGGGCGGTCATACGGAGCTGGTGCTGATGGAGCAAGAGGGCAGCTTCAAGCTGATTGGCCAGACTCGAGACGATGCCGTTGGCGAAGCATATGACAAGGTAGCACGGGCACTAGGCTTCCCTTATCCAGGCGGCCCGCATGTTGATAAGCTGGCACTCGAGGCTGAGCAGAGCGAGGAGCTGCCTAGAGCCTGGCTGGAACCAGATTCCTATGATTTCAGCTTCAGTGGGCTGAAGTCTGCCGTACTAAATGCGGTGAATCAACATAAGATGCGGGGCGAAGAGGGCTATCAGCCAGCGATTGCCCGCGGTTTTCAGGAGTCGGTCATTGAGGTGCTGGTGGAAAAAGCGATCCGCGCGATTCGTTCTACGGGCGCGAAGCAGCTTCTGCTCTGCGGTGGGGTTGCAGCTAACCGTGGTCTACGGGCAAGCCTCTCTGAGCGTTGTAAGAGTGAGCAGATTTCACTAATCATTCCGCCGTTCAAGTATTGTACGGATAATGCGGCTATGATTGGTGCCGCAGCTTATCTGAAGTGGAAGGAGAGCAAGTTCTCCGATCTTGAATTAAAAGCCGACCCATCCTTGTCTTTAGAGGAATGGCTGCTAGAAGTGTAATAGATAAAGGCTGCATGCCCGGTGTAACTGGGCTGCAGCCTTTTTTTTGCAATTAGAGGTTGTTCAAAAAGCCCACTTTTGATAAGAAAACCAATCGAAGATAATCCAAGGATGAGCGACCGCGATTCATCGGTAGGCTTTCTTGCGATATAGAATTTCATCAGCTATGCTGATAACTTATAAATTCTCTATCTAACACGAAGTAATCTTGAAGCTATTCGACATCGAATCTTGAATTCAGCCGGGCCTAAGCAGATGCTTACGAAGTCATGTTTCCTACGGAAACATCTTAGGTGCTCACGTACAAACTACGTACGCTGCGCTCCTCACGCCCTAGCTTCATCCAACCTTCTCGGTGCTGAAAACCGGCCTTTTTGAACACGAACAATCACATTAAGTTCAAGCTCTATTCGGAAGAAGCTGCCGCTTCATTCATGGCCAATGCGATATCCGACGAGTTCCCCATCCGGCTGGTACCCTCGAATATGCTTCCTTCTTCGATGGCTAGTGAAGCCGCGGCTATGTTACCGTACAGCTTGCCCTTGGACGTGATTGTTAACTTGTTGCTAGCCTGGACGTTGCCGTTGACCTGGCCGGCGATCGTCACATTCCTGGCGCTGATCAGGCTGGACTCGACCACGCCCTTCTCTCCGATGGTGACATCCCCGTCGCATTTTACATCACCGATCATCTGTCCTTCAATGCGCACGCTAGCACTGGATTTGAGCTTTCCTTCAAATACACTGCCTTCCCCGATTAGTGTATCCGTTGAGTTAAGGTCAATTTTTGTGGCTTTATTACGCAGCATTAATTTCTATCATCCTCTCCAGGGATTTTTAAGTAGAGCAATGGGTCGACAGCAGTTCCATTCTTCATGACTTGAAAATGAAGATGTGGTCCGGTGCTTCGGCCTGTGTTGCCTAGTTCTCCAATCAGATCGCCTTGCTTCACAGCGTCTCCCTTGTTGGCTAGTGATCTCTTCAGATGCATATAGATAGATTCCGTGCCTGACGGATGCGATAGGGTTACATAATTTCCACGTGCCGGGCTGTAACCGGTATCAGTCACTTTTCCGTCCGCAGCCGCGTAAATCGGATCTCCTACATCTCCTCCGATATCCAGTCCGTTATGTAAAGTCATTTTGCCGTTAAAGGGGTCTATTCTCTTGCCAAAATCTGAGGTGGTTCGCACAGATGTCGTTGGCCAATAGGTCGGTAAAATCTTCAGCCATTGTTTGTACTTCTGCAGGTTGACCTTGGTCTGATCAAGCTTGGCTTGCAGATTAGGCATTTTATCTAGGGTAGCTGACAGGTTATCCTTCGCTTCTGCGGCTAAAGACACGATCTCATCCTCGGTCAGTGGAATGTCTTCACCACCAATACCTCCATCGGAGAGCGGCAGCAATGCTGTCAAATCGGAAGATAGTCCAGACATCCCGCCCAAAGATTTCAACTCGGATTCTATCTTCTCCAGCTCGTTGATCTTATTCTCGATATCTTTGGATTTCTCCGATAATTCAAGCAATTCCGATAGCAGCTTATCGACATTCTGTTCTTTATTATCTATCGTGCTTTGAAGCTGATCGTTGGATAGGGAGAGCTCTGCTTGCAGAGAGGCGATCCGATCGGAGTGATTGCGGTTCACTATGAACAGAACGAGGAGCAGTACAACCATGGTTCCAACTGCTACGGCTGAGGTCAGCAGAAGAGATAATTTTAATTTGAAGCGGAATACTGGACGGGTGCCTTCCGGCACGATCAGAATGGTAAACCGCTTGTTGGTCGGTTTGAATCTGAATTTCATGAAATCCTCCTGAACGAATAGATGATCATTCTATGGGACCTAAATTTCTTAACGGCAAGCTAATAGAGGTATTCAAAAAGCCGTCCCTTGCTTCAATCCAACTGAAGCAGTTTGAAAGAACGCACATCGAAACCATAAGCTTCGGTGCTGAAAATCGACCTTTTTGAACACGAACTATTAGTTATCATTCGTCAAAACTTTCCAAATCCCTGCTCTGTGCGAAAATTGTCAGATGTTTGCCTTTATCATTTGTTGGTGTTCGCCATATTATTCATCTTGATGAATAAGGTGGGGTTTATTTTGTCGGTTGTTTTGTGTTGTAATATTGGAGTAGAGTACAGCTATATAAGTTGAATTAATGATTGTACGGATGAAGGCAGCCGGGTGAAATGTTCTTCCGATCGCTGTTGCTCACAGATTTCTTGATTTATTAGAATCCAACAAGGTAGAAATCTGTTCACAAAGGCGAGCGCAGCATATGCTTCCGAAGCAGCTTTCTTACAGAAAGCTTTCAGCTTCTCCAGAATCATTTCACCTAGGGACGATATTCAAAATGTTTTACTTCTTTTGAATATCGTACCCTTTTGCCTTATTCCTTGTTTTTTTGGTGTTATTCAACTTATATAGTTATAGAAAAGAGGTTGGAAGGTATGGAAGAAGTGAAGGGGAGCTTAATTACGGTTGAGACGCTGAAATCGGATTTTATCCGTCTGGGAGTATGTCCGGGAATGACGGTTATTATGCATTCTTCTTTTAAAGCAATAGGTTCCTTTGTAGTCGGAGGACCGCCAGCGGTTATTCTGGCCTTGGAAGCGGCGGTTGGCGGGAAAGGAAACGTGGTCATGCCAACTCATTCCGGGGATCTGAGCGATCCTGCCGGATGGGAGAATCCACCGGTTCCGAAGGAATGGTGGGAGACCATCCGTGAGCAGATGCCGGCCTATGATGCGAATCTAACACCGTTATGGGGAATGGGGGTTATACCCGAGATGTTCCGCAAGCAGGATTCTGTTATCCGCAGCAGCCACCCACTGCTATCCTTTGCTGCATGGGGGGAAAGGGCCGAGTATATTGCTGGGAACCATTCTTTGGAATACAGCCTGGGAGAACCATCTCCTCTGGCACGGATTTACGAGCTGGAAGGGTACGTTCTGTTGCTTGGTGTAGGGAATGACAGCAATACTTCGCTACATTTATCGGAGATCCGGGCAGATTATGAGACCAAACGGGAGATCATAAATCAGGCACCGATCAAGACGGATGGGACCAGACACTGGGCACAGTTTAAGGACATTGAATATGATTCATCTGATTTTGCAGCTATTGGCGACGATTTTGAACGGGAGACCGGCTTGGTCAAACGTGGCAAGATCGGTGGTGCAGAGGCGATGCTGATTCCACAGAAGCAGCTAGTTGATTATGGGACGGCGTGGCTGCCGGTACATCGCAAGAAGTTATGATGCTAATATGTTCAAGACCTCGCATTTGGGCGAGGTCTTGAGAGGGTAGGATTCATGCTGGGGTTTATTTCCGCTCAAGTCGAGCCGGATCGAATTCCTGAATAATGTTCTCTGGACCTTCCGCAATATCATAGCACCATTCCAGCATTCCGCCGCTATAGTTATGGACTTTGTCAAATCCGTTATGTTTGAAGTATCTGGCGACTTGATAGCTTCTTCCTCCGCTCCGGCATACGAATACATATTCTCGTTCCATATCGAAATCTCCGATATAATAAGGTATATCATTCATCGGAATCAGTGGGATGCCCGGAATATGCCCGGCGATGTACTCCTCCGGCTCACGAACATCAATAACTAAAGTTTTATTATTTGAACTTTGAAGTATATGCTGCAATTCATCGCAATCGATATGCGAAACACCGCCGATGATTTCACTCACTCGATTTTCCTCATTTCTTATTCATTTTTTTGCGATCTCATTATTTCGTTAGTACTGCATTCAATTTTCTATCATATCCATATACTGCTTTGATTTCAATTCCCACGATCTCTAACATATGATAAATTGAAATAAACATCATCGTGATCATGTTACGACATACCGCATGCTTCTTACAGAATAGCTTTATAAGTGAAAAGTATCACAGATTCATTTAAAGTTGAAAAGTTCACAACTAAAATTGTGTGTCTAAAAAATTATACGAAGGGATGATGGATGTGAAGGCTACCCAAGGCTTTCTTTTTCAGTCTGGCTATTGATTGGGCTCATTTATTTTTGGGGATAGGCGCAGTGTTTGGCGGCGCGGTATTGGTGATCGAACCGAGCGGAAGTTTACTGGGAATGCCTACCGATATCATGGAAATTGAGCTATTTCCCAACTATCTTATTCCTGGGATCATTCTCTTGGTGTTCATGGGGATCTTTCCGTTAATCGTCGCCTGGGGATTAATTACGAGGCGGGAATGTAAATGGGCAGAACGCTTAGATGTATTCAAGAAATCGCATTGGTCCTGGGCTTACTCTTTGTATATTTCCATTATCCTAATTATTTGGATCTCGGTGGAGACATATATCTTGAATGCAGTTGCTCTTGTCCATCTTTTCTATATCGCGCTTGGATTGGCAATTCAGATTGTGACGGTGTTGCCACAAGTCAATGAATCGTATCTGAAGGAGCGGGTAGAGAATGAAATCGAGATCGAGAAAGATTCTGTTCAAGGATAGTATGTGAGCAATAGAGAGGGGAAGCGAAGCCCACGTCCTTTGGCAGGTACCGCCGATTCAAGAGAAAGCATGTTTTCGGGGTTGCTGTCAAGATGTGGACAAGGAAAGGGCTAAATGGAGCATTTTTGTAATGAAAATCAAAAAAAGTCTTATGCACCAACGGATTAGATTTAATAAATGGAAGTCGGATAATTTTTTCAGAAAAACTGTGGATAATGTGCATAACTTAGTGGATAATTTGGGGAATTCCATGAAAAGCCTATTTTAAAGCGTAAAAAAACGACCTGATCGGTCGTTTTTTTACATTTATTATCAATTGATATGTGGATAAGGCTGTGATCAAGGATTTTTTTACGATTTTATGAAAATCTTAAAGCTCGTGTCCAAAAAGGCCAATTTTCAGTCCGAAGCTTTGAATTCGACATTCCCCTTAATTCTCCATCAGTTGCTCCCATTCCTCATAGCAAGCCGACAATTGCTCCTTATGTTCATCGATTGCTGTTTGTCGCTCCTGGACAGCCGTATAATCCTGATATATTTCCGGAAGGGTAAGCTCGTGCTCAAGTGAGGCGATGTCCCCCTCCAACTTGGAAATGAGCTCCTCCAACTGTTCAAGTCGGCGCTGACGGTTGCGTTCTTCACGCTTCGCTTGTTTGTCTGCTTCATAAGATGCAGCCCCTGATTTCCCTTTAGCGGCGTTGTCATCTTCCTGTAAGCTCGCACGCTCCGGCTTTTGCTTAGCGGCCTCTTGAGCGGCCTTCTCTGCGGCCATTTCCTCCAGCTCCAGCTTCTTCTCTAGATAGTCATCGTAATTACCCAGGAAATGTTGCGCTCCATTAGGGTGGAGTTCGACGATTCGCTCAGCCATCTTATTTAAGAAGTAACGGTCATGGGAAATGAACAGCAGTGTACCGTCATAATCGAGCAGGGCGGATTCCAGCACCTCTTTGCTAAATAGGTCCAGGTGGTTCGTTGGTTCGTCAAGAATTAGCACATTGGCTTTCTCCAGCATTAATTTGGCCAGAGCAACGCGGGCTTTCTCTCCGCCGCTCAAAGCGGCGATCTTCTTCAGAACGTCCTCTCCGCTGAACAGGAAGTTCCCAAGTACACTACGGATACGAGCTTCCTCAATATGAGGAAATGCGCTCCAAACCTCTTCCAACACGGTATTCTCGCGATTAAGATGCGTTTGTTCCTGATCGTAGTAGCCGATTTTTACTTTGGAGCCCCAGGTTAGCGAGCCTGAATGAGGCCGTAGATCGCCGGTTAGTATTTTCAACAAGGTGGATTTGCCGATCCCATTCGGTCCGATTAGAGCTACTGTCTCACCGCGATTCAGATAGAAGGATACATTTTGGAATAACGGAGTTTTGGAGTCATCATAGCCATAGGACAGTTGATCCACATACAGGACATCCTTGCCTGTCTGAATCTCCGCCTCGAAGGAGAAGCTGGCCCGCTTCAAATCGCCGAGTGGGCGCTCAATTCGATCCATCTTCTCCAGCGCCTTGCGCCGACTCTGTGCCCGCTTGGTCGTTGAGGCGCGGACGAGATTTTTCTGGATGAAGTCTTCCATCCGGGCTATTTCGTCCTGCTGCTTCTCATACTGCTTCATGCGACTCTCATATTCAGCGGCCTTAAGCTCAATATAACGGCTGTAGTTGCCCGTATACCGGGTTGATTGATGCCGTTCGATCTCGACGATGGTTGTAACTAGACGGTCCAGGAAATAACGGTCATGAGAGACAACCAGCAATGCCCCTGAATAATTACGGAGGTAATCCTCCAGCCAGGTCAAGGTCTGAATATCCAAATGGTTCGTGGGTTCGTCCAGCATTAGCAGGTCCGGAGCCTGAAGCAGAATCCGTGCCAACGCAAGCCGGGTCTTCTGTCCACCACTCAAGGTAGAGATAACCGTATCGGACGAGAAATTACCGAAGCCCATTCCATATAGCACACTGCGGATCCGTGTCTCGATCTCATAGCCGCCGTTATCCTTGAACCAGTCCGATTTGAGCGCATAGCGGTTAAGCAGTTCCTGATAAGCCTTCTCATCAGCCGCCACCGCCGGATCGGCAATCTGCGCCTCCATTCCTCTTAGCTCGCGCTCAGTCTCTAATAGAGGGGCGAATACGTTCAGCATTTCTTCCCAGATCGTTCGGTCGGACTGTAGTCCGCTGTTCTGAGCTAGATAGCCGATCCGAGTCTCTTTGGCTTTGAAGATTTGCCCACCATCATAAGATATTTCCTCTGCAAGGATTTGCAGCAATGTAGATTTTCCTGCGCCATTAACACCGACCAGCCCGATCCGTTCTCTTTCCAGAATCTGCAGGTTAATGCCCTCCAATACCGGAGTGACGCCAAATAATTTCGTAATATTTGCAGCTTGAAGCAACATAATGAATTTGATCCTCCAACGAATTTACTAAGTATGTTCTCAAATTACTGAATTAGGTTTTGTGTGATTAAGCTAATAAGCCTACTACTATATATTGTAGTGTACATGAAAAACCCTGCAAATGCACCGCACTTTAATGATCGCTGTCATGCGATTTGCGAAAAGAAGCTTGGTTTTCATTTTACGCCAACAATGATACACTAGAGGGAAGAATATATACTTTTGACAAAACACAAAATATATCCTTCTTGACGAGAAAGGGGAAGAGGCGTCGTGAGGGATACTTCAGCTCAAAATATATCCGCACAAAAGAAAGAGCTGCGTCACAGAATGACTGTGATTCGCTCAAATGTCTCTGCAGCTTCCCGCAGAGAACAGTCGATTGCTGCCAGTTTGCTGGCAGAGAACGAGGTGCTATCCCCCCTAAGAAAAAGCCGCGGTGGAAGACTGAATGTATTCTGCTACGTATCATTTCGAGACGAGCCTGAGACGCTGCATTTGATTCAAACTTCCCTTGAGCGGGGTGACCGGGTACTGGTCCCCAAAGTGATTAGCGAAGAACGGAAGCTGACGCTTCATGAAATGAATGATGTAAATGATCTGATCCCGGGAGTGTGGGGCATCCCAGAGCCGGGAGATCATATGCCGCAGTGGCCGACTGCGCGTTATGCAGAGATTGACATCATTATCGTTCCGGGTCTTGCCTATGACCGCTATGGCGGCAGAATTGGCTTCGGGGGCGGGTATTATGATCGCTTCATGGAACAAATATCATCGGTCAAGAGCACTGGCTTGGTCCCAATTAAGGCCTCACTGACACTTGAGGAGCAGATCATCCCGGGGCGAATTCCGATGGAAGAGCATGATTTTAGACTGGATATGCTGTTTACAGCATCAGGTATGATATATATATGAAAGAGAGTAGTGAGCGCATTTATGGAAACGGAATCAGGACAAGCTCTGACGCACTTCAATGAACAGGGCCGGGCGCGGATGGTCGATATTTCGGCAAAGGAATCCACAGTCCGGGTGGCCGTTGCACAGACGACGGTGCATATGCAACCTACGACGCTAGCTGCAATCAAGGAAGGCAAGATCAGCAAGGGAGATGTGCTTGCCGTTGCTCAGGTGGCCGGTATTCAAGGGGCTAAGCGCACGTCTGATTGGATCCCGATGTGTCACCCGTTGATGCTTACTGGAGTGAATATCGTCTTTACGGATAACAACCATGATGAGTTATATATAGAAGCTACAGTTAGAACGGAAGGAAGAACAGGGGTGGAAATGGAAGCACTTACGGCCGTATCAGCGGCAGCGCTAACGGTGTACGATATGTGCAAAGCATTACAGAAGGATATCGTTATCGGTCCTACGATGCTGCAGGCCAAGAGCGGTGGTGTCCACGGAGATTATTCGCGGATTTGATCGGATCTGATGAACAATTGCGTACAGTAGTGCGCAGAATAAAATGATGAATACAACTTAAATAGAAGTTCCATAAGGGTGAGGAGGATGGCTTCATGGTTTGGAAAACAGCGATTCTTACGGCAAGCGACAAAGGAGCCAGGGGCGAACGTGAAGATACGAGCGCACAGGTGATTAGGGAACTGGTCGAGGAAGAATTGGGAGGGGAAATCATCGAATATCGCATCGTACCTGATGAACCTGATGAGATTATCGCTGCACTGATTGAAATGACCGATTATTTTCAAGCCGATCTTGTCTTGACTACTGGCGGTACAGAGCTCGCCATTCGGGATGTGACTCCCGAGGCGACTAGGCGTGTCATTGAACGTGAGGTGCCAGGAATGGCCGAAGCGATGCGCTCCAGGGTGATGCAGAAAAATCCGGCCAGCATGCTGTTCCGTGGCATTGTCGGAATCCGCGGACGGACTTTGATCGTCAATTTGCCGGGAACTCCAAAAGGGGTGCACGAGAACCTGGCAGCGATCATGGATCAGCTTCCGGAAGCGCTGCTTATGGTTACGGGTCAATTCCGACTTTAATTTTCCTGTAGCGAGTTGGTTAAATCCGCCTAGAGATGTTGGCATAATTTCATGTTTCTGCAAATAAATTTGCTGAACGGGCTGTAACTGTGATCTTTGTTATGGTATGATGTGGGCGTATCATGATGGCGCCCCATCATGAGTCTATTAATTTATGCTAACGGGGGAGAATGAGCATGAGTGCAGGTGCTTTTCTGTTAATCGTTATAGCGGCTCTCGTGTTGTTTGGTCCGAAGAAGCTGCCGGAGCTCGGCCGCGCCGTCGGGCGCACCATTAATGAGTTCAAGAATGCCACTCGCGATATTGTAGAGGATCGTCCCGAAGCTCAGAAAGCGGAAGCGGCTCCTGTAAATGAAGCTCCAAAGCAGGAGGATCGGCGTCTGCCAGAATAGAAGATACATATTGAATCCCTTCCTTGTTGTTATTAGGGAGGGATTTTGTTTGAATTTTGCCGCCCTATTGGTGCGTTAAGCCGGACAAATCGGCCTAAGGAGGACAAGTATGGCTGATGAACTGAAGTCAGAGACGATTGTGGAGCATTTATCGGAATTAAGACGGAGATTAATTTACGTGGCTCTCGTGTTCACGTTTGTTCTCGTCGCTGCTTTTTTTGTCGTTCATCCGATCTATCAATATTTGACGATTAATTCGATAACAGGCGTGGAGATCAAGCTGAATGCTTTCTCCTTCTGGGATGGCGTCGGCGTATATATGAAAATAGCGATGGTCGTTGCTTTAGGCATTACCCTGCCTTTTACGCTCTATCAAATATGGGCATTCGTTAGTCCCGGGCTGAGACCCAGAGAGCGAAAGGCGACGCTAAGGTATATTCCCTATGTATTTCTCTGCTTTTTAATCGGAATTGCGTTCGGTTATTTCGTGGTATTCCCGCTAGCGATGAAGTTTACCGCCGGGCTGAACAAGGAGCTTGGTTTGATCGAGACCTATGGAATGGCCGACTATTTCAAGTTTTTGATGAATATCGTGTTTCCAATCTCGCTGTTATTTGAGCTGCCAATCGTGATCTTGTTCCTGACGCAGCTACGGCTCCTGACCCCGACCTTACTGCGTAAAATGCGCCGTGTAGCTTATTTTATACTGGTTGTAATCTCAGTGATGATCACCCCTGCGGACCTGTTCTCGGCCTTCTTGGTGCTGATCCCGCTTATTATCCTGTATGAGATTAGCGTGCTGCTGTCCAGCCGGGTACACAAGAAGCAGTTGGCTGCAGACGCCAAGCGTGCGGAAGAGTATAGCTAAGGAGTGTGACGTGTGGATTTGGAAGATGAACGTGGTGTAGCGTCAGGAACTATCGCATTGCACATAGCGGATGAACGGTGTGGCCCGGGAACTAATGCATTGTGTATAGTTGGTGCACGGCGAGACGCCGGGAGGTAATGCATCATGCACAGCTGGTGTAAGTTGAGGTGTCGCATGATGCTCATATTTGCGAAGTACCGACGTTGATTGGCCGCATCGCATACGATTCCCTGCAAAAATGCATCTTTTTGCGGGGAATGTAAGCTAAGAGAAGAGAATTGCTGCAGAAATGCAGTTTTTTTCTTGAAATTGGCTTATTTCTAAAGGATTTTGATGAAAAGCCTGCATTTTTGCAGGCTTTTATAGAAAAGCCCGGTTAAATTGTTGAAAAGCTGCACTTTTGCAGTTTTTTAGGTTTTTCATATCCCTATTGGTAGGATGCATATGGATAAGGGACAAGAAGAGGGGCTGCCTGACGGCGGCTTCTTTCTTTTTATCACTCCACCCATAAGCGCTATGCGGGTTCCTACCTCAATTCTAAGTTTTGCGCAAAAAAGATAATGGGAAAACTTGAAATTTACTTGCGATTTTATTATCATTATAGATGTTGTTAGCACTGTGATGGATCGAGTGCTAATTATTGAAGCGGAAGCTTACCATTGAACCAATATTACTAAAGGAGGCTCTTTTTCATGATCAAACCATTAGGTGAACGCGTACTGGTAGAACCAATCAAACAAGAGGAGACTACAGCATTAGGCATTGTACTTCCAGATGCGTCCAAGGAGAAGCCACAGGAAGGCAAAATCATTGCAGTTGGAAGCGGTGTATTAAATGATGGTGTTCGTGTTCCTTTGGAAGTGAAGGAAGGCGATCGTGTATTGTTCTCTAAATATGCTGGTACTGAAGTGAAGTATGATGGCAAGGAATACTTGATTATGAAGGAAAGCGACATCCACGCGATTATTGAATAATACGCAACTTGGCTTGAATATAACGACTGAACAGCAGGATTCAAAATATAGGGAGGTAATTATTCATGGCAAAAGTAATTAAATTTAGTGAAGAAGCACGTCGCGCAATGCTTCGTGGTGTAGATACTTTGGCTGATGCAGTAAAAGTAACACTTGGACCAAAGGGCCGCAACGTTGTATTGGAGAAGAAATTCGGCAGCCCGTTGATCACCAATGACGGTGTAACAATCGCGAAGGAGATCGAACTGGAAGATGCTTTTGAGAACATGGGTGCTCAGCTCGTAAAAGAAGTAGCGACGAAGACAAATGATGTCGCTGGTGACGGTACGACAACAGCAACTGTACTTGCTCAAGCGCTGATTCGTGAAGGCTTGAAGAACGTAACTGCAGGCGCAAGCCCAATCGGTCTTCGCAAAGGGATCGACAAAGCCGTGAAAGTAGCGGTTGAAGAGCTGCAAAAGATCTCCAAGTCGATCGAAGGCAAGCAATCGATCGCTCAAGTAGCTGCGATCTCTGCGGCTGATGAAGAAATCGGCGAACAAATCGCCGAAGCCATGGAAAAAGTGGGCAAAGACGGTGTGATCACGGTTGAAGAATCCCGCGGCTTCTTTACGGAGCTTGAAGTGGTAGAAGGTATGCAATTCGACCGTGGCTATGTATCTCCTTACATGATCACAGATACTGATAAGATGGAAGCTGTCCTCGACAATCCATACATCTTGATCACCGACAAGAAGATTAGCAGCACGCAAGAAATCTTGCCGTTGCTTGAGAAGATCGTTCAACAATCGAGACCACTGCTTGTGATCGCCGAAGACCTCGAAGGTGAGGCACAAACGGTGCTGATCTTGAACAAACTGCGTGGAACGTTCAACGCGGTAGCTGTTAAGGCGCCTGGCTTCGGCGACCGCCGCGAAGCAATGTTACAGGATATCGCAGCCTTGACTGGCGGCCAAGTGATCACCGAGAAACTTGGTTTGGATCTGAAGAGCACAACAATCGAGCAACTGGGTAATGCACGCCAAGTTATCGTAACTAAAGAAAACACGACAATCGTTGACGGAAACGGCGACAAAGCCGATATCGATGCTCGAGTGAACCAAATCCGTGCGCAGCTGGAAGAGACGACTTCCGAGTTCGACAAGGAGAAACTGCAAGAGCGTCTGGCTAAGCTGGCTGGCGGCGTAGCGGTGATCAAAGTTGGCGCAGCTACAGAAACCGAATTGAAAGAACGCAAGCTTCGCATCGAAGATGCCCTTAACGCAACTCGCGCAGCGGTTGAAGAAGGGATCGTATCGGGCGGTGGCGTAGCGCTCGTGAACGTATATAACGCAGTCGCAGCACTTGACCTGAGCGGCGACGAGAAGACAGGCGCAAGCATCGTTCTTCGCGCTTTGGAAGAGCCAGTTCGCACGATCGCAGCAAATGCAGGTGAAGAGGGCTCCGTTATCGTAGAACGCCTGAAGAAGGAAGAAGTAGGCGTAGGTTACAACGCAGCTACTGGCGAATGGGTGAACATGTTCGATGCAGGTATCGTAGACCCTGCTAAGGTAACACGTTCCGCTCTACAATATGCAGCATCCGTAGCAGGTCTGTTCCTGACTACTGAAGCGGTAGTCGCTGATAAGCCAGAACCAGAAAAGCCAGCTATGCCTGACATGGGCGGCATGGGTGGAATGGGCGGCATGATGTAATAAGGGGATAGCCCCCTTATACAAACAAGCGTTTCCGAGTAAGAAACGCTTTATGTTATTGATAAAAGAGGCCTTCGCAAGTTAATCAACTTGAGGAGGCTTCTTTTGTCTATGTGTGGTTACAAATATCAAACTGACGGAGATAACAATACATAAAAGCAATGAAAATACGATTTATAGTTTTTGAAGTTGTAAACTTTAGGGGATAGTGTGTTATACGTATATATAGGTGGTAAATGGAGAGGAGGCGTTATTATCGAAAAGTTAGGTTTTTTATTATTAAGTATAGTTTTAGGAGGGATAAGTGGTTTCTTTGGGTTCATATTAGTATTGTCAACAGGAGGGGGGCTTATTGCTTCGTTGAATAGTACGCCCTCAATAATTTCTCTTCTATTATTTTTAATAATGATAGGGGGATATCTGTCTATTTTTATTTTGTTGAGAAAAAGATATAGCGATATGTTTAGTGTCATTAATATTATTGTCTTCCTAATTTTTTTGCTTTCTGCACCAGCTATACAGATTATACAGGCAAAAATGGAACATAATCTAGCTATTCCTTCTCAAGAATCGCAGAAGCGTGTATTTAGTGAAGTTAATCAAATAATAGAAGAGAATGACATTCCGTATAAGATTGATATTAATACTAGTGAGAATGATACGAAAGAGTATGGCCAAAGAGTATATGTTGTCTTAGTAAGGAAAGATAACGGTGATATTCGGAAGGAGGAAATTATTAAATTTTTGGGCAAATCACCTGATATTGGTGCATTAAGTTCATCCTTTTATAATAGTAATAATGACTATGTTATTGGTTTGAATTTGGATAAAGACAATAAGATTACCCAGTGTACTCCATTTGATATTTGTAAAGAATTTGACTTTTAAATAATGCGAGGTGGAATAAAATAGATAAAAAAGATTAAGTTAATATTGCTTTGCCTTATAATTATGTGTTGTAGCACATAGTATGAGGGGACTAGTAGCGACTAAATACATAAATCAAGGTTTGGAAAAACATAGATAAATTGATAACATTAGGGCTCCATATTTAGGCGCCCCAAAAGCACAATGCAATATGCTCGCTATAAAAAGAAGCCTCTCACCAGTTCATCAGGACTGATGAGGGGCTTCTTTGTTATCTACATACCTTTACAAGTTTGATCTTTTCCTGACAATATGCTGATATTCCTAGTCCACATTCATAACACGGTATATTTGATGGAAATCATGTAAAATCTATGGTTATCGGAGCTAATTGAAATGATGATAGGAGGATACTCCATGACTGATGAGAATGTTGTGAAGTCGCTGAATACTTTTCTAAAAGGGCGGTACATGGGAATCCATGCGTATGAGCATTTTATCGAGAAATTGCAGGAGCCTGATATAAAGACACAGTTCCAGCAAATTCAACAGGATCACAAACGGCATGCGATGAGGGTGGCAGAAAGAATCCAGAATCTTGGTGAGGTTCCAGCCGACGATGAAGGGTTTGTCGGTTCTGTACAAGGGTTTATGAGCAAGCTGAAAATGCCCGAGGATACGAAAAGTATTCTACAAAGTGCTTTAAAAGGCGAAGAACACTACGCTGTTGAAATGTCTGAGGAGATCGTCAGAGGTCACCTCGATTCAGAAAGCTACGAGCTGATCCATGCTATTTTGGAGCAGGACCGAAAGCATGTTGAGCTGTTGAAGGGTTTAATCGATTAGTTGAAGCTAGGGAACAAGATATGACTTAAAAATAAATAAGCTATCACATGAATAGATTTTCTAATCATGCGATAGCTTTTGTTTTTTTAATCAGTAACTATTTGGACCTCAGCATCAGTCTGCTCCCACTGCTCCTTCAGGCGCTACTTCAGGGGCGGCTCCCTCAGGAGCCGGATTTAGCTCTATGTGGCGACCGTCAATCCACCAGTTGCCATTGTTAGTATTGATAAGGAGCCAGTCAGACCAACGCCCAATTACCTGAACGGTTTGTGGACTCAGAGTGGATACCTTAGGGGAAAAAGCATCCGGATATTTATAGGTATAAGCGTTATCCTTAAGATCGGCGGTGGCATTCATATCCTCAACAACGGCTAGCTTACCTGGTGACGGTTGAACCCAACCAGTCCCCTGGTTGCTAACCACCTGATACCAGTCGCCCTTTTGAGCTGTCACTTCAACCTGTTGTGGCTTCAGATTGGATATGCTGTCTGCAGCTCCAATCTTGCTATACAATTTGGTTTCTGCCAATAGACTCATAGATTGCTGGAGATACTGAACCTTTTGTTTCTCCAGCCAAAGAGTATAAGATTTTTGCGCTGTAAATAACGGAACCTCTTTATTTTCGGACCAGATTCCATTAAAAGCACTTAATGGCACGCTTCGTTCTCCGGCGTATTCTGCCACCTCGATGGTAAAGCCAGGGCGGCCAAATTCTTGGATGAACCAGTCTTTATAGCCTCCACCAGAAGGATTTTTCTCAGGCTGAACAAGAGAATATCCTGTAAGCTTGCTTAGCTCCGTAGCTATAGCTTTATCTCTAGATAGATTTTTACTAAGCGTGTTAAAGTGCCAGAATAGGATCTGTCCCGAACTATGATAAGAAATCGTAAGTTCAGGGTCGATCTTGTATGTAAAGTCCATCATACTTTGTACTTCTAGAGCTTGCGCTGCCTGAGTACCTTTATAATTTTGATGCCAAGGATACGCTTTAGTATTTTTAATATTGTTCCATTGGGCTGGGTATTGGCGATTCAGATCGATTCCCTGCATATTGGCTTTCCAGCGATTAAAGTTCGTGCTATTACCATTGTATTGTTTTAAGGTTTTCGCTAGATTTGCTGGTAGACCTGTAGTTCCTTGCTGTGATAGGGTTACACCATCCGGATTAACCATAGGAACAAACCAAATGCTTACGTGATCTAGTAATTCGCGTACGTTATATTTCGAGATCTTTGCATTGTCATAATAGGCAGCAGCATATGTATCGATCATTTTCATTAAAAGAGACGTAGTTATCCATTCTCTAGCGTGATGTGATCCATTAAGAAATAGTACGGATTCACCCCGGCCTAATTTGATAGCCCATAACTCCCGACCATATTTCGTCTGTCCTATTGATTCATAAGATATTAGATCAGGATAGGCATCTGTGAGTCTCTTAATGTCATTCTGCAAGATTGAATAAGAATAGATTTGGTTAGGATTTACGATAGATGTAGATGCCTTAGCGGATTGTGGTACTTCAAAAAAAGAGGCTACTAGAAACAAACATAGGAAGAAGAATAGAACTCTTTTAAATGGAGTAGTCTTTGGAACTGGTGACTTAATCAATATTACACGTCTCCCATTCAGCTGTTATTATGTATAAAGTCTAGTGATAGTTGCGAGTATAAGATAATATACCCATTAAGTCAATCCATTTACTGGAATTGAAGCGGGTCTAATTTCCTAAGATTGAACGTTTAGGGGATAATAAAGGGAGAACCTGGTCACCATTATAATGGTTTCTGTGTTGTTGATTAGAAGTCATCTAGCTGGTAGTAAGAATCAATTTACATATTACTTTTAATTTGATATATTGGTCGGTAATTCATTTCGTGAAGTAACCTTAGATAACAGAGAAGAAGTGGTGAGTAACATGGGATAACTGTAAAAGATATGCTGCAATTGCCTTCTTTTCGAGGAGCAAAGGTACTGACTGGAAAGAGTAATCTTCACCGTACCGTCTCCTCTTTATCCGTACTAGAGGTTTCAAACGCGGATTATTCCTCCCGTATCGTCAATTCGGTTCAAGAAGAGTGGTATGCGGAAGAGATGGTTATCAGTTCTTTTTACTCCATTAAAGATAGTATAGAGAAGCAGTGTGAAGCGGTTGAGTATTTGTATGGGCTCGGTGAAGTTGGACTGATTCTATATTATGTAGGAATCATTATTCCGGAAGTAGCCGAAGAGGTGCTGCAATTCGCAGAGTCCAAAAATTTCATCATCATTTGCATGCCTGAAAATGATTTTTCACTTCGTTATAATGAAGTGATCTATGAAGTGATGGAAGCGATTGTTCTGAACAATCAGACGTTCAACGATAATTTTGTGAATGAAGCATTAGAGAAAGTATCTTTGCTGCCAGAACACTCACGAAGCGTTGAAATTACACTTAAATTTCTGTCTGATCGGCTGAAAGCGAACATCATCCTGACGAACACGCATATGGAGATTATGAATCAAGTGATGTGGCCTCGTAATTCATCGTTAGATGTGGCTCATCTTATAGATGTCTATGCTCCCTATTTATTAAATGGGGTGAAGGGACAAGCAGAATCTAATTGCGATTGCTATGTGGAATACAAGAGTGTTCATCAAAAAAACGGAGAAGTACTGTATCTATTTCTAATTAAAGAGAATTCAAAACTACCCGCGAAGACCATCGATAAAATCAGCGAGGTCGTACAGGTGGCCATCAATCTGTGGGGGGATAAGCATAACGAGGTCAGCGAATATGCCCTGGTAAAAGCGATTATTAATGATGAGAGCGATAAAATGCGCAGACTGGCTCATCTTCTCCATATAGATGTCGCTTCCATTCAGATGATGTGGCTCGTATTTATTCAGGATTTGTCAAAAGAAAAGCAGATTCGCGAAGAGTTGGAAGAGTATTTGTTCAAATATTACAAAACAGCGGTCATTCAAACCGTCGATCATTGTATCATTGCCCTTATGGGAAATTGCTCTTACAAGTACAATGAGTATGAGATTGCAGCCGAATATATCGACACAACGAATTCTGCCTCGCTTATATCCGAAATGGTCTATGCTCCCAGAATGAGAAATACGCAAGATGTACGGCGTATGTATCGGCTGGTGAACAGTGTGGGACGGAAGGTCCATCTGATTTATGAGCATCGTAAATTGTATACGGCTGCTGAGATGCGTTCGATGAAACAAGCGATCGATATGAGTTCACAAGGAGAGGAAGTCCTTGAGGAATGGTTGGCTGTTATTGATCCGATTCTGGGTGATCCGGATTCGCTTAAGACGCTCATGACCTTTTTGTTAGATGCCAAAGGGAATTATGATGCCTGTGGAAAAATGCTATTCGTGCATAAAAACACAGTGAAATATCGCATTAAAAAGATCAGCGAATTAATTGGTTATGATGTAACGGTGAATTCCGAATTTTATGATGTTTGCATTGCTTGTATGATTTATCGACTGATACACAGCTAGTCTAATCCGTAACTTTTGTCCAAATGACAAAAATTACGGATTTTTTTTGGGTTTTAGAAAAAGACGTAATCCCATGTATCCTTCTATAATAAGAAAAATTCACTTAACGAGGGGGAGAAATGATATGAGAAAGGACGGAGAGCATCAGTCTTGGTTCACCCTGGGGATGGTTTGGGCCGGAGCGGTGATTAGTATACCAGGCCTCCTGGTTGGGAATACGCTGATCGCAGGTATGAGCTTATCTAAGACATTATTGATCGCCTTTTTGGGTTATTCCATTATTGTTGTCCTGATGATTCTTCAGGGCATTCAGAGCACGGATCTCGGCAAATCAACGGTTCAAGTCGCAGCTCAGGTATTTGGCAAAAAGGGCTCGCGCACCATTTTATCCATTATTCTCGCCATTGCTTGCCTCGGGTGGTTCGGGATTCAGGCTAATGTATGCGGGGCAGCGCTGGCTAATCTGCTGGCGGAGTATGGAATGACAATCCCAGTTCCCCTGGCTTCATTGATTAGTGGTCTGGTTATGGTCGTTTCAGCAATGTACGGTATTAAAGTGCTGCGAGTACTTAGCTATATAGCAGTGCCACTACTCATTGTGATATGTATCTATGGCTTAATCCAAGCGTTCACGATGGATTCCATTCATCATATTTGGAGCTACCAGCCGGAGAAGCAAATGAACTTCATGGATGGACTAGCTGTAACTATAGGCTCATTTGCCTTAGGGGCCGTTATTGCAGGCGATTATTCGCAGTTTTCGAGAAAACGTTCCGATGTATTGAAAGCCGCACTAATCGGGATTGTACCTTCTGGCGTATTGATGATTAGTGTGGGTGCAATTCTATCTTTTGCTTATCAGACTAGTGATATTGCAGCTGTCTTTATAAATATTACAACACCTTTTATTGGGGGTATAGTGTTAATCCTGGCTACATGGAAAACAAATATGGTAAATGCGATCTCAGGTGGATTTGCCCTCACCAATGTACTGCATATTTCCAAGGATAAAGAGAAATGGGCAGTAGGGGTTGCGGGACTCATTGGGACTGTGCTTGCAGTGATCGGAATTTTGAATTATTTTACGCCGGTCATGTCGGTCTTGTCAGCAATGGTTCCGCCAGTAGCAGGGGTTATGGTCGCTTCTTATTGGATTATGAATAAAGGTGATAAGAACCGTTGGAAGGAAACAGAGGGGGTTAATCGTCTGGGAGTGATTTCCTGGCTGATCGGTTCCATTATTGCTTGCATGCCTGTCGTTCTGTCCTTCTTCCCAAGCTTACCCCAAGTATCGAATCAGCCATTAATCGGCATCATTATTTCTTTTGTCATGTATGTGGTTTGCTATCGTATCATGGCCAGAAAGTCAGTCCTATTGGAGGGGAATTAAATGAGATATTTAGATAAACAATCGATTGAGTATATTGCCATAGGCGCTGCATTTTTAGGAACAGGTGGAGGAGGGGATCCTTACATCGGTAAACTCATGGCTCTTTCAGCCATTGAAAAATACGGACCTGTAAGACTTTACTCTGTGGATGAAATTGAAGATGAGGATTTCTTCATCCCTTCTGCCATGATGGGTGCTCCTTCCGTATTGGTGGAGAAGTTTCCGAAAGGAGACGAATTTGTTAAGGTGTTTCAGAAGCTGGCCAAGTATTTGGGCAGAGAGAAAATTACAGGCACATTTCCGATGGAAGCGGGCGGAGTCAATTCTATGATTCCGATTGTTGTTGCAGCACAGTTGAATTTACCGCTTATTGATTGCGATGGCATGGGAAGAGCATTTCCTGAGTTGCAAATGGTGACGTTCAACCTTGACGGCATTTCGGCTGCACCGATCGCAATTACAGATGAGAAAGGGAACATCGGTATCTTCGAAACGATCGACAATAAATGGACGGAACGTTTGGCGCGTACAGCAACGGTGGAGATGGGGGCTAGTGCTCTAGTAAGCCTGTATCCGACGACGGGAGCTCAAATCAAGAAAAGTGGTGTCCATAACATCGTGACCCTATCGGAGCAGATCGGAGAGATCATTTCTTCCAAAAATAGAGATGCAAAAGACAAGCTTGAGCAGCTTTTAAGTCTGACATCTGGATATGAGTTGTTCCAGGGAAAAATAACAGATGTCATCCGGGAAACGAAGGGCGGCTTTAATTTTGGGAAAATGAACCTGGAAGGCATTGAGATGAACAAAGAAGAGCAGATGAAAGTTTATTTTCAGAATGAGAACCTGCTTGCCGAGAAGAACGGTCAGGTTATAGCGATGACGCCGGATTTAATATGTTTGGTTGACTATGAAACCTTGCTTCCCGTGACAACGGAGAGTTTGAAATATGGAAAACGCGTACGCGTCATCGGGTTGCCAGCGCATCCCAAGTGGAGAACCGAAATGGGAATCAAGACGGTAGGACCGAGATACTTTGGGTATGATTACGATTATGCTCCGATTGAAGAATTGATAAGTAAGGCGGTGGCTAGCCATGTATAGAATTGGAATAGATGTAGGCGGCACGAATACAGATGCTATTATTTTGGATGAGCATAACCAGTTAGTCCATAGCGTGAAATCCCCAACGACACTAGATATAAAGACAGGGATTGTGACGTCGCTGCGAAAAGTATTGAAGGAAGCGAATGTTGATAAGACGAAAATCTCGCATGCCATGCTTGGGACAACGCAGTGCACCAATGCTATTGTTGAACGGAAGAAATTGGCCAAAGTTGGTGTAATCCGTCTAGGATTCCCCGCTACCGCTTCTGTTCCTCCATATACGGCTTGGCCTCAAGACATGATAAAAAAACTAACCGGAAACTATGCTCTAGTCCAAGGTGGCTACGAATATGATGGTCAATTGCTTAGTGAGATCGATGAGCAGGAGATTAACGAGCTGCTAGCGAAGTGGCGTGATAAAGTAGAAGCTATTGCGATCATTGGTGTATTCTCCTCCATCAAAAATGATCAGGAACTCAAGGTGCGAGACTTAATCTGGGAAGCCTACGGGGAAGACTACACGGTTTCCTGTTCGTCTATGATCGGATCTGTTGGCTTGATTGAAAGAGAGAATGCAACGATTCTGAACGCGGCTTTATGCCATGTCATCGAAACCACTACCACGGGTTTTGCTAATGCATTAGAAGCAGAAGGGATTAAAGATGTTGAAGTGTACCTATGTCAGAATGACGGTACGCTCATGTCGATTGAATATGCCAAGCAATTCCCGATTCTTACGATTGCTTGCGGACCAACGAATAGTATTCGGGGAGCTTCCTATTTAGCGAACATTAAAGATACGATGGTCATCGACGTAGGCGGTACGACATCAGATATCGGTGTTTTGCAGGATGGATTTCCAAGAGAGTCCTCTGTAGCGGTGGAAATAGGCGATATTCGCACAAATTTTAGAATGCCAGATATCATCTCAGTAGGGCTCGGCGGTGGAAGCATTGTGCGTGCAGAGGGTGGTAAGATAACGGTTGGTCCAGATAGTGTAGGCTATAAGATCGGAGAAGAAGCACTTGTATTTGGTGGAAGCACCTTGACCGCGACGGACATCGCGGTTCGTCTCGGACTAGCTGACATGGGAGACAAGAGTTTAGTCAGTCATATCGATGAAGGGTTTGCGAAACAAGTCCAATCCGTAATTTCTTCGATCATAGCAAAAGCGATCGATAAGATGAAAACTTCTTCCGAAGATGTACAGATCGTACTCGTAGGTGGAGGCAGCGTGATTATTCCAGATGAGATTTCTGGAGTAGCTGATATCGTTAAAGTCGAAAACGGCGGAGTTGCGAATGCCATCGGTGCATCGATCTCACAAATTAGTGGACAGTACGAACAGATCTACATTTATTCTCGTGAACCGCGAGAGCAGTCGCTTAAGGATGCTGAGGAAAAAGCAGTGAAACAAGCGGTAATTGCGGGAGCCGATCCTACTACGATAAAATTGGTTGAAGTTGAAGAGATACCGCTCGCCTATCACCCGGAAAATGCAACTCGATTAAGAGTCAAAGTGGTAGGTAAAATGAGTTAGAAGCATACTTTGGCGGCTTAGGATTATTACAGAAGCTTCTCATGAATTGTACAAATTTATGAGAGGCTTCTTTTTTATTCTTAACTCTAAGGTTCATTTTTCTTCTATCAATGAGGTTAGGCTAATTAAGTTATAATAAGTTATTATAAAGTTTCTGGAAAGGATTAGATTAATGATGAGACTCAATCAACTTGGCTTCTCTGACCTTTTAGTTAGCGAGATCGGTCTTGGCTCCATGTCTCTGGGAACAGAAGAACGCAAAGCCATTGGAATTATCCATGAAGCACTCGATCAAGGTGTTAATTTTCTGGATACGGCGGATTTGTACGATTCTGGACGCAATGAAGAGCTGGTAGGCAAGGCAATTAAGGGAAGGCGTGATCGCGTAGTTATTGCTAGCAAAGCCGGGAATCGACGGATTGAAGGAAGGGAAGGATGGGTCTGGGACCCTAGCAAGGCTTATATCAAATCAGCTATTAAGGATAGTCTGCATCGATTGCAAACCGATTATCTGGATCTGTATCAGCTACATGGGGGAACAATCGAGGATCCTATCGATGAGACGATCGAGGCATTTGAGGAGCTGAAGCAGGAAGGCTTAATACGTTACTATGGGATTTCCTCTATTCGACCCAATGTGATTCGGGAGTATGCAACTCGATCATCAATGGTCAGCGTGCTGAATCAATTTAGTATTCTTGATCGACGTCCCGAGGAAGAGGTGTTGCCGCTTCTGCATGAGAAGGGGATCGGCGTTATTGCCAGAGGGCCACTGGCTAGCGGGGCACTTGCTACTGAACGTGAGATAACTAAAGGCTATTTGAACTATTCGCCAGAAGAAATTATTAAGCTTCGTACACGGCTAAGTGCTGTAGCCCGAGAAAGTAATAGAACGATGACAGAGCTTGCGATTCGTTATTCGCTCAGCCATCCTGCAGTCGCGACAGTGATTCCGGGTGCAAGCTCGCGGGAGCAATTGCTGGCGAATATTGCTGCAGCTCGTACTCCGCATCTGACACAAGAAGAGATAGAAGCGATTAAGCAGATTAGCGAAGCGAATCGCTATGAGCAGCATCGATAATGATAGTGGGCTGTCCGGAAAACCTATAGCTAGAGTGATCGCATGTAACATGCGGTCAAAAATGACGGTTAGAGTACGATAAAAACAATGTCGCTCTTCTAAGGGACACTTTTGACCATTAGAAGCAAAAAATGCGGTTTTTCGCGACTTTCCCACTTGTAATGGACATAATTGTCCGTTACAAGGGCAGAATCCCAAAGAATCAACGCTAACGGTCAAAAATGTCCGAGTGATCAGGTCACAATAATCCTAAGTCCGAACTATTTATCTAGCCTGTTCAAGAAAAAAGCAGGCATCTCGCTAAGTGACTACATCCAACGAGAGAGAATTCATGAAGCGATGAAGCTGCTAACGCTTACCCAATATTCGATATCGGATATTTGTGACCCCCAAGCAGTACAGAAATGCGGAACAACGATCTGATAGATTTGACAACCTTCGCTGAATTCAATATAATCTTTCATAATTCTATATTTGATATACGTTGAAAGAGCGAAGTAGCGGCAGTCACTGTTCTCAGAAAGCCAGGGGTTGATGGAACCTGGCAGCATACTGTTCAACCGGCGAATTACACTCTGGAGTATCTTGGGTAATGCCAAGCGGGATAGCTAACGATACATAGCTGTGAGTGGTATGATGAGGTTAATGCTCTCATACAAATTGGGTGGTAACACGGTTATTGAATCGTCCCTGGATCTGCTGATGCAGACTGGGGGCGATTTTTTAGTTGGTGATGAAGTCACGTATATCTAGCTTAATAGAATAAGAGATGATATGGGAGGCGGAAGTGAAAATGAATATTATTGATGAACTACAATGGCGCGATGCGATTAATCAACAGACGGATGCGGAAGGGCTTCGCAAGCTGACGGAAGAGAAGGCAATCTCCTTGTACTGCGGGGTTGACCCAACTGGAGACAGCATGCATATCGGACACTTGATTCCTTTTATGATGCTGAAGAGATTTCAATTAGCAGGCCATAAGCCGGTAATTCTGATCGGTGGAGCGACAGGAACGATCGGTGATCCAAGCGGACGCCAGACGGAGCGAACCCTGCAGACGATGGAGCAGGTGCAGGCGAATGTGGAATCATTAACCGCGCAAATGAAGAAGCTGTTCCTGACGGACGGGGACAACCAACTGCGCATGGTGAACAACTACGATTGGACGCATGAATTGAACGTTATTGATTTCCTGCGTGACTTCGGGAAGAACTTCAGCATCAATACGATGCTTGCCAAGGATATCGTTGCTAGCCGTCTGGAGAGCGGCATCTCCTTCACCGAGTTCTCCTATCAAATTCTGCAGTCCATGGACTTCCTGCACCTCTACCAGAATGAAGACGTGCAGCTTCAAATCGGTGGCTCCGATCAATGGGGGAATATCACTAGTGGTTTGGACCTGATCCGTAAAAAAGAAGGCTCTGAGGCAAAAGCGTTCGGCTTGACGATTCCACTGATGCTGAAGGCTGATGGCACGAAGTTTGGCAAGACGGCCGGCGGCGCGATCTGGCTCGATCCGAAGAAGACGACGCCGTATGAATTCTACCAGTTCTGGGCGAATACCGATGACCGTGATGTGGTGAAATACCTGAAGTACTTCACTTTCCTGGACAAAGAGACGATTGAGAATCTGGCCGAAAAAGTAAAAACCGAGCCGCATAAGCGCGAGGCGCAAATTACGCTTGCGGAAGAGATGACAAGATTCGTGCATGGCGAGGAAATGCTGGCCCAAGCTCAGCGGATCACGTCAGCGCTCTTCAGCGGAGATATCAAATCGCTGACGGCTGATGAGATCGAACAAGGCTTCAAGGAAATGCCAACCTTCGAAGCATCTAAGGAATCCAAGAATATCGTCGACTGGCTTGTCGATGTTGGCATCGAACCGTCCAAGCGTCAAGCGCGTGAGGATATTACGAGCGGTGCTATCACTTTGAACGGAGACCGCGTCAGCGAGCTTGAGTTCGAAGTTAGCGCAGATCATGCTATTGAAGGCCGCTTCATCATTATCCGTAAAGGGAAGAAGAAGTATCATCTTGTGAAACTGGCGTAGGACTTATTAACAGATATTTTAATAGAGGCATAGCCCTGTTTCTTGCAATTGGAGAAAGGGGCTATGCTTTTTTACTTCAAATTTTGTTCATTCCAACCGACATAAAGAAGAAAGAAATATGATTCATCAAGAAGAGGGGTTAGAGAAATGGACAAGAAGATCGCATCCCGGCTGCAATGGGCGAAGCCAATCAGAAGTAAAGGAGGGATATTAACGATCGCTGCAGCTGCAGCTGTATTTATGACAACGATTCTATCTGCTAACGCTGCTTATGCCAAGCATGATGTAAATGAGCATGTACAGCAGCATACGCGTACGGAGATCGTGCAGAAGATGAAGGAGTACGTATCGGTGCGGACCGATGAAGAGTACCTATGGAAAGAGGCTTATGAAGAGAAGCCCGTCATAAGTTCCCCTTATTCTCCGGGGAAGTTGCAGGAAGCATACATATTGGAAGGCGTTAAGGCAGTGAACTGGGTTCGTTATTTGGCTGGTCTTCCAGATGATATCGAAGCGGATCTTACGCTCGGCGATCAGCAGCAGGCAGCAGCATTGCTCAATGCTATACATGGGGAATTGAATCATTATCCAGCACAGCCTCAGGGCATGAGTGCAAGTCTATACAGCCTCGGAGCCAATGGAGCCAAGAGCAGCAATATCGCTTATGGGGCGGATAATTTCATGGAAGCCGTGGTGGATCTATATATGGCCGATTCGAGCACGGGCAATATCGATAGGGTTGGGCATCGACGTTGGATACTCAATCCGAGTATGAAGAAGACGATGTTCGGCGCTGCGTTAGGGCAGTCGGGAACACATGAAGTTGCTTATTCCAATATGTATTCCTTCGATAAGTCTCGGCCTGCAGGAGAAGTCACTTATGAATATATTGCTTGGCCAGCAGCAGGACAGTTCCCGCTTGAAGTATGGCATGACAAGGACCCATGGTCGATCTCGCTGAATCCGGATATTTATGATAATACAAAGACAAGTAGTGTCACGGTTAAAATGACCCGTCAGTCCGATGGCAAGGTATGGAACTTCAGTGCGGATGATCGGGATAAAGCGGGCAAGTATTTTACCGTGAATAAAGGCGGTTACGGGATCCCTTACTGCATTATTTTCCGTCCGGATTTAGCAATGGAATACAAGGCAGAGGATCAGTTCCATGTCGAAGTGACAGGACTCTATGGCAAGGCAAGCGGTAAACAGCTCTCGCTTTCGTACGATACTCAGTTCTTCAAGGCTAAACAGGAGACAGAACAACCGATAGAACAACCAACGAGTCCAACAGTGAATACGGTTCAGATCAGCCCTTGGGCTAAGGAGGATTATCTAAAGCTTAGCGAACATTCGCTGCTGGATGGTCTTGAAGGCAACAATCATGCAAGCCAAATCAACCGTAAGGAGTTTACGTATATCGCCTTTAATTTGTATAAATATAAGACAAGTTATGAAATGCAGGGGATAGTAAGCCCGTTCAGCGATATCGATCAAGCCAGGATCTCTCACGCTGCAAAGCTTGGGCTGATTCAGGGAACTGCTGAAGGACAATTCTCTCCCGAAAAGAAGCTTACCCGTCAGGAAGCGGTCGTCGTGCTGATGAATCTCTATAAGAAGCTTGGCGGTGATGCTGTCACTGTGAAGGGTACAAGCTCAGTCTTTGCAGATGATGCCGGGATTACCTCCTGGGCCAAGCAAGATGCCTATGCCGCGTATCAGCTGGGACTGATTCAAGGAATGGGGAAGAATCAATTTCGCCCGAAAGATAATTTGACCAAGGAACAGGCCTATGTCATGCTGGCTAAATTGCTGGACAAATAAGGCAAGGCCAAAGCACAGAAAAACCACCGGATAATTTTGATGGAGGATGAAGCCGAAGAACTGGCGGTAACAGACGGTGTAATTGAATTATCTTTTAAACCATTATTTAAACCATACTTCATCAAGAAATATAACGACAGGCTCTAACACTTTGCTAGAATATTTAATGACAACAATATCTCGTTCTTATGAGATGTTCGTATATATCAAATTTTTAGAAGCTTCTGCCCTAGGCAGGAGTTTTTCTTTTAAAGCGATTGTTATGTAGTTAAATACTTCCATTTCATAGTATGATAAGTCTATAGCTCATAGGGTCTATCAAGGTGTGTTCATTTTTATTAAGCGTAATCCGTAATTCACGAACTTCGTGAAGTGTTATGCAACACCTTACATATTCTCAGTTGATGATGAGGAGATGAGAGCATGACAACAAATTCCACCGCGGAACAAATCCGCATTATCGAATATGACCCTTCCTACGCTGGGGCGCTCGCTGATATGTGGAACTGCAGCAACGAAAGTTGGGGAGGCGGCACCAAGCTGAGAACGGAGGACACTGTGCGCCGGGAGATGGAGATTTCGTCCAATCTTCATGCGTTTCTCGCCGTCGATGGCAAGGAGGTTGTCGGCTTCTGCAGTTTCGCCCATTACCGTCATGACGAAGGGGCCCTGTATGTACCGCTGTTGAATGTGCGGCCCGATTATCACGGCTACAAGGTCGGCCGCAATCTGATCTTGAATGCCGTCCGCAAGACAGTTGAAGCAGGGTGGCCACGCCTAGATCTGTTTACCTGGGCAGGCAACACCAAAGCCGTGCCGATGTACAAGAAATGTGGGTTCTTCTGGGAAAAAAATGATGATTACGTCCACTTGATGAACTTCATTCCGACCATCTTGCAAACCGAAGCGCTCGCTCCTTATTTTGAGGAACTCGATTGGTATGCAGACAGCACCCGCGAGCTCGTCATCGAGCCGGATGGTCGTAGGGAGCGCGGCTTCGATTTTTTTGAATACACCTGGGGTAAGGGAGATCTCTTCGTACGAGCGGAATTCGAAAAGTCCGGTCGAGGGCTGACCGCTCTGGACACGCCTGACTATGCAATCTCCACCGAAATCGACGATCACGATCTTGTGTTCGGTTCCGCCTACAAGGTTTGCTATCGCATCAAGAACCGCTCGGCTTCCGAGCTGGCAATTGAGATTAATGGCCAGGACGACAAGAGTATTCGTTTTGCGCTGACTGCTGCACAAACGATCGCTCCGGGAGAAACGGTCATCGTGGAGGGGGAATTCGAGCTTATCCCGGTCCAGGAGGAGCAGAATGACAAGAAGACCCATCCCGTTGTGATGAGCCAATGGATTATCGGTGGCAAGCGGGCCGAGTTCCGCATAGGCATCGCTCCGAAATTTCCGGTAAAGATGAAGACGGCGCTGCCAGTCAAGGAGCTTTATCCGGGCATTCCGGCCGAGCTATATTTGAACGTGGAGAACCATTTTGCCTCGGAAGCGGAGTTTGCTTTTGAATGGCCAGAGGATAAATGCGTGGAATGGGCCAATCGTGCGGTACGCTTCACGCTTCCAGCTAAGGGCAAAGCCTCTGTCCCGGTATCCTTCATCTTGCGGTCCTACGGACTCTACTCGTGAGAGGTTGAGGTGACGGCAGTTCCGGTTGAACAAAAGGCGGTTTCCTTCACAAGCAAGCTGTCAGTCCTGATGAAGGGAACGCACGGCCGATTCGGTGGGGAAGCCGGGGAACAGTGGATCGCCGTGAACGGCGCATTCTCCCTCCATCTGGATAAGCTAAATAATAACATGTGGATCGAATATCCTGGCTCCCATCACAGTTTCTGGTGGAACTATCCGAAGCTGGGTAAGCCGTTTGCAGAAGAATTCTCCAAGAAGCAGGCTAAAGAAGTGAAGATCTACGCAGAAGGGGAGAGTCAGGTACTTGAAGCTCTCTACGAGTCGGAAGACTTTCCCGGCCTGGAGATAAAGTCGGTGGCCAAGCTGTTCGCAAGCGGCATCGCCGAATTTTATCACGAAATCTGCAATACCAGCAGCAAAGGGCTGGAAGAGAACATGTATCTGCTGACGAGTTTCGGTTTCTTCGGCAACAGGCTTATCCTGCCATACCAGGGCCATTATGTGGACATGGGCGATGCTTACTCCAGCGATCCGAATCTTTGGGACAGCGCCCAGATCACGGAGAACTGGCTGTTCAACAAGGATAGGAACGTCGGTTGCGGTATCTGTTGGGACCCTTCCTTGAAGCTGCTTCGCCCAGAATACCCGCTTGGGCTGGAGCATGATCTGGGCCGAATTTCTGGCGGAGCCGTCGTGCGGACGAAGACGACCGTGTTTGCACTGAACACCTTCGCCAAGTGGTGGGATTTTCGCTCCTTCGCACGGAAGCTGCGGAACCCGGTAGTACCGATGCTGGACGATCATCTAGAACTGGCGCTTGGCGGCGGAAATCCGTTCTTGGCTGGGCCGCTGAATGCAGAACTTATCGAAAGAAAGATGGTTCCGCTCGCCGGTAGCTTGGAACTGTACGTGCAAAACGGTGAGAATCCGGAGTGGAAGGTTGCCGACATGAAGTTGCAAAGGGAGCAGGACCTTAGTTCTGTGAGCTATGAGTTCTCCCATGGGGAAAAGCAAGACCCGGGAAATGGTGAATCCGGTTGGAAGGTCCGTGCCGTCTATCGCGGTGAGGATTGGGTTCAGGAGCGGTCGGCTCTCTGGCTCCCCCAAACGGAAGCAGCCGTCGTTTGCGGGCTGGAGGAAGGCGCGGCAGGTCCCGTGTACACGGTAAGTAACGGGATTCTCTCCATAGCGGCTGCTCCTGGTTTCGGCAGCGTCGTGCATTCCCTGAAGCACGAAGGCGAAGAATGGTTGGACAGTTCGTATCCGGAAGTGGCCCCGCGTTCTTGGTGGAATCCCTGGTACGGCGGACTCGGCGTGGATATCCCCGGCATGAGTGGCTTCAGCCGACAACAGGAGCCGAGAAGTGCGACTTGGGCGGAGCGGGTGGATGTGCACGGCAACGTCTGGAAGGGGCTCCGAATGACCACTGTCATCGAGAAGCAGGAAGCAAATCGGGGGATCACGATCGACCAGCATTACCTTATGCTGCCCGGTGTCCCTGTTCTCTGCGTGCTTCATTCGGTGACCAACGAAAGTGGCATGGTTCTGCCGCATTATTCACTCACGGATGATAATTTCATCAAGCCATCGCCTGTCTTCTCCGAAGGGTGGATGGAAATCCCTGGGGAAGGAAGGTTTCTTCTAGGGAAGCTGGAAGCCCAGCTTCATTCCAAGGGACTTTTGCGAATTGGCGCGATTTCTCGTCACAACATGCTGCATGTAGTGAATAATTATGACAATCAGAGTTCATCAGCATATGTGAATAACAAGGTGTTTAGTCACGGTGTGAATCATCACCTTTCACTTCTGAATGGGGGAATCGCCGAGACACAGCCGACTTTTCTAATCTTAGGTCGAATCGATCTGAATCCGGAGGATGTCCGTGACCTTCAGAAGCTGACCTTTGCTAGCCCTACCGACGAAAAGGAGACCTTACATGCCGATCATTGACATTCATATTCATCTGTCGGACATCGACAGTTTTCATCAAACCGCGATTGATCAATCTAAGGTTGATTACACCGCCGCCGGCCTCAAGGCAGAGTTTGACAAGAACGACGTCATTCTCGGCATCGGAATGGGTGTTACGGAGCAGACGAAGGGAGCCTTTCCCGATTCCAGTTCACCCAATCCGATGGGGCTTGACTTAGAAGATAGCATTCCACCATTTTTAATGGAATGCGTCGGCATCAATCCGAACATGCTCATCGGGAAGCACGCTCTGGAGGAGCTGGACCGGATCGAAGCAAGGCTGCAAGCTCCCGAAGTAGCGGGAATCAAGCTGTATGCCGGGTATTATCATCATTACGTCTATGACAAAATCTACACACCGATCTATGAATTGGCTGCAAAGTACGGTATGCCCGTGGTGATTCATACTGGCGATACCTACTCGATGAACGGATTACTCAAGTATTCGCATCCGCTTACCGTAGATGAATTGGCTTACCAGCAGCGCGGCGTGAACTTCATGATCTGCCATCTGGGTGATCCCTGGGTGATGGATGCCGCCGAAGTGGTGGCCAAGAACCCGAACGTCTACGCCGATTTGTCCGGACTTGTCGTCGGCGATCGGCCCCATTTTGAACGGTTTATGAACGAACCGCTGTTCATGGACCATTTTCGCCGGGCGCTGGTGTACTGTGATCATTACGAGAAAATGTTGTTCGGAACCGACTGGCCGCTCGCACCGATCGACCAGTATGCTGAATTCGTCCGCAGGCTCGTGCCTGAGCAGTATCACGAGAAGGTATTTTACGAGAATGCCTTTGGACTGTTTCCGCGTATTCAGCAGCGGATCGCGGCGCTTTGAGACCATCGGCGTCAGCAGAGCCACTGTCGCAATGAAGTGAAGGAGAATGAAGTATAAGATAATAAGCCATCCCCTTAGATAAAGTGAAGGGGATGGCTTATTTATGGTAAAAGGATGTTCAGGCTGCAAGGAATAAATCATTGACGATTGCGCTTGTACGACAGGGCGAACAGGAGGCCGCCTAACGTCACGAGCGCAATAAAAATTAGCATCATATTGCTGTAAAGCGCGGCTGTTTGACTGGTTACGGTCGCGATTAGGGGAGAGTTCAGCCACGGCTTCGTCAGCAGTCCGCCCACACCGGCAATGCCAATACCTTCGGCAAGGAAACAGGCGAAGTTGAGCATGCCCATGCCGGAACCTGCTTCATCCGGTTCTAACGTCTTGGCGACACTTGCCGAAATTACAGTTTTTACAAACGGAAGACCGCCAAACGTCAGGATCATCGAACCTGTAATAAGCCAAGGCGCTCGGTCCGTATAGAAGAGTACGATCAGAAATCCGGCGACAATCATGCCGAGCCCGGACAACATCGCGGTGATATGGCCCCGGCGGTCAGCCAGCATCCCGCCAAGCATCCCGAACAAGATGACGCTCAATGTGCCCGGGAACAGAATGGCGCTTCCAATGAGGCCGGTCGGCATATGGTGCACCGCCCTCATCAGATAAGGAACCATGGAAAAGAAACCAGCGACCGTGCCGAGCAGCAAGGCACCGGTGAGCACACCGGTAATATACTTTTTCTTCCGAAACAGGAACGGTTCCAGGAACGGTGCCTGCTGCCGACGGATATGAAGAGCGAGAAGCTCGAACAGAACCAGGCTTGCAGTCAGGTAAATCCAATGGTACAACGTCGTGAACAGCGCAAACGAGAGAATGCCAACGGACAGCAGAACGGCGCCGGTAATATCGAATGATTTTCTTTCCGAAGTCTCGTCAGGCAGTGTTCGTAGTACGAAAGGAAGGGCTAGCAGCGACAGCAATGGCAGTGCAAATAACAAGGACCAATGAATGTAGTCGGAAATCGCACCTCCGATGACCGGGCCGAGCCCCTCGCCAAATGCAACCACAGAGCCAATCAGGCCGAACGCCTTGCCCTGTTTTCCCGGTTCGACAATCTTGACGATGATCACCATAATAAGCGATGGAACTGCCGAAGCGCCAACTCCCTGAAAAAAACGCGCGATCAGCACGCCTGGATACCAGGTATGACACCATAGGCCGACAATCGAACCGAAACCGTAGGTCAGCATACCGAATAACAGCAGCTTTTTCATGCCTGTATGTTCCGATATCTTGCCGTACACAGCGATGCCAATGGCAAAGGATAGCGAGAAGCAGGTATTGGTCCAATTGGCCGCTGACGGTGCAATATCAAAATAAGCGGCAATATCTGGCAATGATACGTTAAACATGGTTTCGTTCATAACGCTGAAAAAAGTCAAAATGCTCAGCCAAAGAATGAATCGTGACGCGTGGACTTCATTTCGATGTAACACTTGCATATAACCCCTTTAAGATGAAGGGGAATCGCAGTTTATAGGGTCAATTATGCGTCTTCCCCTAAATGTTGTACCCTTATAGAATTGTTTTGCCGCATGGTATAATACGCCTCCAAATAAGTTAAATGAAAAAATAAACCTATACAATTGTATCATATCCTGTGAGCAAGTTTACCAACTCTCGGAAATAATAACAGAGCTTCATTCATTTGGAGCAGAAACATCCATTGAAACGGATGCTAGACATCATTTCATCAAGAATATATAACGTTTTTTGACTGCAGTATAACGTTTGTTATCTAGAAAAATGTAATCGCTTTCTTTTATAATTAAAGAGCATTAGAAATACATCAATACATCGATGGGGGTGACGGAATAAACATGAAAAAGACTGGACAAAAACGCTTGCGAACGCGCTGGCGCAAACAGGATACCGAGCTGACGCTCTTAGCGTTGCCAACTACGGTTTGGTATATATTGTTCTGCTTCTTGCCGATGTTCGGCATTATCATCGCCTTCAAGAATTTCAAAATAACGGGAGGATTTCTGAGCAATGTCTTCAATAGCTCATGGTCCGGATTCAAAAATTTTGAATTCCTGTTCAAGTCCAATGATGCCTGGATTATTATCCGCAACACACTGGGCTATAATCTCTTGTTCATTATTCTCAACATTGTAATTCCCGTGACCTTAGCGCTGATGATTGGTCATCTGCATAACCGTAGAGCGGGTAAAGTCTATCAAACGATGATGTTCTTGCCTTACTTCCTATCCTGGGTAGTTATCTCTGCAGTCATTTGGGCTTTCTTGAGCTTCGACAAGGGGATTGCGAACCAGATGTTGATCCAGATGGGCAGCGAACCCGTGAACTGGTATATGGAGCCCAAATATTGGCCGTTCTTTTTAGTTTTCATGAATATATGGAAGGGTCTGGGCTACGGTATGGTTGTATATCTGGCTACCATTACCGGTATTGATAGTACTTACTATGAGGCGGCCGTCATTGACGGGGCTTCCATTTGGCAGCAGACCAAGTATATCACTCTGCCGATGATGAAGCTGGTTATTGTGATGATGTTCATTTTAGCGGTCGGCCGGATCTTCTATACGGATTTTGGTTTGTTCTTCCAGGTCCCGAGGGATTCCAACTCTTTATTTAACGTAACCACCACCATAGACGTGTTGGTGTATAAACAGCTCAAGACCGCTACCGTCGGCATGGCATCTGCTGCCGCATTTGTGCAATCCGTTATGGGCTGTCTGACCATTCTACTCGCCAACTGGATCGTTCGCAGAATAGATCCGGACAGCGCGATGATGTAAAGGGGGCGAGTCTATGGCATCAAGAGCTGAAGGAATGACGGGTCTTGAGAAGTTTAACCGAATTGGTAAAGGAATGAATGTTCTTTTTCACCTGATTTTTATACTAATCGCTCTGGTCTGTGTGGTCCCTTTGTTAGTGGTCCTCTCCATCTCGCTTTCGAGTGAAGAATCCATCAGGCAGACGGGATATCATATGATTCCAACCATGTTATCAACCGAGTCTTATAGCTTTGTCATCCAGCAAGGTACGATGATTCTTCGGGCATTAGGGGTATCGGTATTGGTTACCGTGGTTGGAACCGTTCTGGGCGTGCTCTTGACAACTTCGATGGGCTACGTACTTTCACAATCGAATTACAAATTAAAAGGACTGCTGACCTGGGTCGTCTTTATCCCGATGGTATTTAACGGCGGCTTGGTATCCAGCTACTATATTAACTCGAATCTGCTTGGACTGAAGGATACGGTTTGGGCACTTATATTACCGTTAGCGGTGTCCTCCTTTAACGTAATTATTTGTAAAACTTTCTTCAAAAGCACGATTCCAGATGGACTCATCGAATCGGCGGAAATAGATGGCGCCAGTCAGTTTCGTATCTTTTTCTCAATCATTTTACCTATATCACTGCCGGTCTTGGCGACCATCGGTCTGTTTCTATGCTTTGCTTATTGGAATGATTGGTTCCAATCCATGCTGTATATCAACAATCAGGATCTCTATTCACTGCAGGCCTTGCTGAATAATTTGATGAGCAATGTAGATGCGCTGGCCAAAAATGCGTCCAGCATGGGCGTCAGCTATTCGATGCTAGTCGCTACTATGCCGAAAGAGACCGCACGGATGGCTGTGGCGATTCTGATCGTACTTCCTGTAGCCTTTGCGTATCCTTTCTTCCAGAAATACTTTATTTCCGGTTTAACGGTGGGAGCTATCAAAGGTTGACCTGAAATAAACCAGATTTTCTGGTTTATCATATCATCTCAGAACATGCACACGGTGAACATTCATAGAAGGGGGTAAATATTTGTGAAAAAATCATGGAAGCTTCTATCTACACTCTGCATTGTCATGCTGTTAATGTCGTCTCTTGCCGCATGCGGCGGCTCGAATTCCAAGTCCGAAGGCTCTGGCGGAGATGCGAATTCCACAGCTCAGACAAACTCGGGCAATACGGACAAGGCGAAAGAAACAGCTGATATTCCTACTCTGGTATGGTGGACGATCGGGGGGCAGGTTCCAGATAATTTTGATAAAGCAATCGCTGCCATGAACGAGTATACAGCGGAGAAGATTGGTGTCAAAATCGATATCAAGGTGGCGAGCTGGGGCGATTGGGATACCAAGATCAACACGATTGTGAACACGGGTGAGCCTTTTGACATTATGTTCACGAACAATACGAAATACAATCAACAGGTGTCGATGGGAGCTTTTGCCGATATCTCGGACTTGGTTCAAAGCGAATCGCCTGAATTATACAAACTTATTCCTGAAAAGGTCTGGGATGGAACCAAGATCGACGGCAAAATTTACTCTGTTCCAACCTATAAAGACTCGTCAGTGACTCAGTATTGGGTATTTGATAACAAATTCGTACAGAAATACGGTATTGATTTGAATAACATCAAAACGTTACAGGATCTTGACAAGCCTTTGCGAGACATGAAAGCTGGGGAAGGCAAAAGCTTCTATCCGCTGCCTTTGACCCAAAGTGATGGATTCAGCGGATTTATGAATAGTTATGATGATCTTACCCTTGGCCTGCAGCCAATCGGTGTGAAGTTTGATGATCCATCCCGCAAAGTCGTATCGGCATTGGAGCAACCTGATGTGATGGAAAATCTTAAACTGCTGCATCAGTGGTATAAGGATGGCATCATTAACCCGGACGCTCCTACTAAGGGAGAGCCGGATAAAGGCCGCGCGTTCTTTAGTGCTCAAGCGTTCCCTGGTGCAGAAGCGAACTGGCAGATTACTGAGGGCGTAGAAAAATACGACATGGTGAAAACCTTTGGTCCGCTGTTTACAACCAGTACGATTCAGGGTTCCTTAAATGCCATTTCCTCAAACTCTAAATATAAGAAGGAAGCTTTGAAATATCTCGAGCTGGTGAATACGGATCCGAAACTGCGTAATATGCTGGCCTTTGGTGAACTCGGTGTGGACTATGACAATGTGAATGGTGAGAAGGTGATCGAGCGGAAGACGGATACTTGGCCGTTAGCTGCTTATACACAAGGAACATTCTTTGATTTGGCTGTGACGAAGGGAGCTCCTGAAGATCAGTGGGAGCAAGTTCGCAAGCTGAATGAAGAAGCATCTTCCTCATCCATCTTGGGCTTTGCCTTGGATATTAGTAATCTATCTACCGAAGTAGCCAATACCAAGGCTGTCTGGGATAAATATCGCTATGAACTGATGACAGGCGCTTCCGATCCAGAAGTTATGGTTCCAAAGATTGTTGCTGAAATGAAAGCAGCAGGTATGGAGGCCATCATGAAGGCTGCCCAGGAACAGATTGAAGCTTATTTCAAATAATGATGAAATGACGGTGTTGTTTCGAAAGCTCGAACAGGGGATTAGCCTCTGTTCGAGTTTTCCTATTCCGCTTGTAATGCTATATTATGAATACATAGGCCTATAGCAAAGGAGGCGTCGCATCTTGTCCTTTCTGCAGATTAAAATATATCGCGGCAAATTCATTGCTTATACGGTATTTGTAGTGTCTATCGGTTTGGCCATCGGCATTCTTACCTGCGCTATACTTCTGTATCAGTGGGTGGATAACGCCCGGAATGAGGCGGCCAGTGCCTTTATCCGCGTGGAAAATACATTCCAATATAATGCCGATCGTATCGAGGCCTATATGCAGCGGGTGTACTCCAACAGCGGTTTAATGGCCGATGTCCGCTGTTTTCTGGACCATAGCGCTGAAGGGTACCTTACCAGCAGGCTTCAGGAAAGCCGCTATAACCAGCCGCTCGTGTCTTTCCCGGATGATATGAAGTCTTTCTTGTATAGCGGGGGGCAGGGAGATATCATTCAAGTAAGCTTGCATACTGAGCAGCGGGGGAACGTGATCCGCTTTGACAACAATGGCAGTGCAAGCTTCATGTTCCAACTTCCTAACACGGACGAAGCTTTCCAAGAGTCTATTCATAAGGGATTTGTCTATCGTAAAAAATTGTCGGACCCTAACCAGATTTCGCGCCAGTTGGGCGAATTTCGATTTTTGGTCAGCAGTGACCGAATATTCAGAAATGTCAGCAATTATCGCGTTGAACAAGCGGCGATCGTCAGCGCATCCAGAGATGTTTACCCCATTGTCGGGGCAAATCGTTATACCGAAGAGTTGGCCCGTCAAGCGGTGGCGGATGGACGCAGCCAAGGATATCTTTCTATGGGTGGGCTTAACAGTGTCTTTTTCGTCACGTTTTCCTCTACCAAGTTCGATTACCAGTTCGTTGGCTTAGTAGATCTAGGCATGATGATTAAAGATAAAGCAGGTGTGCTTCTTAGTGTATTTCTTATTGTTCTGTCAGCCATGATCAGTGTGCTAATGCTTATTGTTCATAATCTAAGAGATGATGCCAGATTTCTCCATCATATTATTCATTCCATGGGACGAGTGAAAACGGCAGATTTTACGCCAGAGACACCCGCACGTTATCGACGCAACGAATATGAAATGATCTCAAGAGAATTAGAAGATATGTCCAGACAGCTGGATAAATATATCCGCACAGAATATCTGTTAAAGCTGAAGCAGCAAGAGACCGAAATGAAAGCGCTTCAAAATCAAATTAATCCGCACTTCCTATACAATACGTTAGAGGCGATCCGCTCGAGAGCATTAGTAAATAGCGACGTTGACACTTCTGATGCCATTGCAGCTCTGGGCGCCCTCTATCGCGACATAGTGAAACATGAAAATATTATTACCATTGGCAAAGAGCTGTCTTTACTGCAGGAATATCTCAAAATCATGGAGTTTAAATATCCGGACCGGTTTTATTATCAAATTAACGTAGAAAAGGCACTTTTGTCGCTGCCTACGGTTAAATTCTGGATGCAGCCTCTCGCTGAGAACTTTTTCGTTCACGGCTTTAATCCAAGCAATGGGTTCAATCTGTTAGTCATTAATGGATGTGAAGCAGAGGAGCATTTCATACTAGAAATTGTGGATAATGGCAAGTGGATTGCCGAGGAGCGGCTGAATGAAATCCGCGATACTTTATATCGCAAGGATGATACCCCAGTTAAGAGCATTGGTCTGCATAACGTGCATACCCGGCTGCATTTTTTCTATGGTGAGGGTTATGCCATGAAGATTGGGAATAACGAAGAAGCTGGTGTAAAGATTTCTGTAATCATTCCAAAGGAGGTCGGTTTACATGTACAAACTTCTGATTGTGGATGATGAGCCTCAGATTTTAGAGGGAATGAAACGGACCCTGGATTGGGAGAAATATGGCTTCGGCTCTATCGAGACGAGCGAGACGATAGAGGATGCTATATCGAAGGCCGTGGCGTTCTATCCCGATCTAGCGATCTTTGATGTATGTATCGGTAAGGATCGGGGTTACGATGCCATACGCAGGCTTAACGAGCTGGGCCTACCGGCAAAATATATTATCATGAGCGGTTACAGTGAATTTGAATACGCTCAGGAAGCTATCAGGTGTGGGGTTAAGGATTATCTGCTCAAGCCGGTGAATCGTACGAAGCTGCAGCAGGTTGTTGAGAAAATAATTGTTGAAGATTTGCACGGCACTCTTGAAGGGGCAGATCATGATGATGTCAACATCGATCCCGTGCTTGGAGTTCGTTATGACAGCTTGTCCAAGCTGGTCAATCGCATCCTGCTGATGGTCAAGACGGAATATACTCAGAACATCACGTTGAAGATGGTGGCGGAACAGTTCCGTATGAATGGCACCTACTTGGGGCAGCTGTTTCTAAAGGAAACTCAGATGAAATTTTCGGAATACATCATGGCCTACCGGATGCTTCGGGCTCGTGAACGGATTTTATCCACGGACGAGAAGATAGCCAGTATCGCTCAATCGGTGGGATATTCGAATCCGGGCTATTTTTACATGCATTTTCACAGCTTCTTCGGCAAGTCGCCGTCAGATTTAAGGAAATAGATATGAAACTTGGCAGTGACAGAAAGGAGAGACATTATGCGGCGGCAGAAACATCCCCTTAGAATGGGGGGGCTCGTTATGTTTCTTATAACCACAATGGGAGTTGTCTTGTCTTTGACAGGATGTTCTTGGTTCGCTGGCCATAGAGAGGAGAGTCTCTCTGACGAAGACACGGTGAATCTTATCTATTATACGATTGGGGAGCCAGACAAGGATCTGAAGATAGTCAATGATAAAATCAACGAGATTTTGGCTCAAAAAATCGGCATCACAATGACTTACATTAAAGTAGGGTGGCAAGAGTATGAAGAGCGGCTGAATACGATGGTGTCTGCGGGTACTCCCTTTGATATCGCTTTTGCTCCGGAATACGCCACCTACATTCAACGGGGGGCCTGGCTGAGGCTGGATGACTATCTCTCAAGCGTCAGTAAAGAAATGTATGACGCGATCGATCCTATTTTTTGGGAAGGGGTACGAATGAATGATGGCGGCATTTACGGCGTACCAACCAACAAGGAGCTGGCCACGCGGGAGCAGTGGATGTATCCGGAGGAGCTCGTAAGAAAGTACAATATTGATATTTCCCGGTACAATACACTGGAATCGCTTGAACCACTGCTTAAAATGATCAAAGAAAAAGAGCCTTCCTATCAGCCCATGGAGCTGGATAAGGATTCTAATAATTTTTTTGCATTGGATGGTTATGAATATATTATCGACAAAAAGCTTCCCCTCATGGTCCTGTCCCAAGATCCGGATGCTCCGGTTGTCAATATTTTCGAGACGAAGGAAGCGAGAAAGGTGCTGAATACGCTCAGACGATATTACACGGCGGGTTATATTAATGAGGATGCCGCTTTACGGGAGACCCAGGGGCTGAAGCGTAATGAACGAGTCTTCTGGAAAGCTGCAGGAGGGGGCCCGCTCTCGGAGAATAGCTGGAGCAAGGATCGTGGATATAAGGTGGTGGCTCATCCGGTAACCCCTTTGCTTGTCACGACAGAATCTGTGCGGGGAGGAATTATGGCGGTTAGTGCGGATACGAAGCATCCTGTAGAGGTCATGAAATTTCTAAATGTGTTAAATACCGATCCCGAGGTTCGCAATCTATTCAATTACGGGATTGAGGGGGTGCATTATAATCTGGATTCAAATGGTCAAGTAGTACTTATAAGGCCGAAGGATAGCAATGGGGAATCTGTATCGGATGCACCGCCAGACTATTCGGGAGTACAGTATACCCAGGGCAACTGGTTTATCCTGAAGACCATGGGGGGGGATGCTCCTGACCCTCTGGATAAGTGGGAGCAGTTCCGCGGCTCGAACAGCCAGGCGCTTAAATCAAGCTTGCTTGGATTTACGCCGGATTTATCCCGCATGCCGATTCAGCGGAAGAATATTGAAATGGTCTGGGAGAAATATTATCCCAGCCTGATGACAGGAAGCCTGGATGTGGACGCTGAGCTGCCAAAGTTCAATGAGGAGCTCAAACAGGCAGGAATCGATGAAGTACGAGCGGAGGTCCAGAAGCAACTTGACGACTGGCGTACTGAGCACAATAGAAAGTGAATTTTAAGATTAGACACACAAAAGCCAGTTCAGCTCCATCATCAGATGGCTGCCGAACTGGCTTGGTTATAGGCGAAAGAAGTGATGAACTTCTATCTTCTCGGCCTTTTGAAACGGCCAAGGATTTCTGTCGATTGCACGACATTCATAAATGCTTTTGGATCTGTTGTCATCACTGTTTTGCGAACGGACGGTACCTCATATCGTGTAGTCACGGTCATAAGCATATAGTTGTCTTCCTCACTGTAGCCGCCTTCGGAATGAAGGCAGGTGATCCCATGATGCAGCTTGCGCAGGTGAGAGAGCATCTCGTCCTTCTTCTTCGTTACGATGAAGCAGGTAACCTTAACATGATCTACGTGAATCATATCAACAACTTTTCCCTTAATGTAGGTTGACAGCATGGAATAGAGCGCCAAATCCCAGCTCTTATAGAAGCCTAGGACCAGAATGACAATCCCGTTCAATACTAACAGAATATTTCCCATAGCCAAGTCATGCTTGTATGTAACGATGGAGCCGACGATATCAAAGCCGCCGGTGGACCCGCCAACACGTAATGATAAGCCGATGCCGATGGCGGAAACAATCCCGCCGAAGATGGCACCTAGAATCGGATCCTTTGTAACCTGATACTGTGGAATGATGGCCATGAACCAGGTTGTGCTGACAACGGACAGGCAGCTTAGAAGAATATAACGTCTGCCAACTGCTCTCCAGCCCCATACAATTAACGGTAAATTCAGAACGAAATATAGCAGTGAGATGTTCCAGCCCGTCATATAGCCGATAATGGAAGCGACGCCGGTAATCCCACCGGACAGAAGATGATGTGGAACGAGGAACAGGTTCGTCCCGACGGCGACCAGAAATGCGGACACCAAAGTGATTAATACTTCATGGATCGGTTTCAGTGAATCTTTGATTGGTTTTTCAATAAATGTAGGGTACTTGCCCAGATTCATTTTTGTGCCTTCTTTTCTTGGTGAAATAGTCAATAGATTATTATTATCACACTAAATTATGTTTTTTATCAAGGCATAAAACTATGAAATGAATCACAAAGTTTGAAATACATACAGAGTTTACATTTTGCAATCGCTCTAGTGAAATGAGATCAGGAATTGGAACCCTGATCAAAGAACACGATGCTTCCAAGCTTCTGCCGGTACTGGCGCGGACTCATGCCTGTCCAGCGTTTGAACTGCCGACTGAAATGAGCGAGGCTGGAATACCCTAGCATCGATGCGATCTGCGAGATATCCAGGTCAGGCTGGTGAATAAGCTGCTTGGCCTCATGCAGCTTAAGCTCCGAAAGATATTTGCGCGGGGAGATGCCATAGACCTTCTGGAAGACTTCAAGCGCATAGCCAGGGCTTATTTTAAGAGAAGCCGCGATATCCTCAATATGAATTTCCCTCTCCCGAAGCACCTCATTTTTCATATTCTCATGATTGAAATTGGATTTTAGCGATTCGGCAATGAGCCTGGCATAGTGGGCGGCTGTAGGCGGTACGGTTTCCTCAGAATTCGCGGACATCCGCTGGGCCAGCACGCTGAAGATTTCAAACAGGCCGGCCTGGATGCGGAACAGATCGGCGACGGTATATTCGCCTTCGCGCTGGGCCAGATGGACCCAGTTCATCATGCCTGCCTTCAGCCGTTCATTGTCCTCGGAGCCGCAGGGGTAGAACAGCTTGGCGTTCAGGCTCATCTCCTGGCGGAAGAGCGGTTCATCCACATTAAAATGGGCAATGAAATAAGTTAACCCGTCTTCATCGGTACATTGGTTAATATGCTTGAAGCCTGGCGGAATCAGCAAAATATCTCCCTGATGCAGTTCATATTTCAAGTTCTCCAACAGGGTTATCTGAGTTCCTTCAAGGATCAGAATCAGCTCAAAAGCAGGATGGGCCTCCTCGGGTACACTCCATCCGTTCTCCACCTTCTGCATATGGGCGCCAAATAATTTGACGTTCCAGTCGATGGCAGGAAGCCATTTTGAATGCGAGGATACATAGGAGCGATAGGGCTCAGGAATAATCATGTTCAGCACCACCTTGGATTAGGGCAAATTTCACAGGGATTTGCGTATCTTCATTTCGATTGCGATTTGTCATAATGAATGTACAGTAAAGAATGCTCTAATTCAAGCAAGGAGGAAATGAATAATGAGTTATCCCGTGGAATGGTATTCAACCTCAACGCAGGAGGCTTGGGCAGAGAAGAAGTCGTTCTCTTATACAGAAGAAAGCGCTAACCTGTCGTTGAACGGCGAGCTGCATCAGTTGGTGGAAGGTTTCGGCGGATGCTTCAACGAGCTGGGTTATATAGCGCTGCAGCATCTGAGCGAGGAACAGCGCCATGAGATCTTCTATTCCTTATTTCACCCGGACGGCGACCATAAATTTACGATTTGCCGGCTTCCGATCGGGGCAAGTGACTATGCTGAGAAATGGTACAGCCATAATGAGACAGACGGGGATCTGGAGATGAAGTACTTCTCGATCGATCGAGATTTCAAGTATCTTATACCGTACATCAAAGAGGCGCAATCATATAATCCGGATCTGAAATTTTTTGCTTCTCCCTGGAGTCCGCCGACATGGATGAAGTACCCGAAGGCCTACAATTACGGGACTTTGCGCTGGGAGAAAGAAATTTTGGAAGCGTATGCGCTGTATTTTGTAAAATTTGTACAAGCCTACGAAGAGCAGGGAATTCCTATTCATCAAATCCACGTACAAAATGAAGTGATTGCCGATCAGAAGTTTCCTTCCTGTGTATGGACTGGCGAGCAGCTGCGCGAATTTATCGCTGATTATCTCGGACCGGCCTTTGAACAGCATGGTCTCGATACAGAAATCTGGCTGGGAACGATCAATGCCCCTGACCCATGGGAGGAACTGTTAAAGAAGCGGACAACCGATTTTGACGATTATGCTGGAATTGTGCTGAGCGATCCGAAAGCGTATTCCTATATTAAAGGAGTCGGTTACCAGTGGGCAGGTAAAAATGCAATTAAGCGGACGGTTGACAGCTATCCCGAGCTGCGTTATATGCAGACGGAGAACGAATGCGGTGATGGTGAAAACTCCTGGGACTATGCCAGATATGTCTATAATCTGTACCAGCACTACTTCTCCCATGGGGTTAATGCTTATATCTACTGGAATATGGTCCTGGAGCCGCGGGGACGGAGCACCTGGGGATGGGAGCAAAATTCCATGATAACGGTAGATCCGCAGACGAAGCAGTATACGTTTAATCCGGAGTACTATGTGATGAAGCATTTTGCCCATTTTATTGCTCCCGGCTCACGCAGAATTGGGCTTCAGGGGACTTGGACCGGCAAATCCGTCGCTTTCCGCAATCCGGATGGAGAAATCGTCGTGGTCATTAATAATCCGTTCAAGGAAGCGCGCCGTTTGAATTTGAACGCGGGCGATCAGACGCTCAGCTTTGAACTGGAAGCGGGATCCTTTAATACAATTGTCATTAAAAAATAGCCTCAAAGCGGATATTTATTGCACTCTCTGTGGATCTTGCCGCGGAGAGTGCAATAGTCCTGACAGCATGAACAGGGGGATATGAGAGTGGACGCAAGTGAAAATAAGTACAATAATGCAGGATATGTTCCTGTTTCCTTTAGAGAGAAGCTTGGTTATGGTATTGGTGATTTTACGACCAGCCTTGTGTTTACCGTAATTGGTACTTTTCTAAGTATTTTTTATACTGACGTTATTGGAATAGCACCGGCCGTGATCGGGACTATGATGCTTTTGGTTCGAGTTATTGACGGCGGTGCGGATATCGTAATGGGCGCTATTGTAGACCGGACAGACAGCAAGCATGGCAAAGCGCGGCCCTGGCTGCTATGGATGAGCGTGCCGTTCGGAGGAAGCTTGATCCTTTTGTTTTATGCGCCTGAGCTTGGATCGACCGGAGAAATTGTATACGCTTACGCAACTTATTTGCTGGTGAATTTGATCTATACAGCGATTAATATCCCTTACGGTACGCTGAATGCGCTGATTACCCAGGATCCATATCAGCGTTCTCTGCTGAATATTTTCAGAATGACGCTGGCTATGGCCGGAGCAGCATTAATTACTTTCGTTACGATGCCTATGGTGAATCATTTCGGCGGAGGCAAGACAGGCTGGTTCCTTACTTTTCTGATTATTGGAGCGCTTGCGCCGTTTATGTATCTGATTACGTTTAAAGCGACGAAGGAGCGGGTTAAGCCTGTTGTTGCCGCTAAAAAGGTGCCTTTGAAGAGAGCGCTGCCCGCCTTGTTCCGCAATAAATACTGGCTGCTTATGGTGGCATTTTGCCTGGTTGTCTATATAGGCAGCGCTTTGACCAGCGGGCTGAATGCCTATTACGCCAAGTATATCTTGGAGAATGCCGATCTGGTTGGCCCATTGGGGCTGGCGAGTCTGCTGCCCATGCTGATCGGTATCCCGCTTAGTGCACCGCTGGTCAAGCGCTTCGGTAAACGCAACACGGCTTTATCCGCCAGTGTGCTTGGAATGACAGGCATTGCGATCATTATGATCGACCCGTACAATTTCAACGTTATTCTGATTGGAACTGTAGTCAAGGCGTTATTCATGGCTCCGCTGGTAGGAACGATGTTCGCGATGCTGGCGGACACGATTGAGTATGGGGAATGGAAGACAGGCATTCGCTCCGAGGGATTGGTCTACAGTGCGGGCAGCTTCGGAACCAAGGTCGGGAGCGGTCTGGGAGGAGCGGCCGTAGGCTGGTCGCTGGCGTTTGGCGGATATGACGGAACGCTGGCCAATCAATCCGGGCAGGCCATTGAGGTGATCAAGATGGTGTACCTGTACGCTCCCCTGGTTATCAGCATTTTGGCGATCCTGATTCTTTATGTCTATCAGTTGGATAAGAAATTCCCGGCTATTATTCAAGAACTGAAGGAAATGACTCGAAACCAATAATGATATTCAAATTTCTGTACTTGTATGGGAGGTTATATAAAATGACGACAAGAGATATTCAATCGATTATTCGGCAGATGACGCTGCAGGAGAAGGCAGCAATGTGTTCGGGAGCCGACTTCTGGAATCTGAAGGGCATTGAGCGTCTGGGGATTCCTTCGATCATGGTAACCGATGGACCGCACGGGCTTCGTAAACAGATCGGCGCAGCGGACCATCTAGGGTTTAACCAAAGTGTGCCGGCCACCTGCTTTCCTTCTGCGGCAGGGTTAGCGAGCAGTTGGAACCGGGAGCTGCTCGAACGGGTTGGAACGGCGCTTGGGGAAGAATGCCAGGCTGAGGATGTGGCGATTTTACTAGGGCCGGGCGCTAATATTAAACGCTCACCGCTCTGCGGCAGAAATTTTGAATACTTCTCTGAGGATCCGTATTTGTCTTCGGAGATGGCCGCTAGCCATATTCAAGGTGTGCAGAGCCAGGGCGTCGGGACTTCATTGAAGCATTTTGCCGCTAATAATCAGGAATACCGGAGAATGTCAACCGATGTAACAGTAGATGAGCGGACGTTAAGAGAAATCTATCTGGCCAGCTTCGAAAATGCGGTCAAGCGATCGCAGCCGTGGACGGTCATGTGCGCATATAACAAGGTCAATGGGGAATTCGCCTCCGAGAACAAGCGCTTGCTTAGCGATATTTTGAGAGACGAGTGGAACTTTCAAGGATTTGTCGTATCTGATTGGGGAGCTGTCAACGAACGTGTCGACGCCTTGCAAGCAGGGCTTGAGCTCGAAATGCCGACGAGCGACGGCGGCGGAGAAGCCAAAATCATCGCTGCTGTCCAGAAGGGGGAGCTATCCGAGAAATGGTTGGATCAGGCGGTTGAGCGGCTGCTTCGAATTATCTTTAAAGCGATGGACGGCAAGAAGGAAAATGCGGTTTACGACAAGATGAAGCATCATGAGTTAGCTAAGGAAGCCGCGATCGAGAGCACAGTTCTGTTGAAGAACGAGGGGCAGATTCTGCCGTTATCCAGGGCGAGCCAAGTGGCGGTCATTGGGGCGTTAGCGCAAACGCCGCGCTATCAAGGAGGAGGAAGTTCGCATATCCATCCTACCCGGCTGGATTATGCGCTTGAGGAAATTACCCACCTGGTTGGCAGTACGAATGTACGATATGAACCGGGTTATGCGCTTGAGCATGACGAAGTGGAGGAAGAGCTTATCCGGGCCGCGCAGGAGGCAGCGAAGCAAAGCGATGCGGCCATCTTGTTTATCGGTCTTCCCGATCGTTGCGAGTCTGAGGGATATGATCGCGAGCATCTGAGAATACCGTACAATCAGATCGCTTTGATTGAAGCGATCGCAGAGGTTCAGCCGAATGTGGTAGCGGTGTTAAGCAACGGAGCCCCCGTTGAGATGCCTTGGCTCGGCAAGGTCAAAGGACTTTTCGAAGGTTATTTGGGCGGACAGGCATCCGGAAGCGCGATCGCCGCATTGTTATTTGGCGAGGCCAACCCTTCGGGCAAATTGGCGGAGACTTTCCCGCTACGGCTTGAAGACAATCCGAGTTATTTGAATTTCCCGGGCGAAGGAGATCGCGTTGATTATCGGGAGGGGATCTTTGTAGGCTACCGCCACTATGAAGCCAAAAAGATTCAGCCTTTATTCCCGTTTGGGTTTGGGTTGAGCTACACTGTATTTACGTACCAGGATTTGGAGATCCATGCGGACGATATCCAGGATAATGAGGAACTGACGGTTACCGTCACTGTCCATAATGCCGGGAACCGGCCGGGACAGGAGATTGTACAATTGTATGTAAGGGATGTGCAAAGCACCGTCTTGCGTCCGGAGAAGGAACTGAAGGGCTTCCAGAAGATTTTCCTGGAACCGGGAGCATCCCGCGCTGTCACTTTCCATTTGGATCATCGTGCGTTCTCCTATTACAACGTGGACATTAACAGCTGGCATGTAGAGACTGGGGAATTCGAAATACTGATTGGCAAGTCATCCGCGGAGATTGAACTGGCTCAAAAGGTCATGGTCAGATCGACGGCAGCTTTGCCGCTTCGGATTGATCGCAATACCCTGATCTGCGATTTATTGGCCGATCCGTCTGTGGGTACTAAAGCACGGCAGGAGCTAGATCATATTCTATTAACCCATCCGTTTGCGAAATTGCAGGAAGATAAAGAATTCAGCGGAATGATGGAAGCGATGATCAATAACCTGCCGCTCCGGGCTTTGAGCACATTTAGCGGCGGCTCCTTCACAGAAGAGATGATGAATGAGATGATCGCCAGGCTTAATCGTGGCTAGCAAGCGGCTTCGCTCTATTATTACGTAAAATTAACTTGCAGATTTAATCGTAAGGCGATGGCTTAAAAGCTATCGCCTTTTTCCTATAAGCGTGGAAAATATCATACTCCCCAAAGAATTGATCATCGACAAAACCCGAATGCGGATTGCATAATGAAAAATAGTAACCAATTGCGCCTATAATTCATAGGAGAATCGTTCCATCGCATCTAGGAGGGACTGACAGGGTATGTACACTATATTAGTAGTGGATGATGAGGCGATTGTATGCCAGGGCATCAAGGAATTTCTGGAGATATCCGATTTAAGCATCACACAAGTCTTGATTGCTTCGAACGGTTACGAAGCCTTGGATTATTTGCGGATGGAGTCTATTGATCTCGTGCTGACAGATATCCAGATGGATGGGATGAACGGGATCGAGTTGATGGAATCCATTTTATCTGAAAAACCGGATATCCCCGTTGTTGTCATATCGGCACACGATGAATTTGAATATGCGCAGAAATGTATACGGCTAGGAGCAAGGGATTATTTAATCAAACCCGTTCAGTTGTCACAGTTGACCAAGGTGGTTGGCGCAGAGTTGTCAAACCGCCATAAAAAATATAAACGGCTGTTGGAAGAATCATTAAAGCTTAAATTCTCGATGACGGGAATGTTATCTTTGCGATCCTATATCTTAAATGAAGTGATTGCCGGATCATTGGATAAAGCCGATGATTATCTGTTCATTTTTGAACAAATTGGTCTGAAGTTCGAAGGCCCTTATTATTTGCTGCTTGTTACTGAGCTCTCATGGGGGCGTCCCGGCGCCGAGGGGGAGGCTATCCAGAAGCTTAGGGACCGCAATTTGCTGAAGTATGCGACTGTTAATATTATCGAGGAGACATTGGCGGACTGGAATGCGGTAGCTTTTTATGGGCAAGGCAATCAAATCATTACCATCATGCAGTTTAGCGAGGCAGATTATACGGAGCGGGATCAGGAAAATGTAGCGAAAATGAATTTGATCGGGAAAAAGATCGTCACACATATTCAAACCTACCTGCATTTAGAGGCAGTTGTTGGCATTAGCTCTTTAAGGCTTGGACTGCACAATCTCCCAGAAAGCTACCGTGATTCAGCTAAAGCTGTCAAATGGCATGCGTTATATGATAATCATCGTGTTTTTTATGCTGAAGATTTCTCAATGAGGGAAGCATCAATTCAGGTGAATTGGCAGGAAAAAACGGAACAATTGGCCCAAGAGATGAGAACTGGAAAAAGTCTGGAGGGCGTACAGGAGGGTATTCAATGTTTTATCTCGGATATCTCTCCTGTTTTTGATAGCAATGATTCGACTGCGGGCATCCCGTTAAGCATTGCTTATAGGGTTTACACCGTTTTATTGGAAATGAAAGAGACGATAGGTGAAAAATATAAAGAGCTTGATCCAATCATGTACTTTCGGTTCCCGCTTACTGGATCAGAAATCAAGGATCGACTCTATACCTTTTTAGTGGAGGCAGCCGAGCTTTTCCATGCATCATTGGCGGATCGTGATCAGGCGATCGTTCAGCAATCCATTGGATATATCCGCATGAATTTCCGAAATAAAGGACTAAAAATACAGGATATTGCTGATCATGTGCATTTAAGTCCTAACTATTTGAGTTATTTATTCAAGCAAATTGTCGGTGAAACGATATGGGAATTCGTGACCAGGTTGCGACTGGAGGAAGCTAGATACCAGCTCTTAAACACGCAGAAAAAGCGCTATGAAATTGCGGATGAAGTCGGTTATGAATCACCCGAGCATTTTAGCCGTGTGTTCAAAAGATATTATGGGGAGAGCCCTAATTCCGTCCGATCGGAGTGAAACTACATTGTTTAGAAGCCTGCAATCACAACGATTAACGAAGAAGGCTGTACTTTTTGTCATCGTATTTATCTTCATTCCCATGATTCTCATTTTCTGGTTTGCTTCCAATCGCGCCTCACTTTCGATCAAAATGCAGGTGGGGGAAGCGTTGTCCGAACTGAATAAACAAAATCATGCGACGATGGATCGCGTCATGGATTCCGTAGATCAGAAGCTGGTAACCATCATGAGCTCCGATACGATCCAGCAATGGAGAGACGATAGCCAATCCGGTGTTGACCGAAGCTTGCACAAATATATTGCAACTGAGAATGTACTCAGCAATTATTCGACAAATGTGAACTATTCTTTGTTCGTGCTGACGAAGTATCCTGGAAATTATGATTTTGCACCTTCTACTCATGTATCCGGTTCGGGTGTTTTCTTTATCGAAAGTTTGGATGAGAAGGCTTGGATCCGAAAAGCGACAGAGCTGGATGGAAAAGTACTGATCGAGTATATTGACCAATTTGGCTTCAATCAGGATTCGCACAAGACGATAGCCCTAATTAGGGCTGTTATAGATCTTTCTCATGGCGGGAAACCGATTAGTGTTATAGCGGCTACAGAAATAGAAAAATTGCTGATTACGGAAATAAACTCTATTACCCTCCCGGAAGATGCAAGAGTATATCTAACGGATATGAAAGGAACGGTACTTGTAGGCTCGGGTGCGGTGGAATCAACCTTCATCATTCCGGAAAATGGGAAAGAACTGCTGCCGAGCGTATGGGTTACGGATAGCCACATGTACGTCTATCATGACAGTGTCTCATACGCTAATCGGCTCATTTATGAGATTCCACTCCGCTCGTTGTTAGGTTCCTATAATGAAGTACAAGGAATTATACGGATCATCGCGCTATGTTATTTCATCGTTCTTTTGTTTTTCTTATTCTATTTAGGCAAGTCTGTTCTAAGACCGCTGGCGAGATTGGCCAGCCTCTCCCGTTCCTATGAACCAGGTAAAGAAATGAAAAGATATGCGGAAGAAGACCGCAAGGATGAAATTGGTACTTCTTATCGTTCTTTTTATTTGATGACAGAACGATTGAACCAACTGGTCAAAGAAAAATACGTGATGGAAATCAAGCAGAAAGAGTCTGAACTGAACTTGATGCATTCGCAAATCACGCCGCATTTGCTGTACAATACGCTGGATTCCGTCTATTGGTATGGGCTTCGCGGGGGCGTACCGGAGGTCGCTGATATGGTGAGGGATTTGTCCACGATGCTGCGGATCGGCCTAAGCCGGGGCAAAGAAATCATTACGATTCGGGAAGAGCTGAGCCACGTCGAAGCTTATTTGCATCTGCAGGAAAAGCGTTATAATCACTCATTCCGCTTCCACATCCATACGGAAGAAGGAACGGAACACTGTTTGCTGCCAAAAGTCATCATGCAACCCATCGTCGAAAATAGCATTCTCCATGGCATCGGCAAAATGGATGGGGAGGGGGAGGTTCACATCGATATACGGCTTTCGGAAGGTTTTCTACTTATATCCGTAGAAGATAATGGCTTTCGGCCACTCGACTTGGAAAAGATTGAAGCGATTCTGTTAGGAACGGCTGATCCGGATAAAGGCTTTGGTATCCGCAATGTACATAAACGAATTCAATTAAGGTTCGGGGAGGAATATGGACTGACTTATTCCGCGCGGGAAGAAGGCGGAACAAGAGCATTAATCAAGCTTCCCGTGATCCGGTCCGAGCAAGAACTCGCCGTATATATCGCATAATTTGGAACCGCCCAGTGAAGGGCGGTTTTTTTGATAGAATCCGTCATGGAGTTGAGAGGAGCCGTCATGGGAAGCGTAACCGCCTTTCTATAAAATAAGTGGTATACCAACATAGAAAGGATGTGAGGGGGTGTTCGCGCAAATCGATAGGGTTGAGAAAAGAGACTTGGTGCACCCGCTTATCAAAAAAAGCAAAGATTACATGTGGGGGATTATATTTCTGCTGCCGGCACTCATCGTCTTTTGTTTGTTTCTTTGGACGCCAATTTTCAAAGGAGTAATATACAGTTTTATGCAAGTAGACTTCGTTCGCGGCAATGAATTCATAGGCCTGAACAATTACCGTGAGGTCTTTGCGAATAGTGCCCTTCTAATCTCGATTCGAAATACGCTTTATTATATGTTGCTGTGTGTGCTGATCGGCTTCTGGGTCCCCAGTGTCGTCGCCATGGCAATCTCTGAGCTGCGTCGGTTTCAAGGGGGGATGCGGTTAATTGTGTATTTGCCACATATCGTTCCAGCAGTCGTGCTTTATGGCATGTGGCAATGGCTGTACGACCCACTAGGACCGGCGAATCAGATTGCATCTTGGCTTGGTAATCATCAATTTATGTGGTTAACCGATAAAAGCATAGCTATGCTCTCCATCGTGATCGCGGAAACGTGGCAAGCTTTTGGTGGAACGACACTGATTTATCTGGCAGGCATTGTAGGTATCCCCAAGGATTTATACGAGGCGGCCGAAATCGACGGGGCAGGTGTTCTGCAGCGAATCCGTCATATTACGATTCCCGGCATTCGCCATATCTATGTTCTGATGTTCATTATGCAGCTGATTGGCACGTCTCAAGGCTTTATGACCCATATGGCCCTCACAGGCGGCGGCCCAAACAATGCGACGCTAACGTATATGTACCAGATTATTAATGAAGCATTTACGAATTTGAATTACGGAAGGGCTTCGGCGATGGGAGTGCTGATGTTTCTGGTGCTTACCTCACTCTCCATGGTACTTTATTACTTTCAAGGAAGGAGCAAAGAAGCATGAGCAATCGGGAACGCAGTATCATGTCTTCCTTTGATTTCAAGAAAAGAACGGTTCAGATCGGGTATGCGCTTATGCTGCTTGCACTTCTTGCACTTGCCGTGACCATGCTGTATCCATTTGCAACGACGGTCTTCTCTTCATTTAAAACCAATCAGGAAATATTTACGTTTCCGCCAAGCTTATTCCCGCATCAATTTCAATGGAGCAATTATGTCGAGGGATTCAAATATGTGGATTTAATCCGGCCTTTTATAAATACGCTGCTTCTTTTTGGTGGAAATGCCGTTATTTCTTTAATGATCGTTAGTCTCGCGGCATTTAGTCTCTCTCAAATGAAGCTTCCGTTTCGCAAGGGAATCACGATCTTTATTATGAGCACGCTCATGATTCCGAGCGCGACATATATGATTCCTAACTTCTTAAACTTGCAAAGCCTTGGATTGATCGATTCCTACTGGGCATTTTGGTTGCCGGCAGGTGCGAGCGCATTTAACATTATGCTGCTAAGAAGCTTTTTCGATGGAATCAACAAGGAATTATTCGAAGCGGGCCGCCTGGACGGGGCATCCGAACTTCGCTGTTTCTTCCGGCTTGCCATACCGATGTCTGTTCCGGTCTTCTCGACTTTGCTTATCTTTGCATTCACATCGACATGGAATGATTGGTTCTGGCCGTCGCTTGTCTTGACCTCACCTGAGAAATATCCGCTTGCGACCGTTGTGTACCGTGATGTTATTCAGTCCTTTGTTATGACCTGGAATGTGAAGTTCAGCGTGCTGACGGTGATTATGCTACCGCCGCTGCTCTTCTTTCTGTTCTTTCAGAAGAATATTATGCATGGTCTGAACCTGTCAGGCGTCAAGGGATAACAGAGTTCCGTGAATCCATCATCACAATCCGTGGATCCATCATCGATTCGAAAATGACGTCCAAGTATGATGAATGTGTAACCTACCTTATTGCAATTCAGAAAGGGGAAAAACAAGTGAAAACAAATAAAAAAAGCCTGCTTCTCGTTGCACTGCTTGCTTTTACGATGATCGTAAGCGCTTGTGGCAGCGGGAATGGCGGCAGCAAAGAACAAGGGGCTTCCGGTGAATCGTCTGCCAACTCTAGTAAGGAAACCAAAGCATCGCCAGTTACGATGACGGTTCAGTTTCCAAAGGCGGATAATCTGGCAGGTATTGAGATTATCAACAAAAGGCTGGATCGGTTCCAGGAGCAGTACCCTAATGTGACATTGAAAAAGAATGACTGGCAATATTCGCCAGATGAAATCGGTATTAAAATGGCGGCTCATCAAGCCCCCTCTTTATTCCGGGTTCCTGCAACCGAAGGGAAGGTATTGTTAGAGCATCAATGGCTGACAGATTTAACGCCGTTTCTAGCTAACTATGAACATGCCAATGACTTCAACGAGAAATTGGCAAGTCCATTTATGATTGATGGGAAGATGCACGCCATTCCGGCCAACGGTTATATCATGGCGGTTATGATTAATAAAAAATTATTCGAAGAGAAGAATGTCCCACTGCCAACGCCGGACTGGACCTGGGATGATTTCTATGCGGCGGCAAAAGCGACGGCCGACCCCGCTAAAGGAATTGCCGGATTTGCCATGATGGCCAAAGGCAATGAGGGCGGATGGAACTGGACTAATTTCTTGTACAGCGCAGGGGGCACCACGCAAGTCGTAGCCGACGGCAAGGTTGCCTCAGCCTTCAACTCCGAAGCGGGTGTTAAAGCGATGGAGTTCATGAAGCAACTAAGGTGGGAGGGCAATGCGCTTCCGCAAAACTGGGCTTTGAACTACGGTGACGTCTATAATTTGTTTAAGCAAGGCCGGGCAGCGATGGTGCTGGGCGACCGCATCGAAGATGCGATCAATAACGGCGGCATGAAGAAAGAAGAACTGATCATTCTGCCGATCCCATCGATGGAAAAAGGCGGCGATCATACCGGTGTACTCGGTGGGAATTATGATGTGATTAATCCGCAAGAATCGGCGGAAACACAGCAAATGGCCTTTAATTATGTCACTTTCGATTTGTTCAAAGACAGCGGGCTTGATGAACTGAAGCTGGTCTTGGAAGACCGGAAATCTAAAGGTCAAGTCTACATGTATGGAGCACCGGCTTACTATAAACCGGACTCGGAGTATGGCAAAAAAGTTGAAGAGCTGGTCAATCAATATCCGGATAACGTCTTCAGATACGATCCTGAAGTCACCAAATTAATGAAAGGCGTTCCAGAGCCTTCGTACAATGGGCAGGAGTCTTATGCGGAATTGACGAACGTTCTGCAGGAGGTATTTTCAAACAAAGATGCAGATGTGAAGGCTTTGCTCGCTGCGGCAGCAAAGAAGATTGACGAGGAAGTGCTCTCCAAGGTCGTTATTAAATAGCTGTCACATAGCCCCGCTTCTCTAATACGCATTTCTTCGTTCGAGATGTCCGAAGAGAGGGGTGGGGCTTACAAGAACAGGAGGGAGCTTTATGCTTAAGAGAACATCATTCACAGACCGAACGTCGGGGCTGCCGATCCTCGCAATCGGATGTGAAGGGCACGATACGGCGCATCATTATATGACGGCTATGACCTGGCTCTCGGATAGCCGGCATCTGATCGTTCACACAGATATCGATCGGCAAACGTTGACGGGGAATGTTGCTCGCGTCGATTCGGAAACGGGAAAAGTACAGGTGCTGGAGGAAGGACTGACTTGGGGACGTGGCGTCGTTTCTTGCGATGATGTCTTGTATTTGTTCGACAAAAATGAGCTGTACGCCATCGATGCCTGGAGCGGTGAACGGCGAACAATTTGCCTGCTCGAATCTAATTGCACATTTATGGGACCACTATCGATTACGAATAACGGCAAGATGTTAGGTGTTTATTGGCAGGAGCATCAATTTAAATCCTCTGAACCTGCATTACGAGAAACGTATTGGGTAATCGGCACGGTGAATACCGAAAGCGGGGAAATCCGTGAGGCCATTAGACCGGGTTTTGCAGAACCCTACCCCATAGCCAATCATGCCATGATCAATCCGGTTGACCCGGATTTATTGTTTTACTCCCATGAAGGCGAAACGGAACACATCCCGGATCGGTTATGGACTGTAGATGCCAGAACGGGAGCGGCCCGCAACATTTTTTCACAAAAAAAAGATGAGTACGGTCAGCATGTGGAATACGTGGGACATGAAATTTGGGCTTTCGCCGGCAGCGGATTATACTTCGTGAAGTATCCGCATAGTCCGGATCAACCATCGGGTGTCTTATTCGTGGATCAACATGGGAGGCGTGAATTTATCAATGGGGACTACAAATATTGGCATGTAGGTGTCAGTCCTGATGGGCGACATGCGGTTGCCGATACGCAGGAGCCGGGCATGTCCAAGATTGTATTGATCGACACGAAAACGAAGAACTCTAAGCTCCTATGCGAGCTGCCTTGCCGCGGGGTCCATCCGGGACATCCGCATCCATCGTTCAGTCCGGACAGTCGGAAGATTACCTTTACGTTCTCCGATGCGAATGATGTGCTCTGGGTCGGAATTATAGATATACGCGATTGCAATTATTGAAAACGCTTACTATCGGGAGCTTGAAATGATACTGCAGATGGAGGTAAAAGGATATGGCAATGAAAAAGTGGATGATAAGCTTCATGTTAGTTCTGCTTTTATTTACCTGGCCTATGAACGGACTCCTATTCAATGACAAGTTAGTAGCATATGCAGATGAATCTTTACAAAGCGTAGTCATTGGCAATTTCGAAAGCGATGAAGAGGTGTGGAATTTCAGCTTAGGAACCGAGTTCCCCGGAGCGAAAGGCGAATATGTTCGGGATTCAACGGTGTCCCAATCGGGTGCATACGCTGGTAAGCTACATGGGGATTTTAGCGGTGGCGGAAAATACGTTGCGATAGGCAAAAATTTCACTCCATTAGATATGCAGAAGCTTGAATTTTGGCTTAAATCTGCCGATGCAACAGCGATCGTGCTTCGAGTAACGGATTCAACCGGTCAGGTACATCAGCAGAAAATATCTATACCTTCAACTACAGATTGGCAGAAGATCGAAATTACGAGCTTCAACGGTGGATCGGGTTATCTTCACTTCAATGGAGCCAACGATGGCTTGTGGCACGGACCTGCACAGGGAATCGGAATTCTGCTGGAGAAAGCCGGATTGAATAGTGGTAAATCGAGCGGAGACGTGTGGATTGATGCGGTGTCTGCTATAGCTCACCAACAAGATCCTCTATGGGAAAATGCGATCGGAACTTTCGAAAACGGTTTTGATATATGGAAACTGGGCTTTGGCACTGATTTTCCAGGAGCAAGCGGCCAATATGTTCGAGATACGATTGAACCCAAATCGGGAATATATGCCGCAAAACTGCAAGGGGACTTCAGTGCTGGCGGCAAATATATTACGCTGGGCAAGAGTTTCTCACCGCTTTTGATACAAAAGATTGCATTTTGGATAAAAACGGCGGATGCGTCTTCGATCTCACTACGGTTGAAGGATGCAACCGGACAAGTACATCAGCAGAAACTCCCGTTAACAGCAACGATAAACTGGCAGAAGATCGAGATTTATAAATTTGACAGCGGTCCAAATTATCTGCATTTCGGTGGAGCGAACGATGGCAAATGGCATGGTCCTGCCCAGCAAATTGAATTTTTATTAGAAAAGTCCGGGTTGAACGGTGGCAAATCAAGTGGAGAGATCCTATTGGATAATGTTGTGTTAACGGCACCATTTCCCGATCTGTCGATCCAACAGGTCAGAATGGGGAATATTTTCTTGGAAGACGAACCTGTGGCCTTTCAAATCACAACGCAAGGAGATTCTGTGAGCTGGAGTGTGTACGATCATTTGGATCATAAGGTGTTGGATGGAATTGAAGGGGTACAGGGAGGGCAATTGAATCTATCCATTCCTTTACAACAGCTGGGTTATTATAAATTATGGATCGACGCGAAGAAGAATGGTCAGATCATCAAAAGCTCGGAGGTATCTTTGGCTCGTCTATCCAATACGGATTCAACCGCAACGGACAGTTCTCCGTTTGGCATGTCGACGCACCTTGCTTGGGAAACACCTCAAGGATGGACACCTGAATTAAGTGAACTATTGCACCGTGCCGGCGTCAAAAACTTCCGAGATGAAATTCCTTGGGATGCAGTCGAGTACGAAAAAGGGAAGTACCGAAAACCTGCTAATCGCGATGCTTATATGCAAAGAACGCAGCAAGATGGTCTCAAACCGTTCATCATCCTTGACTATACCAATCCGTTCTATGATCAGAACAGTACGCCCTATACAGATCAAGGTCGTCAAGGATTCGCCGATTACGGAAAAGCCTTGTTGGACCTGTACGGAGATCAGATTCCTTGGATAGAGGTGTACAACGAATTCAACGGCGGTTTCGGAGATCGAGGTAACGGTCCCGCTGACTCTCGTCCGGATTATTACTTCCAGCTCCTAAAGAAGACCTATGAGACGGTAAAAGCCGCCAGACCCGATGTAACGGTGGTTGGGATGGCTACTGCCGGTACACCGCTAGGCTGGATGGAGGAGGTGTTCAAGCTCGGGGGGCTACAGTATATGGATGCTGTCTCAATCCATCCATACCAAAGCCAACGACCTCCAGATGGCATTGTTGATAACGTGCGTAGTACGCAGAATCTTATTCGTCAATATAATCAAGGGCAACTGAAGCCGATTTGGTTCACCGAGGTTGGATGGCCGACGTCTATTGGAGGCATTGGCATTAGCGAAAATACACAAGCCGATTATATCGTGCGCACCCATGTCCAGGCACTTGCAGAGGGTGTCGAAAAAGTGTTCTGGTACGACTTGATGAACGATGGCATGGATAGTGGCTATCACGAGCATAACTTCGGCATCCTGCGGAATGCGAATGACCCGAAAGGAGCATTTACGCCGAAGCCTACATATGCAGCTTACGCAGCGATGACTAGAGAGCTCATCGGTGCTCAATTTGTCGATCGGGAATCCTTCGATGCGAATATATCGAGCTACAAGTTTAACAAGGATGGTCAGAACCTGCGGGTAATCTGGGCCAACACCCCTGTGCAAACTGTGATCAGCACGAACTCTCAGATTCAAATCATGGATATCATGGGGAACACCGAAACGTACACACCGATGGATGGTAAAGTGTATTTGACGCTTACTGAAGAGCCGATTTATATCAAAAACGATATTGGAGGTATTGCTATTGATACAACCTTCAATCTAACAGGAGATGAGGCGGTAGCTGGCGAACCTATCGCCCTTAGAGTGGAGATGAATAATGCTTCAAGCACAGCGCTTGCCGTTTCGTTTACGGTTGAAGGGGAATCGTACCCTTTGAGCGCGGAAGCAGGTCAGAAAGTGTCGCAGTCTTTTACTCTACCTGGGTTAAGAGAGCAAGGTACCCGATATATCAAAGCGAATTTGATCGCGAATGGAAGAAAAATTGGGCAATTAAAGCATATCATTCAGGCAGCCCCATCATATAGAGCCCGGATCACGCCTACGATTACAGATGTGAATTCGAAGAGTGGAGGCTTGAAGGTGCAGATTAACAACCATTCGAAGGCGCAAGGGCTCAGCGTTCAACAAATAGATTGGAAGTTCGGTACCCAATCCGGCAGTCAAGCCATGGCCTTGGTTATCCCGCCAGACACGATAGATACGATAGATATTCCGCTCAATGGTTTTGACTTTGGAGCTAGTTACCCAGTCCAAGTCACCGTATATTTTGACGGAAAAGAACCCTTTGTTTATGAAGGAAAGTTTGATTTCAATCCGATCATTCGCGGTACGGTTGAGGTGGACGGTACCGTTGACCCCGGCGTCATCGCACAACCCCCGATCGTCGAACTATCGAAGGGAACGGTCAAAATGCAGAATTATACCGGTCTGGCCGATTTGGACGGCAATATATGGGCGAACTGGGATCAGGATAATTTCTATTTGACGGCGCAAATCAAGGATGATGTTCATTCCGCTTCTGCAAGCGGAGAGGAGATCTGGAAGAACGATAGCATCCAGTTTGCCATGATGGCTGGGATTCCTGGAGAGAATATGGGCTATTATGAGCTGGGGATTTCCGATACGCCGCAAGGGCCGCAAATCTTTCGTTGGTTATCGCCGGACTCCAGACCTAAGGGACTTGTTGCGAGTGGTTCCTTGCAGGTCAAAAGAGATGAAACGCAAAAGCTTACCGTCTATGAGATGGTGCTTCCTTGGTCAGAGATTCCACAGGTTAAACCGAGTGCGAATGAAGCCCTCAGTATCTCCTTCCTTGTGAACGACAATGACGGGGCGGGGCGGAAAGGCTATATCGAATGGGGCTCCGGAATTGGGGAGGTCAAGGATTCCAAGAAATTCAGAACCGCTCAATGGATCCATGATTCAGCTTCTCCTATCATCACGATTCAAGGCGTTGCAGAAGGAGAAAGCTATGCAGATGAGGTCATTCCGGTGGTGAAGGCAGAAACGGAGTCTGGTCAAGTGCTGGAACCTCGGATTCTGTTGGATGGGGAATCATGGACAGCCGGTACACCGATCACCGCTAAAGGGGAGCACACCTTGGTCGTGCAAGCGGGTGATCCAGCAGGAATGATGACCGAGGAGAAATTGACGTTCAAGCTATACCATAGCACGATACTGGAAGCGTCAGACGTTGAGGGAGGGGTCAATGACACTGTGCTGCTGCAAGCTAAGCTGCATGATAAGAACGGTAAAGTGATCTCCGGGGAAAATTTATCCTTTGCCGTGAACGGGGGTGAGCCTATTGGAGCCGCAGTAACCGATGCGGATGGGGTTGCGACGTTGAACTACAAAATTCACTTCCAGGATGGCTCGGATAAGGAGAAAACATATCCATTTAAAGTATCGTATGCTCAAAATGATGCGGCATATCTCTTGGGCAGCGAGGGGACCGGACAGTTGAAAGTGAATTCATCGCCAAAGCCCGATCCTAAAGGCGTCCCAGGTAAACCGGTTCTCTCGGACGATCAAGGATACAACACAGGAATGAAGGATGGAACGTATACGATAACCATGAACATGTGGTGGGGAAATAACGGTATCACATATAAGCTGTATGAAAATGACGTACTGATTGATACGCAAGTTCTGGCAGATCATTCGCCGAATGCGCAAACTGCCGTCACATCCGCTCAGAATCGTAAAAATGGAACCTATCGCTACTATGCGGAGCTTACCAATGCATCAGGCACGACGAGAAGTGATGTTCATACCGTAACCGTTACGGACGCGGCTCCGGCTGTGCCAGTTCTATCCCATGATAACTGGGATGGTGATGGGAACTTTAAAGTCAAAATGAACATGTGGTGGGGAACCAACGGCACAACTTATCGCTTATACGAGAACGGCATATTGATCGATACACAAGTGCTTAGCGATAAATCGCCTAATGCTCAGTCGGTCATTACGGACATTCATGACAAACCGATTGGCACGTATGAATACCAATGCGAGCTTACTAATGATTCCGGTGCAACATCCAGCGAGAAAATGATGGTTATAGTAACGAAATGATGTAATCTGGCAGCCCCTCATGTATAACACGTGAGGGGCTTTGTTTTTTTTGCAAGAGTAGATTTCGGCAAATGCATCGGCTTAATTGTTAAACTAGCAGTTGTCATTCATTCCGGTTTTGCTTGCGAAATGCGTTCGGCGTTACACCCGTTTCGGCTTTGAACGTATGGAAGAAATGTGAGAGATCGCCAAAACCAACGGCGGAAGCAATCTCAGTCACAGAGAGCGGGGTATCCATGAGCAGTCTTTTAGCCTGATTGATACGATAAATCGTTAGATAACGGTTCAAGGAGTGGCCGGTTGCTTGTTTGAAATGCTCGTACATATGTGAACGGGAGACATTAAATTGTTCATGCAGACGACTGACCTCGATCGGCTCGGCATAATGCGCAGACAAGTAGCTTAAAAGACGCTCTGCTAAATGAAACGCACTCTGCTCATAATCGTCAGTACCCGGGTCGGAATGCTGTTCTCTTGCCAGCATAACAAACAGTTCAGCAAGCAGCGCATGCATCGCCGTCTCGTAGAAATCCGGATGCTCAGTGACCTCTAAGGCAAGCTGTTGGAGTATCGTCTGAAGCTTAGCCATTTTACTGTCTGATAATTGCCAGAAGGGCTGCAGCTGCGGTTCGGCAAGCAGCATGTCGATGCAGCGCCTCATATCGGATGCTTGGGATAAGGTCTGTACATAGCGTTCATCCAGTGCAAGCACGACCCGGTGCAGAGGCTTTGTGCCGACGACCGAAGGGCGGTGCAGTACATATGGCTTGATAATGGCAACTGTACCCGGAAGTAGCGGATACATGCGGTCTGCGATTAGCAGTTGCCCTTCTCCTTCCATACAGATATAGAACTCATACCCCCGATGGGCATGCATCTTATTTTGGCCGATCATCCCATCGCGAAAGAAACAATGGACCGGAAAATCATCCAGAAAGCGATTCGTCTCGTCATCTACTTGATAATCGGCAGGGATATAACTTGAATCCATCATATGAAGTCTCCGTTCCAAAGGAAGATATTAAGCGTATGGTTTGAGATCATACAGGCTATTAATTTTCAAACGTCGGGATTAAGTCGATTTTAACATGTTTTATGGAAGCGTTCTCTGGGATTCTGGAAAAATCCCCATAATTTCTGTACAAGAGACCAAGCGGAGTACCATTGAATCCTTTACATTTAAAGCAGGCGCCTACCATGCGCGACAATTCAATTAGGGTAAGGAAGTGGACAGATGGATAAGAAGAATAGGCTCAAGGAACTGGCTGAGCATGTCTTTCATCGCATGATCGATGCTCCGGCAGATGACTGGGGAATGAATATTGAAAACTGGGACTGGGTACCGGGGGTCGGAGTTATTTCAATCCTGGAATACGGGCAATTGGCAGGCGACGCCACAGCAATTGAATATTTGCGGCGGTGGACGGAACGCAACAAACATAAAAGCGAACAGGTTAAAGTCATCAATTCGATGGCGCCGTATGCGATCTTTCCTACATTGTATCGGATTACCGGGGAACGCTGGTATTTGGATACCGCGACGAAGATCGGGGATTGGATGCTGACGGAAGCGCCCCGTACCCACGATGGCGCTTTTGAACATACGGTTACGGAGGATGCTCAATTTTCCGATCAAGCATGGGCGGACACGTTATTTATGGCGGTGATCTTCTTGGCGAGACTTGCAAGGCTGACTGGGGACAGTAAGTATGCCAAAGAAGCGGAATTTCAATTACTAGTCCATTTACGGCTGCTGCAGGATCCGGAGACAGGCGTGCTGTTTCATGGTTGGAATGGTGCCGAAGGCAATCATATGTCCGCCGCCCGCTGGGCCCGCGCTAATGCTTGGGTCATTCTGTCGGCTCCCTGGATTGCTGCGGAAATCAAGGACTTGACCCCGTTGTCTGATGAAATTATAGAACGATATCAACAACTGGCGGCAGGTTTGCGGCAGTATCAAAGAGAAAGCGGCTTGTGGAACACGGTGTTGGATCAGTCCAAGTTTGCCGAGGAGACGTCTGGAAGTGCAGGGATTGCAGCAGGATGGCTAGCTGGGATGCGAATAGGTTGGTTGGATCCTACATATAAAGAAGCTGCTGAGAAGGCGCTGCAAGGTGTGGAGGAGTTCATTGATCCGGACGGAACAGTGCAAGGTGTCTCCGGGGGGACGCCGGTGATGCCGGATATTCCGGCCTATCATCAAATCCCGTGCTATCCAACTTTATACGGGCAGGGCTTGGTACTTATCTTATTATCACTTGCGTATACGGAGATGGGGGAATCCATGTGAACAATGTTCTGCTGGCTTTTCCGGAAGGGAAGCATAAGGCGCTTACACTCAGTTATGATGACGGTAGAACGGCAGACCGGCGGCTAGTCCGGCTGCTGAATGACTACGGGATCAAAGCGACCTTTCATCTGAACTCGGGTCTTGTAGGCGAGGATGATAGAATCCCGTTGGATCAAGCTGCAGAGCTCTACCAGGGACACGAAATTGCAGCACATACGGTGAATCACCCTACAATCGCCAGATGTGCAAAAGAGCAAGTCGTCAGCGAAATTGTTGAAGACCGGAGAGCGTTGGAGAAAATGACAGGTTATCCGGTCCGTGGATTTTCCTATCCAAATGGATCGTTGAATCGTCAAATCAAAGAAATACTTCCGGTTCTGGGAATTGATTATGCGCGAACGGTGGCGAGCCACGGTGATTTCCACATGCCAGAGGATCTCATGGAGTGGAATCCAACCTGCCATCATAATCAGAATCTGCTTGCATTAGCAGAGAAATTCAAGCAGCTTGACCGAAGACAGTATCTATATATGATGTATGTATGGGGACATAGCTATGAATTCGACCAGAACAATAATTGGGAGTTAATCGAAAGCTTCTGTGAATCGGCCGGTCGCCGTGACGATATCTGGTATGCCACTAACATTGAGATCTCGGATTACCTGAAGTGTTTTAATAATCTTCGTTTTGCAGCCTCTATGGAGTTTGTATATAATCCTTCCTTTGATTCTGTATGGCTTGATGCCGGCGGAACCATCGTTGAAGCCAAAGGCGGCAGCCGGACACAACTGCTCTAGCTTCAACAAGATATTCGCTGCTACTCTATCATCCCTTTTGAACTGTGATGCTCTTTCTTTTAGATAATCATAGATTCAGAAGGGATTTTTCCTATCATCGGATATTCATGGGAATCATAGAATGATATATTAATTTCACAATGGAGTTGGTCCATTCAATCTTATTGGAAAATAGGGGGGACTTGCATGCGATTAAGTATTTCCGGAAAGGTCATGGTCATCTATGGTTCCATTTGTATTGTCATTATCATCCTGGCCTTTAGTTTGTCTTATTTTGGTATGGTGGGACGTCTGCAGCGTGATCTGAAGGATACGCACATCGCATTGCTCAAGCAAATCGATAATAGAATCGAGCTTGTGTTCCGAGCAACTGAAAAGGACTTGCTCAATCTGTCGCAGGAGCTTGAATACGTTTATTTTATGTATGACAGCTATGAAGATCCCTCTCAAAAATATGCCAATTCCTTTGGTTTGTCTAATAAACTGCAGATCATGGTTCATGCCAATGAGCAATTATCTTCTGTTTTTGTCTATTCGGATACGAGCGGCGATATGATGACAGACAAGACACTAATCAAGAACAACGAATTCGAGGACAAATGGCTGCAAAGCTATATCGAAATGGATGGCTACTCGAAATGGATCGGTACGCATAAGGTGCGGGACGGGGGGAAATTGCAGGATGTTATTACACTGATCCGTCCTTATCCATTGATCAGCAGTCCAGGCTACCGTAAAGGGCTTGTCGCTGTAAATATCAATGAGGATGTACTCTACCGGATGGTCAGCGATGTATTTGAAGGCGGCCAGGACGGAGTACATACCTTTATTATTGACGACAAGGGGAATATCGTGACCCATGACGATAAAATGCAATTATACAAAAATGTGACGGACATTCCTTATATGAAGCAGGTCCTGGACAGAACAGAGAGCGGACAATTCACGGCCGAATCAAACGGAGGCAAGCAATCGGTCTTTTATATAACGTCCAATTATACAGGTTGGAGAATCGTCAGTGTGATTCCGGAAGCGGAGCTATACCAGCCGCTGGAATCGCTCCGTAATCTGATGATCGCGATTGTGATCATTATGCTTATATTGGCGTTGTCCGTCCTATTTTACGTGAACCGGCGCACCTTTAAGCCTCTTGACCGTTTAGCCGTTAAAATGACGGGAGCATCCAGGCAGGGCAAACCGGGACACACTGTGAAGCTGGATTATCTGGAAAAGGTATTTGATCAAATGCATATTGACCGCAAGCAATTGGAACAGCAGGTGCGAGATTCCAAACCAATCGTGAAGTGGAGAATGGTGATGGATGTGTTAACGGGCTATCATACAGAATTTGAATCTGTCAATCGGCAATTGGAATATTCGGGCTTTCCGTTGTTCCCGCAATTGTTCATTGTCTGTGCGGCAGAAATCGGCAAAGACAACGGCATGAGCTCCAAGGATGAGACCCTGTATACATACATGCTCTGTAATGTCGCTGAGGAATTGATCAATATGGAGACTGCGGGTGTAGCGATAGATACCGGTTCAGGCCGGGCCGCAATGATTATTAGCTTCGCCGAGGGCGACGCCGAGCAGAACCATCTTCGCGCATTGGCCATTCTGGAGCTTGTGCTGGATATTATGAAGCAGCAGTTCGGACTGTTGGTAACCGTTGGAGTAGGAAGATGTTATGGAGATATGTGTGATATTACAACCTCTTATGCCGAAGCACAAAAAGCGCTGGAATACCGGATGATCCTGGGTAGTCAAACTGTTATTTCCTTTGAGGATTTGAGCGGCTCGGAGCATCAGGACTTTTACCGCATCCTGAAGATGACAGATCACATCATTGAAGCACTGAGACAGACCGAGATGGAGAAGATAGAGCAGCAAGTTGCCTGCTTATATCAGGATGCGATTGGCCACGGTTTGTCTCCGGAGCTGATCCGCCATTTCTCCTATGAGCTAGTGATGAAATCACTGCAGGCTGTTGCGGCCACGGGCGTTGATGTGGATGAAAGCATGGATAATATGGGCAGGATTCATACGCGTATCTATCGCAGCCGTAATTGGCAGGAGCTGGAGCAAATTGTACTGAATGTACTTATGCAAATGGCGGGCAAGGTTGAAGAGAGACGCAGGCAGCGCGGCAGCAATAAATTGATCTCGGAAATGCTGGCATATATCGAGGAACACTTCCGAGAAAGTGAATTCTCATTGGCACATCTGGCGGAAACGTTTGGGCTCAGTCCGACCTATATCAGTAAATTGTTTAAAGAGCATACGGAGAAGAATTTCATCGATTATTTAATAGAGACCCGGATTCATGCAGCGCTTGAGTTGTTGACGGATAAGAATCGTAAAATCAATGATATAGCCGAAGAGGTCGGCTATATCAATACGCGAAGCTTCCTGCGGGCATTTAAGAAATATACAGGTATGACGCCTTCCGAGCAGCGTGAGCTACTCCAGGATTCAACTCCCAAAATCGCCTTGGAATAGGCTTTGTTGCGCTTGAATCATAAGAAAATGAACGGATCGTAAAAAATGCGACCTGCCCATGGATAAGAAAAGTCACTGAATGCAAAACCCGTCTCTTTCCGGCTTCGCCGTCCCTTCATACAATCAGAATTGTAGCTGCGGATCAATTTGCATGTCATGTTGCGAAAGGGTGAGACGTTATGTGGCGAGAGGAAGAGGTAGTATGAGTGGGCAGTCAGTTTGGAGTAGAGTGATTCGGGATAAGCATTTATATTTGATGCTGTTGCCTGTGATTCTGTTTTATTTTCTATTTAAATACGTTCCGATTGTTGGCGAGATCATTGCATTTAAGAATTACAGGTTTGCAGACGGTATATTTGGAAGCCAGTGGGTCGGTCTCAAGCATTTTCAAATGATATTCCAAAGCTCGGATTTCTGGAGAATACTCAGGAATACGCTCGTTCTGAATTTGTACAGTCTTGTATTCGGATTTCCTGTTCCGATTATACTGGCGCTTCTTCTAAATGAAGTCCGGCGGAACTGGTACAAACGTATTGTGCAAAACATGCTGTATATCCCGCATTTTATGTCTTGGGCTGTGCTCGGCACCATTGTCGTGGCCGCGTTGTCGCCGAGTACGGGGATCGTGAATCTTCTGCTGAAGAATCTGACCGGCGGCGAGACGATCTATTTTATGGCAGATTCATTCTGGTGGCCGATCGCCTATACGATCTCGGGCATTTGGCGTGAAGCGGGATGGGGGACGATCCTGTATCTGGCGGCGATGGCCTCCATCGATCCCCAGCTATATGAGGCAGCCAAAATCGACGGAGCCTCAAAGCTGCGGCAGATGTGGCATGTGACACTGCCCGGTATCCGCGGTACGATTGCGATTCTGCTGATTCTCAGAATGGGGCAAATGATGGATGTCGGATTGGAACAAACTCTGGTGCTGCAGAACAACTCCGTATTGGATGTCGCCGATGTCATCAGCACGTATGTATACCGGGTAGGGCTGCAAAATATGAACTATAGCTATACGACAGCGATTGGACTCTTTCAATCGGTTGTAAGCGTGATTCTTGTTCTGACCGTTAACCGGTCTATCCGACTCTTCGGGGAACGGGGGTTGTGGTAGTTCAATGAAAACAGATCCTGTAAGCAAACTCGGAATCGTAAGCGCTTACGTTTTTCTTGGATTCGTGTCGCTGCTGACGTTATTCCCTTTCTGGTATGAAATCGTGGCCTCCTTCAGCAGCAGCAGAGCGATTACGTCAGGGGAAGTGTTCCTATGGCCGGTCGAGTTTAATACGGTTGCCTATCAGCGATTGTTCGATGACGGACAGTTGATCATGGCGATGGGAAATACCGTGCTCGTTACGGTGGCTGGAACCTTGTTCAACATGGTGATGACGATTCTGGCGGCATATCCGCTCTCACGGAAGCGACTGGTTGGTCGTAGCTGGCTCTTGATGCTCATCACGTTTACCATGTTGTTCGTGGCTGGCTTGATCCCGAATTTTATTCTGATCAAGTCCTTGGGACTAATGAATTCGTATTGGGCAGTTTGGCTGCCGGGGCTGATCAGCACCTATAACATGTTTGTCATGAAGACGTTTATGGAGGGGCTGCCAGGCGAAATTGAGGAGTCCGCATCCATTGACGGTGCTGGCGACTGGCGAATCCTGCTGCAAATCTATCTGCCGCTTTGCAAGCCGATTCTGGCCGCACTGTCTTTGTTCTACGCGGTTAGCTGGTGGAACAGCTATTTCAATGTGATGTTATATGTTACGAAATCGACGAAGCTGACGGTTATGGTCAAGCTCTATCAGATGGTAAGCGCGGTGGATAGTAATCTGCTGAACAGCATGAATGGCAATGAAGGGCTGGAACAGGTGCTGTTAACACCTGAGGCACTCAAGGCCGCTGCCGTTGTCATTGTCGTAACACCGATTCTGTGCGTGTATCCATTTCTGCAGAAGCATTTTGTGAAAGGTGTGCTGATCGGGTCAGTCAAGGGCTGAAGGTGCCCGAATAATACTGGTTAGCGCAGTCGGCTTTTCTCATGAAACAAATAAGGGGGATGGAACGATGAAAAGAATGAAATACGTAGGAAAATCAACGTTTGCCTTGGTGATGGCCATGCTGTTGTCTATGTTGTTGCTGTCGGCTTGTGGTTCGACGGGAACTGCCGGAGACGAACCGGGCGGGTCTGCAGCGACACCGGAACAGGCTGGAGATGGCCCGAAACAAGAAATCAGCATCTCGATGTTTGATCGCGGCAAGGTGCCGACGGAGGAAGGGACGTATGAAAATAACCGCTGGACCAAATGGATCAATGAGAATTCACCAGTCACTGTGAACTGGGTTCCGGTGACGCGGAGTCAAGCTCAGGCCAAGCTGAATGCATTGATTGCAGCCGGTGAAGCGCCCGATCTGATCTGGGAGTATGACCGGAATTATATTAGTCAATTAGCCAATCAAGGCGCCATCCAGCCGATCGGTGACTATATCGAGAAATACAGTACGACCTATAAGGCTTATTTGGAAAAACATCCTGAGCTAGAGCCTTACTTGAAATTCAATGGAGAAGTATATGCCGTGTCGTTCGTCAGAGAGACGCTTGCCAATCATGGCATGTGGATTCGTCAGGACTGGCTCGATAAGCTGGGGCTAAAGGCACCGACCACAGTAGAAGAGCTAATTGATGTAGCCCGCAAATTCAAGGAAGGAGATCCGGATGGCAACGGCCAGGCTGATACTGTTCCAATTGCTATGAGTAACAGCGCCAATGCGATTGACCAGGCTCTGTTCTTTACAAGCGAGAATCAATGGTACATCGAGGACGGTAAAATGCAATTTGGCCGGATAGTGGATCGGCATGCGGATACGCTGGCATTCCAGAAGCAGCTCTTCGATGAGGGGTTGATCGATCGGGAATATATTACGGATACGAATTTTCAACGTTCTGCGCAGCTTCTGACCACAGGCAAGGCAGGCATCTATTTTGGAAATTGGGATATCGAGGAGTTAAACGGGAATTTGGTGAAAAACGATCCTAACGCCAAATTGGTGCCGCTTGAGTCAGTCAGCAGCAAATACGGTAAGGACGGGTTGTATCAAGAAGCGCCGCCAAGTATCTTTACCGCATTCAACAGCCAGATGAAGGAAGAAGAGATCAAGGCGTCGATTGAGTTCATTGACTGGATGCTTGAAGACGGCTGGGTGCCGGTCAGATATGGGGAAGAAAATGTACATTACACGATGGTGGACGGCGTACGGCAAAAGACGGATCCTGAGAAGTTTCAGAAAGAAGTGGCCTACGCATCGGAATACGCGATTGTGATGGATAATGTATTGAAGCCGGAGATGTTCCCGGCGATGGCCGCTAAGGACGAAGTTTCGCAGAGCTATGCCAAAGAAAAGGGCAAATCTCTTGAAATCGCTATGAAAAATAAATACCGCAGAGATATTGCTTACAATCCGGACTTTCCTGAATTGAGCCAGTTGATCGCGACTTTCTCGCCGATCGCCCAGCAGATTGAAGCCAAAGTCATTACAGGGGGAGGCTCCATGTCGCCTGCAGATGGATTGAATGAGCTGAGGAAAGAGTGGAAGCGGCTAGGCGGCGAAAATGTAGATAAGCTGGCACAGGAGTGGTATGAAGCGAACAAAGACAATCTGAAGTGACGTAATGACTAATATGGCAGAGGTGCTTTTCCGAATCCTGTAAAGGGTCGAAAGGCACCTATCAGCCAGATATGATACGGAGGTAAACACATGTCAAATATGATATGGAGCAGTGTCCTGCAGGAAGAAGAGACCCGTTGGCGGCCTTTTCTGCAAGAAACGCTTCAACAGAAGCATGGGGACTACAATGAACTAATCATGCTGCTGCGCACGCCATTTACATCTCCTGGCTACCATACAACGTTGCGGAATGTTGAGTACGTGCACCCGATTCGTGAATCGCTGGATTATGCGCTGGCGATTTTGGATTGTGATGAGGAGCGGTATAAGGGCCGTGCGCTGGATACTCTGCGTACCGTTCTGTCGCTCCAGGATCAGGAAGTCGATTCACCGTCATTTGGTATCTGGTCTTGGTATTACGACGAACCTCTTGATCAAATGTCGCCACCCGATTGGAATTGGGCTGATTTCATCGGTAAGCGGCTGCTGCTTGTCCTCATTCGTCACGGCAGCCATCTACCGGCCGATCTGCGGCAATTAACACAGCAGGCAATTTGCAACAGCTGTGAAGCGATTATTAAGCGCAATGTTGGTCCGGACTATACGAATATTGCCATCATGGGGGCATTCGTGACATTGATTGCAGGAGAGTGGCTGGAACACCCTGAGTTTCTTAATTACGGTTTACATCGGCTGAGACGATTATATGATTATTCGATGCAAACCGGAGCCTTCCTGGAATACAATAGCCCGGCGTACAGCACGGTAGCGATTCTGGAGTTGTCCGCTCTTGCGACTTATACACATACAGAAGAAGCTAGACAGCTTGCCAATGAACTGCTGGATGCAACTTGGCTGATGATCGCCGAACATTTCCATCCGTTGCTGAAGGAATGGTCCGGCCCTCATGCAAGATCATACCGGACATTTCTGGCTCCTCTGCATCTGTCGTTTCTGCAAATGGCCTGTAAAGGGAATGTGCCGTTTGTAAACGAGGAGCAATTTAGCTACGGCTCTGACTGGTACGGGCATGGCGTCGTCTGCCCAGAGCGGTTGTATGGGCTGTTCACCAGTATTGGTGTGCGGGAGCTAAGGCAGGACTTGCCCGCCTATCACGAGTTCCGGACGCGGAAGGCTTATACGTATATGACGCCTGAATATTCGCTAGGCTCATTTAATCATAACGTGATGTGGAAGCAGTGCCGAAATTTGCTGGGTTATGTCCAAAGTGCTGATCAGGCGTACAGTTATGTTCATCTTCGGGTATTTCATGATGGGTATGACTTCTGTTCAGCAGTATTTACAAGTGAGCAGAAACATGATTCGGTGCTGTATGGCATTCAGTTCGCGCTTGACGGCGGGGATACCCATGTCAACCTGGACCCCATCCATGGACGGATGAGAGCCTCAGATCTGCGAATACGGATTGAAATTGGCAGTACGGGAGAACTGCCGGTATGGGAGAAGTGCGGCGAAGATCGGTTCCTTACTAAGCTAGGAGAGACCAGGGTGTTGGTTCAGGCTCTACATGGCGCTATGAACGGATTCGGCGATTTTCGATGGAATATTGCTCAGGATGGCAATACTGTGGGGCTCGATTATATTTTGTATGAGGGGGAGCCTAGCGAGATCGATTTTCACACCATGGAGGAAGCGTTATTCATGTTTGCTTTGAAGTTCTCGGGCCCGAATGAAAAGCCTGAACTGAAGACCTCAGTCACCTTGTCGGACTATACTGTGCAAGCCTTACTGGAAGCACCTGAACAGCCAATAACGCTAACACTCGCGAAGAAGCCGGCGGATAGGGCCGTTCTATTTCATGCTTAGTTAAAGACGCTCAAGCTCCATCGATGTTCATCACGATAACTTATTAAATAGTGCAAGTCGTGCCTGCTAATAAAATGATCGGGGTGAGAAGGATGTTTAAAATAAAACGAGCGAAAGCAGCTATTCGTCTGATGAGTGTGTTTTTGACCGTAGTCATTCTCCAAGGTTCTCTGATGTCCTGGTATGGAGCTATGCCGGGATTTGCGGCAGCCGCCGTAAAAACTACGTTGGTTTCAACAAGTGATTCCTTGCCTGTGCAGCTCGGACCGATTGAGGATACTTATGTCAATGCGGGCGGAAATGCGGGGAAAAATTTCGGTTCGTCAAATCTGCTGATCGTCAAAAATTTTGAGGCGGATGCTAATTTAAACAGACAGGCGTACATGAAGTTTGATCTCAGCTCCATCACCGGTGAGATCGGATCGGCTAAATTAAAGGCATATGCTGTCGATACCGAGAATTCGACGATTGCTGTCCAGGCCTACGGAATGGAGGATGCTTCTTGGCAGGAGGATACGGTAACCTGGAACAATAAACCGGAAATTGATCATTATCTGAGCTCGGTGAATGTTGGGAAAATAGCAGGCTGGCATGAATGGGATGTTACCAGTTTCGTCAAACAGCAATTGGCAAAAGGCGACGTTGCCAGCATTGCCCTTATACAGCAGGCCGCTAAGGGGCATGCCGTTTCCCTCAACAGTAAGGAACATACGGATAATCATCCTTATCTGGAGATTTCTGTTGACAGGGCCGATGAAAGCGCACCAAGCTGGCCTGGTGGCGGAAGCCTTCAAGCCTTAGATATCACCGAAAATGGTTTACAGCTGGAGTGGAGTGGGGCGAGCGATTCCGTTGGCGTAACCGGCTATACTGTTTATCAAAATGGCAGCGTACTCGGGAAGGTAAGCGGCAGCACAACCTCTTATGCGGTAACGGGGCTTACTGTCGGCAAGAAGTATACGTTTAAAGTAGAAGCTGGCAACGCCCAGAATATATGGAGCAGCGATGGACCCTTTGTGACGGCGGTAACGCCGACGACGAAGCTGATTCAGCTTCGCCCAGGCAATATATATACCAACGGCGAATCAGTCCGGTTCAAAGTCCAGACGGCGAGGCCCGCTGTATCCTGGACGGTTTATGATTATCAGGGAGCACTGGTGCAGGAGGGAACGGCAACAACCGTTCAGAACGAAGCCTCCTGGACTGTTCCCCATTCAAAGTACGGTTATTTTACACTGCAGGTACGTGCGGACTTGCAAGGAAGCGACCCGGTTCTGCTCAAAACGCCGTTTGCTGTGCTTGCGTCTCGGGATGAGCCGACGAATGAATCATCACCGTTCGGAGTTTCCACTCATCTGCACCGCCTTCCGCAAAATTTGACCGCCAATATCGTGGACCTGATAAAGGCTGCCGGCATTCGAACGGTGCGGGGTGGGTATGAGTGGCGGGGGATTGAAAAGCAGCAAGGCAGCTATACATTTACTCCCCAACCGGACTATTACATGAATATGCTGGATAAAGATGATTTTGATTTCCTGTTTGTCTCAGGATATACCAATCCTTTTTACGATAATGACAGCACTCCGTATACGGCTGCCGGGCGTGAGGGGTTTGCCAACTTCATGAAGGCATACGTTGATCATTATCAGGATCAATTGGATGTTGTAGAAGTGTATAACGAATTTTACGGAAGCTTTGGAGACCGCGGTAATGGACCTGCTGATTCCAAGCCGGAATATTACTATCCGTTATTAAAGAAAACGTATGAAACGCTTAAAGCTTCACATCCTGATTTACCGGTACTTGGCACGTCGACGGCTGGGGATTTGAAATGGATCGAAGATGTGTTAAAGCTCGGCGGGATGCAGTACATGGACGGCTTTTCAATCCATCCTTATTTATATCCTGGTGCTCCGGAAGGTTATGAAGATCTAATCCTCAATCTGAAGGATTTAATTCGAGAATATAATAATGGGAATTTAAAACCGATTTGGATTAATGAAACGGGGTGGCCAACACAGCGTGATGCACGGGGCGTAGATGAGAAGACACAAGCGAATTATCTGATTCGGGCCCATGTTATTGCTCTTGCTAACGGAGTGGAGAAGCTCGTCTGGTACGATATGATTAATGATGGCATTCAAAATATTAATGAGGACAATTTCGGCCTGCTGCGAAATCCAGACGATAAGCTGGGGAGCCTGACCCCCAAACCTGCATATACAGCTTATGCCACCATGACCCAAATGCTGAATGGTGCTTCGTTTGAAAGCCGAGACGCAACAGACAGCGATATTCGAAGCTATGTATTTCAGAAGACTGGCGGCAGTGTCCGCGTGATCTGGTCAACTGCAGGCTCCTCGATCCCTGCTGTCATCCGTACGAGCCATCCCATACAGATCACGGATATGATGGGGAATACGAGCACGTATACGCCTTTTAATGGGAACGTTTTTGTGACATTAAGCAATGAACCGTTTTTTGTGGTTGGGGAAGTGAACGGAATTGAAAGGGACGAGACCTTTGTCTTGAGCGGGGAAGAAGCGCGGATCGGCGACTCGATGGTCTTTACTTTGGAAACGGATAATACCAATTCTATGGATTTTGCTTTTCAATTGGACGTTGAAGGCCATGTGTATCCTGTAGTGACGCCAAGCGGGCAAAAAGCTGTACAGACGATTGAGGTTGCAAGCGGAAATGAGCCCGGCAGCCGCCTTGTCACAGCCGTGTTGATGAAGGGTAATGAAAGAGTTGGTCTACTCAGAAGCGGAACTTCAACGCTACCGTCCTATACGGTTCAGATTCGCCCTACGATGGAAACTCCGGATTTAAATCAAACGCTTAGGGTTACCGTCAACAATGAGGCGAAGTCCAAGGCGATACAGCTCCAAAAGATAGACTGGCGGTTCGGGACCCAATCGGGAACTGAAGTCATGAATGATGAGATTGCCGCCGGATCCTCTACGACAGTCGACATCCCGCTTGCCGCCATGAGTACCGGTATAACCAGCAGCCTGAAGGTGACGGTCTATATCGATGGCTTAGAGCCGTACACGTATGAAGGAACGGCAGAATTTAATCCGGTGCCTGCCAGACCGGTGACTGTGGACGGGACGCTTGACCTGGAGACCATAAACAGCGCATCTACGATCGATTTGTCGAAAGGGACGGTAAAAATGAGCGGATATCAAGGGGCGGGGGATCTAAGCGGCCAAGTCTGGCTCAGTTATGACGCTGATCACTTGTATCTGTCGGCCAGAATAAAAGATGATGTGCACGCTGCTTCAATGGCTGGGGCCGATATCTGGAATAATGACAGCATTCAATTTGCAATTTCGGATGGTCTTCCGGGTGAAAAGGCATACTGGCATGAGATCGGGATTTCGCAAACCCCTGAAGGACCGCAAATCTACAGATGGATTGCGCCTCCTGGTGTGGACAAAGGACCGCTGACCAACGGTCAGCTTGCCATCACAAGGGATGAAGAGCAGAAATATACGATTTATGAATTAGCGCTGCCCTGGTCGGAAATTACGCCAGTGAGGGCAGAAAACCAAGGAGTTATCAGCTTTTCAATGCTTGTTAATGATAATGACGGCGCGGGACGGAAAGGTTTTATTGAATGGGGAGGAGGAATCGGGGACGGAAAGCTGTCTTCGAAATTCCGCTCTATGCAGTGGATGGCTTCATCAGCCGATACCGTTCTGCCGAAAACGGAGCTTTCCATTGAAGGAACGGAGCGAAATGGCTGGTATATTAGCGAAGTAAGAGCGGTAATGAAGGCATCGGATGAAGCTTCCGGCGTAGCGGAAACAGTCTACAGTCTGGACGACAGAAGGACATGGCTGCCTTATAAAGAGCCTCTGACGTTTACGGAGGATGGCACATATACTCTTGTTTATAGATCGACGGACCGTGCCGGGAATATAGAGGAGCCGCAAGAGTTTATTTTCCGAATCGACAGGACTGCGCCGACGGCTTCCATTCGTTATAGTACTACGGAGCCCACGACGGGGCAGGTTAATGCAATCATGATCCCAAGCGAACTTGTGACGATCACAAACAATGACGGGAGAGACAGTTATATCTTCTCAGAGAATGGAAGCTTCACCTTTGAGTTCATCGATGCTGCCGGTAATGAAGGATCGGCTACAGCGATTGTAGGCAATATTATTCAAACCGCTACAGGAGCACCAGGCCAGCCAAAGCTGTCCTCCGATAATGGCTATGATACCGGAATGATGGACGGCAGCTACAAGATTACGATGAACATGTGGTGGGGGAATAACGGGACGGATTATTTATTATATGAAAATGGCGTTTTGGTAGATAGGCAAGCCCTAAAAGATGATTCGCCTCATGCTCAATCCACGGTTACAGCTGTGTTCAATAAGCCAAATGGGACTTATGAATATGTCGCCGAATTAACGAATGCATTCGGTACAACACGCAGCGATGTTCTAGTAGTGACAGTAAATGAGGCGGCACCGGGTCAGCCTGTACTTTCTCATGATAATTGGGATAGGGATGGAAATTATAAAGTCAGCATGAATATGTGGTGGGGAACGAATGGCTCAACCTACCGGCTGTATGAAAATGATGTGTTGATCGATACCCAGGCGCTGGAAAACAAGTCGCCTCAAGCCCAATCTGCCATCACCGAAATCCGCGACAAACCGGCGGGCACGTATGAATACTGGTGCGAGCTTGTCAATGATGGTGGGACAGTAACAAGCGGGAAAATTACAGTAATCGTCAAATAAGCGTACAGCGTCGCCCTGGCCTTATATAAGGTCAGGGTGATGCTGTTCAATCTGGCTGATGTTACGGAGATGAGACGGATTTGTGCCAATGTTTGACCTTTTTTGCATGAGATGTGCACTTTCTATACCTTTTGGCTTCGAGACTGGTCTGTCCGGAGTCAATAAGATAAGATGTAGATATCGTCCAAATTTAATACTAGAATAGGAGAATGCGACATGACACAACTGAAGCTTGAAATACAAAGCGCGAATGGCGCTGTTTTGGCGTCCGCTTCGGACCATGGCCAGGCTCATCTGGTTTATGATAAAAACTATGAACCTGGGGATCAAATTGTTCTGACGAGTGAAAATGAAAACGTTTATCTGGTGATTCAGCTAGAGGATACGATGGATCCGGCATTTGTATATTTAACGGGGCAGGAGATTCGCTTTATTATTCCTTTTGATGAGAAGAAGATCTCATATTCTCCGAAGACATTTGTAGGTGATTTGCATACGCTTACCGCGCGCCTGGCTACAGAGGAGGAGATCCATTCCTATAAAAATCTGGCGCTTAATGTATATGACCAACATGAGAATAGCACCAGCTACCCCCATGCATTCGCTAATGTGGAGACTCGCGGAGAATCCGTATTTGCGGCCCGAAATGCGATCAATGGCAACAGTGTGAACTACTCACATGGCAAATGGCCGTTTGAATCCTGGGGAATTAATCAAAATCCTGATGCTGAGATGACCGTTGATTTTGGTCGAATTGTGGAGATTGATAAGGTTGTCTTGACGATTCGTGCGGACTTCCCACATGATAGTCACTGGGAGCGAGTTACATTAGCGTTCTCGGACGGCAGCCAAGAAACTTTGGATCTGGTGAAAACTCATCTGAAGCAAACATTCGAGCTTACACCGCGCCAAGTGAAGTGGGTTACGCTCAAAGAGCTGATCAAGTCGGATGATCCGTCTCCGTTCCCGGCGCTAAGCCAAATTGAAGTTTATGGCCGTGAAGCGGCTAAGTAATTTGATATAATGTTAAGGGCCGTCTTCTGAACAAGGGATGGGCCCTATTTTTTTGCAATAGAAGAGGAGGAAAAGTGATGAATGCCGAAAAATCGCCAAGGGTAGGCGTTGGAGCTGTAATTAAAGATGATCAGGACCGCATACTGCTCGTGCTTCGCAAGAGAGCGCCTGAAGCGGAATATTGGAGTCTGCCAGGGGGCAAGGTCGATTACATGGAGACGATTGAAGATGCAGTTAGACGCGAGATCAGAGAAGAGTTAGGTATTGAAATTGCGATTGATGGGCTGCTCTGTGTCACTAATCACATCCTACCAGAGGAGAACACACACTACGTGGCGCCTACCTTTCTGGCCCATATTGCTGCTGGAATTGTAGAGAACCGAGAGCCTCATGCTCTGGGAGATGTGCAATGGTTCCCAATCAACAGCATGCCCGACAAAATTACAATGACTACGGCGTATGCGCTGGAACACTTGTAGGAGAGACAGTACGTGGGAATAAGTGATATGAGCTGACCAGCGACGTTAATAAATGCTTGTCATTTGCCGGTTTGCGTTGAATAGAATTATTAAAGGCTTGCGTATGATCTGACCCAGATTGGAAATATCTGATTAAAGGAGCCCGAGACTATGAAATTCTATGAACAGCGGATTCTACCCGCATCAAGGCAGATGAAGGATTTGGAGAAGGCCGTTGCATCATCCTATGAATATCTTGTGCTGCTCGACGTTCATATTTCCCAGTTGAAGCATGCCTGCAACATGGTACAACAAGCGAACAAGAAGCTGTTCTTGCACCTCGACCTGATTCAGGGGCTGCAGAGCGATGCGCATGCGACCGAATATCTCTGTCAGGAGTATCGGCCATATGGAATATTGTCCACGAAGTCGAGTGTCATTCAAAAGGCGAAGCAAAAAGGAGTTCTTGCTGTACAGCGAATTTTCCTGATTGATAACAGTGCCTTGGAGAAGAGCTGCAAGCTGATTGAGAACACGCAACCAGACGTTATTGAAGTATTGCCCGGGGGGATGCCAAGCATTATTCGCAAGGTGAAGGAGAGAACAAATCTGCCAATTCTGGCGGGAGGATTCATCTCTACGAGTGAAGAAGTGAAGCTTGCGCTACAGGCAGGTGCGGAGGCAGTGACCACTTCCAACAAGCAATTATGGACAGACTTTGAAAAAAAGGATTTGACAACGTTTGCAATTTTAAATAAAATTTGAATCAAGTTAATAATGTTACGGAGACTTGGAGATCTACATTCAAATGCATCGCCCTCCCTATTTGTGGGGATGGGGTGCTAACTTGATGTAGGTCTCTTTGTGTTCTAACAGTCATAACTCATGGGAGGGGTAAATTATGTCGGCATTTTGGGGAGAGTTTATCGGGACCATGATACTAGTTGCACTAGGCGGTGGCGTATGTGCAGGGGTATCGCTGAAGAGATCGTATGCGGCAAATTCAGGCTGGATTGTTATCACGATGGGTTGGGGATTAGCTGTTGCCATCGCAGCTTATTCCGTAGGAACGATAAGCGGAGCTCATCTGAACCCCGCCCTTACTTTAGGGCTTGCGATCATCGGGAATTTCCCTTGGTCGGACGTCCCCTTATACATGGCTGCTCAAATGTTGGGCGCCATCGTCGGTGCAGTCATCGTGTATTTGCATTATTTGCCACATTGGAGGGTAACAGAAGATCCTGGAGCGAAATTAAGTGTATTCGCGACAAGTCCAGCCGTGTATCACCCATTCTCCAATCTGATGAGTGAGATCATCGGAACTTTCATCCTCGTTCTTGGCATTCTTGCAATTGGAGCCAATAAGTTCACGGATGGACTCAATCCGCTTATCGTTGGATTTCTGATCGTAAGTATCGGACTCTCGTTAGGCGGGGCGACTGGGTATGCCATTAATCCGGCGCGTGATCTGGGACCGAGAATTGCCCATATGCTGCTCCCGATTCCCGGAAAGGGAAGCTCAAATTGGAGGTACGCTTGGATTCCTGTTGTAGGTCCACTGCTTGGGGGCTCGTTTGGAGCGTTATTTTACAAAAATGTGTTCCTGGGCCGCGTGGATGGTACCATATGGATTGTGATAGGAATAGCGGTCGTTATTCTCCTTCTCTCGCTGCTCCTCTTCGGTAAAAGCGCAAAACGGAGTGTATCGATGTAAGGTGCAAAAATTGCCTCATAACTCTTGGCACAGTGATGTTCGATTCATTGAATAATATTATTAATGGGGGAAATTCGCATGGAAAAATACATTCTGTCTCTTGATCAAGGGACAACGAGTTCCAGAGCTATTTTATTTGATAAAGCTGGTCAGATCGTACACGTCTCTCAGAAGGAATTTACTCAGATTTTCCCGGAGCCGGGTTGGGTGGAGCATAATGCTCAAGAGATCTGGGGCACTATACTCGCTGTTATCGCTACCTGTCTGATTGAATCTGGCGTGAAGCCAGCGCAGATCGCTGGGATTGGCATAACGAACCAGCGTGAGACAGCCGTCGTATGGGATAAGGAATCGGGCCGTCCGATCTACAATGCGATCGTATGGCAATCGAGACAGACGAAGTCGATCTGTGATGAGCTGCAGGCTGCAGGTTATGAGGAATTATTCCGCTCCAAGACCGGACTATTGATCGATTCCTACTTCTCCGGTACGAAGGTGAAGTGGATTCTGGATCATGTTCCCGGGGCTCGGGAAAGGGCGGAACGTGGTGAACTGCTGTTCGGCACAATCGACACATGGCTGATCTGGAAGCTTACCGGCGGCAAGGTGCATGTGACTGACTATAGCAACGCTTCGCGTACGCTCATGTACAATATTTATGAATTGAAATGGGACGATGAGCTGCTGGAGCTGTTGACGATTCCGAAGCAGATGCTGCCGGAAGTACGTTCATCCTCTGAAGTTTATGGCAACACGGTGAATTATCATTTCTTCGGTGAAGAAGTTCCGATTGCCGGCGTCGCTGGCGATCAGCAGGCTGCCCTGTTCGGGCAAGCGTGCTTCCAGCAAGGCATGGCCAAGAACACTTATGGCACCGGATGCTTCATGCTGATGAATACCGGCGAGCAGGCGGTTCAATCCTCGCATGGCCTACTCACCACAATCGCCTGGGGAATCGACGGCAAGGTGGAATATGCATTGGAAGGCAGCGTCTTCGTGGCGGGCTCCGCTGTTCAATGGCTCCGTGACGGCTTGCGTATGCTTAAGGAATCAAAGGATAGCGAGCAATACGCGAGCAGGGTAGATTCCACGGACGGCGTATATGTGGTCCCAGCCTTTGTTGGATTGGGGACGCCATACTGGGACAGCGAGGTGAAGGGAGCTATCTTCGGTCTGACGCGGGGTACCAGTAAAGAGCATTTCATCCGTGCCACCCTGGAGTCACTAGCCTACCAGAGCAAGGATGTATTGAACGCTATGGAGGCGGATTCCTCGATCGGCCTTACAACACTGCGCGTCGACGGCGGGGCGATTCAGAACAACTTCCTGATGCAATTCCAGAGCGATATGCTAGGCGTGCCGGTAGAATGTCCACAGGTATTCGAGACGACAGCTCTCGGTGCGGCGTACCTTGCTGGCCTGGCTGTCGGATATTGGGGAAGCCGGGATGAGATCGCGACACAGTGGAGTATCGATCGCACCTTCACACCGTCGATGTCGGAAGAGCGCCGCAATGAACTTTATGCAGGTTGGGGCAAAGCAATTGAGGCGACAAAAGTATTTAAATAACGACACAAATATGCTACAATTTTTAATAAGTTAATATTTAAATTCGGTTGGAGAATAGAGAAGCCGCAATTGCACTTGAGTCCGTGACTTTAGTGTTATTGCGGCTTTTTTGTTACAATGACCCACTTCAATATACCGTCTTTATGACGAGGGAGGTTAATGGGATGACAGTTGCATTTTCCGCAACAGGACGTAAATCGATGACAGAAGCGATGGGACAGGGGCCGCTTGATCTGATCGTAGTAGGCGGAGGAATTACCGGGGCGGGGATTGCCCTGGATGCGGTGACACGAGGACTTCGTACTGCCGTATTCGAGATGCAGGATTTTGCTGCAGGAACGTCCAGCCGTTCAACCAAGCTGGTACATGGGGGGCTTCGTTATTTGAAGCAATTCGACATTAAGACGGTGTCTGAGGTCGGCAAGGAGCGCGCCATCGTCTATGAGAACGGCCCGCATGTGACGACGCCTGAATGGATGCTGCTGCCACTGCATCGTGGCGGAACATTCGGCAGATTCAGCACAGGTATCGGGCTTCGTATCTATGATTTCCTGGCCGGGGTTAAGCATCATGAACGGAGGCGGATGCTGTCGGAGCAAGAGACGAAGACCCGTGAACCGTTGCTTAAGCGGGAAGGGCTCCTTGGCGGGGGGTATTACGTAGAATACCGCACCGATGACGCTCGTCTGACGATTGAGGTGATGAAGGAAGCGGTTCACAACGGGGCGATGGCCATCAATTATATGAAGGTGGATTCCTTCATCTATGAGAACGACAAGATCGTTGGTGTGCGAGTGATTGATCAGCTGGATGGGGAGAGGTTTGAGTACCGGGCACGGAAGATCATTAACGCAGCAGGACCATGGGTTGATGAACTTCGTAACAAGGACCATTCCAAGACGGGCAAGCATCTGCAATTGTCAAAAGGGGTCCATCTAGTCATCGATCAATCCAGATTTCCACTAAAGCAAGCGATCTACTTCGACACGCCAGACGGCCGGATGGTGTTTGCGATTCCGCGCGATGGCAAGACCTATGTAGGCACGACGGATACATTCTACCGGGGGGATCCGCTCCGGCCTGTCATGACGAAGGAGGATCGCGACTACATTATGGCGGCGATTCATTATATGTTCCCTACGATCCAGCTTCGTGTGGAGGATATCGAATCCAGCTGGGCAGGCGTTCGTCCGCTTATCTATGAGGAAGGCAAGAGCGCGTCGGAAATTTCCCGCCATGATGAGATCTGGCAATCTCCTTCTGGACTGATAACAATTGCCGGCGGCAAGCTTACCGGTTATCGCAAGATGGCCGAGACGATTGTTGATCTGGTCATGCAGTTGCTAAGCCGTGAAGAGGGGCAGGCGTTCGTCCAGGCGATGACGAAGAAGCTGCCGATCTCGGGCGGGAATGTGGGTGGTTCCGATGCATTTCCAGACTTTGTTCAGAAGAAAACAGAGGAAGGTGCGCAGCGAGGTCTGGAAGCTATACTCGCTAAGACTTGGGCGCATCATTACGGCTCCAATGCAGACCGGCTCTTCGAGCTCGCGGATCGCTGCCGTGGGCAAGTGGAAGCAACCGGACTACCGCTCGAAGTGCTTGTCCCACTCGTCTATGCCATAGAGGAGGAAATGACGGTGAAGCCAGTTGATTTCTTCATCCGGCGCACCGGAGCGCTCTTCTTCAATATTCAGTGGGTACGGGATTGGAAAGAGCGGGTGATTGGATTTATGACTTCTATCTTTGGCTGGACACCTGAACAGAGAACTGAGTATACGGAAGAGCTGGACATCGCCCTGCATCAGGCCGTTGTGCCTATGGAATCTCTCTAACGAAACACCATATCGCTATTCCCCCCAAAATGACAGAGATTTAAGTCTAACGAAACACCATATCGTTATTTACGAAAAATTCAGTGTAAAAGATAGTTTTATGCCTAAATAGCGTTACCTTGTTTCGTTACAATTTGGAGCAGCTTCTTTTAGCTCAAATAACGATACCAGGTTTCGTTACAGGGGCTAATCTATGACCAAGAACTCGAGAGGCTTGCTTGACCTACGACCGACTGTAGGGAAGCAGGCCTCCTGCTCAATCCCATACCTGATGCATGAAGTGGCGTATTACAGGCAAAGTTAAAGCTAATATGTAGGCCTAGAATATGCCAGCACTAGGAATTAGGCCGCATCAGAAGCACTTCCAATCCATGCACCCATGCGCAAGACAGAAGGGGAGATTGAGTATTATGGAAGACAATGATATAAAGAAGCTGCGATGGTATAATGTCGCACTGATGGCTTTTGTTTCCGTCTGGGGCTTTGGAAATGTAGTCAACAACTACGCCAATCAAGGACTCACCGTAATCACCTCGTGGATTCTCATCATCGCTTTGTATTTTGTACCGTACTCCTTAATGGTTGGACAATTAGGCTCGACATTCCGGCATGGCAAGGGCGGGGTAAGCAGCTGGATTAAAGAAACGATGGGTGCCAGGATCGCTTATTTGGCAGCATGGACCTACTGGGTCGTTCATGTTCCCTACTTGGCGCAGAAGCCACAGGCGATATTGATCGCATTGGGATGGGCGGTAAAGCAAAATGGCATGTTTATCAAGGAATTGTCCACTCTTCTGGTTCAATCGTTATGCTTGGTCATATTCTTGCTCTTTCTCTGGATGGCTTCGCGCGGGGTTACTTCTCTTCGGCGGATCGGTACGATCGCGGGCATATCCGTCTTTGTGATGTCGATTCTCTACATTGTGCTCGCGATTGCAGCGCCTTCGTTGCGGGGAATAGAAGTGGCAACCCCGAATATTACGTTGAAGACGTTCATCCCTGACTTTAACTTCGCCTACTTCACTACGATATCCATGCTCGTATTTGCTGTGGGCGGCGCGGAGAAAATATCGCCATACGTAAACAACACGTACAATCCGTCGAAGGAGTTCCCACGAGGAATGCTTACGTTAGCGATTATGGTTGCGATCTGCGCACTGCTAGGCTCTTACGCTATGGGACTCATGTTCAATTCCAATGAAATCCCTGCAGACTTGAAGATGAACGGGCAATATTATGCCTTTCAGATTCTGGGGGAATATTATGGACTCGGCAACTGGATTATGATCATCTACGCGCTAGCAAATGTGCTAGCACAAATATCAGCCTTAGCCTTTTCCATTGATGCACCGTTACGTGTGCTGCTGTCGGATTCCGATGAAGCCTACGTACCGAAGTCGCTGCTTAGGATTAATGAGCGCGGTACACCGGTGAATGGCTATATTATGACAGCCATCCTGGTGGGTATATTGATCATTGTCCCAGCGTTAGGTATTGGCAATATGAACTCCTTGTTCAACTGGCTGCTCGATCTGAACTCGATTGTAATGCCGCTTCGCTACCTATGGGTGTTTGCTGCCTTTATGGCTCTGATGCTTATGTCGCACAAGTTCGAGACGACTTATCAATTTGTGAAGAACAATACATTTGGCTTTGTTATTGGCCTATGGTGCTTCCTATTTACCGCCTTCGCCTGCTTGATGGGGATGTTCCCCAAGGTTGAATCCTTCACGAGCGAATGGTACTTCCAGATAAGCTTAAACATCGCGACTCCGTTCATTTTGCTTGGACTTGGCCTGATTTTGCCAGTGCTCGCCAGAACGAATCGCAAGACCTAGATGCAACATAGATTAGTCAGACGCTGAATGCTCCAGTTGAGCATGTTCTGAGCAACGTCTAGAGACCGAGCCACAAGGCTGCGGTCTCTTTCTTTTTGGACAAACAATAGATAAAATAAGGAAATACAAGGAGGAGGATCTCATAAATATGACTTATCAGCGTAAAAAATTTCTGATCTGGCTGCTACTAGCGATAATCTGTATGGCCTTTATCTTCTATAAATCTTCGCAGCCCTATTATGAGCAGGATCTTCGCCCCTCGTTAGCGGCCCATCTTCCCGATAAGCTGGTTCAGAGCCTGCCTGATATAGAATTTTATTATAACGATCAGTTAATCACTTCGACGATGCCTTATGACTTTATCGAATTCTTTATTCGCAAAGGTGCGCATGTCAGTATCTTCGCTGTGTTAACATTTCTGTCTATTCAAACCCTGCTTGCCCTGAAGTGGAAGCGTGCATCCGCCATTACAGGGGGAGCTATCGTTGCGCTGTTGTACGCGATATCCGATGAATGGCATCAGACCTTCGTCGTGAATCGCACAGGCCAGGCCATCGATGTGGGCATCGATAGTGTCGGAATTGCCATAGTCGTGCTCTGCTACGTTATAGCGGGAGGCTTTTTCCATTATCGTAAGCGTAGGTCCCGCCCAAATATACGCTTCTAATGGGAAGTGACGGAATAGGTAGAAACATTTATTATCATGAATCAATTCCCTTTGAACAGGCACATCTGGGCCGCAGCCCACATACAATGTACAACTGAACTTCATTGTGTGCTGAAGTGGTGTACTAGGATGTGCTTGCCTCTTCAGCTAATCGACGTGGAGGTGCTGTTCATGGAGTTGGTATCCGCAATTGCGCTGTTTATTAAGCAGTTGACCTTGTTAGTCTCATATGTAAAGAATAATGCCTTTCCCCAGCCGCTGACGGAAGAAGAGGAAACGAAGCACCTACAGCGAATGGCTGAAGGCGACGCGATGTCCCGCAATTTGCTGATTGAGCATAATCTGCGGCTTGTGGCGCATATCGTGAAGAAATTTGATAACACCGGCGAAGATCTGGAGGATCTGATCTCAATTGGTACGATTGGCCTGATCAAGGCGATTGAGAGCTTCCGTCCGAACAAAGGAACGAAGCTGGCGACCTTTGCGGCAAGATGTATAGAAAATGAAATCTTGATGCATCTCCGATCGCTGAAGAAAACCCGTAAGGACGTCTCGCTGCACGATCCAATTGGAACTGACAAAGAGGGGAATGAAATTACCCTTATCGATATCCTTGGAACAGAAGAGGACGATGTCGTTGATCGGGTTCAGCTTAAGATGGAGAAGAGCAAAATCTATCAGAATCTTGATATTTTGGATTCCAGAGAACAGGAAGTAATCAAAGGAAGGTTCGGCCTCGAGCACGGAGGCGAGGAGCGGACTCAGCGTGAAATTGCCAGAGAGCTTGGGATCAGCCGGAGTTATGTGTCACGGATCGAGAAAAGAGCGCTCATGAAGCTGTACCATGAGTTTTATAAGAAGAAATAGCGGGGTATTTCTACCATAGATCCAGATCAGTGTAATATTGTGAAAGTACAGTACAATACAATCTAATGCCGGACCGAGCCATGCTCGGTCTTTATTTTATCCAGGGAGCCAAGTGTATTAGTAAAATGAAAGATTCTTTCCCAGCAATCGGAACTACCCGTCTTCATTATATGGAGAAGATTATAAATTAATTTTGAAACGTTTCCAAAATAATAGTTGAAACGTTTCCAATCTGATGTTATTATAATTTCGTAACAGAGTTCGGGGGGGTTATATGGCAAGCATTAAAGATGTAGCTAACTTAGCTGGTGTTGCTGTGGGGACCGTGTCCAGAGTCATTAACAACTCTGGAGCCGTAAAGCCCAATACACGAAGAAAAGTAGAGGAGGCT